>CADCKQ010000011.1 GCA_902802045.1 Oscillospiraceae bacterium | reverse complement strand
GCTTAAAAGAACACGCCAAATACGCGTTTGAGCAGATCTGCGGTGATGAGGACCTGAGCAACGCGGAAACGCTGTTAAGGAAACTGAAGGCGCTGAAAAGGCCCTCTCTTAAAAGGCAGGAACTGTTCAGAGCCGTACACTGCAGCCGTCTCCCGAAAGTCGGCTCTCTGGAAGCGCCTCTGGCTATCCTGGAGAACTGCAATTATATTATTCAGGCAAGACCGGACAGTGCCGGAAAGGTGGGGAGGCCGCGGGATATCCGGATCTTTGTAAATCCCGCCCTGTTTTCTGAAGAGCCGGCGTAAATAAAAACGCGCTGAGGCGTAAACCTCAGCGCGGTATGGTCTTAAATAATTACTTCTGATTGAAGATCTTGAAGATATTGTCGAATGGGTCGTCGCCCGCGGGTTTCGCGGCTTCCTCAGCGGGTGCGGGGGTGAGGACCGTCGGGGACGAAAGAGGAGGAACGAGCTCGGGCTCTGCCGATACGGAGGGAGCGCCTGCGCCGAACAGGGTCGTGCCCTTCTTCTCATTGGAAGGAACGACTGGCGCGAAATTGGCGGATTTCGCTTCCTCGGTTGCCGCCTCGGGGGCCTTCTCCTCGAAGCCTGTCGCGATGACCGTGACGTGGATCTCGTCCTGGAGGGTATCGTCGAAGCTCGCGCCGAAGATGATGTTCGCTTCCGGATGAGCCGCTTCCTGAACGAGGCCGGCCGCTGCCTCCACATCCTCGAGGCCCATATCCTCGGAGCCCGTGATGTTTATGAGCACGCCTCTGGCTCCGTTGATGGAGGTCTCCATGAGCGGGGATGATACTGCCATTTTGGCAGCCTCTTCAGCTTTGCCCTTTCCGCCGGCGTGGCCGACGCCCATGTGGGCATAGCCCGCGTCTTTCATGATGCAGCTTACATCGGCGAAGTCGAGGTTAATGAAGCCGGTGTTCTTGATGAGGTTCGCTATGCTCTCGACTGCCTGGAGGAGGACATCGTCAGCGATCTCGAAAGCGTTGGCGAAGGTGATCCTCTGGTCGGTCGCGAATTTCAGTCTGTCATTCGGGATAACGAGAAGGCTGTCGACCTTGCCGAGAAGCTCCTTGATACCTGCCTCGGCCTGGTCCATACGGCGCTTGCCCTCGAATTTGAAGGGCTTTGTGACTACGCCGACAGTGAGGATCCCGGCCTCTTTTGCCAGATCCGCGACTGTGGGAGCTGCGCCTGTGCCGGTTCCGCCGCCCATGCCCGCGGTGATGAATACCATATCGGTATTCTCGAGGCATTTGGCGATATTGTTGCGGCTCTCCTCGGCGGCTTTTCTGCCTATCTCGGGGTCGGAGCCCGCGCCCTGGCCTCTGGTGGTCTTCTCGCCTATCTGTACCTTAGTGTTCGCGCTGGAGACAGAAAGCGCCTGTTTATCGGTATTGATGGCGACGAACTCGGCACCTTGGGTACCGGATTTCACCATCCTGTTTACTACATTGTTACCGGCTCCGCCGACACCGATGACCTTTATATTGACAACGTTCTCGGGACCGTTTTCAGCTTTGAAATCCATAGCAGGACCTCCCATTAGATTATTCCCATTAATAATAATATAAAATTATGTCAAGGTCAACTAAATTTTAGATTTTTTGTAATTTTTTTGTAACCATATTTCAGCCCGGAGTGAAATGCACGCCGGTTATGCTGCTCACATCCACTACACCGACGTCGTTGAGCGTCAGCTGGGAGAAAGCGGACATCAGCATGCCGAAGCGGTAGTCGATATTGTCGGATCCGCCGAAAACGACCGTAAAGTTATCCAGATAGTCGAATTTGACGTTTTTTGGATTGTCAAAGCTGACATAAGTGACTCCGTTTTTAAGCCCGCGCTCCTCGATGTTGAAAAGGACACGCGCGAGAAATGCGACCAGCTCCTCGTCCCCGTCCTTGGTGACGAGCTTCTCTCCGATCATGAGCGTTCCGGGGTCTATGCCTGTTATCATGATCAGGTCCTCGAGCTCCTCTTCCGTCGCTTTGCCTAGGATCTTGCAGTTCTCGTCCAGAGTCCAGTACTCATCGCCGACAACGATGCAGGCCAGAGCCTCGCTCTCCTCGACCGTGATGGTGACCCTGTTCGGAAGGCTTCTGGAGATGGTCAGCTGGTCAATGTACGGGAGCTTCGAGAAGGCCCTGCCTACTGCCGCGAACCTGTCGAAGAAGAAGAGGTTGTCCCCTTCCTCGATATCGACGGCGTTGATTATCTCGGAGTCCGTATAGTGCCTGTTGCCCTCGACGCTGATGACCTCCACGCGGAAGAAGATGCTCATCAGGAATATTACGGCGACGATTACAATAAAGAATCTGACCGGGCCGCTGACGTTCATTCTGTGTCTGCGGGACTGCCGGTCTATTCGGAATATATTGGTTTTGGTCTTTTCGTTTGCCATAGTCAGATCTTAATGTTTACAGTAAGGACGCGATGCAGGAGCAGATGCGCTCTGCCGAGTCCTCCACGCAGAGGGATCTCATTGCCTTACCCATCGCGTCGAGCTTATCGCTGTCGGAGACCAGGGTCCTGAGCCTTTCAAAGAAGCTCTCCTCTGTAAACTCCGTCTCGAGCAGGACCTCCGCGCCGCCCGCCTTTTCGAGCACGCGCGCGTTCTTCTCCTGGTGGTTGTTGGTGACGTTCGGGGAGGGTACGATGAGCGCCGGCTTTCCTATATAAGAAAGCTCGGCCAGTGTCGAGGCCCCCGCCCTGCATGTGACGAGATCCGCCGCTGTCATGACGAGAGGCATGTCGTAAATGTATTTTCTGAGGTCGATGCCGTGCTCCGCCCAGTCGGGAACAGTCTTCTCTATCTCCTTCATGAAGGAATCGTAGTAATAGGAGCCTATGGAATGTATAAACAGGAACTCCCCGCTCGCGGCGATCCTGGGGATCATCCCGAGAACCGTCTCGTTCATGTGCCGGGCGCCCAGCGAGCCCCAGGCGGAGACGACCAGAGGCTTGTCCCCCTCTATGCCGAGTTCTTTTCTGGCCTCAGCCCTGGTAAGGCCGCAAAATCCCGCACGCACGGGAGTTCCGGTTATATGGACGCGCTCTTTTTTGCGGTAGCTGTTCGCGCACTCGGGGACTCCGACCATGATGAGGTCAGCTTTGTCGGCCAGGAGCTTTGTCGTGAGGCCAGGCTCCGCGTTGCTCTCGTGTACCGCGGTCGGAATGCCAAGCCTGTGGGCTGCCGTAATTACCGGAAAACATACATAACCCCCGGTACCTATTACGGCATCGGGTTTGAATTCCTTTATGATATTTGACGCTTCTTTTATGGATGTGATCGCGTTTCTGGCGGTCTCAAGATTGTGCTTTATATCCTCCGCGCTGCGGCCCCGGCTGAGGTTCGTGACTTTTACGGCCCTGAAATCGTAGCCGGCTCTAGGCACCAGCTCGCACTCCATCTTGCCTTCGGCACCGATGAAGAGAAAGCTGCTGCCGGGATAAAGCTCATTCAGTTTTTCGGCAACGGAGAGCGCCGGGTTTATATGCCCCGCGGTTCCGCCGGCAGTCAGGATGAAACGCATCAGTACCTGTTATACACTCCGATGAACGAGATGATCGCGAAGAGGAGCGAGATGCCCGTAAAGAGCAGGAAGAGCTCCTTTTCCTTCCATTTGCGGCCTGTCCAGCCGCCCATCTCGAGGTGGTGGTGGAAGGGGGCCATCTTAAAGACGCGCTTGCCGTGGCTCAGCTTGTAATACGCGACCTGGATGATGTCCGAGAGGGTCTCTATTATGAACATGATCCCGAGGGTGATCAGGATCAGCGGCATGTCGTAGGCAAAAGCCAGAGCCGCGATCGCCCCGCCCAGAAACAGCGAGCCCGTATCGCCCATGAAGACCTTCGCGGGGTTGTAGTTGTATATGAGGAAGCCCAAAAGCCCTCCTATCATCGCGGAGGCGAAGATCCCGAGCTCGAGATAGCGCGCGCCCCAGCGGTAAGCGAGGGTTACGAAGAACAGGAAGACCGGGATCGAGGTCCCGGAGGCCAGCCCGTCCACGCCGTCCGTGATATTGACGGAATTGACAGTGCCCACGATTATGAAAGCGGAGAGGAGCATGTAAGCCCAGTCCGGGATATAAACGACTTTATTGAAAAACGGGATGTAGAGGTCCGTTCTGAGGTAGCCCGTGCGGCGCATGATCAGGACGAAGACTATGGCGGCCGCCAGCTGGAGAAGGAACTTCGTGTTGGCGTGAAGGCCGAGGTTTGCCTTGTGTTTTATCTTCTCCCAGTCGTCGAGAAAGCCTATGGCTCCGAAGGCCAGCGCGAACACGAAGACGAAGAGATGGACATACTTTCCCTCGCGCATGCTGTCGAAGCCGACCGTGATGCACGCGACAAAGGCCGCCAGTATGAACATCACGCCGCCCATTGTCGGGGTGCCTGATTTGGATATGTGCCATGTCGGGCCGTTTTCCTTGATCTCCTGCTCGACTTTGACCTTCTTGAGCCAGGGGACATAGAAATTGCCGAAAACGGATGACACTGCGAATGCCAGTATGAAAGCCAGTATCAGTTTTACGGTCATCAGCATTGGGAGCTTCCTTTTTGTTTTCTCTCTGAGAGATATCCGGCGACGATCTCGCGCTCGTCCATGTGGTGTTTGGTCTTTCCGACTACCTGGTAGTCCTCATGGCCTTTGCCGGCGAGTAATATTACATCACCGGGGCCCGCCTTGTCAATAGCCCAGCGTATGGCCGAGGGGCGGTCACATATTGAAACATAAGGCGTTCCGGCGTTTTCGACGCCTTCGAGGATCTCTTTTATTATCTCCTCCGGATCCTCCGTGCGGGGGTTGTCCGTGGTGACTATGCAGAAGTCCGCGTACTTTGCCGCCACCTCTCCCATTATCGGGCGCTTGAGCTTGTCCCTGTCGCCTCCGCATCCGAAGAGCGCGTAGAGCGTTCCCCTCGTTAAGGGCTTCAATGTCTCGAGCGCGTTTTTGAGCGAGTCAGGCGTGTGGGAGTAGTCAATTATAACCGAGTAGTCCCCGTCTGTCGGAACGACCTCCATCCTGCCCTTGACTCCCGTCGCGGTGGAGAGGGACTCGCAGCAGTCTTTCAGCGAAAAGCCGAGCGCGAGGCCTATCGAGATAACTCCGAGCGCGTTGTGGACCGAGAAGAGCCCGGGGATCGCGAGATGAGCGCGGGCACTTTCATCCCCGTAAACCGCGTCGAATGTGACGCCCGATGCCGAGAGCTCTGTGTTTTCAGCTCTGAGGTCCGCTTCCCTGCCCTCAGCCGAGATGGTTATTAAACGGGCGGGAGATCCCTCGACCATGTACAGGCCTCGGGCGTCGTCCAGGTTGGTGCAGGCGATGTCGCATCTCGAGAAGAGGCTCTTCTTGACCGAGGCGTACTCCTCCATGGTCTTATGGAAATCCAGGTGGTCCTGGGTAAGGTTCGTGAACATGGCGACATCGTAGTGTATACCTGCCACCCTGCTGAGTGCCAGCGAATGGGAGCTCACCTCCATCACGCAGTACGTGCAGCCCTTGTCCGCCATCTCGCGGAAGAGCTTCTGGAGCTCGAAGCTCTCCGGGGTCGTGTAGTCCGAATGGATGTACTCCTGCCCTATCATGATGCCGTTTGTGCCGATGAGGCCGATCTTTGAAGGGACGAGGGTCTCGAGCATGTGCTTTACGAGATATGTGGTCGTGGTCTTCCCGTTAGTTCCGGTGACTCCGATCATCTTCATCTCTTTCGAGGGCTCGCCGAAGAAGGCGCATGAGGCGAGCGCCAGGGTCTCCCTGCAGTCCTTTACGAGAACATAGGGAATGTTATCCTCGGGCTCTCTGTCGCATATTACGGCGGAGGCTCCGGCTTTCAGGGCCTTCGGGATGAACTCCATCCCGTCGGAATTGAAGCCCCTGATGGCGACGAAGAGGTCTCCGGGGAGCGTCTTTCTCGAGTCGTAGCTTATCCCCGTGATCTCGGGGTCGTCCTTGATATTTGAGGCTAAACAGCCTGTTCTTTTTAATACTTCGGAAAGTTTCATATTACACTCTCTCCGCTACCCTGAGCTTCGCGCTGCGGGCTCTGGGATTGTTTTCTATCTCCTCTTCAGAGGGAAGTATCGGTTTTCTGTATACGCTCTTTAGCGTCTTTACAAAGCCGCATGTGCAGATCGGGGCCTCTCTCGGGCAGGTGCAGCCGTTCTCCCTCGCCGCTATAGCGGATTTGACAATCCTGTCCTCCAGCGAGTGGAAGCTTATGATGCAGAGCCTGCCTCCCGGAAGGAGCCTGTCCGGGACCGTCTCCGCCATCTTCGCGACCGCTCCGAGCTCGTCGTTGACGGCGATGCGTATCGCCTGAAAGCTCCTCTTGGCGGGGTGCTGCTTCTCCCTCAGAGCCTGAGGGGGCATCGCGGACTTTATTGTGTCCGAGAGCTCCAGCGTGCTCTCTATCGGTTTCTTTTCACGCTTGTTTATTATCGCCCGACTTATGCGCCTGGCGTATTTCTCCTCGCCGTAGTCCCACAGTATCCGGTTGAGCCGCTCCTCGCTCCAGGTGTTTACTATATCGTAAGCCGTGAGCCCTTCGGATCTGTCCATGCGCATGTCCAGGGGCGCGTCCTTCATATAGGAAAAGCCCCTTTCGGTCTCGTCGAGCTGCGGGGACGAGACTCCGAGATCGAAAAGCATCCCGTTGACGCCCTCTATCCCCAGGTCATCCAGAACTTCGACCGTATCCGCGAAATTCGCGTGGACAAAGGTTATCCTGTCCGAAAAGAGCTTGAGACGCTCCCGCGCGTAATCTATCGCGGATGCGTCTCTGTCTATGCAAATGAGCCTGCCGGTCGTAAGCTTTTCGGCTATTTTTTCCGAGTGCCCGCCCATGCCGAGAGTACCGTCGACATAGGTGCCCGCAGGATCTGTATTGAGGTTATCTATGCATTCGTCCAGCAGAACGGAGACATGCTTAGCGTTCAAAATTCAAGCTCCTCCATGACCTTTGCAATGTTGTCGGGAGTGATCTCTTCACTGCTGACTTCATCCCAGTAATCGGCATTCCACAGTTCGATGTGGTTGTTGCATCCTACTATTGTAACATTCTTTTCGATATTTGCAAATTCTCTTAAATTGGCCGGTATCAGAATGCGGCCCTGGGCATCTGCTTCGCACTTGGAGGCAAAGGCAAAAAGCGGCCTCATTTTCTTCTGTCTGATGTAGGGCATCGCGCTGACTTTTTCGCAGAGCGCGTTCCAGGAATCCCTGCTGTAGACCGAAAGGCACTTCTCCATCGATAAGGTGACATAGAGCACATCTCCCGCCTCTTCACGCATTTTCGCGGGTATGAACACTCTGCCCTTTGAATCCAGGGAATGTCGATATTCACCTGTCATAAGTCTCACCTCCTTTGCGGTCCCGGTTGGAAATTTTGTGGGAATGTTAAACATTTTCCACCACATTTCCCCACCTGTGAGAACAATTATATTTAACAGAAATTTAAAAATCAAGGGAATTTTTCAGGTTTTTTCTGTCTTTTTTATGTAACAAAATGCAAGTTTTTGTAAAAAAATCACACGGTACAAGACCGTGTGTTTTAAGGCTTTATTTTACTCAACATCTATGGGGATGAAGTTCTCGTCGTCGACTTCATAGATCTTTTTGCGCGGCTTGGGACTGACCCTCGTTTTTGTCGCGTCGGGAGCTTCCTGCCCGGGCTCCGACACCGCTCTCGCCGAATCCAGCTGGGAGGATGTGGTATTGATGGCCTGAAGGGCTTCCAGAAGCTCGCTTCTCGCTTTTTCTACTATCCCGTCTATGTATTCGGATGCCGCTTTCCTCAGCCCGTCCGACTTCTGTTCGGCGTCCGAAAGGATCGCTGCCGCGCGCTCGTTGGCTGTCTTGATGATCTGCTGCTCGTCGAGGAGCCTTCTCTGGGTCTCCTGCGCGTTCTTTTTGATGGCCTCGGCTTCCTTGCGGGTGTTGAGGATGAATTCGTTTCTCGTGGAGACGAGCCTCTTCGCCTCGGTGAGCTCGGTCGGGAGGATTATCTTTACCTTGCTGATGATATCCAGGGCCTTTTCGCGCTCTATTATGCATTTGTCCTTGTTCATCGGGACTTCCCAGGCGTCCGCGATCATACCGTAGAGGATGTCGAGAAGCTGTATCGCTTCGTTATTGTTATCCATCACTTGTTTCTCCATACTTTGGCTTTCTCTTCAATCGTTTCAATCAGCTCGCTCGGAACAAGCCCTGTGAGGTCCGCTCCGTACATGGCCATCTCCCTGACGACCGAGGAACTCAGGAAAGTGTATTTCCCGCTCGCGGTCAGGAACATCGTCTCAAGCTCGGGGCGTATCTGCTTGTTTATAAGGTTCATCTGGAACTCGTATTCGAAATCGGAGGCGGCTCTCAGGCCCTTTACTATCACGGCGCCCTCATACTGCCTCGCATACTCGGCGAGCAGGATGTCGGAGCTGTCGACCTTGACGTTCTTGTAGCGCTCCGTCGCTTTCCTGACCATCTCCACGCGCTCTTCGACCGTGAACATGGGGGATTTCTTGGTCGAATTCTGCATGATCACGACGACCACCTCATCGAAGATCCTGGCTGTGCGTCTTATTATATTCAGATGGCCGAGGGTTATCGGGTCGAAACTGCCCGGGCAAATCGCAATACTCATCGTTTTCTCCTTATTAAGGGATTCAGTTTCTAGTGTAGAGTGTCAGCTTGATCCTGCCGTATCGGTATTCTTTCAGCTTCTTATAAGGCTCGCTCAGTTCCGGGAGGGAGAGCTCCCGGGGCGATTCCGCGACGATACAGCCGCCCTGAGATAATATATCAGCGGAAGCGATGCTGTCAAGGATTTCGTCGTAGAGGCCCGAGGCGTAGGGCGGGTCCAGAAAGACGATATCGTATTTTCCTCCTCTTTTGAGAAAGAGGCGCGCGTCCTCGTTTACGAGCTTTCCTTTCAGTTTGCAGATCTCGAGGTTCTTCCCGACTATATCCAGCGCCTTTTTGCTGGTGTCGACAAAGGTGCAGCTCTCTGCACCGCGGCTGAGCGCCTCTATGCCGAGCTGGCCCGTTCCCGCGAAGAGATCGAGCACCTTCCTGCCCTCTATGTCGAACTGCAGGATATTGAAAAGCGACTCTTTGACCGTGTCAGAAGTCGGCCTTATGTCATAGTTCTCCGGGGTTTTGAGTTTTCTGCCCCCGGCGCTTCCGGTTATAACTCTCAATTTCCTTCCTCTTTGTTGAAATGGCTGTATACGCTCGCGGCGGCATCCTTCGGCAGCACGTTTTCGAGCTCTGTAAGCTCCGCGCTCTTTATGTTCTTCAGCGAGCCGAAACGCTTTATGAGCTCTGCCTTTCTTTTAGGACCTATGCCTTCGATGCTGTCGAGCTCGGAGAGAAGCGCGGCTTTTCTCGTTTTCCTCTGGTATGTGATCGCGAAGCGGTGGGTCTCCTCCTGTATCGTTCCGATAAATGAGAACAGCGCCTGATTGCCCTTTATGCCTATCTCCTCGCCCTTCGAATTGATGAGCGCTCTTGTACGGTGCCTCGAGTCCTTGACCATGCCGTATACCGGTATATCGAGGCCGAATTCGCCGAGTACCCTCTCTGCCACTGCCGCGTGGGTATCTCCCCCGTCCATGAGAAGCAGATCAGGGAGCTCGGAAAACTTTTCGTCACCCTCGGCATAGTGCGTGAATCTGCGCCTTAAGGTCTGCTCCATCGACGCGTAATCGTCGCGCACCGGCATGTCCTCTATCTTAAATTTCCTGTAGTCGCGCTTATAAGGCCTGCCGTTTTTGAAAACAGTCATTCCCGCGACTATCCCGGTGTCTCCGAGGTTCGAGATATCGTAGGCCTCTATTCGCTCCGGGATATTTTCCAGCGAGAGCAGCTCCCTGAGCATCGAGAGCGTCTTGTTGTATTTGATCCCCGAGGAGACCGAGCTCTCTATCTCGTCTGCCTCTCCCGGCCTCAGGGGCACGACCTTCTGTTTTACGCTGAGCGACTTTATGCTGTTTATCCTGTCGCGAAGCTCGGCAGCCTCCTCGAACCTGAGCTCGTCGGATGCCTGCTGCATCCTGTCCGTGAGCTCCGATATGAGCTCCCTGCTCCTGCCCTTCAGGATAAGGACAGCTTCATCTATGAGCTTTCTGTATTCCTCCGCAGAGCTGTCCTCAAGGCACCAGCCGAGGCATTTGCCTATGTCGTAGTTAAGGCAGGGCCGCGCTTTCCCGATGTCTCTCGGAAAGACCCGCGTGCAGTCCGGAAGAAGGAGCGCCTGCTTGACGGTGCGGATGATATTCGCGCTCAGCGATCTGCCTCCGAAGGGGCCGAAATAGAGGCAGCCGTCGTCCTCCTGTTTCGCGGAGATCTTCATATCCGGATACTCGCTGTCTGTATCCACCTTTATATACGGGAAGCCCTTGTCGTCCTTCAGGAGGATATTGTAATGCGGCTGATACTGCTTTATAAGGGCGTTTTCCAGGAGCAGGGCTTCGAGTTCGGAGCTGACGAATATGGTGTCGAAGTCGTCTATCTTCTCTACCATGGCTTCCACCTTGGGGAGATGTTCGCCCCTGAAATAGGAACTGACTCTGTTTCTGAGTCTCTTGGCCTTGCCGACATAGATAATAGTGCCCTCAGCGTCGACCATAAGATAGACGCCGGGGGTCTGCGGAAGGCTGTTGGCTTTCCGGCTCAGAAGCTCATGTGTCATAAAAAAACAATTCCCGCCTATACTAAAAAGACGTGCCCCTGAAGGCACGTCCCGTAATTTGAAATATTACTCCGTGAAATCGGAATCTATGAGCTCCGCAAGAGTGGAGATCGCCTCTTCTTCGTCTGTTCCGTCTGCTATCAGAGTGATGGCTGTGCCTTTGACAATGCCGAGGGACAAGACACCCAGAAGGCTCTTTGCGTTTACGCGTCTGTCTTCCTTCTCGACCCAGATGCTGCTCTTGAACTCATTGGCTTTCTGAATGAAAAATGTTGCCGGTCTGGCGTGAAGACCTACCTGATTATTGATAACTACTTCTTTGGTTACCATACTGATGCTCCTTAGTTTTAAGGGCTAATACAAACCCCGAATTATTATATTCCGTTTCTGCGCGCCCTATACTATACGATTTTTCTTGAATTGTCAATAAAAGCCTGCGACTTTGTGCAATTTGACTATTTTATAGCCCGTATAAAGCCCGGGATTACTTCAATTCTACAATTGTGACGCCTGTTTCGCCCTCGCCGTAGTTTCCGAGCCTGAAGGACCTGACCGATCTGTTGCTTCTGAGCATTCGGTGTATGGCCGCTCTGAGGGCTCCGGTGCCCTTGCCGTGAATGATCGTAACGGTCTTGAGCTTCGACATGACCGCGCTGTCCAGAAACTGCTCGGCGGTGAATACGGCCTCGACCGACTCCATTCCCCTGAGGTCTATCTCCTTTTTGGCATCAGTTCTGAGCGTAGCGCCTGTCGAGAGCTTCGCCTTTTTGTTTTTGGCGGATACATCCTCGAGCAGGAAGCAGTCCTCCTCCTTTGCCTTGAAAGTCATCGCGCCCGAAACGACGGTCAGCTCTCTGGTCGGAGATATCTCACTGACCTCTCCTTTAAGGCCAAGAGTCGTAACTTCGACCATATCGCCCACGGCGACAGGCCTTGAGGATCTTCTTGCCTCTCTGTGCGCGGGAGCCTCGGCATAGGATTCTTCTTTTCTGTTGAGGGAGGCCAGAAGCTCGCTTCTTGCCTTGTTTACGGCCTGGATATTCTCCTCCTCGTTTATCCTGCGCTTCATATCGTCGAGCTCTGCAAATACCGACTCCGCTGTCTGTCTTGCGTCGGATATTATCCGCTCCGCCTCGCGTTTTGCCGCTCTCTCGGCTTTACCGAACCTCTGCTCATACTCTGCTTTGTATTTTTCAGCGGCTTCCCTGTCCTCCCGCGCGTTCGCGAGCAGCTGCTCAGCTTCCTCATTTTTCTTCTCGAGCCCTACTCTGAGGGAGTCGAGAGCCTCGATCGAGCTTTCAAGTCCCGAGTTTTCACTGTTGATATATGCTCTGGCAGACTCGATTATGTCCTCATCGAGCCCGAGCTTTCTCGAGATGGCAAAGGCGTTGGACTTGCCTGGAATACCTATTAAAAGTCTGTATGTGGGCTGGAGCGTCTCGACATCGAACTCGCAGGAGGCGTTCTGAACGCCCTTCTCGTTCATTGCAAAGACCTTGAGTTCGGCGTAGTGGGTAGTAGCCGCTACAGTCGCCCCCAGATCTCTCGCTTTCTGGATTATGGCGGTCGCCAGAGCGGCGCCCTCTGTCGGATCCGTTCCGGCACCGAGCTCGTCAAACAGGAGCAGGGAATCCTCATCGCACTCGGAGAGGATATTCACTATATTCCTCATGTGCGCCGAGAAGGTGGAGAGGCTCTGCTCTATGCTCTGCTCATCTCCGATATCCGCGAGAATATGCGTGAAGACCGGAAGGCAGCTCCCGTCTGAAGCGGGAATGTGGAGCCCGCACTGGGCCATGGCGGCAAGCAGACCGAGCGTTTTCAGTGTTACGGTCTTTCCTCCCGTGTTCGGGCCTGTTATCACCAGAGTATCGAAATCCTTCCCGAGCTCCAGATCGATCGGGACGACGGTATCCTTTGAAAGGAGCGGGTGTCTCGCGCGTTTGAGGACTATCTCCTTTTCGGAAATAAGGGGTGAGACGCCGTCGATCTGATAGGAGAGCTTCGCCTTGGCGAATATGAGGTCAAGCCTAACCAGAAGCACGTAGTCCGATTCGATATCGTCCTTATGTTCCGCGCAGTCCGCAGAAAGCTCTGCCAGAATGCGCTCTATCTCCGCCTTCTCGCGGGCGGCAAGCTCTCTCAGCTCGTTATTGGCGTTGAGGACCGACATCGGCTCAATGAAAAGGGTCGCTCCCGAGGAGGAAATATCGTGAACCAGACCCGGGATCGCCCCCTTGAACTCGGCTCTGACGGGAACAACGTATCTGTCGCTTCTCGTGGTGATAATGGGTTCCTGAAGGACCTTCTGGTAAGTCGGGGAGGACACTATCTTCTGAAGAGTATCCCTTATTCTGGAGGAGGTTATCCTCATCTGTCTTCTGATGTTTGAAAGCTCGGAAGACGCACTGTCCGCCACCTCGTCATCGCCTATAAGCGATGAGGAGATCTTGTTTTCCAGAAATTTGTTGGATCTCAGAGCAGAAAAAAGGTGATCTATGCATGTCTTCGCATCGGAGGCCTCCGCGATGTATCCCTTTACGGCAGCCGCGCTCTGAAGGACTCTCGCGATCTCAAGCAGCTCACGGTTGTTGAGCGTTCCTCCGAGATCCGCCCTTGAGAGGGAGGGCCTTATATCCTTTATGGAGAGAAAGGCGGGGCTTCCTCTCAGTACGCTCAGCTGCTTCGCGGCGTCCGTCTCCTGCTGAGCGGAGATGACCTGGGACTTCTCGGTATAAGGCGAAAGCAGAAGCGCGTTCTCCTTCGCGGTCTCGCATACGCAGCATGAAGCGAGCATCTTCAATACTGCCGGGAGCTCGAGCGTTATAAGTGATTTTTCAAAAAAATTCATAATATCAGATCTTTATCTTTTTCCAGTATTCCAGTGTGGGGAAATTCTTATCCGTGTTATAGAGGAACCAGCGCTCGCAGATATTCGAAAGGCGGGCCTGTGCCTCTTCGCTTATGCTGAATTTGAGGAAATTTTTGTCCGGAGCTCCGCAGATGTATCTCAGAGCAGCTAAAGACTCGCTGCAGGCGTCCGCGTAAAGCCCGAAAGCGGCGTCCCTGCATCTGCGACAGCAGATCTTACCGTTTTCGTAGCTAAAAAACGGCGACTCGGGCTCCTCCTTCCCGCAATACACGCATTTGCCTATATCCGGCATATAACCGTTCAGGCACATGCATCTCATCTCAAAAGCCGCCTTGATATGCTCCTGGGAATACAGCCCGTTTGAAAGAGCGTACAGTGAATTGAGTCCGAGTCTCAAAAGCCCGCTGTCGGGGATGTCCTCCTGGGAAAAGACCTCGAGAGCTTCGGCAAAGTAACTTCCGAGAGAAAGCGCCGTTATATCCTCACGAAGGCCTTTGAAATCCTCCAGGGAAACCGCTTCCTTCACATTCCATTTGCCGAGAGACTCGTACAGGGTGAGTTCGGAATACACCAGCGCCTGAGTTCCGGCCGCCGTTTTGCTGTTTTTTTTAAGGGCTCCGGGGGCCTTCATTATGAGCTTCCCCTCCTCGGAGAGCACGTTCAGGATCCTGTCCGCCTCTTTGTATCTGACCTCTCTCAGGATCAGCGCTTTTACCGTCTTGTGCATTTAATTCTCTCTGTAACCGAAGTTTCTCAGAGAGGCCGCGGAGTCTCTCCAGTTCTCCCTGACCTTGACCCAGGTCTGAAGGTTCACCTTCATTCCGGTGAGCTCCTCGATATCCCTGCGCGCGAGCTCTCCGACTTTTCTGAGCATTGAGCCGCCTTTTCCGATTATTATTCTCTTGTGGCTCTCCTTCTCACAGTATATCGTCGCCTCGATATCAGTTATACAGCTGTCTCTTTCGGAAAATTTCGTTATCTCGACTGCCGTGCCGTGGGGTATCTCCTTGTCGAGGCACATAAGCAGCTTTTCTCTTATGTATTCTGCGCAGATCTGGCGCTCGGGCTGGTCAGTGATCATATCGTCGGGGAAGAGCCAGGGGCCCTCCGTCGCGTACTTTTCCATTTCATCGACCAGTTCCCCGGTTCCGTCCCCGGTCTTAGCGGAGACAGGGATTATCGACTCGAATTCGAAGGCCTCCGAGTAGACCGCGATGACTTCCAGCAGATTTCTCTTGTCTTCGACCGTATCTATCTTGTTGATCGCGAGTATCACCGGAGTCCCGGCGGACTTGAGACGCGCGAGGAGCTCCTCTTCCTGCTTTCCGATCTTCGCCGCCGGCTCAACGACCATGAGCGCGAGGTCCACATCAGTGACAGTTTCGTTTACTACCTTGACCATGTAGTCCCCGAGTCTGGTCTTAGGCTTGTGAAAGCCTGGAGTATCCAGCAGGATGAACTGTGTCTCACCTCTCTGGAATATGGCCTCTATACGGTTTCTCGTCGTCTGGGGCTTGTCCGAGACTATAGCTATCTTCTCGCCTGTAAGAAGGTTTGTAAGCGTGGATTTGCCTACATTCGGCCTCCCGCATACTGCAGCCATAACAGTTTTCGTCATCTCAGTCTTCCCCCATTATCTCTTTTTCTCTTCTTCTCATCTGTTTTTTCATCTCGCCCTCATCGGTGTGGTCATAACCGAGAAGATGCAGGACGGAATGAACGGTAAGATATGTAAGCTCCCTGTCAAAGCCGTGCCCGAATTCCTCCCCCTGAACGGCGCACTGCGGGATATTGATCAAGATATCCCCGAGCATAACGCTCCCCGTCCCGGGATCTGTCTCACAGATGTCCGCATCAAACTCTCCGGGCTGAAGCTCGTTGAGCGGGAAAGAGAGCACGTCCGTTGACCTGTCGGTATCCCTGAACTGCCTGTTCATTTCCCTGATGCCCTCATCGTCAGTCAGTAGGACGCTGACTATACATGGCGCATCGATGTTCTCAGCATCCAGTGCCCTGTTTACGGCTTTTTTTATCAACGCAGCCGCGTTTCTGAATCCGAGCCCTTTTACCTCGCGACTGACATATATTTCATTTCTCATATACCGCTTTACTTCCTTTTGTAACTTTTCGGAGCAGGTTTTGCGTTGGTCAGCGGGTGCTTTGTCTCATAGTCCTCGTAGGCCTCGATGATCTTCTGCACCAGGCGGTGCCTCACCACATCGGCGCCTGTCAGCTGGCAGATGGCTATATCGTCTATATCCTCGAGCACCTTCATTGCGGTCTTGAGTCCGGAGCTCTTGTCTGCGGGCAGGTCTATCTGGGTGATATCGCCGGTGATGACCACTTTTGATCCGAACCCGATCCTGGTCAGGAACATCTTCATCTGTTCTCCGGAGGTGTTCTGGGCCTCGTCGAGGATTATAAAGCTGTCGTCCAGAGTCCGCCCTCTCATATAGGCGAGCGGAGCCACCTCGATATTGCCCTTCTCAAGGTATTTCTGATATGTATCGGGGCCGAACATCTCAAAGAGAGCGTCATATAGAGGCCTCAGGTACGGGTCCACCTTGCTCTGAAGATCACCGGGCAGAAACCCGAGTCTCTCGCCTGCTTCAACAGCCGGCCTGGTTAGAATGATCCTGTTGACCTTCTCGGCCCTGAACGCCGCGACTGCGGCAGCCACGGCGAGATAAGTCTTGCCTGTTCCCGCGGGGCCTATTCCGAGTGTGATCGTGTTTTCGGAGATCGCGTCGCAATAGTTTTTCTGACCGAGAGTTTTAGGCTTCACGGGCTTTCCGTTTGCCGTAATGCAGATCACGTCGCCGGTGAGCTCATCGATCTTCCTCTCTTTGCCCTCATTGACCAGCTGCATCACATATCTTACGTTGGAATCGTCGATACTCTCCCCTTTGGAGGCCAGGGTAAGCAGCCCGTTTATGGTCTTTTCCGCGAGCATTACCGCATCGGCCTCCCCGCTGATATGAATGCAGTTTTCCCTGTCAAGGACCTTGACATTCAGTTCGGATTCTATGATGTGAAGATTCCTGTCAAATGAGCCGAATACGCTGATCAGATCTTCGAGTCTCTCCGCTTCAATTATTCTTTCGATCATTGCAAAACTCCAAATGCATAAATTTGTAACTTGTTTTTCCGGATTCGTAATCAGCCGTTAAATTTCGTTTTACTTTTTTGATATTTTATTATTTGTTTTAGGCAATTTGCACAAAAAAATCTTTGCATAATGAGAATAAATATATTAACATAATAATAGTCAACATAATTTCCAAAACATAATTACTAAAACATAATCTATTTGACCTGACGGTTACGGAGTAATAAGACGATGATCAGAAAAGCTTTTAAAATACTTATATGTATAAGCTTGCTGGCATCGCTATTTCTTTCTTCCGCTGTCTGTTATGCGGACGGCGGAAACATTTCCTGCAGTTTTGCGGATTCCAAAGGCCTGAAATTCAACCTCCTGTCCGGAGAACCTGCCGAAGGAAGAGATGTAAGGCTTGCTGCCGATCTCTCCAAATGCTACGGGACGCTGACCGGTTTTGAGATAAAGACCGGAAAAGGCTCATATACGGTCGATCCTGAGACCGGAGATGCTTATCCTGCGGACAACACCGTTGCAGACAGTCTTGGAGTCTGGTACAACATAGGAAATCATGAATTGGTAATTCCCGGCAATGTCATTGCCGATGAGTTAAGTGTTTCTCCATCTTTTGCAGGCAAAACAGTCAGGCTGAACATCGAAGGGCTTGCCGACTTCACCGTTGAATCAGTTACGCAGTCACCGCAGGCCGGCAAGCGCTTTGATGTCACCTTTGTACCGCTGAGCAAACACAACGAGTACGGGACCATAACCGTTACGGTATACGACAAAGTATACATAATCAACGGATCCACAGGCGTTGCAAACAGAGTCGGCTCCGTTCTCGAGGAGGAATACACTTCCGTAGGCACATGGTTCGACCCGGCAACCGGAAGGCTTTCCGTGCCCGGAAAATACATTGACGGCAAGATCACGGTCTCTGCTGATAAGGTCGGGAAAGTTTATTCCGTTTCGGTGCTTGTAAGCCACGCGGACTTCTCCAGTGATTCAAGACCTCAGTACGGCACAGCTTATACGTCCTATGTTATCCCCAGAACGGGCTATGTGCTTCCAAAGAACATAACTGTCAAGGTCGACGGAGATGAGCTGGAAACCAAGCACTACAGCTATGACACTTCTTCCGGAAGGATATCCGTTTTCGGAACGAGAGTCAGAGGCGATATCGAGATAACAGCGCTCTGTGAAAGGATCAATGCCCCTTTTACTGCTGATACCAACAGGATAGGTCTCTGGATCGCCCTCACGGGAATCTCACTTGTCGGAATAGCTGCTGTTGTCTGGATCCTCCACAAAAGCAAAGGCGGCAGGAGCAATACAAAAGGAAAACACTGATCTTCCAAATAAACAACAGTCAGGAAAAGCCGAACAGCATGCTGTCCGGTTTTTTCTTTTGTCAGTATTTGAGCAGAATGCCCATGATCGCCGAGAAGGCTATAAACCAGAGAGGATGGAGGTTTTTGGTAAATTTGACGGCTCTTGTTAGAACCAGAAGAGCAGCAGCAAGGATAAGCGCCCTGATATTTACTAGGTCCGTAAACAGGCCGGTCTGTTTGAACAGATCGATATTCAGAAGTGCGATCTTCGCTACGATAGCTCCGGCTGCTGCTATGAGCCCCAGAGAACAGGGCCTTATACCGTAAAAGGCCGCATCCACATATCTGTTGCTCCGAAACGCGTGCAGGGCTTTGGCAATGATCAGGATTATTATAACGGATGGGGTTACAAGACCTATCGTTGCACAGATCGAGCCCGGGACCCCCGCGGTTTCAAAGCCTACATAGGTCGCCATATTTACACCCATAGGCCCCGGGGTCGATTCGGAGACAGCCATCATATTTGCAAGCTCTTCGTATGAAAACCAGCCTGTTTTCGCCGACAGCTCGTATAGAAACGGTATGGTTGCAAGACCGCCCCCGACCGAGAACAGACCGGTCTTGAAGAACTCAAGAAACAGACGGAGATAGATCATTTGCTTCTCACCTCCGCCGTTTTGATTAGTATTCCGCAAACGGCGCTGAGCAGCACGAATATCACCGGAGAGATGTCAAGAAAGATTGAGAGCAGAAAGACTGCAAGCACGCATATGAGCGAGTACATGTCTTTTACAACGGATTTCCACAGCTTTATGATGGCGTTGAATATGAGCACGCAGACACACACTCTGATTCCGGCAAACGCACTCTGAACGGCCGGAATATCGGCAAAATTGGAGAGGACGGAGGCAATGATCAGGATTATGACGAGAGACGGAAATATCATTCCGAGAGTCGCGCATATCGAGCCGGGAATGCCTTTATGCTTGTTTCCGATAAAAGTTGCCGTATTAACGGCTATTATGCCGGGGGTACACTGACCTACGGCATAATAGTCCAACAGCTCATCCATTGTAGCCCAGCCTTTGTTGCTGACCACTTCCCTCTCGAGAATGGGGAGCATGGCATAACCGCCCCCGAAGGTGCAGACTCCGACTTTGGCAAATGTAACGAACAGATCAAATAATATTGGCATCGATATATATTACTTCATTTCCTTTATGGTATCTGCGTATGCGACATATTTTTCAAGCAATGCATCGCAGACGGCTTTGTCTGCTCCGTGAACCATTATATAGACTTTGATCTTGGGCTCGGTTCCGGATGGTCTGACTATGAATGTAGTACCATCGGCAAGCTCGAAATACAGAACATTAGAGCCGGAGATGTCGGTCTTGGCCACCTTGCCCAGACCCGTTACAAAGATGCTTCCGTCCTTGTAGTCGCGGACTCTTACTACATCAACGCCAGCCATGGACTTGGGCGGTTCAGATCTTAAATTGCTCATTATGCTCTGCATATCCTTAAGTCCGTCAACGCCAGGCATGACCAGGTTAATGGTCTTCTCGGCATATCTGCCGTACTTCGCGTAGAGCGCTTCAACGGCATCGAGCAGGGTCATCCCCTTCTTGTGATATACAGCAGCCATCTCTGTTACAAGCATTGCCGCAGTTACGGCATCCTTATCACGCACAAAATCGCCGACCATATAGCCGTAGCTCTCTTCAAAGGCAAAGATATATCTGTAGGTGCCTGCATTACTCCAGGCGTTAATTCTCTCAGCCATGAACTTGAAGCCGGTAAAGGTCTGTTCGAAATGAACACCGTTTGCCTCACAGATAGCAGCAGACATAGGCGTTGAGACTATACTGGAGACGATTCCCGGATTCTCGGGCATCGATCCCGCTTCTTTTCTTGCGGTAATAATATAGTCTATCAGGAGCTCGCCCATCTGGTTTCCGGTTATTGGAACGAACTCATCGCCCTTTCTTGCCAGAACGCCTATTCTGTCGGAGTCCGGGTCTGTACCGATAATAAGATCGGAACCGACCTTCTTGGCAAGATCCACCGCCAGATAGAAGCCCTCCGGATTTTCCGGATTCGGGCTTACGACAGTCGGGAAGTTTCCGTCTATCACCATCTGTTCCTCACATGGATACAGATATTTAAGACCTCTGCGCTTTAATGTCTCCGGAACAAGCTTGTAGCCGCAGCCATGAAACGGTGTATATACTATTCTGAAATCATCGGCGACATCTCTGATTGCGGATTCGTTGATCGTCTCTCCGAGGACTTTTTCCAGGAAGAGTTCATCAGTTTCCCGCCCGATTATTTCTATTCTCCCGTCAGCAACCGCCTCATCGAGATTGCAGGTCTTGTATCCGTTGAATATATCAATCTCCTGCATCTGCTGAGCTATTTCCGCAGCTTCCTTCGGCGGAAGCTGGGCCCCGTCCGACCAGTAGACCTTATAGCCGTTGTATTCCTTCGGATTGTGGGAGGCTGTGATATTAAGGCCTGCCGCGGTATGATAGTGCAGTACGGCAAAGCTGAGCTCCGGAGTAGGTCTCAGGGTATCAAAGAGTCTTACCCTGATACCGTTTGCGGCCATGACACAGGCAGCCTCTTCAGCAAAATTGCGTCCGTTAATACGGCAGTCGTGGGCAATGACTATTCCGGCTTTTTTGGCTTCCTCACCGCCCTGGCAGATCACGTTAGCAAAAGCCTGGGTCGCGTGCCTGATAATATGGATGTTCATGTTATGAAGACCGACCTTCATTGTCCCCCTGAGACCTGCGGTGCCGAATTCCAATGGTGCGAAGAATCTGTCTTCGATTTCCTTCGGATCGTTCCTAATGGAATCGAGTTCCTTCCACTCCGCTTCACTCAGTGCGGGGCTGTCAAGCCAGCGCCTGTATTCATCCATGAAAGTGCCCATAAAAATCCTCCTTAAAGATCATATTGCGATAGTATAGTATAAATATTATTTTGACTACTTGTGGTATCTGGAGCCGGAATTGATCATATATGCCCTGTATATCTGTTCCGAGAGCATAACTCTCGCCAGATGGTGCGGGAAGGTCATATCCGACATGCTGAGCTTAAGATCTGCTCTGTTTTTGACTGTATCAGAAAGTCCGAATGAAGAGCCGATTATAAAGCAGATCTTCGACCTGCCGGATCCCTCGAGAGCGCTTATCTGTTCGGCCAGCTTCTCGCTTGAAAACTTCTTGCCTTCTATGCACAGAGCAACAGTAAAAGCTCCTTCCGGGATCTGCTTCAGGATATCGCGTGTCTCCTTTTCGAGCGCTTTCGCTATCTCCCCTGCCGAAGGAGTGTCTCCCGTTTTCTGCTCACTTATCTCGACGCATTCAAACTTTATAAAAGCTCCGAGCCTTTTGGAATACTCTTCAAAAGCCTCGATATAGTATTTTTCCCTGAGCCTCCCGGCGCAGATAAGCCTTATGTAAGTGATATCGTTTCTCCCGTATAATAATTCATTTTATTATACCATAAATTAAATAAAAAACAACGGAGCACTTCATCTATTGTGTGCTCCGTAATTAATGCTCATTATTAACCGGCCTGATTTATGCTCTCCTGATTTTCAGGTATATCGGGAAGGTTTACGGCCGTTATATCCGCTCCGAGGGCTCTGAGTTTCTCTACAAAGTTTTCATAGCCCCGCTCGATGTATTTTACATCCTCTATCTCAGTCCTGCCTATAGCACAGAGACCTGCAATGACCATTGCTGCGCCGGCTCTTAAGTCACAGGCAGCGACCGGGGCTCCTGTCAGTGCGGTACCGCCCTCTATTATTGCAACTCTACCGTCCACATCTATGCACGCGCCCATTTTTCTGAGCTCGTTGACATATTTGTAACGGTTATCGTAAATGCCCTCCGTGATCACAGATGTCCCGTTTGCCTGTGTCAGCAAAACTGCCATCTGAGGCTGCATATCCGTAGGAAATCCCGGATAAGGCAGTGTCTTGATGTTTGCACGTCTGACAAACGAGGTGCCCTTAACTATGATGCAGTCTTCATACTCCTGGACGATGGTCCCTGTCTCGCGAAGTTTTGCGGTTATGCATTCGAGGTGTTTGGGAATTACATTTTTGACCATTACATCTCCGCAGGTTGCTGCAGCCGCTACCATATAGGTCCCGGCCTCTATCTGATCCGGAATTATTGAATACGAACCGCCGTGAAGGCTCTCGACCCCGTTGACCTTAACCGTATCGGTGCCGGCACCTCTTATATCGGCGCCCATCGAGTTCAGGAAGTTTGCCAGATCGACGATATGCGGTTCTCTGGCGGCATTTTCTATTATCGTTCTGCCCTGAGCCAATACA
Organism: Oscillospiraceae bacterium; assembly: GCA_902802045.1. Lineage (GTDB taxonomy): Bacteria > Bacillota > Clostridia > Oscillospirales > Oscillospiraceae > Limivicinus. Next base: position 20,923 of record CADCKQ010000011.1, on the reverse strand, counting down.
GCTGCCAGAATGATATTCATTGTGGCGCCGACACTGACTTTATCGAGATAAATCCTCGCTCCGTGAAGTCTGCCGTCATTTGCTTCCGCGTATACAAATCCGTTTCTGACCTCTACGTTTGCTCCGAGAGCTTCCATGCCCTTTATGTGCTGGTCTATCGGTCTTGCTCCGAAATTGCAGCCGCCGGGCATTGTCGTCTTGGCTATTCCGAATCTGCCGAGCATCGCGCCTATGAGATAATACGAGGCTCTGATCTTTCGCATCAGATTGAAAGGAGCGTCGGAGAAATTGACGGAAGTGCTGTCTATCTCAACTGTGGACTTGTTTATATATCTTATCTTAGAACCGAGATGAGAAAGAATCGTAAGCAGCATCTCAGTATCGCTGATCTGAGGCATATTCTCGATCCTGCATACGCCATTGACCATTAAAGCTGCCGGAATAATGGCAACTGCAGCATTTTTAGCGCCGCTGATCTCGACCTCGCCGTGCAGAGGCAGGCCTCCGTTGATTATATATTTTTCCATATGTTACCTTTCAGGGCTCTTAAGTCCGCAAAACAAAAGGGATTATACCACAGATTGGTATCTCTTGCAACAAATACCTACCGTATATTGTTTTCTTTCAGATATTCACTTGTCTTTAATACCGCCACAATGGTTTTGGCGTCCTCGATCTCACCGTCCATGCACATCCGGAGAAGCTCTTTGAGAGAATACTTTTCCACATTCAGAAACTCATCTTCATCGGGATGCATGTTCCCCGCTCTAAGGCCCATGGCGAGATAAACGTGGAGTATTTCAGTCGAAAAACCGGGGGAAGTACAGAATTTGCCCAGATATATCAGATCGTCCGATTCAAAGCCTGTCTCCTCAGAGAGCTCTCTCACGGCACAGCGGAGATGTTCTTCACCCTTTTCCAGCTTGCCTGCTGGGATCTCAAGCATTTCCTTCATGACCGGATATCGGAACTGTCTGACCATATAGCAGTTGCCTTCCGAATCCAGGGGAAGTATGCCTACTCCGCCGGGATGCTCCACCACTTCTCTGTTTACCACCTTACCGTTGACGAGCCTGGCTTTATCGAGCCTGACGTCAACTATGACACCTTTGTACTTATATTCGCCGGTAATCGGCTCCTCAACACACTTCATATAAAACCTGCTTTACATAACTCGGTAGAGATAATTATATCATAAACAACTGATAATAACAGTAAAATTTCGGTAACAAACAGGCGAAAGGCAGTGAAGCACGCCTTTCGCCTTATAAGATAAGACATTGTATTGTTACAGAATTCTTTGAAACAGGGATTTTTTCTCTCCGGTCTCTCCGGAAGCAGTGCTTTCCACCGAGTCTGCAACGGATTCCGAAGGCTCTTCCGGAGCTTCAGACATAGGAGCCGGCTCTTCGGGTACCGATTCCTCAGGCAACACCTCTTCGGGTTTCTGTTCTGCGGCCGGAACCGGTGCGGTTTCCTGTTTTTCGGCTTCTTTTGCAGCAGCTTCCGCTTCCTTTGCCGCCTTCTCAGCCTCTTTTGCTGCGAGCTTTGCAGCTTTTTTACGGTCATGATTAAGAATTCCGGCAAATCTGAGGAATTCATATATCATCAGAATATTTGCCAGTGGCTGCCATATGACTTCTATCTGGAGATTACCGAGGTAAACTTCATATCCTATCAGTATCAGGCTTGCGACCGTGACAAACAGCATCGCCCATGAAAGGCCTATATGCCCGTTGCCGACGCCCATCCCTCTCGCTTTCTGAAATCCTTTGACAGCAATGATGATCTCGATAACGGAGATAAGTGAGCAGGCAACAGCAGCGATTATGATATAGATTATTCCGCGCTCCGCCTTGAGAAGCTGTGTTATTACCTCTGTCCTCAACAACAGTGCCAGAGCAAAGGTCGCTATATTGCAGAGTGCTATAATAATAAACAGAGTGCTTAGTGTCCTGAGATTCTTGCTGTTTCTGTCCATAGTCTATACCTCGCTTGTATTTTTCATCAGTGATAGTATTCGACAGTGCTTGAATCGAAATACGACATCGGGTCCACATTTTCTCCGTTCTGCATTACTTCGAAATGAAGATGGTCTCCGGTCGCTATTCCGGTGTGTCCGGTGTTTCCTATCTGCTCTCCCTGAGAGACTGTCTGCCCGGTACTTACATTTGATGAACTCAGGTGGGCGTACAACGTGCTGGTGCCGTTTCCGTGGTCGATCACGACATAATTCCCGTATCCGCTGCTGTAACCTGCATAGGTTACCGTACCGGTATCAGCGGCACTTACGGCCTGGTTCGGATCGGCAAATGCATCGATATCGATTCCCTGGTGATCTGATGAAGCGCCGGCAGTCGGGGCATTCCTGAGCCCGAACTCGGATGTTATTCTGGTGGAGCTGACAGGCCAGATAAGGCTGCCCGTTCCTACAACTCCTGTAGATGAGGCAGTGCCGGTCGAGGTATTTGAGTTGTTAGCTGCGACCATTGCCTGCAAAGCAGCTCTCTCTGCGGCCTGTCGTGCTACTAAAGCGACCCATTGGTCATGATAGAGCTCTACATCCTCGGCGAGCGCAGCAAAGAGCTGATATGCCTCCTGCATTTTTTCCTGAAGCTGAGACTGTTCGCTCTCCAGTGTCTGGATCTTTGCCTCACACTCTGCTTTGACCTGTTCATACTCGGCCTTGACCTCTTCGGTCTCCTTGCGGGCTTCGATATACGCCTTCTGGAGACGCTTATCGCTGTCCATTACCTCGCCGATGTCATCAAGTGCAGTCAGAAGATCCGCAAGATCAGAGCTCTGGAGGATGAGGCCCAGATAGTCGTAACTGCCGTTCTCTTCCATCGAACGAACTCTTTTGCGATATCTCCTGAGCTGTTCGTCCTCTTTCGCCTTTGCTGCATCGACTTCCAGGCTCTTTTCCGCGATCATCTCCTTGTAGAGATCGACCATATCGTTGTTCAAAGAGATCTGCTCGTTTAGATAGGAATCTCTCTCATCGAGCAGGACCTTCTGCTCCAGGATCGTCTCCTGATCTCCCTTTAAAGTTGCTATTTTTTCCTGAAGATCTCCAACCGTTGAACTCAGTTTCTCACGCCTCAGAGCGATCTCAGTGAGCTTTGCGTTTATCTCCTCATAGGAGATCGAATTCTCCTCCTCTGCGGGCTCCGTATCCTCCGCGAAGGCAGGAACGGACACAGCTCCTGCAAGAATCACTGCACAGAGTACAAATAATAATATATTTTTCAAATAGTTCTTTTTCATAGTAAGTGATTATAGCACATTATTTTTAAAAATCCATTAAATATCTGTTAAGATGAGTTTTTCCGAAAAACTCTTCTGTTGATTTGAATTTCTCCCCATGATAGAATACTTTGGACGCTAAAGGGAACGGAACGGTCTAATGGAAAACAGATTAAAGATAATCAGCGGATCTATTTTAAAAACAGTTGCCTGCATAACTATGCTCATAGACCATATAGGCGCAGCAGGCCTAATCGCTGACAATAATGTTTACTGGATATTCCGAACGATCGGAAGAACAGCCTTCCCGATCTTCTGTTTTCTTATGGGCGAGGGCCTTCAGTACAGCCGCAACAAATGGAAATATCTGCTGAGGCTCTTCCTTTTTGCCATTATCGCGGAAGCTCCCTTCGATCTTATGAACGGCCAGCTGGACAGATATGCTTTTGAATACCAGAATGTTATTTTTACCCTGCTATTCGGTTATATCGCTTCGGCAGTAATCACATATATAAAGTCAAAAGCCGATGCTCTCGCAAAGGGTGGCGCTGCCCGGAGTGAAGAAGGAAAAAGCCCCGTTACGTTCAGAAAAGTTCTTGTATATGCAGGTTTTGCCGTAATTGCAGCCTCGGTCTCATATATCATTTATAAGCTTGCCTGGACTTTCAATACCGATTATGGCGGAACAGGGGTGCTTGTTGTGTTATTCTTCTGCCTGCTGAGAGGCAAGTGGAAATACTACGCAATGCTTCTCGCCTTTTTCGTGCTGGGCTATGAAAACCCGTTTGAGCTCTGGGCTTTCCCGGGATTCATCCTTATGCTCCTCTATAACGGAGAAAGAGGCTTTATAAAAACAAAGCCTCTTCAGATAGGGTATTATTTCTTCTATCCGGTACATTTGCTTATACTCGGACTGATCGCGAAATACATCTATACCCCCGGCGCGATCTTCTTTTAGAAAAGGGCATAAAAAAGCCACTTAAACTACAGCAGCACTACCGCATTTAAGGCGTCTTACAAGCTGGTTACATCAGTGGCAAGAGTAAAGATAACATAATTTATGTAATATGTCAATTATGTATCTTATAGAAAGTTATTTTTTGTGAATAGTATACAAAAATACGGTCAAAATTTTATGTAAACTGCACAACAGTTTTCACATTATACTTACATTTTAATTCTCTTTGTATAAAAAAGCAGACACAGTTCAACTGTTTCTGCTTTTATGATATCTTCATATTCTCCGGAATATCCGTTATTGCAGATACGGTTTCAAAACACGGGCGGCAAGAGACGAGAGATCTCCACGGCAAGTCTTTTTCAGTTCTTCCATGCTCCGCCCGGGCTCGGATGCGGGATAATACGCGCTTACGCCGTGCCCGAGGATCTTTTGAGCATCTCTTCCGAGGCATCCGCAAAGTGCTATACATAGGACTCCCGATAAGGCGCAGCGCTCGCCCACTCCCGAGGGGACCTTTCCTTCTGCGCTCTGCCAGTCCAGCCGGCCTTCGCCTGTAATAACAAGGTCGGCATTCTTTATAAGATCATCAAAGTGTGCAGCGTCCAGAAGCATACTTATTCCGGGCTTAAGTTCAGCGTCGCAAAATGCCGTCACTCCTGCCCCGAGTCCGCCTGCTGCCCCCGCTCCGGGCAAATCTTTTACATCCGATCCCAATTCGCGCCTTATAACATCCGCAAAATGAGACATGGCTTCGTCATGGGGCAATATCTGTTCAATCTTCAGACCTTTCTGAGGGCCAAAGACTGCCGTTGCTCCATCCTGCCCGCACAGCGGATTTTTAACATCGCATGCCGCTGTAATCTGAAGAGTAAGCGGATGCTTGGGCGGAACTATCTTCTCCACTTTGTCCAGGTTATAGGCATACGGTTCGAGTTTATTATTGTCTTTATCAAGAAATATCCAGCCCAGGGCTCCGGCCATGCCGATACCGCAATCGTTGGTAGCGCTTCCTCCAAGACCGAGAAGGACCTTTTTCACTCCCTCAGATTCCAGAAGACGCAAAAGCTCTCCAAGACCACGGGTAGTGGCTCCTAAAGGGTCGAGGCCATGGATCATCTGAGGAAGCCCCGCGCAGCCTGCCATCTCCACGACTGCAGTTCCATCGGGCAAGATTCCGTAAGGGCAGCTGACAGGCGTACCTTCAGGCCCGCAGACAAGTGCCGATCTCTCTTCTCCTCCAAAACTTAGCAGGTACGAGAACACCATTCCTTCCCCGCCGTCCGACATGGGAATGGATATCACTTCGGCAGAGGGGTCAAGTTTTTCGATCTCGGCTTTTACTATGGCACATACTTCATCAGCTGAAAGCGTACCCTTGAATGAGTCCGGTGCCAAAATGATCTTTTTCATATTATTCCTTTTGTTTGTGTACAAACTATTAGCCGAAAAAGCTGTAAAGCAGTTACGCGCGTTCCCACAGCAGCATGCTGTTTTCGAACAGGACCTTCACTTTGCCGGTATCCTTTAGCCAGGCGAGATAGGAGCGTACGGTACTGCCCACCAGTACATACTGCTCAAAATTCATCGAGAGCCCGTAATCGGAAAAGAGCCTCTGAAGGATACTCTCAAAACAGAGCGGTTCCCTGCAGATCTCCGCGATCTTATCTGCAATCTCCAACACTTTGTCAATGTTATACTGCGCAAGTTCTGTCACATCCTCGGAGCAGGCAGCGTGGGAAGGCACAAAGGCTCTCGCCTGCATAGTCTTTACCTTCTCCAGAGTATCCAGATAGGCACCGATATCGTAGATGAAACCGATCTGATATTTATCGAGAGTTTCTTTGCTGGAAAGACAGTCAGCCAGATAGACAACATCATCGGGAGTCCTGAATCCAACCATATCGAAGAAATGACCGGGCAAAGGAATGATATCAAAGCCTTCAGGCATACACTCCCGGGTCAGTTCCTGCGCATCGCTGTCCTGGGCCATAAGAAACTTGTGACGGAGATCTTTGCAGGGATAACCTCCGTAGAGGAAAGAAGGCTCCAGGACCGTATGGCGGGTAAAGGCGCAGTCGATTCCGGGAGCATAAATGCTGCACCCGGTCTGAGCCTGAAGATATCTGTTGCCGCCAATATGGTCCGCATTCGAGTGGGTGTTGTATATGGCTGTAAGATTCCAACCGTTGGCGTCGAGATGCTGACGTATTTTTCTTCCCGCGTCTTTATCGTTCCCGCTGTCTATCAGGCAAACGTCCTGCCCGTTCAGCTTGACAAGCCCGATCTTTGCGGGGCTTTGGATATAATAGCAGTTCTCAGTAATCTGAACCAGTTCGAACATTGGCGTCTGACCTCCTTATCCCCTTCTTCATTCCTGCACCTTCTCTGCAGAAATATCCATAAAGATGTACCGTTACTTTATTCTATCTGTCTTATGTTCCGAGGAAACGCAGCCTTCGCAGGAATCACAGCTGCAGCCGCAACAGGAGCCTGCCCCGCTTTTTCTGCTGTGTCTTGTAAGAAGCAGCGCGGCAACGAAAACTGCGGCGATAATCACCAGCAGCAAAAGATCCAGAAGATTCATCCCGCTGTCCTCCTTATACTATCGGAAGCAGATGGAAGAGAAATGCGGCGATCCATGCTATAACACACTGCCAGACAGCGACGCCTGCAGCCCAGGAACGGCCCATCTCGCGCCTGATCGAGGCAATGGCCGCCACGCAAGGGGTATACAGCAGGCTGAAGATAAGAAGCGATCCGGCAGTCCCCGGAGTCATAACGGCGGCCACTCCGCCCTGGGTACCGAAGAGCACCTCCAGGACTGAAACAACGCTTTCCTTTGCCATGAAGCCTGAGATCAGAGACGTAACTATCCGCCAGTCGCCGAGGCCTATAGGCCTGAACAGTGGGACAAGCACACCTGCTACTGCCGCCATAATGCTCTGGGATGAATCCTCAACGAGGTTGAACCTCAGATCAAAGCTCTGCAGGAACCAGACCACCATAGTGGCTATCAGAATAACCGAGAATGCCCTCTGCAGGAAGTCCTTTGCTTTTTCCCACATCAGCTGGAGCGTGGACCGAACGCTCGGCAGACGGTAGTTCGGAAGCTCCATCACGAAAGGCACGGCCTCTCCCTTGAACATGGTCCCCTTATATAGAAAAGCGATCAGGATCCCGCATACGATTCCCAGTACGTAAAGTCCGCTCATTATTAGACCTCCGCGTGCGGGAAAGAAGGCGTTTACAAAGAAAGCGTATATCGGGAGCTTTGCGGTACAGCTCATGAACGGGGTCAGGAGTATCGTCATCCTGCGGTCGCGCTCACTGGGCAAGGTGCGCGTGGCCATTACTGCAGGGACTGAGCATCCGAAACCTATAAGCAGAGGAACGATGCTCCGGCCCGAGAGGCCGATCTTTCGCAGAAGCTTGTCCATAACGAAGGCCACACGGGCGATATATCCGCTGTCCTCAAGAAGAGAGAGGAAAAAGAACATAATGACAACGATAGGTATAAAGCTGAGCACGCTACCGACGCCTTCAAAGATGCCGTCAATGATCAGGCTGTGAATGGCGGCATTGACATTTCCGGCAGTAAGCGCTGCATCCACCCATTCTGTCAGGACCCCGACGCCTTTTTCCAGCAGTTCCTGAAGAAAAGCACCGATCACATTGAAAGTGAGATAGAATACGGCGGACATGATGAGGATAAAAATGGGCAGAGCTGTCCATTTTCCTGTCAGGAGATTGTCTATCCGGCCGGAGCGTATATGCTCTTTGCTCTCATGCGGTTTTGTCACGCAGGCACTGCAGACCTTTTCAATAAATGAGAAGCGCATGTCTGCAATAGAGGCGTTGCGGTCAAGCCCTCGTTCCGTCTCCATCTGAAGAGTGATGTGCTCCAGCATCTCCAGCTCATTTTTGTCAAGACCCAGCTGCTCCAGAACCATAGAGTCTCCTTCAATGGCTTTGGCTGCTGCAAAGCGCAGAGGTAAATCCGCTCTCTGTACATGGTCCTCGATGAGAGTCTGAACCGCGTGCAGGCAGCGGTGGACGGCTCCGCCGTGGTCCTCATTGGAGCAGAAGTCCTGTCTGACAGGCTTTTCCTGGTATTTTGCTATATGCAGAGCGTGTGTGATCAGCTCCTCCACGCCCTGATTCTTCGCTGCGGAGATGGGGACCACCGGAACTCCGAGCATCTCCTCCAAAGTGTTGATATCTATAGAGCCTCCGTTGCCGGTCAGCTCATCCATCATATTGAGTGCGACCACCATCGGCCTGTCCATCTCAAGCAGCTGCATCGTAAGATAAAGGCTGCGTTCGATACTTGTGACGTCAATAATGTTTATAACAGCATCAGGCTTTTCGTCGAGCACAAAATTGCGGGAGACCACTTCCTCACCCGAATACGGAGACATGGAATAGATGCCCGGCAGATCGGTGATGCATGTATTTACATGCCCGCGTATGGAACCGTCCTTCCGGTCGACTGTGACTCCGGGGAAATTGCCCACATGCTGGTTCGCGCCGGTCAGCTGGTTGAAGAGTGTGGTCTTTCCGCTGTTCTGGTTTCCGACCAGGGCAAAGGTCAGCACGTGGCTGTCCGGCAGAGGCTCTGTCTCCCCTTTTACATGGTGTATTCCGGGCTCGCCCAGAGCAGGATGTTCTCTTTTACTGCGCTGGGCTCCGGTTTCAGAGACAGCCTCACTTTTTTCGATCTCTGTAATGCCGATCTTTTCGGCATCAGCCAGTCGCAGAGTAAGCTCATAGCCCCGGATCCGAAGTTCCATCGGATCGCCCATCGGCGCGAGCTTGACCAGTTTAAGCTCTGCCCCGGGGATGACCCCCATATCCAGAAAATGCTGTCTTAAAGCTCCTTCACCGCCTACGGAATCGATCCTGGCGGAGCTCCCGACCTTCAGTTCATTTAACGTCATAATCTTTATCAGCCTTTTATTATCTGATTGAACATACTGCCGGACGTCATCTGCCTTCCGACAATATATATCGCTTATTACTTACCACCAAAAAGGCCGAATTGCAAGAACAGAATTTGATCAATAAGAATTTTGCGGTTCGTGCCGGCCTGGTTGGCTGAAAAAAGAATACAGACACATACGTTATGTGTCTGTATTTTATCTCATATTGTTTTATTCGTGCCAGAGGAGCAGCGACATATCCGAAAGCGGATACGTACAGCAGGGGTGGATATAGCCGCCCTCATCATCTGCCATTCTGCGTTTGTCAAACTGTGCAGGGATGAAGTATTCTCCTGACAGGAGCTTTGTGCGGCAGAATCCGCATTCGCCGCCTCTGCAATGGGCGTTTGCCTTGATCCCGGCTCTGTCAAGAGCAGTCAGAACGCTCTCTTGAGCTTTCATCAGAACTTTCAGCTCTTCACCGTATATTTTCAGCGTGAGAGTGAATTCTTTCTCTATATTTCCGGGATAATCCGGGAATACTGCCGGTGAGGCGGGGGCAGGAGTTGCTTCCTTTCTGACGTGCTTTTTATCCAGGCCGAGCTTTTCACATTCCTTTCCGACAAAACTGTACATTGCGTCAGGCCCGCACATAAACACGCTGTATGGTCCTTCCGGAGCGTATTTCTTTATCAGTTCCGCGGTAATAAAGCCGTGCTCGTAGCCTTCCTTTTCTTCCTCCGACAATATATATATGACTTTTATCCTGTCCGATGAGGCAACAAGTCCGTCGAGTTCCTCTTTCAGCATTATCGAGTCCTCGGTCCTGCTGCCGTACAAGATCGTCAGATCAAAGTCCTCGGCTCCCGAAGCGATCGCTCTGGCCATGGACAATAGCGGAGTGATACCGCTTCCGCCCGCAACACCAATTACGCGCGGTTCATCTCTCAGGCTCTCATAGTAACAGAATCCCTCAGGACCGGAAGCGGTGACCGTATCCCCGACCTTCCAGTTGTCGAGTATCCACGCAGAGGCAAAGCCGTCTTCAGTGCGCTTTATTGCGAGCTCATATACTCCCTCTTTTGCCTTGAGCGGATCGGAGCAGAGTGTATAAGCTCTCGAGAGAACGCTCCCGCCGATGTTCAGATCCACGGCGATATACTGCCCGGCCCGGAATACAGCAAGCTCATTTCCTTTAAGTATATAGTGCTTTGCGTCTGCACCGGGGATATCTGTTATCTCCGAGATCTTCATCTCCTGCTTTTTGGGATGGAGCTTTGCTGCCAGCAGATTGGCCCCGTAGATTCCGGTTATCTTTTTGTCAGGACCTGCGTCCAGGATGGCTTTTCTTTTCGGCACAATCGCCTTGAACGCCAGCATGTCAAGAAGGCCGATTATCTTTACTTTAAAATTGTAATCAGACATTTCAGACCTCTCCTTTCATATCGGCCAGAGTGAGCTTTGCCGTCATATTTCCGCAGTTGTAGGTGGAGTTGTAACCGTAAACGCGCGGGCCGTATCCTCCTGCAAACCTTATTCCGGGGATGATCTCGTCCTCTTTCATCATCATGAGCCTTGCAAGCATACTGTCCCAGTCCGAATTGGCGTAGGCATACATCGCGCCTTTGGGGTTCAGGGTATAGCGCGCCAGAGTCGCGGGGGTCGCGATCTCGATCTCTTCTATGTACGGTCTGACATCGACGCCTGTGGCTTTTGCAAAATCCTCAAAGATCTGGTCTGCCACCGCGCGCTTTGTTTTCACGTAATCCTCGGGGGCGATATTGTCCCAGAGATCCGCGCCGAAGAAAGTGGTGAAGCTCATTATCGTCGTTCCCGGAGGCGAGCAGTCCGGAATCGCAGCATTCAGGCATATGCTCGCCTGGATATGGTTCTTTTCAAAGCTGTTGACACACTTCACTTGGTCGACGGTATCCATATTGTCGTAGATGAAATAGCTGTAAGCGTCGAGTCCGAGCTCCTCCATCGGTTTGTTGAGTCCGACGTATACGACGAAGCCTCTCATACCGATCTCCCTGGCATTGATGGCTCTGCGCTGGGCGGAAGTAAGTTCACTGTCGTCCATCATATCCCCGAATACCGCATTCGGAGAACAGTCGCAGATGACATGCTCGGTCTCTACGTCTCCGTGGGTCGTACGCACTCCGCAGGGCTTTCCGTCTTTCATTAAGATCCTGGTGGCTTTCGTGCTGCACCAAATATCCCCGCCGAGCTCCAGAATGCGGTTGGAAAGCGCAAGAGATATGCTGTGGGTCCGCTTGTGTGGAATGTATCCTCCCGTAGTCAGATACTTCCAGAGCATGATCGCGTAGGCATAGAACGGGAAATGGTCGCAGTCCACGCCCATATAGCACCAATACGCCTCGATGATCTTGCGGGTCTTTACGGGCATCCCGATAACATCGAGGACTTTGTTTGTGGAATACGGAGCGCATTTGAGGAAATTGGCATAGTCCTTCTGCATGACTTTCGGGTCAGGATGACCGCCCGAAGAGGACATGTAATTGAGCGCATCGTTGATGTCGCTGCACAGTGCAAGGAACTTTTTCATGCTCGGGAGAGACCCCGGGGCCGCCTTCTCTACAGCTTCCGTGTATGCCTCCACTCCAAAAGGCATTGTCACGTCCTTCACATCGGGGTCGTTCAGCAGGACCATCCTGTACGCCTCAGGTACAAGATGCCAGTCAAGTTTGATCCCCAGTTCGTCAAACAGCTCCCTTACACTTGCGGGCTCCTGCTCCGAACCGAACTCGCACATCTCATGCAGAGACGGCTCAAATTCAAATCGCCCGCGAACAAAGCTTGTCGCGAAACCGCCGGGCGTGTTGTGCTGTTCCAGCAGCAATACGCTTTTTCCGGCTTTCGCCATTGTTGCCGCAGCGGTCAGTCCGCCGTTTCCGGCGCCGATCACCACGGCATCATATCTTCTGGCCATTATCGTTTCTCCTTTCCTAATACATTTTCAGTTTTCGGATCAAATCCATCCTTATTTAATTAATTACCACGAAAAATCATTTTATGCAAGTACTGATTTAAAGTAACAGATTATTATTTGTAAGAAGGCAGCAGCTGCATCCGGCGGGGATGCGATCGGTAAAAAATGAATTGGAAAAGTCGTTTGTTTATGATACATTAAGCAAAGTAATCAATACTTTTTAATATCAAAGGTGGTTTTTGTATGGCTGTGTTTCAAACCTATTTAAGCAGTCAGCTGAGATCGATCTTCCTTTGGGCGCTGTTCTCTATCGGTTTATGGAAGCTGTCGGAAAAACTGAACTGGAAACACCGCTGGATGGCCTGGGTACCCGGCCTGCGATACATGGCGCTGGGAAACAGCCTCGATATGGCCAGGGAGGGGATCGTATGCGGCGTCGTGGAGATCCTGATCGACATTTTTTACCTCGTGACTTCCAACTATACAATTCAAAACGAAAATCTCTCCGTAGCGTTGGACCTAGCGGTGCTCATCCTGATAGTGATGCTCTATGTCTACCGGATCCGCTTTTTCATTCGTCTCATTCGCGTGTTCGGACTGAAAACGCGCTGGATACTCCTCTGGCTGATCGCAGAATGGATCCCTGTACTGATACTGGGATTCGGCAAGCAATACCAGCCGAAAGATCTCCCAATTCAGGAGGAATGGGTGGCTGGCACATCACCCGCGGAGATTGCAGGCGCTGAGGGCGTTCATTCCCTTACTGCAAGCGAAACGGGGCTGAGTGTGGACCTGTATGAGCGCACCGCTAAAGACTTTCTGAAAAAGCGTTACCTTCTCAAAGACATCTCTCTGGACATCCCCAACGGCTCGCTTGTTATGCTGCTTGGCGGCTCAGGCTCAGGCAAGACAACGCTCGTAAACGCCATCATCGGTTACGAGAAAGCGAAGGCCAGGATGACGCTCAACGGAGCAGACATATACCGGGACTACAAACGGATGAAGTACCGGATCGGCTTTGTTCCTCAGAAAAACCTGATACGCGGGAACGACACCGTGATCCGTACGGTGGATGACGCGGCGTTGCTGCGGCTGCCGCGCGGAACAAAGATACGGGCGCGCAGGAACAGAGTACATGAGGTGCTCGATCTGCTGGGTCTGAGCGCAGGCGCGGAAGGCCTTGTAACAAAGAAGTCCGGCGGGCAGCTGAGGAGGATCTCCATCGCAATGGAGCTTGTTTCCGATCCCGAGCTGTTTGTGCTCGATGAGCCCGACTCCGGGCTCGACGGTGTGATCGCCCGCGAGATCTTCACCAAGCTTCGCGAGATTGCGGACGAGGGGAAGATAGTCATCGTTATCACCCATACGCCCGACCGCGTTATCGATCTGTTCGACAAAGTAATCGTACTTGCAAGAGATTCAGGCCGTGTCGGCCGTCTGGCCTTTTACGGCAGTCCGCAGGAAGCGCGTGAGTTTTTCGGCAAGGACAGTATGGAAGGCATCGTGATGAGCGTAAACCGTAAGGAAGAGGGCGGCGACGGCCTGGCCGACCACTTTATCGCCAGCTATGCAGCGCTGGCTGCTTCGGAAGGAGGCGTCACGGCATGACCAAAAGGATCCGTCATAACGGAGGGCTTACGCAAAGCCGCATATATCTCGGCAAATTCCTCCGTATGTTCGTCTTCCAGAACGACTGGAAGGTTCTGCCGCTGGGAGCGCTCATCGCCGCTCTGGTCACCTTCGTCGTCGGAACGAACATATTCAAGACCCAGGAGGGCACACAAATGGGCGTTTTCGCCCTCGTGTGCGTCAGTATCTGGAACGGCTTTTTCAATTCCATCCAATCGGTCTGCCGCGAGCGCGAGATCATAAAGCGCGAGCACCGTTCCGGCCTTCAAATGGGCGCGTATATATTTGCTCAGATGATCTATCAGTTATTGCTCTGCGTCGCGCAGACTGCCATAACTCTCGCCGTGTGCAGTGTCGCGGGAGTCACCATCCCTGCGGAAGGAGTTGTTACCAGCTGGGGCATGCTCGACACGGGCATCACCATCTTTCTGATCACCTACACGGCCGACATGATGGCGCTGATGGTCTCGAGCATCGTGCGCAACACCACGACGGCCATGACTGCCATGCCCTTCCTGCTGATCTTTCAGCTTATATTCTCCGGATCCTTTTTTCATCTTTCCGGCTTTGCCGATAAAGTGAAGTACCTGACGATCTCGTACTGGGGCATGAACAGCCTCTGCAGCATCGGGCGCTATAACGAGCAGCCCATGGTCGCGCTGTGGAACATGCTCGTGAAGTTCGAGAACATAGACATAGAAGGCTATACTCCGCTCAAGGATCTGCTTGTGGAAATGGAGAAAAACGGATACCGCGACGACTTCCTTCTGTGGGCGGGGCAACAGAACGGGATTCCCGAATATGCCGCCGAGGCAGGGAACGTCATTTTCAACTGGATCATGCTGGCCGCTCTCCTCATCGTGTTCGTGATCGTCTCCGTCGTTGCGCTCGAGTTCATTGATCGCGACAAAAGGTGAAGCAATAAGGAATAAGCAAAAAGACACACGCAAAGTGTGTCTTTTGTTTTTGCTGCCGCTTATACTCTTTATTCTGAGCGGCCATCCCGTTTCATGCGGCGTCCGCTATGCTCTCAGCAAGGAAGGCAGAAAGATCATCAAGAAATCCCTGCAACCGTTCCTCTGTCACATGCTGCATGACGACGATATGTGAGAGTTCTCCGCCAAGTCTTTCGTCATAATCAGGCGCCAGCATGTATTTCTCTGTGATCTCTGCAGGCGGGCGTTCAAAATTATAAAGAAAGATGGTGAGATTTCGGTCCAAAAATAACAGACAATTTACTCTTTCAAAGTTGAATTTACTTTTACAAGTGACCTTTCCCTACAGCATCCAACGATATCTCAAATCGGCATTCTCCCATATAGTAGGGTGCCACTTCACCTTCGGCAAAGCAGACCACGATAGTCCGGGCATCCTTGACATAGAATTGCGTTTCTTTGGTAACCGTTGTAAAATTGCCCTCAAAATCATCGGCATCATCCACAAAATAAGACCTGCTGTCATCCGCTGCCATCTCATCCTTCATCTGACGGACGATGGCCTCATTTGCTGCCTGAACCTTATCGTCTGTATCCAAAAACGTCATCAGATCCACCTGTTGACCGGACTTCTTGTCAAGCACGTAATACGATGAATATTCGTAGCCGTCGGCCGCGGTCTCCTCAAACGCCAAGCGGAGACAGTAATATTGCTCTGTTTCGGAAACCACCTCATAGTCCACATTCATGCCTGCGTAGCCATCTCCTGCGGCTGCCTGCTTGAAGTCATCAATGGCCCGCGTCACCGCCTGATCTATATCCTTATTGACGGCTTCGTCAGCATTTTCAATGACAGGCTGCTCTACATTTGCCTCATGCTTCGCGTCATAATAGCTGTACTGACGGAAGGTGACCGCCTTAAAAAAGCTGCCCACCACCGGCAGCCTCTGCGTTGCATACGCAGCCTCTGCGTTCAGGTTCGGAATAATGACACTGATCGCCAATACGGCTGCCATTGCCGCAGCCACCCGAAGCAGATGCCGTTTCATACCGATCCTTTTCACAGGCCGAGCGGCCTCCGCAATCCACGCTTCATCCATTTCCCCGATTCCCTCCAGTAATTCCATCTTCTTCATAGTAATCCCTCTTTCTGTAATGCTTTCTTTAACGACTGCCGTAATCTGTACAGCGTCGTCTTCGCGTTGCCTTCCGTCATCTGCGCATAGCCGGCAGCCTGCCTTACGGAATCCAGGTAAAAATACCGCCTTACAAACAAGACTCTCTCCCTCTTGGGAAGCCCTGCCACAAACGCGTTGATCACCTCTCCGACAAACGCTGCCGCAGCTGTATCCGGCGTCGTATCCCGGCCATCAGGCAGACACTCTGCCAGTTCCTCCAGCGAAACAGCTACTGCATTGCTCCTTCTCTTTTTCGCATTGGCAGACTTGTATCGATTCAATGCCAGATTGCGGGCGATCTTAGCCGCATAGGCTCCCAGGCTCTTCGGCCTGTTGGGCGGAATCGCATTCCATAGTGCCATCAGAGTATCGTTGACACACTCTTTGGCATCCTCCTCATCACCTAAAATACGCCTTGTGATGCTCTCGCAAAGGCGGCTGTATTTGGTCTCGACCTCAGTCAGCGCCTGTTCGTTCCGCGCAGTCATAAGGTCGATGATCTGTTCATCAGTCACCTGCTTCACCTCCTTTTTGCCTTACATATTATATGACATCATTCCGGGGAAAAGGTTACAAGTTTTTTTGATTGTGTATACTATAGACGGGTTATTCTATCAGACATCTGCATCATAGAACTAGAAAGGATACAAAATCATGTCAGACGAATCAATCCGTATCATAGAGATTAAAAAAAGTGTCTACGAAGACAACGACCGGGAGGCAGATCTACTTCGCGAGGAGCTTCACAAAAAGGGCGTCTTTCTTCTGAACCTGATGTCTTCGCCGGGTGCCGGCAATACCACAACGCTGACCCGTACCATTGAGGCTCTCAAGAATCAGTATCGCATTTGACAGATTAGTTATTTGTAAACTAAACTCTTCAAAAGAAAGGAATACAGATTATGGAAGATAACAGCAAAAAGAAAATGACGCCAGAAGAAATGGAAAACGACTTCAAGGACAAGATGTTCCAAGCCTTATCGCAGAAGAATCCGGGTGTTCACAGAGATGAAAATGGATTCATCGTATTACCCATGCGTGTGAGGAGAAGAAAACCTACTGGATCTGGTGATCCTCACACGCAGATAGAATAAAAAATTTACATCGGAGTTCTTGTGACATTTGTGGCGTTTGTGGCATTTTATATCTCAATTATGCAAAAGAAAACCGGCAGACAGGTAAAATCCCGTTTGCCGGTTTTCTTTTTCATTTGATGACCTTAAAATGCTTTAATGCCATTAGTACATATTGTTCTTTTTCCGTAAGATTCTCACATTCACATTCGAGTTTCATATCAAGCTTGAACTCATCTATACCGCACTTTTCCTTAACCTGACTAATCGATGAATTGCTTACAATAACTCCATATCTTTTTAGAATCCAAGCCCTGATAGTTGAAAAAGTGATGTCCAACCGCTCTACATCGAACATTTCAAGGATTTTCGCCTCAAAAATCATACAAAACGTGAACTTCAGAACCGCTAAAACAAAGTTTGGATAGCGGTTCGTCTGTTCCGCCTCGAGTGGAGATGGGGGGGAGAGTCGGTCGCGCCTGCGGGCTTGGTCGGTCGCGGGTCCGGCCTTCCACAGGAAGCCCGTTCAATACCGCGACGGTTCGACTCCCAACGGATTAAAAATAAAAGACACACGCAAGGGAGGCGCTTCGTAAGGAAGCTGCCTCCCTTTGGCCTCTTTGAATTAAGGCGCTCGGAAAAACAGGGTGTCTTTTTGATGTTTGCATTGACAAAGCACGGAAAAGCCCGTATTATAATTATCGTTACATAACGATAATTATAATATGGGAGGAGGAAGCATGCGTGCCGCCAAAAACAAGGATCACGAAAGACATGATCATTCAGGCAGCCGTTGAAGTTGCAAGACAAAGCGGACATGAAAACATCAACGCCAGGACGGTCTCCGAGCAGCTGCACTGTTCCACGCAGCCGGTCATGTATCATTTTTCAACCATTGACGCCATGAAACGGGCAGCCTACGCTCAGGTCGATCATCTTCATTCAGTATTTTTGATGACGATTCCGCCGGAACAGGATCCGATCCTTGGGATCGGCTTGAACTACATCCGCTTTGCCGTGGAGGAACCGCAGCTATTTCGCTTTCTGTTTCAATCCGGATATGCGGAGGAAAATAATTTGCTGGAAATGGTGGACTCCGAGGGACTGGCTCCGGTCCTTGCAGCCATGCAGGAGGGCGCGGGACTGAGCATGGAAAAATCCAGAGATGTATTTATAACCGTTGCGCTGTTTGCTCACGGATACGCCAGTCTCATTGCCAATAACCATCTGGAATTCGACGAGAAGCTGATTGCGGAGCATCTGGAACGGACATGGAGCGGCGCGGTACTTGCTGCGGAACAGGAGGAAGACAATGAAAGCAATCCATAAAACTGACAAAAGCGTAATTCTCACAATCCTCGGAATGGCTGTTATGATCATTGCGGTTGCGGTCAAAGCAGCCACATCCTCCATGATTGCTGCCGCTGTGATCCACATTGCGGGCCTGGCGTGTTTCTTTATCATCGAAGGCATTGAAAAAACCCCTGATTCCGAATCCGGGCTCAGTTTCAAACGTTTCTTTTCCGATCTGAAAAAGCCGGGAGTGATTCCGTTGATCCTTTTCATGATCCTATTGTCCCCTGCCGAAATGCTTCTGAGCAAGGCGGTATTTGGCCGTGCCTATATAGATCACGTGCTGGGACGGATCAATGTGCCCGGTCTTGACCAGCTTCCCCTGCTGCTGTTCAATCAGATCGTTTCCGTTCTCGGAGAAGAGATCGAATTCCGCGCGTTTTTTGTGGGGAAGGGCATGAAGCGCTTTTCGTTCTGGCCGGTGGCTATTGCCGGGGCTGTAATCTTTGCCGCAGCGCACTATGCCGCAGGCCCTGCCGGGATCGTTGCGCGGGACCTTGCCGGAATCTTTATCGACGCGATCCTTTTTGCGATTCTGTATCGCAAGACCGGAAACTGCCTGATCAGTTTTATTCCGCATTTTGTCAGCAACATGCTTGGCTTTTTCCTGGTACCGGTCATTTTTGCCTGAATCGTTGCACAGAGGCGTCCCGAGCTGTCGCGCAGCGGTCGCGCCGGCTTTATATCCTTTTGAGCCGGTGATTGCCGCCTCAAAACAGCTTCGTTACGGAGGGTGCCCCAATGTGTGTCTTTTGTTTTTAGTGGAGATGGGGGGGAGTCGGTCGCGACGGTTCGACTCCTCATATAATCTAAAAAATACAGGCACGGCAAGCCGTGTCTGCATTTTTTGGAAAATGTACTGCGTTTTGATAGAAAAACGCTTAGGGGGGTGCACCGCCTGTTCAGGGGGGTGCATTTCGTTTTAGGGGGGTGCAAATGTCAAAGGGGGTGCAAAATGAACGATAGGGGTGTTCTGGCAAACTGGAAGTTGTGCGGCTAATAACCGGCATATTGTGCAATCACACTCCTTTTCCATAGCTGAAATGCTTATATGCCAGTATTCCGACGGGGATAAAATACACGCACCAAAACAGCAACGCTATATCCCCTCCATTCCCGTTGCCGCCATCTGCCATATGTGTGAACATCCCGGTCATCGGCAGGATAAAGCAACTTAGAAAGAAAACCCCGTGGACGATCATCAGCCATTTCAACCACAGATCTGAATTGTTCTCTGGCTGAATCGAAAGACCGATGAAAAAGGTAGAAAGCGCCATCATGCCATAGCCCAGCAGGTCATAATTAAACAGTAGTCCGCCATTCTGATAGTTCAAAACTCTTGCGGCTTGATCGTTCAGTTCTTCCAGCCGGACTGTAGTCGTTTGCGCATAATACACCAAAAGAATCAGAACGGCATAGACTGCTGCCAAGATCAGGCCAATGTTTGCTGATACCCTCGTACTCTCAGCGCTCTCATGCTGGAAACCTGTGGACATCATGATATAACCGATCGGCAGGAACATGCATACAAAGTATGAGCCAAAGGAAAAATCACAGATGATGAATACTGCGAAAAGAAATACGGAAATCGTCACAATGGCTGCACCGAGTTTTGACAACAGCTGATTCATGAAAACTGACCTCCTCTATGAAATGAGAAAAATAGACCGTGATCTATAGACAAATACCGATTTGTCTTTTTGTTTCCAATTATCATCCAGCAGAGCAGAAAGGTTTGGGGCCTCGGCTACTCTGTCATTTTAGCACAAAAAACAAAGCACGGCAATTCTATCAAAATTACCGTGCTTTAATGTCTAAGTACGCCCAAAAGTACACTTTTCAAGCTAAGTACGCCTAAAAGTACACCAGCGTATTTTCTATAGTTTAATTACCGCGTTGATATCATCATCCTGTTCACCAATCTCCTGAAATCCCATGGAAAGATATAGCTTCCTTGCGACTTCGTTGTTTTTATCATAGCAAAGCCAGCAGTAATCCGCTTTGCCGTGCGGGAATGTCTTAACAAACTCCAAGGCAAGCTTTACTGCTTTCTTCCCGTAACCTTTTCCTTGCTCTTCTTCATCTATCATCAATCGCCAAAGGAAATAATTCTTTTGGGATATTTCCGGCGCGTCAGGATCATTGCATACTTCGCCATAGTCATAAGCGATCATTAAGAATCCAACAGC
The DNA here is from genome assembly GCA_902802045.1 of Oscillospiraceae bacterium. GTDB lineage: Bacteria > Bacillota > Clostridia > Oscillospirales > Oscillospiraceae > Limivicinus. The sequence continues at coordinate 487 of CADCKQ010000011.1, read as the reverse complement.
TTTAGGCTGTAGGTACACACGCCATCGCTTCATATAAATAGCAGTATTTATTCTCTTCCATTATGCTAAGCAGGAATAACTGATCGATAGTATTATTTCCAGGGTCTGTTTTGTAGACGGGATTTCTGTCCGCACTAACAGTAACAGTCTGAATCTTCGCCTGTTCTTCTTCTGTAAACGCCGCACTCAGAAAAAACCCGTTCAACCAAGTGCGCAAAGTGCAGTTTTCCCATGTTGCAGGGGATGAGGTGCTGTACGGCTGACAATCCAAAGCGTACCAGCTGATGACAAGGATACGGCTTATCTTCTACACGAATGCTTGATGAATAGTCCCCATTCGTTCTGCTTTCAAAGTCCTGTTCGTCCACTTTATAGCGAACAAATACAGTACTTTTGTTCGGTAGACAAAAGTGGCTTCTTGTTGTTATCACTGCCGGCGTATGGTATACTCAGCTCGATAGATCGGGTTTTGAGAGGACGAAAGGAA
>CADCKQ010000010.1 GCA_902802045.1 Oscillospiraceae bacterium | reverse complement strand
CTCTGTCCAGCCGGGTTTTACCTCTACCATATATTTGTTCTGGTTTGCCAGCGCCATGGATGTAAGGCAGAACATCGCTGCCATGGCCGGATCGGTCTGTGTGTTCTCCGCCACCGCTTTGCAGTAGTAAAAGGCGTCTTTCGGCAGAGCATGTATCGGAAATTCCGGAAGCTCCGCCTCCGAGCTTTTCAGCGGTACGATCTCTCCGAACAACGTATCCGGGTTCCGGAGCGGATCGTTTCCGAGCATGCCGGTTATCCCGCCGTCAGACAGACCGGAACCTCCGCCATTCTCAGAGCGGGATGTTCTCAAAGCGGCAGGCAGGTTTTCAATTTGATGGTTCATTTGTTCTTTCTATAAATTCCTTTCATGATATTTTAATTCCGTAGCTACGTGGATTAACAAATTAACAGATGTTTTATCCTCTCACTTACCATGCTTTTGAATGGCAAAAATTAACGGTCTGGGACAAAACTTTTTAAAAATTACCCCCCTCACTTACCATGCATGAAAAAGGCAAAACTTCACGGTCTGGGATAATATTTTTTTGAGCAAAAAAATACCCCTCACTTACCATACATTTGAATGGCAAAACTTAAGGGTTTGGGATAAAAATTTTTTTGAGCAAAAAAAATACCCCTCATTTACCGTACATTTGAATGGCAAAATATAAGGGTTTTGGACAAATTTTTTATAATTATTTGTATGAAGGTAAAATGGCCGGTTCGGGAAAAACCTCCTCACTTACCATGCGTTTGAAAGACAAATTATGCAGGTACCCGCGGAAAAATATGACCGATTATGAGATAAGTGCATAAAGTGCTTTTATTCGTATCTGTTGCGCTGCAATGAGTCTGAGACCCGAATAATTCAATGGTATATTAATTAAAAAGTGTATTTATTAGTCAGGGCGTTTTCTGAAGCTGTGAATGCCTGTTGCAGGAGCAAATTTGAATTTATACACTTCAAAAATTAATTAACGATTAATTTATACACAACCTGAAACTGTTGCACCGCAATGATTTTCGAATTTACGCACTTTATACACTTAATTTCGGGTCCTTTGTTTTTGATTACATAAAAAGCATATGATATAATTAATTGCTGTATTATATATTTAAACAGGATAAGGTATAATAATATACAATTAAGCTTGATATATTAATTCGTTAAGGATGTGATTTCATGGATGAGAACATAGTTATACAAAGAGGCAAAAAAGCCGGGAATGTATTATTACTTCAGACATGTGTTATCGTTGTTTTATACATACTGACTATAGTCGGCGACAGTAATTCTTCTGACATTCAATCGGATCTTATTGTTGCAGCTATTCTTGGGATTATTGGTATATTATTTTCATTTATCCTCATAAAGCCTTTAAGAAGAGATGATCTTAAAGAAATAAGAGGCATCTATATATTTTTAGGCGTTATTTCAGTGTTGGGTCTTTATTCCTCAGTACAAGATAATACTTTATTAGCAGGAATTATTGGCGTTCTTCCATATGCGCTTGTTATAATCGCGTTATACCATCTGGGGAAGGATGGGAAGATCTGCTGCTTTTTTGCGGCCGGAATATCACTGATCTCTGCGTTTCTGCCCGCTACAAACCCTGAATTTGATTTTACTTCTTTCGTTTCTTATGTCCTTTCCGGTGTTTACTACATATACCTCGGTATATATATTGAGAGTAAAGGCATGCAAATTGAGGAAAACCCGACATCAGAAGGAACCGATCCGCACATATATTATTGCAATACTTGCCGCAGTGTTTACAGCGGATATAATCAGAAAGAAAGATTATGCCCGGATTGCGCCACCGAACTGATAGAAACTTCGATAACCGTAGACGAATGGCACAAGTTAGGTGATCCTCAAAAAAACACACTTAAACAGGCATTTGCCAATGGTGAAAGACTGGCGTATCCTGTAAGCAATAAAAGAAATAACGATGAACAGCCTGATTCCAGTTTGAGTAAATATGATGAACTATATAAGCTGAAAGAGCTTATGGACAATGGTGTTATTACACCAGCTGAATACGAGGCAAAGAAAAAGCAGATATTAGAACTGTAATAGATATAGGCCATTACAATCATAATCACATAATGAATAGAAAGATAAGGCCACCCGAATGGGTGGCTTTTAGTTTAAGTAAAAAATAACAACTAATACAACCAAAAATAAGAAGATATCAAATAATTAGCCGAACAATATGATAAAAAACAACAAAAAACAACTTGACAGAATTAAGAAGACATGATATTTTAAAACCACTAAAACAAATAAAACAAGTATTTAGGAGGAAACAAAAGATGATATGGGAAGTAGTAAAAATAGACCAAACAAGCGGTAAGACAGTTCCTTTTGTTAGTATTGGCAGGGGAATGCTTGATTTTAATGCAGTCGCTTGTGAACTTGTCAACGATAATGGGAGCTACAAATTTGCACAATTATTCACAGGAAAAGAAAAAGGCAAACCGGTAGTAGCAGTAAAATTTCTTGAGGAGTATATTGAGAATTCTATTCCCATTAAACGCAAAACAACAAAAGAAGGAAAAATAATCAAAGGAATGACAATAGCAAATAAAGGCGTAGTTGAAGAACTTTTCGGTAAAGAAGGAAAAAATAATGGTATGCTTCGTCATAAGGTCGAATTGGTTAAAGATGAAGAGAATATGCTAAGAATACTTGATGCTTGATTTGATTATTAATAAGGCCGCCCGAATGGGTGGCTTTTTTATAGAGAAACGAATTCTTCGCAGGTTCTGAATGACTTTTTCCAGCTATTAGGGTGAGAATTATATGGCTTATATAACGGGAGGAGAACATCTGTTTTCCGAGGAATGGCTGTGTAGTAATTGTGGGTATAAAACAGACAATCTGTATAAGAATTACTATAATTGTGGAGCGGATTTGAGCGAATAGCTAAGAAATAATATGAAAAATGTTGAAGAGTGGCAGATGCTTGATATACTCAACGAAGGGGGGAGTAACGGGTTTTCGCGCTGAGGCTCGCAATGATAGGTCGACCACCTCAGTCAAACACTTACGTGAGTCGCGTTTGCCAGCTCCTCCATATCGATGGAGGAGCAATATTTATAGCCCCTCCAGTTTGGAGGGGCGCGCGAGAACGAGACTCGCGGGGGTGGTGAAGAGACGGATCTTGCACAGGCTCAGAATGAAAGATTTATCTGCTATTCTCATCATTCAATATATCAGAATGCTTCACGCCATGATCTTAAAAGAAAAAGCATGAAAACAAGTGTATAAAGTGTTTATATTCGAATCCCTTGCGCCGCAAAGCGTTTGGGATACAAATAATTCAATTGGGAATTAATTAATAAGTGCGTAAATTCAAATGATGCTTTGATATGTTTTCGGTTTTCGAAACAGAAGGACGGGTGCACGGATCCTTAGCTTCGCTCATAATGACGGGTCGGCCACCTCAGTCAAACGCTTGCGGGGGATCGCGTTTGCCAGCTCCTCCATGTCGATGGAGGAGCAATAATTATAGCCCCTCCAGTTTGGAGGGGCGCGCGAGAACGGAGACTCGCGGGGGTGGTGAAGAAACGTATCCTTCGCTCCGCAGAATGACAAAAGGGGGCCTTTTTTTATCTGCAGGGATATGCTAAAATCAATTCAGAAAGTAACGAGGAAAAAGGAGCGGGATCGATGGGCCTGTTCAGAAGATCCGGCACGGAAAGAAAGATCAGAGAGAGCTTTCCGTATGACCCCGAAAAACAGATACCCGTCATAAAGGCTTCGATCTGCACGGGGGAGAAAGCCGCGGGATTCAAAGACCGTAAGACGGGGAAATTTACGGAGATAATGGTCATAAACGGCGAAGATGACAGGGAACTGTTCATGAAGGCCTATGGCCTGGATGACATATCCACGATATACTGAGCTCTTCAGGCTCCGGGGGGAGCGCAATTTATCTCATAGACGAGTATCCGGCTGAGGAGAGGGCTGTTTCGCTGAAGGTCACGGCAGTCTATCTCCCTGATAAGCCGGGTATTTTCTCTTTTGCCTAAAATTTCTTTGAACTCCGGCGAGGGGTAGTAGAGAAAGAGCTTCAGCGGCTTTCCGTACTCATCCATACGCCTGAGCACCTTAATAAACACCTCTTTTGAGAAGGGGTTGAAGAAATAGGCGCAGGTCGCGTCTTTTATTTCGTAATCTCCGGCGTCGGACAACACAAAGCTTACGCCCTCAGGTCTTCCTGCGCGGTCGAAGTTGATCCTTGCAGTGTTTAGAAGGTTTTCGTTGCTGTCTATCCCTATGCAGCGGCAGCGCGTTTTTAAGGCCAAGTAAAAGCAGACCCTTCCCTTGCCGCAGCCGTAGTCGAGCAGCACGTCATTTTCCCCGACAAGGCCGGAGCGGGCAAGCTTTCGCAGGGCCTTATACGTTGTCGGGTCGTAGCCGAAATTGAAAAGGCCTTTGCGGGAATAGTCCTGCCCTGAGGTGTCGATATTGAGTTTTCTGTCAATAAAGCTGTCGAACATATGTATACTGAAATTGCGAAAGAAAATGTTTAAAATCGCATTGCTATATGCTAAAATGCGCGATAAGAAAAATAACGGGGAGACAGAGACGTGGGAATAACATCTTTTGCGCTTGACAGAGTGCTGAAAACGCCGGATATCGGATCCTTCAGCAGATATCTCTTCATCGGCCCGCACCCGGATGACATTGAGATAGGGGCCGGAGCCACGATCGCCCGGCTTGCGGCAATGGGGAAAGAGATCTGCTTTTTAATCTGCTGCGACGGGAGATACGGAACGGAGAACTGTCCGAACACGAGCCCCGCGGAGCTTGTGACCATAAGAAAAGCCGAGGCATGGAGAGCCGCGGAAACGCTGGGCGTGCATGACGTGAGGTTTCTGGGTCTCTGCGACGGCGGAAATTATGATGTAAAAGAGCTCAAGCTCGGCATGGCGGATGCAATAGGTTACTTTAAACCCGATATTATATTCGCGCCGGATCCCGTCGTCGCCAATGAGTGCCACGAGGACCACCTGAATGCCGGGGAGACGGCGAGAAGGCTTGCTTTCTTCGCGCCTTTCAAATACATAATGGCAAATTACATGGCGGAGAGCGCCCCCGTGAAGGCGATAGCCTATTATATGACGGCGAAGCCCAATGCTTTTGTAAAGATCTCGAGATCGGATCTTGAAAGACAGTTTGCTTCGATATTTTCCTGCCATTCAAGCCAGTTCCCGGCGGGCTCCGGGGCCGCGAAATCCCTAAAGCTCTACTTAAATCTCAGGGCCGCAGATTTTGGCATGAGATGCCTGTCCCGGAGAGCCGAGGGCTTCAGGGTCCTCTCGAGGACGAGGATGCACTGCCTGCCTGAGGATTAGCTCAGAACGAAAGCTTTTCCATCCTGTCGAGAGCTTCCTTGAGCTTGTATTTGGGGACCGTGCAGGAGATGCGGAAATGCCCCTCTCCGGCTGGTCCGAAGGCCGTTCCGGGCGTTACGAGTATGTGGGCTCTCTCGAGCAGCTGATCCGTAAATTCGGCTGAAGTGAGGCCTGTCTTCTGGATCCCGGGGAAGATATAGAAGGTGCCCCCGGGCGGAACAAGGCTCAGATAGGGGACGGCTTCCAGCCTCTTGGAGCTGTACTCGACCCTCTCGCGGTATTTGGAGATATAGGTCTTCTTTATGTCCTCTCTGATCTCGAGGGCCTTGATGGCAGCCCTTTGGGATATCGAGGGGGCGGTATAGATGTAATCCGTGTTTATGTTTTTTATGACCGCCGCAAAGGCCGGATCCGATATGATCATGCCTATCCTCCAGCCGGTCATGAGGAAATTCTTCGAAAAACTGTTCAGGGTTATTGTCCTCTCCTCCATGCCCTCAAGCGTTCTCATGGGCACGAATTCGCCCTCGTAAACAAAGGAAGTATAGATCTCGTCTGCTATGATGACGAGGTCTTTTTCTTTCGCGATATCCGCGAGCATCTGCTGGGTGGAGAGCGGGTAGAATCTGCCCGTGGGATTGCAGGGGTTATTGAAGATCACAGCCTTTGTCCTGGGGGTTATGGCCTCTTCAAGCCTCTCCCTCGGGATATCGAAATTCTCGGAGGCATAGGTGGAGACGATGACGGGAACGCCTCCCGCGTTTTTTATCTGGCTTGCATAGGGGGTGAAATACGGGGAGAAGATGATGACCTCGTCACCCGGGTCGAGCATGGCGAGCAGCGCCGTCTGCATGCCCATCATGCTGCTCGCGGAGACCGTGACGCTCTCAGGGTCCAGATCCTGGCCGTGGTCCTCTTTCCAGGCTCTGATGTAGGCGTCTATAAGCTCCGGGTCGCCCTTCGGAAAGCCGTAATGGGTATAACCGCGTCTGGCGTCCTCGAAAGCGGCCTCTATTATCCTCTCATCCGTCGTGAAATCCGTGTCTCCGATACTGAGCTCGATGATGTCGTCCTTGTATTTGAGCATGGCCTCGGTATTCAGGGCAAGACCTGCCGGCGCGTTTTTGTGCCTTTCGGCAATAAACCTCTTGTCCACGGTATCCCCTCCGATAACAATAAATTGCAATGAGTATACCACAAATAGTTCTTGACTTAAACATGAAAGACATATAAAATTTTTTAAGTAAATTATTATTTACCAAAGTCAGTAAGGAGACAGAAAAAATATGAGCAGGGAGAAAAAGCCTGATTTCAGGGACTCGCATCTCGTGGACGACGTTCCGGGTCTGCAGTCCGTGATGATCCACGTGCTTCCCAAACGCACAGACTGCGAATGCTACGTCAGCGAGACCTTTGACGTGACCGATGTGCTGAAATACCTCGAAGAGAAAAACAAGACCCATCCCGAATACAGGACTACGCTTTTCCACTGTTTTATTACGGCGGTATCCCGAATGATCAGGGAGCGTCCGAAGATGAACAGATACATAAAGGGCAGAAAGATGCATGAGAGGGAGCTCGTGAGCCTGAGCTTCGTCGCAAAGCGGCAGTTTACGGACGGGGCGGACGAGTCCCTGATCCTGTATGTGCCGAAGGATGAAGACAATCTTGATTCCATAAGCTACAGCCTGGCCGGTCAGGTAAGAGAGCGCAGAAAGGCAGACGACAGCGAGGGCGATTTCGACAAGACGGTAAACGCCTTCGGAAAGCTCCCGAGATTGATCCTGATGCCCATCGTGGCCGTTGTCAGGTGGCTGGATTTCTGGAGCCTGCTGCCCCATGCGATAAGCGACGGAGACCCGAACTTCTCCAGCTGTTTTCTTTCGAATCTGGGCAGCGTAAAATGCCCCAGCGTCTACCATCATCTCAACGAATACGGCACCAACAGCTTTTTCGTGACGATAGGCACCATCCATAAAGAAAAACTCATCATGGATGACGGTACCGAGCAGATACGCGACGTTGTGGACGTAGGCGCCATACTCGACGAGCGGATCGCGGACGGCTTTTATTTCTCCAGGAGCTTAAAGCTCGTGAAACACCTCTTTGCGCACCCGGAGATGCTTGAAATACCCCTGAGCACCCCGAGCGGATACCAATACGAATAAAAAAATCCTGCACCGCGTGATAAACGGTGCAGGATCTTTCTATGTGATGCTTCTTTCTATATTCTGTTCGATCTTCGCCAGATGTGCTGGGCATCGGCAGCCTTGACAAGCTCATCCCTGAAATCGGGGTGGGCAATGTTTATGAGCGCCTCGGCTCTCTCCCATACAGTTTTTCCGGGCATGAATGCCGCACCGTATTCGGTGACGATGCAGGGACTTTGGGACCTGGGAACCGTTATGATGTCGCCTTCAGTGAATTTCGGGACTATATTCGAGCAGAGCTTCCCCTGCCTGTCGGTAAAAGTCGAATGCATTGTCAGAAAAGCGTTGCCGCCTCTGGAGAGGAAAGCGCCTGTCACAAAGTCGAGCTGCCCGCCGGTTCCGGAGATCTGTCTCGTCCCTGCGCTCTCGGAGCTGACCTGCCCGTAGAGATCGGCTTTGAGACAGCCGTTTATGGAGATGAAATCGTCGAGCTGCCCGATAACATAAGGGTCATTTACATAGGCCATGGGGGCCGAGAGGATATCCGGATTTCTGTCGAGAAAATCATAGAGTTCTCTCGAGCCGTTGCAGATCGAGAAGATGCCCTTGCCCTTATTCAGCGCTTTTCTGGCGTTCGTTATCTTCCCTGCCTTATACAGGTCGAGATAGCCGTCGCTCATGAGTTCCGTGTGCATGCCGATATCTTTTATATCGGACTGTGAGATGAGCGTCCCCAAAGCATTCGGGATCCCGCCGATCCCGAGCTGGAGCGTTATGCCGTCGTGAAGACAGGGGAAGATGTTCTCCGCAATCTTCCTGTCGGTTTCCGAGGCTGAAGGCCCTTTTACAGTGCTGACAGGCTCATCGCTCTCCACGACGAGATCGGCGTCCTTTATATTGATCCTGTCGTTTTCCGTCCCGTATATTACGGGCATGTTTGGGTTTGCCTCGAGGATTATCTTTTTTGCGGCTCCAAGCAGCTCCGCCATGTCGCAGTTCGTGAGCCCGAAGGAGAAATCCCCGTGCTCATCCATCGGAGCGACGGTTATCATGGCTACGTCAACAGGAGCGAGGCCTCTCGAGTAGTAAGCGCCAATGTTCCGAAAAAGCATCGGGGAGAAAAAGGCTCTCCCCGAGTCGATATATTTCCGGTCCAGCCCAGAGCAGTGCCAGAGGTTGTACGTAAAGCTCTCCCTCCCGGGGTCTGCTTCAACAGTCGCGACAGGCGCCATCGTGATGGCGTTTCTGATCTTGACGTCGCGCAATTCTCCCTTTCTCTTTGCGAGTGCCCTGTCCAGGGCAGTCGGGAAAGAGCAGGTCTGGCAGTAGTCGACCCAGTCTCCGTCTTCTATGATCCGCACTGCCTCATCGGCAGTGCGGAGCTTTTTTGAATATTCTTCTCTGCAGTTCAAACCTTAAGTGTCGCGTCTATCTTTCCGTCTTTGTCGAAGTCGATGGCATAGGCGTCGATCTTCCCGTCCTTGTCGTTGTCTACAGCGTAGACACCCTCGATATTCGTCTTGTAGAGGTCGACGCTCAGGTCCTTCTTGACGTTCTCCCACTCTTCTTTCATAGCCGCTCTGTTCTTTACGGCGAAGGCCACAGCGCCTGCAACGGCGACACAGCCTGCGATAAGAGCTCCGGTCTTAACGCCTTTGACGGTCCTGCGCACCTTTGCGATCTTTGTCTGCGCGTTGAGTCTGGCCTCTTTTACCTTGCCGAGCTCTGCCTTCGCCTTGGAGATGCTGCTCTTTGCAGCCGCGATCTTTGCTTTTGCGGCTTTTACTTTTGCCAGCTGTTTTCTGATATCTCTGAGTTTTTTAAGCATGATAATTCCTCCGGAAATTTTTTAGTTGTTTGTATGATTCATTCTATCATGTTTTGCCTGCGTGCACAATTAAAATGTGAAGGAGACAATGAACATAAAAAAATATTGACAGGGCAGAAATGAGATGATATCATAACCGTGTTAATACAAATAATACAGTACGGCAAATTTGAGGAAAGGAAGAATCTGAGTCGGGATGATAAGCATTAATTACCGCGACCCGAGGCCGATCTACGAGCAGGTGCGCGACAGCTTCAGAAGACTGATCATCTCAGGCGCCATGCCGCCCGAGACCAAGATGCCCTCAGTCAGGGAGCTTGCGGCATCGCTCACGATAAACCCGAACACAATCCAGAGAGCCTACAAAGAGCTCGAGGCTGAAGGGTATATCTATTCCGTCGCGGCCAAGGGCAGTTTTGTATCCGGAATATCCGAAGTGCTCAAAAAGAGGAGGGAAGAGCTGCTTGCGGATTATTCCCAGCTCGTTAAAGAGCTTGTCATGTGCGGAGCGACCGAGGAGGAGCTCATAGCGCATTTAAAGGAGGCTGAGAACAATGATTGAAGTTAAAAAGCTTGTAAAGACCTTCGGCGATTTCAGAGCGCTCGACGGCCTTGACATAAATGTACCGTCCGGGGCGGTCTACGGGCTGGTAGGGCCCAACGGCGCCGGGAAATCCACGGTCATACGCCATATCACGGGCATCCTGAAGCAGGATTCCGGCGAGGTGAAGGTGGACGGTGAGGATGTTTATGAGAACACCGCCGTCAAAGCGAGAATCGCCTACATTCCCGACGACGTCTTCTATTACACCCAGGCGAGCGTCAACGACATGATGAAATTCTACAGGGACATGTACCCGAAATTCGACATGGAGAGATTCTCCTCCCTCGGAAAAGTCTTCGGAATAAAGACATCTTCCCCGGTCAGGAAGCTCTCCAGAGGCATGCAGAAGCAGGTGGCATTCTGGCTCGCGCTCTCCATGAGGCCCGAGACGGTCGTCCTGGACGAGCCCGTCGACGGGCTCGATCCAGTGATGCGACGCCAGGTCTGGAATGTGCTTCTGTCGGATGTTGCGGAAAACGGAACGACGGTCCTAATTTCCTCACACAACTTAAGAGAGCTTGAGGACGTTTGCGACCATGTCGGCATCATGAACAAGGGGAAGATGATGATTGAGAGGAACCTCGCCGATCTGCAGGAGAGTCTTGTAAAGGTACAGCTTGCCCTGCCTGAAGGGAAAAGTGTTCCTGACGGTCTGGATATCCTCCACATGTCCGAGCTCGGGCATCTGAAGACTATAATAGTCCGGGGAAGCACGGATGACGTGACCGGAAAACTCGCAGCGGCGTCACCGATGTTTATCGATGTGCTGCCGCTCACGCTAGAAGAGATATTCGTTTATGAACTGGGAGGTGCAGGATATGAAGTCAAAGACATCAGTATTTGATACGGGTATATTCAAAAACCTTTTAAAGCGCTTCTGGCCTGTATTTTTGGTATATTTTATCGTATTGTTCACATCTTTGCCCGGGGAGCTCGCGAGACCCTCTAACGGTCTTGGTTACCGCTTCAGCTACCAGGTCCTCTGGCAGGCGGTGACCGGAACAAAGATCGCGATCCTCGCGGGTGCCGGAGCTGCCATGTGCATGTTTTCCTTCATGTACACGCAAAAAGGCACGGGAATGATGGCAAGCCTTCCCGTCAGGAGAGAGACGGTCTTTGTCACCTCTTACATTGCGGGACTTGTTCCGATTGTCGCGGTAAATGTCATCGTCTTTCTTTTCATGCTTGTCTATGAGGTGTCCCAGGGAGCGGTATATCCGGGTTTTCTGTTTACATGGCTTGCGGCAGTGACGCTTGCAGATATCTTCTATTACTCCTTTGCCAGCTTAGCGGCCCAGCTCACGGGCAGCCTCATTGTTCTGCCCGCCGTATACGCTATCCTGCTGATGACCTGCACGGTTGTGGAGGAATGCTTCATAAAGCTGTTCGATATCTTCCTCTACGGATACGCGCCGGGAGCCAGAAAGCTGAGCTTTCTCTCCCCTCCCGCCTATTTTGAGCAGAAGGTGACTGTCGAGAGCAACGACTTTTTCTACGATTACAGTTCGATCAAACCTATGGTTTGCTCCTTCAAGGGGATGGGCGTGCTTGCGATATACGCGCTCATTGGTCTGCTCTTCGCGTATCTCGCGCTCCGCCTCTACAGAAAGCGCCGCATGGAGACCGCGACGGACATCGTCTCCATTGAGATACTGAAACCGGTATTCAAGTACTGTTTGGCGTTCGGCTGTGCGCTGGCCGCCTCCGATTATTTCGGCGGAAGCTTTATCCCGGAAAACGCGCCGAATATTGAGAAACTCGCGTTCATCCTCTTCGTCATGATCGTCTCGGCATTCATAGGCTATTTTGCAGCGGAGATGCTGATAAAAAAGAGCACCAGGGTATTTAAAGCCTCCTGGAAGGGATTCGTTCCGGTCGCCTGTGTGCTGGTACTTTTCTGCACGCTCCTGAACGCCGATATCACCGGCTTTGAGGAGAACATACCGGAAGCCGGGGAGATAGAGAGCGTTGAATTCGATTACGGCAATACGGTCCTGAAAAATGCGGAAAATATAGAAAAAGCACTTGAAGGGCACAGGGCGATAGTCAGGAACAGGCCCGAAAATACAGACCCCTACGGCGGCCCCGGTTATTACGTGATCCGTATGACATATAAGCTCACAAACGGAAAGGAAATGAGGCGCGAATACACTCTGGTCGAAGATGAGACCGCAGCGGCGAACAAAGCGTTCGACAGCGCGATAAACAGCCGTGAGGGCAAGCATTTCCGCTTCGAGCCGCTCTTCGGGATCACCGGAGATACAGGCTACGGCTGCAATATAAACGTTAACTGGTATGACGTGGAGAAAGCCAGATACGAGAGCGATTATACATATCTCAGCGGAGATCAGTTCAAAGAGTTTGTATACAGCTGCCTGATCCCGGATCTGGAGAATACGAGCCTTGGAGACGCGATACTCTTCTATAACGAAGAGACGGGCAGGAAACTCACAACGATAGGGGTAGATATCTATGAGAAGAACGCGGTGGTCATGGACGCTGCAAGCAAATACATGTATATGCAGGTCAGCACCGACGCAAGGCATACCCTTGACTGGATAAGGGAGAATACGGACTTCATCATTATTACCAGCGCGGAAAACGACGCCAATATCCCCGTCTCGGAGGGATGGGCAACTGACGGCAACGCGGTTCCGGTTTATGCCGAAGAAGCCATAATCGATTGAGACCTGAAAGAGAAATAAAATTAACTGAGAAATTCACCATGAAGAAGACACTGACACTGTTACTTGCAATTATTCTTATAAGCGCCGTGCTCCCTGCAGCAGCTTATGCGTCAGAGACAGAAGAGACTCCCGCTCCGACGCCGGAAGCCACAGCGGAGCCGACGCCCGAGCCCACGCCGGAGCCCACGCCGGAGCCCACAGTTGTCCCGACGGCAACGCCCGGTCCCACGGCAGCGCCCACCGCGACTCCGGCGCCATCAGCCACTCCAAAACCGACAGCAACGCCCGTACCAACGGCAACACCTGGTCCCACAGCGACTCCGCAGCCGACTCCCAACAAGCTTCCGGCAAAAATAACAAAGCACCCGGGAGGCGAGACGGTCAATGCCGGAGGGGAAGCTCTCTTCACGGCAGGCGCTGAAAACTACAAAGAGATCATCTGGCGCATAGTGAGCGAGGACACGAAGATCACCTATATAGCAAAAGACGCCCCCGGATACTTCAAGGGGCTTGAAGTGAGCATGTACAAACAGGAAAAAACGGGAAACGAGGCGATAAGGCTTAAAAATATCCCGGCTTCCATGAACAGATGGAGAGTCGAGGCAAAGTTTATAGGAAACGACGGAAAGGCTGTATATTCAAACGGTGCCCAGATAATAATAGCCGGAGCATCTGTTACTCCGGCACCGACTGCAACAGTAATGCCCACAGCAACTCCCGCGCCTGCAGCGACACCGGCGCCGACAGCAGAGGCGACTCCGCTTCCCCCGACGCCCGGGATAAGCACCGAGCCTCTTCCGACTCCGACCCACCAGGCCGACAGGGCATCCGAGAGAGGTTCATCCTCGGGGCTTCTGCTTCTTATAGCTTCGGGGATCCTGGTCGCGGGACTTGCGGCGTATTTTGTTTACAGGCTCATAAAAGAATACAGGGACAACTGAGCTCAGACATTGAGCTGCTCCGAGCATCGCCTGAGCCAGTCAGACCTGAGGTAATATATGAGAAGAGCCAGAGCGGTGACTGCCCAGGAGACCGGATATGAGGCCGAGACGGCATCTATGGAATGCCAGACCGGGACTACAAACGCGACCCAGAGTATCCTCAGCAGACAGATGCCGAGCAGAACGATGACCGCGGGCCTGATGCTGTCGCCGGCTCCGCGCAGGGTATTCGAATAGACTTCGATAAAACACCATATAAAATAAAAGGGTACAAACCAGAGCATTATGTGCACGGCCTCGTCGATGACGCCCTGATCCTCCGTAAACAGCCGGAGGGCGAAGGGCGCGATCGGAAGGAGGATGGAGGCGAAAATGACCGCCACCGCCACGTCCATGATAAGCGCTGCCTTTGTACCTTTTTTCATGCGCTCCGTAAGCCCCGCGCCGAAGCACTGCCCGGTAAATGCACAGATAGCCGTGCCGAAGGAGTTGGAGAGCACCCAGAATATCCCGTCGAGCTTTCCGGTGACTGCCCAGGAAGCCACGGTATCCGAGCCGAAGGAATTGACGGAGGCCTGAAGTATGAGGTTTGAGATGGAGTACATGGCGGACTGAATGCCGGAAGGTACCCCTATATACATCGTTCTCGAGAGGGTCCGCCTGTCTATTCCGATCTTTCTGATATAGAGCTTTTGCGGCCCGGGCTTTACGGCGAGGTCCCTCATGATCAGGACCGCGCTGACAGCGATCGCGACAACGGTTGCCCAGGCTGCTCCGGCGACTCCCGCGGAGAAGTATATGACAAATACGATATCCAGAATGATGTTGAGCACCGTGCACAGGACGAGATATTTCAAAGGAGTGGCCGAGTCTCCTACGGCTCTGAGTATTCCGGAGCCCGCGTTGAACAGCATCATGGGAACGGTGCCTGCGAAGAATATCTTCATATAGTTCTCCGAGAGCTCCCTTATATCCTCAGGATTTCCGATTGCTTTGAGCGCCCAGGGGGTGAGGGCGCGGCACACAAATGTCAGTACAACGCCGGCAATCAGACAGAAAGCCGTGACAGTGTGCACGGCCTTGCTGACGCCCTCTTCATTTCCCGCACCGAAGCACTGGGAGATTATGATCGTGGCTCCGGAAGCAAGTCCGTTGAAAAAGCCCAGGACCAGGTTGATTATAACGGCGGGACTCCCCGCAACCGCGGCCAAGGCCTCCGTTCCGACAAAGCGCCCGACTATGATGGCGTCCACCGTATTGTACAGCTGCTGGAAAAGCATGCCGATCATAATGGGAATGAAAAAGCCGATGAGCTTTTTCCAGACATTGCCCGAAGTCAGGTCGTTTCTTTCATTTTTATCAATGATCCCGCTGTTCATAAGGCGTATTATATTCTCACGCTCCGGCGAATTCAAGCATAAATGCATCGTAAACGGATATATTACAATTATTAGCACTCACATCAAGCGAGTGCTAATATTCATAATTTGTTCATAAATTAATGTATATTTGTTAAAATCTGCGAGGTATTTTATATACGTAAACAAACGAGAGATACAAAATCCCGGCCAAACAAATCAGTTAATTAATAATACAGGAGGATATATAAAATGTTTGAGATCATTCCGTTTGAAAGAAGAAGAAATCAGGTCGCCAATTGGGATCCGTTCAGGGAGTTCGATGAGATGGAACGCAGGTTCTGGGGTGACAGGGGAATGCAGAGCGCGTTCCGAACCGACATTACCGACACAGGCGATGCCTACAAGCTCGAAGCTGAGCTGCCCGGATTCAATAAGGAAGATATCAAGATAGACATCGAAGACGGCAGACTCACGATCTCGGCCGAGCACAGCACCGATGAGAAGAACGAGAAAGACAATTATGTAAGGCGTGAGCGTTACTACGGAAGCTACAGCAGGTCCTTCGACATCACAGGCATTGATGAGGAAGCGATCGGCGCCGAGTACAAGGACGGCATTCTGGTACTGAATATGCCGAAGAAGGCTCCGGAACAGCCTAAAGCCAGAAGGCTCGAGATCCAGTAAACAGATAACCGGAAATAAAAAAAGAGCGGTCCGCCGCTCTTTTTTTACGCTTTTTTAATCAGTTCCCTGGCTTCGAAGAGAGAGATGTTTCTGCTTCTGGCGATCTCCGCCAGATCTTCGAATTCAGCCTTTGTATGAACGCTCCCGTAGCCAGAGGAGGTCTTTATCCTGATTTCGCCCGACGGTGTTTCCGTGACTTCAGAGCTCCTCCTTAAGCTGTGTCTGCTGCAGACATATTCTCTTACGCCGAGCGTCGTCGTGTGTTTGAAGATGTTTTCGAGCAGTTCCTCGCGTTTTTCCTCTCTGCACATGCAGGTCAGACAGACTGCCGGGCGGCATTTTTTCATACTTATGTTTGTAAAGTATACATCCAGGGCTCCGGCCTCGAAAAGCCTTTCCATCGCAAATCCGAGCTCCTCGCCGGTCATGTCATCAAGATTGCATTTGAGCTCGATTATACTTTCGCTCTGCTCTATAGTATTCCCGAGAAAAGCTCTCAGAATGTTTGCAGTCTCGAGATCCCGGCTGCCCGTGCCGATCCCCGTTTTCTCAACGGTCATCACAGGCATGGAGCCGAAGGAGCTTACGAAATGCTTTAAAAGGGCGGCTCCCGTCGGAGTGCATAGCTCGAACGGGATATCTCCGGTGTACCAGGGAATGCCTCTGAGCAGGATTTCGGTCGCGGGAGCGGGTACAGGCAGGATGCCGTGTGCGCATTTTACGGTCCCGCTTCCGGCATGTACCGGGGAGGCCAGAATCTGATCCGGTGCCAGTTCGTATATGAGCATGCAGAAGCTCAGGATGTCCGCAAGCGCGTCGAGAGTACCTATCTCGTGGAAGTGTATGTTCTCTACGGTATGCCCGTGGACCTTTCCTTCTGCCTCGGCCAGCAGTGAATAGACAGAAAGAGCATCATCTCTGACTCTTTCCGGCAGCTCCATCGAGGATATGAGATCCATGATCTCAGAAACAGAGCTTTGGTGCCCGTCTGATTTGCTCAAGGAATCGAACGTATGTTCATCTTCAGTATAGCCGTTTATTGAAGCCGTAAAATGCGTGCCAATTATGCCGCACTTCTTATCCTCGGAGAGGGAGGTTTCTGCTTTTCCACCGAGGAGCGTATTCAGACGGCGTATAAATGCCCCGGGGTCGGGATGCAGGCCGAGCAGAGCGCCTGAGAGCATGTCGCCGGAAGCGCCCATCCGGCATTCCAGATAAAGTGTTTTCAAAGACTTGTTTTCCTCCCTTCGGGGTCGATGCTTATCTCCCTGAAATACCGGGAGAGTTCTATTTTTATCTCATCAAGCTTTTCGAAAGCAGCAGGAAGCTGCTCCGCAGGAAACTGGAGTTTTGCCGTATCTGAAGATGTTCTGACTCTCAGATCCGTAAAGCCGAGGGAGAACAGGGACTCCTCGCTCTTTTCAACAGCTTCAAGTCTTTCACGGGTTATAGTCTCACCGGTTTTTACGCGGGTCGCGAGACAGGAATAGGCAGGCCTGTTCCAGGTGTTCAGACCCGCTTCATGTGAAAGCCTCCGTATCTCAGGCTTTGTGAGACCGCTCTCGCGGAGAGGGGACAGGACACCAAGTTCGGAGAGGGCTTTTGCCCCTGGTCGCTCGTTTAAGTCGTCGCTTGCGTTGGTGCCATCGATCAGCACAGTATATCCATCTTCAGCCGCCTTTTCAGCTATGGCGGAAAAAATGACTCTCTTGCAGTAATAACAGCGGTTTGCCGGATTTGAGCAGATCACGGCGTCCGAGAGAACATCGGCAAGGATTATTTCGGGCTCTGTGCCAAGCTTTCTTGACAGATCCAGAGCATTCTGGAATTCGAATTCGGGCTGAAAACAGCTCCTGACAAGATAGGGCTTAACATCAGCGCCGAGAGACAGTGCTTCGTACAGTAAAAAGGCGGAATCAGTCCCTCCGGAATACGCGAGAGCGGCCTTCGGGTGCAGGGTAAAAAAATCCTTCAAAGTCATGACTTTATTTTTCCGCTATATGGTTAATCATACTGGCCATGTATCCGGCGCCGAAGCCGTTGTCGATGTTTACGACGCTGACTCCGCTTGCGCAGGAATTGAGCATGGCGAGAAGAGCGGCTACTCCGCCGAAGCTCGCGCCGTAGCCGACGCTTGTGGGGACTGCGATCACAGGACAGTCTGCAAGCCCCCCTATGACCGAGGGAAGCGCTCCTTCCATGCCCGCAACGGCTATTATTACCTTTGCATTCATGATATGATCCATGTTCCCAAGCAGCCGATGTATGCCGGAAACACCCACATCATAGAGCCTTTCGACTTCGTTACCGAGCACCTCCGCGGTGACTGCAGCCTCCTCGGCGACAGGTATATCGCTGGTACCTCCGGTAGCCACTACGACCTTCCCGAGCCCGCTCGGAAGAGGAAGCTTTCCTATGATGCCGGTGTGCGACGTCTCATTGTATTCAAGCGGCAGTTCTTTTTTTATAAACTCTGCGGATTCTTTGGTCAGACGCGTGATGAAGACCGTCTCCTGTCCGGAACCGAGCATCGTATTTGCGATTCCGAGGATCTGTTCCTTTGTTTTTCCCGCCCCGTAGATTATTTCGGGAACACCCTGACGGATGCCCCGGTGAAGATCCACCTTGGCATAGTCTCCCACCTCGTGGAAGGGTTCCATTTTGAGCTTCAGAGCAGCTTCTTCGGGTGGGAGGCTCCCGTCCGCCACACTGTTTAACAGTTTGGTTAGTTCATGTTTGTCCATTTTAACCGTTCTTTCTGATAATTATTTTGTTATTATAACACGTAAGGTCTTTCCGGTAAACACAGACAGATTCGGGAATTATGAATTATATTGATTTGGACGGAAATTCTGATATGATATGAGTCGAAAACCGAAGGACGGGATATTATGATATTTGATACACACGCGCACTATGACGCAGAACAATTCGATAACGACAGGGAAGAGCTTCTGGCCGCTCTGAGATCGTGCGGGATTGGGGGAGTAATAGACCCCGGCTGTGATCTCGAGTCCTCCGAAAAAGCGATGAGGATAGCGCAGGAGCACGAATTCGTATACTTCGCAGCCGGCTGGCACCCAGAGGAAGCGGAGAGCTTCACAGAGGATGATTTTTCAATACTAAAAACGCTGTTTGAGCACCCGAGATGCATAGCGGCAGGCGAGATAGGCCTCGACTATTACTGGGACAAAACATATGCCGAAAAGCAGAAGGAGATCCTGGAGCTTCAGATGGCCATGGCCTTTGACGGAAACATGCCCGTAATAATCCACGACAGAGAGGCGCACGGGGACTGCCTGGAATTCGCAAAAAGATTTGAGGGTATAAAAGGAGTCTTTCACTGCTTCTCGGGCAGCGCGGAGATGGCAAGAGAGCTGTTGAAACGGGGCTGGTACCTTGGCTTTGACGGGCCGGTTACATATAAAAACGCCAGAAAGACTCTGGAAGTCCTGGAGATCTGCCCTCCCGAGAGGATACTCATCGAGACCGACAGCCCTTATATGTCTCCGGTTCCGATGAGGGGCAAAAGGAATGATTCACGTAATTTGATTTACGTAATTGAGAAGATAGCAGAAATCAAAGGCCTTACAAGTGAAAAAACTGCTGACATTACATATGAGAATGCCAGACAGCTTTTCAACATTTATTAACATAATTTGGTTTAAATAAATCAAACGATCTTAACGATCATACCTGATACAGGCGGAATGCTGAGTGAAAGCATTCCGTCTTTTATTTCTGCTTTTCCATCCCCGAGCAGTATTTCAGCAGATTTGCCTGCAGCGAAATGCCGGTCTGAAAGACTGATCTGCTGCTCATAACGGTTTCTGTTTACAGCGGAGACAAGGCAGCCGTTTTCGGCCTTATTTCCAAAAACGTCGCTCCCGTTTTCGATATATCTCAAAACAATGAGAGTATCGCGTTTATGCGAGAAAAACATTGCTTCGCCGGTGGAAAGGGCATCGTTTGAGTTTCTTATTTCGGCAAGTATCCTGTAGTGGGAGTGGAGATCTTCGTTTCCAAGCCTGAAGGGCCTCCTGTTGAAGGGGTCGCAGACCCCCTCCATGCCCTGTTCATCTCCGTAATAGACCGAGGGTACTCCAGGAAGCGAGAACTGAAGCACGGAGAGCATTTTTTCAAGCATCGGTGCTTTCTTCCTTGCTTCCTCGGTAAAGCTCATCGCCATTTGCTGCTCCCTGGAGAGCGAGCGCAGATAGACATCGGTCGAGAGTGCGGTCAGTAGCCTGTCCGTATCATGGGAGCCGAGAAGATTCATAAGCGAGTAATAGAAGGGCTTGGGATAATTCAGCTTTTGCTCCAGAAGGAAGTTCCTCAGCTGTGCGGCGGCGATCTTCCCGGAAGCAAAGGAGAGGGCATTGTCGCGAAGCGGATAGTTCATGACGGAGTCGAGAGAATAGCCCAAAGCGTATTTTCTCTTTTTCCCGTAACTCTCTTTGACGACGGCGTCCTCCCATACCTCTCCGATGACGGGAGCCTCGCTGTCGGTCTCTTTAACGGCTTTTCTTATAAGAGCGAGAGCCTCATCCGGGAGCTCGTCCGCTACATCGAGCCTCCATCCGGAAGCTCCTTTTTTCAACCAGGTCTTAACGACCGACTTTTCCCCCGTTATGACATAGTTCTGCCACGAGGGCTCGTCTTCGTTGACATCCGGAAGATCTTTAAATCCCCACCAGCATTCGTAATCATCGGGAAAGCTGCTGAATGTATACCATTTGTAATAGGGCGACTTCTCTCCCTGACAGGCTCCTTCGGACGGGTAGTGGCCGTATCTGTTGAAATAGATGCTGTCGCTTCCGGTGTGATTGAAAACCCCGTCGAGTATGATATGCATCCCCATGGCGGAAGCAGTTACGCAGAGAAGGGAAAAATCCTCCTCATTGCCCAGAATCGGATCGATCTTCAAATAATCCGAAGTGTCGTAACGGTGGTTGCTTCTTGCCTCGAAGATCGGGTTCAAGTATATGCAGCTGATCCCGAGCTCTTTCAGATAGGGGAGCTTGTCGGTTATACCTCGAAGTGTGCCGCCGAAGAAATCGTCAGGAGCGTAATCCTTTTCAAAGGGACGCGCCTTCCATTTCACTTCGTCATCGAGAAGAGCGTGAAAATCCGGTGTCTGTCCCAGGGAGCGGTGGTATTCTATACCGTTTTCTGCAGTTGTATCATTCGAGAAAGCGAAGCGGTCAGGAAAGATCTGATACATGATTGCTTTTTTGAACCACTTCGGAGTTTCGAAATCCGCCAGATAAACTGTCAGCCTGAAACAGGCGCGGTTTATGTCGCAGACATCGGCTGAAAGACCGCTTTTGTCCGGGCATACCCATCTGATGCCTTGGGGTGTCTCGAGCCTGAAGCAGTACCACAGGGCAGCAGCTTCTGTAAACACAATATCATCAACATAATACAGACAGCTGTCTTCCTTTTCCATCGGATACTCGGTCTTGCCGCTGTCGGTATATATCTCCAGAACAGCCCTGTCTATTTCTCCGGAGACAGATTCAAAGGCAAGACGCAGTTTCTCGCCTGTTTTTAAAGGGCCGGTCACAGATCGGTATTTCGGATCCAGTATATCGTGTTTTACGACAAAATAGACTTTTTCGGATCCGGCAAGCAGTTTCAGAATGTTGGCTGTTCGAGGCTGAAGCTTTTCAAGCCCTTCAAGATCCGTTTTTGTGTTGAGAGGATCGTTGCAGTACATCACAACAGTCTTATAAGCCTGCTCGAGAGAAAAGCCTCGGTCGTCCATCAGAACTCTGAGAAGTTCAGGTGCAGTCAGGGGATTTCCGCCCAGATGCAGTTTTTTCGGACGAGTGTACAGAGGCAGCTCATCTGCCAGATAATCGTTTTCGACACTTCCGACCTCGGCGGCAGCTTCAAAATACGCGAGCTTCAGACTGTCGCAGTCCGGGGAGCTGAGCTGTTTGCACAGAGTTTCATCTCCTCCGACCGCTTTCCAGCCGTTTTCGGTTTTTACTGCGTCTGCATAGGGCCTGTCGCTGTATTTAATCTTCAGAGTATAATTCGGCGACCACTCCTCTTTGTAAGTGCCGCCGAAATACACCCGCTGTTTCCGCGTTATATCAGCCATATATAATGCTTTGCATATTCCAGAGCCGAGAGCTCGAAGCCGAAGTCGGTGCTCATGGCAGAATAGATGAGTTTATTCATGGCCTCTTTATCCCTGTATACATTCAAGGCGCCAAGGATACATTCTCTCATTTCGTGGGCATTGAAATTTGTGAAAGAAAATCCGTTTCCCTCGCCGGTATATTTGTTGTACGGAGTGACGGTATCCTTGAGGCCGCCCGTCTCTCTGACGATCGGGAGAGTACCGTATCTCATGGCGAGCATCTGGCTTATACCGCAGGGCTCGAATCTGGACGGCATGAGATAAAAATCGCTTCCTGCATAGATAAGGTGGGCAAGATTGTCGTTGTATCCTATGTATGAGCAGACTCTGCCCTTGTATCTGGATTCTGCACCGCGCATAAAGGATTCGAAATTGGAATCTCCGGACCCTAAAAGCATGAACTGCATATCGTTGTACATCATTAGCTCGTCGAGCATCCTCTCGACGAGAGCGAAGCCCTTCTGCTCAGTCATGCGGGTAACCATGGACACTATCGGGACATCGGCTCTCTCATCAAGTCCCATGTGCTCCTGAAGGACCTTCTTGCAGAAGGCTTTGCCTTTCATATGCCCCTTATCGTATTTTGACGGGATGACAGGATCACTGTGAGGATTGAAGACCTTGGTGTCTATGCCGTTGACGATTCCGAACAGCTCGTGGGAGCGGGCATTGAGTATACCTTCGAGGCCTTCGCTGTAATACGGGGTCTTTATCTCCTCGGCATAGGATGGACTGACCGTATTAAGCGCATCGGCAAATACGCAGCCTGCCTTGAGAAAGTTTGCGCATCCGTCGAGCTCCATAAACTCGGGAGTATAATACTTTTTGTCTACTCTGAGCAGATCCTGTACGAATTCAAATCCGCATTTGCCCTGATAGGCGATATTGTGTATGGTGAGCAGATATTTGAGACCTTCCTGCATGCTCCCAGGATACTGTGTTTTTGCAAGCATGGGGATCATGGCAGACTGCCAGTCGTTGCAGTGTATAACGGAAGGCTTGAAATCTAGATTGGGTATGGCATCCAGCACTGCCCTGGTGAAAAATGCATACTGCTGTGTCTCGGGGTCGCCTCCGCGATAGATCTTATCGCCGAAATACCCCTCATTGTCCACAAGATATATTATGACTCCGTCAAGCTCAAGTTTTTCTATGCCGACATATTCCCTGCGCCAGCCGAGATCGCAGTAGAAATCGAACATATGTACTACCTGACTGCGGTAACGGTCTTTTATTATGCGGTGGTATGGGATAATGACTCTGGCGTCCATGCCGAGCTTTTTGAGAGATTTAGGAAGTGTTCCGACAACATCGGCCAACCCGCCTGTCTTTGCAAGAGGGGCACACTCCGAAGCGACCAGCAGGATCTTGGGAAGATAACGTTTTCCTTTCTTTTCGAGTTCAGTCTTCAGTATCTGATTCATCAGCAGTTACCTCATATTCATAGTATATACAGGAGTTTGCGGGCAGTGTCAGCGCTGCCGAATAATCCATATCCAGAAACGACTCTTTGCGGCTTTCTATTGTCTTTTCTGTTTCAGTTCCCGTTCCGCCGAAAGCGGTGTCATCGCTGTTGAGTATTTCCGTAAGAGTGCCTTTCTGCGGCAGACCTATGACAAAGCCTTCATAGCTTACGGTCGTAAAATTGCACACGCAGACGAGATATTTTCCTTTGCCTTCGGTGTCGGATGTACGCAAAAATGCAATGGAGGAGCGCATGTTGTCGTTTACGTTGAGCCACCTGAAGCCGTCCCAGGAGTTGTCGATCCTGTATAGGGCAGGGAAGGAGACATATATGCTGTTGAGCGCTCTGCTGTACTCCTGCATAGCCTTATGAAGAGGATAGTCCAGAAGCAGCCAGTCGAGCTGCTGCCTGTAGTTCCACTCAATAAATTGTCCGAACTCGCTGCCCATAAAGGTATGCTTTTTACCCGGGTGGGCATACTGGTATCCGTACAGAGTGCGCAGTGCCGCAAACTTCTCCTCATATGTGCCGTACATCTTGTTGATCATGGAGGCTTTCCCGTGTACGACCTCGTCGTGGGAATACGCGAGGATAAAGTTCTCGGAAAAGGCGTACATCATCGAGAAGGTCAGCTTGTTGTGGTTATTGCTTCTGAAGAACGGGTTCAATGACATGTAATCGATGGTGTCGTGCATGAATCCCATATCCCATTTAAAACAGAATCCGAGTCCGCCTGCGTCGGGAGGAGCAGTTACAAGCGGAAAAGCGGTGCTCTCTTCGGCGATGGTCACGGTACCGGGGTAACGGGACAGGACGGAGGAATTAAGCTGTCTTAAAAACTCCACTGCTCCGAGATTTGTATTGCCTCCGAATTTGTTGGGGGTATAGTTTCCGTTCTTGCGGCCGTAATTGAGATAGAGCATTGAACTGACGGCGTCGACCCTGATACCGTCTATGTGGAATTCCTCGAAGAATTTGCAGGCGGATGAGATTAGAAAACTCCTCACCTGGCTGCTCTCATAGTCAAAGATAAGCGTACCCCATTCCGGATGCTCGGCCATGCGCTTTTCTTTGCTTTCAAACTGGGGAGATCCGTCGAAGTTTGCCAGCCCGTGCTCATCCTTTGGGAAATGGGCCGGAACCCAGTCCATTATAACTCCGATGCCTTTTCTGTGCATGCAGTCGACAAAATACTTGAAATCCTCGGGATTGCCGTATCTTGAAGTCGGGGAGTAATAACCGGTTACCTGATATCCCCACGAGGCATCAAAAGGAAATTCCGTGATCGGCATGATCTCTACATGCGTATAGTGCATTTCTTTGCAGTATTGGGAAGCCTGCTCGCCCAGATACGAATATATCGGTTTCTCCTGGCCGAAGTCCTTCCAGGAACCGCAGTGCATTTCATATACGGACATGGGCTCTTTGAGAAAATCGCGGCTCCGGCGCTTTTCAATATATTCGCCGTCTCCCCAGGTATAGGGGTTGTTGCACCATATGATGGAAGCGGTCTCGCTCCCGTTTTCCGAAAAAGCGGCAAAGGGATCTGCCTTAAGCACTCTTCTGCCGTCTGCACCGTCTATGCAGAACTTGTATTTCATGCCGTCGGAAAGGCCTTCTTTGAAGATAAACCAGACCCCGCCCTCCCGATAGGGAGTCATGACGTCGGCATCGTTGTTCCAGCCGTTGAACTCGCCTGTAAGGCTCACCCTTTTCGCGTTGGGAGCCCATACGACAAATCTGTGCAGACCTTCTTCGGGTATATAGGTGCACCCGTAGAATTTCCACGCGTTAACGGCATTTCCGGTATTGAAAAGATAGATATCGTCCTTCAGGATATACTTTGAGGCAAGCTCATGCAGATCTTTCATTTTATATCCTCTTCCATTTCGCCCCGTTGGGGATATCCGTGACCTCTATTCCTTCCGATTTTAGTTCATTCCTTATCTGATCGGCAAGCTGGTAGTTTTTGGCTTTTTTGGCTTCCTGGCGAGCCATGATCTTGGCAGAAACAGCCGGATCTTCCTCACCGGACTCCGAAATGACCGTAAATGTGCTGACTTTGGCAGCTTCAGCTTCCTTTTTCAGTTCTTCACGTTTTACCGCTGCCTTCTCAAGAAGTTTGAGAGACAGCACTTTGTCAAAGTCGCCTATTGCATACAGTTTCGTAGCGTCATTTGTATTGTATTTGAAAACATCATAAACTGCAGTTACCGCGAGGGAAGTGTTGAGGTCATTGTCAAGGCCAGCTTTGAACTTCTCACGCAGCTTTTCGACAGCTTCCGTATCGATCTCACCGTCTCCTGGTTTGAGGGCTGCGATCCTGGCGATCAGCTTGTTATAGGCCAGTTGGGCATTGTCGAGGTTTTCCCAGGTAAATACGAGGATCTTGCGGTAGTGGCTCTGAAGGCAGAAAAATCTGTATGCCAAGGGATCATATCCCTTTTGCTCGAGCAGCGAGACTGTAAGAAATTCGCCCTTGGATTTGCTCATCTTTCCGTCGGCTGTGTTGAGATGCAGTACGTGCATCCACCAGTTGCACCAGTGGTGGCCGAGAAATGCTTCAGACTGTGCAATTTCGTTCGTGTGGTGCGGAAATGCATTGTCTATCCCGCCGCAGTGGATATCCACGTTTTCTCCGAGGTGCTTCATGGCTATACCGGAGCACTCTATATGCCAGCCGGGGTAGCCTGTTCCCCACGGGGAATCCCACTTCAGGGCCTGCTCTTCGAATTTAGATTTTGTAAACCATAGTACAAAGTCGTTTTTATTGCGTTTGTTAAGGTCCTCTTCTACGCCTTCACGGACTCCAACGGCAAGATCCTCTTCATTGAAATCGTTGAAGATGTAATACTTTTCAAGCTTTGAAGTATCAAAATAGATATTGCCGCCTGCATGATATGCATAGCCCGTATCCAGGAGCTTTGTGATTATTTTTATATAATCGTCAATGAGATTGGTGGCAGGCTCCACTACATCAGGTCTTTTGATGCAAAGCTTGTTGCAGTCATCGAAGAAAGCATCCGTATAGAATTTAGCGATCTCCATAACGGATTTGTGTTCTCTTTTTGCGCCTTTGACCATCTTGTCTTCGCCTTCGTCGGCATCGGAAGTAAGATGCCCTACGTCGGTAATGTTCATAACGCGCTTGACATTGTATCCCGTATACCTGAGGTACTTTTCAAGTATATCCTCCATAATATAGGATCTCAGGTTGCCTATATGAGCATAGTGGTAGACTGTGGGACCGCAGGTGTACATCTTTACAAGCTTCGGATCGTTCGGAACAAATTCACTTTTTTTTCTGGTTGCGCTGTTATACAAATACATGACAAACACCTCTCCTGGAGAATTTAATTAATCAGTTTTCTGTTTGTATAGAAATAATCTATACCGGATATGACCGTTACGATTAGGATTAGTATGACACAGATAATGTCACTCAGATCACCTTTGCCCGGAAAGAGCTTATCTGAAATCATCATAATACATATGGATACCATGGTGACACCGGTTTTAATTTTTCCGGATCTTGCAGCAGCTATCACCTTCCCTTTTTCAAGGGCTATCATGCGAAGTCCGGATACGGCAAATTCTCTCAAAATAACGACAGCAAGTGCCCAGCCAGGCATTTTTCCGGTCTCGACATAAATACATAGGGCGGCCATAACAAGAACTTTATCTGCAAGCGGGTCCACGAGTTTGCCGAAATCGGTGACTTGGTCATAGTGACGGGCAATATATCCGTCAAGGGCATCCGTAAGGCAAGCAATTATGTAAACCATAAGAGCCGCGGTGCCTTTTCCACCGTAAAGAAGGACCATAAAGATGGGAATCATCAGGATTCTGAGCATTGTGAGTTTGTTTGCTGTAGTATTCAGACTCTTCATGTATCTGCCTCTTCTCCGTAAAGGATACCATCTACCGTTTCAGTTATGTAAACTTTCACAAAAGTTCCTTCAGATGCGCTGCCGGTAAAGCATACTTCTCCGTCTATATCCGGTGAGTCAGCATAGCTGCGCCCGACCATGTATCCGCTTTCTTCATCATAGAATTCGGTCAGCACATCGATGGTCTTCCCTATAAATGAATTGCAGAAGTCATCCATGATCGGTGCCTGAAGCTGCATAATGAGATCAGCACGTCTGCGGGCTTCATCTTCGCTGCAGTGCTCCATAGCAGCAGCGGGGGTACCTTCTTCCGGAGAGAAAGGAAATACGCCTGCGCGCTCTATTTTCGCTTCCTTGAGAAAACTGCAAAGCTCTTCAAACTCCGTTTCTCCCTCTCCGGGGAGTCCCGTAATGAGGCTCGTTCTCAGAACCAGTTCGGGAATCCGCTCTCTCAGTTTTTTAAAAAGCGATCTTATTTCATCACCGCTTCCGCGGCGATTCATCCTCTTCAGTATACCGTTGTTTATGTGCTGTATCGGTATATCCAGATATTTGCATACTTTCGGATTTGAAGCTATTTCTCCGATAAGCTCATCGTCAAACTGATCGGGGTAGAGATAGTGCAGCCTTATCCATACGATCCCGGGAATGTCTGAGAGCTTTCTGATCAGTTCGGTGAGCATGTGTCTTCCGTAGAGATCTGTCCCGTAACGGGTGATATCCTGGGCGATTACGATCAGCTCTTTTGCTCCGTGATCTGCAAGATCTTCAGCCTCTTCGATTATATTCTCCATCTTTCTGGACCGGTATCTGCCCCGTATATACGGTATGGCGCAGAAACTGCAGAAATTGTCACAGCCCTCCGCAATCCTAAGATAAGCCCAGGAGGGACCGGTTGTAAGGACTCTGGGGATCTCGTCTACAGGAGCGCTGCTGTTTTCAAAAGAGGAATAAAAACTGCCCGAGAGAACCGCTTCTGCGCACTCGGCTATTTTTCCGAAGCTGCCGACTCCAAGCAGACCGTCTATTTCAGGAAGTTCAGAGTGAATGGAATCTTTGTATCTTTCGGAAAGACAGCCCGTTACGATTATCTTATAATCGGGATCGTTTATTTTCAGCTTCGATGTTTCCAGTATGGTGTCTATAGCTTCACTTTTTGCGGCATCAATAAAACCGCAGGTATTGATTACGGCAAAGTCAGCGTCTCCGGGCTCGGAAACGGGTTCATATCCGGCTTCAGTGAGAAGATACAGCATCTGCTCGCTGTTTACGAGATTCTTAGCGCAGCCGAGCGATATGAGTGCAAATTTAGGAGTCATTTCAGTATTCATTCAGATCTTCACCGACACGCTCAAAAGCCGCTCTTATCTCAGACCATGAATAGCCTTTGCGGAAGAGAGCATCGGAGATTTTTTTGATTTCTTTTCTGTCACCGGGATCCGTGAGTCTTTTGCGGATAAAGGAATCAATTTTATCTTCCTGGTCAGGCATTTCCTCTAAGGCTTCCTCAAAAAGATCGCGAGGTATGCCTCTTCGGATAAGCTCGGAAATGATCCGCGATCTGCCGAAGCCTTTTTCAGCGTAGTGTCTTACAACAGCTCCCGAATAACTCAGCTCATCTATCAGCCCGAGCTCCGCCATTCTTTCCGACACATTCTCGGATATGCCCCGGTCTTCGCCTTTTTCTGTAAGCTTTTTTGCGAGCTCTTTTCTGGACATGGGCCTGAGACTAAGAAGCCTCACAGCATGTTCCATACACATGCTGCGCTCTGATGCATAGACAAAACCGTCGTATTCATCCTGACTGAGGCATTTTCCCTCAGAGATCCGACAATCCGTAACGGCGTTCAGGGTTGAGCGCACCTGAGCGCCGTTATCGAATGTGACTGTATAATGGGAAGGGTCATTAAGCTTTAAGCTTAATACTGTCATTCTTCAAAATCGTCTGCCGAGACTTCAACAGCCTTTGTTTTCGTCATTGGAGCGCTCTTGTGTATGGCAGGATTCAATAACTCCTCACGCCTCTCCATTATCTGATCTGCGATCTTCTGGCAGACCTCCGGATTTTCTTCGAGGTATGCCTTTACGGAATCCTTGCCCTGCAGACGCTGACCGTCGCATGTGAACCAGGCGCCTGACTTTTCAATGATTTCGAGCTTAACACCGAGGTCGACCACTTCGCCGATATAGGATATTCCCTTACCGTATATGATATCAAATTCCGCCTCTTTGAAGGGAGGGGCGACCTTGTTCTTTATGACCTTGGCTTTGGTTCTGTTTCCTATGGGGCCGTTTGGTCCTTTGAGGGTCTCGACACGTCTTACATCTATTCTGACAGATGAATAATACTTGAGCGCAAGTCCGCCGGGAGTGGTCTCGGGATTGCCGTACATGACACCAATCTTCTGCCTCAGCTGGTTTATGAATATTACCGTTGCACCGTTTTTGGAAATGGCGCCGGCAAGTCTTCTCATGGCCTGTGACATGAGCCTGGCCAGTGCTCCGACTACTGTATCGCCGACTTCACCCTCGAGCTCGGCTCTTGGGATGAGAGCGGCAACAGAGTCAATGACAATGACATCAACAGCTCCGGACCTCACCAAGGATTCGGCTATGTCGAGCGCCTGCTCGCCTGTATCAGGTTGAGAGATGAGAAGACTGTCAATATCAACGCCAAGCGCCTTGGCATATGCAGGCTCGAGAGCGTGCTCAACATCTATATAAGCTGCCTCTCCGCCTTCTTTCTGGGCAGAGGCAACGACATGAAGAGCGAGAGTAGTTTTGCCTGAAGCTTCAGGCCCGAAGATCTCGATGATCCTGCCCTTGGGAATTCCGCCGATACCGAGCGCAAGGTCAAGTGAGAGAGAACCGGTGGAAAGCGCGGCGACATTAACGGGAATATCATCACCGAGGCGCATAATGGCGCCTTTGCCGTAATTTTTCTCTATCTGGCTTAAGGCTGTTTCCAACGCCTTCTTCTTATCGCTTGCCTGCCCGGGGACAGTAATAGCTGCCTTTTTCTTTTCTGCCATAGTTTTTATCTCCTTATTGTTTTTACTGCATTAAAACTCGTTTCCGAGCTTGCCCACAACTACACGCTCCACGTGCAATGTATCGGTCCTCGTGTACATATTGAAGAAGCCTTCCTTCTCCATAAGATTCCATACTTTCTGAGCCT
Organism: Oscillospiraceae bacterium; assembly: GCA_902802045.1. Lineage (GTDB taxonomy): Bacteria > Bacillota > Clostridia > Oscillospirales > Oscillospiraceae > Limivicinus. Next base: position 26,381 of record CADCKQ010000010.1, on the reverse strand, counting down.
GGTCTTCGCCGACCTCGAACATGATATGCCCGCCGGGACGCAAGACAGACTTCCAGTACTTGAGTACAGCTCTGTAGAATTTCAGTCCGTCTTCTCCGCCGTCGAGGGCAGACAGAGGCTCAAAATTTCTGACAGAAATGTCCAGAGTCTTGATCTCCTCCGTAGGAACATATGGCGGATTGCATAAGATGAGATCAAAGGAATTCAAGCTCACAGGGGGGAAACCGAGAGCATCTGCCTGCATTGTGAATATATGATTCTGCATTCGGTTATCAGCAATATTCTTTCTGCAGACCTGGAGAGCGCTAGGGCTGTTATCGACAGCAAACACCGTTGTCGCGGGAAATTCATGACCTACAGCACATGCTATGCATCCGCTCCCGCAGCACAGATCCAGAACTTTTGCGTTCATTTTCCTTCCGAGAAGCAGATCTTTTGCGGCGTCTATAAGGACCTCGGTATCTATTCTCGGGATAAGGACATCGGAAGTCACATACATCGGAAGACCGTAAAACTCCCACGATCTTGTAATATAAGCGACAGGTTCCCCTGCAAGACGGCGATTGACATATTCTTCAGTCTTCAGAGCGCATTCTTCGGAGGTATAGAGATTTAAATCCCGCAAAAGCCTTCCTGTAGTTTTGCCCGCTGCTGAAGCGACAAGTATCTTTGCCTCAAGGGCATAAGCTTCCACACCCCCCTGGCGGAGGGCGTTTCTGGCCGAAAGATAGATTTCGTTGTAAGTCTTCAGCATTCTTGTTTACCAGGCGTCGCTGCCTTTTTCTTCCGGAATTACGAGCTCGAGCGCGCGAATAGCGCATTCGATCATCCCGTCATCAGGTTCTGCAGTCGTTATTCTCTGCAGCCATTTCCCGGGAGCAGAGATTACATTGGACAGGACATTGTCGTGAGCGCCGCACCAGCGGTTTATTTCATAGCTTATGCCGACCACGACAGGCAGAAGAGCCAGGTGATACAGCATCCTCAGATAGGTATTTGACTCAATGACCACCGAGTTTACCAGTATGCTGACGACCACGACAACAAGGAGAAAGCTGGTACCGCAACGGGGATGAAACCGGGATTCCGGTTTAACATTGTCAACGGAGAGCTCTTTGCCGTGCTCGTAGCAGAAAATGGTCTTGTGTTCAGCGCCGTGATATGAAAAAAGTCTCTTTACATCGGGAGAGAGAGTAGTGAGCTTCATATAAACCAGAAGAATGATTATCCTGACAAGGCCTTCGCAGAGATTTCTGAGGACCATTTTGTCCTTGACGGGGGAGATAAACCCGATGATGAAGCTCGGCAGGAATACAAAGAGGAAAAGTGCAAGAGCAATGCCCATAACAACGGCAGCACCAATAATTATCTTCTGAGCTTTTTCGGCCTCGAAGTGTTTTTCCACCCAGACATCAAATTTATCTGGTTCGCCCTGCTCTTCAGCAGGAATCAGATCCGCAGAATAGGTGAGAGCCTGCATACCTTTGACGAGTGAGCCAATAAATGCAGCACAGCCTCTGACAAACGGCCATCCGAGCACCGGATACCTGTCTTTTATGAATTTTCGGTCTTCGGTCTTTTCAACGAGGCCGTCTTTGGTACGGCAGACTATGGCCTGCTTTTTCGGACCGCGCATCAGTATTCCCTCAATAAGGGCCTGCCCTCCGATCGATGTCCGGAAGGAGCATGAATTCTGAATGTTGTCTTTATTGTCTGGCATTTTTATCCTTTACCGGAAGCCGGATGACGACACAGCAGCCGCCACCGACAGCATTATCTATCTCAAGAGATCCGTCATGGAGAGATATGATCTCGTCACATACGGCAAGGCCGATACCGGTGCCCCTGTCTTTAGAGCTGCCCTTATAAAACTTCTCCTTGACATGCGGGAGTTCATCCTCGGGTATGCCCCGGCCGTAGTCTCTTATGACAATAATCGCGTATTCTTCATCATAACGCAGCAGAGCATCTATCTTCTTGCCGTCCCCGCCGTGCTTTATCGCGTTATCGAATATATTTAGGAGAACCTGCTTGAGCCTTACTGAGTCGCCGGGAATAGGAGGTATCTCCTCGTCGCACTCACTGTATTCTACCGTGACCCCGGCCTGTTTGAACAGCTCATTATATGTGAAAATAGCGTCCTCAAGAAGCGCTGCAATATCGACAGATTCAATATTAACGCTGAATCTGCCGTCCTGTATCCTTGTATAGTCAAGAAGCTCGGTGACCATCGAGGTGAGTCTTTCGGCCTCGCTGGAAATGATCTGGATCCCTTTGCGCGAATCCTCATCCAAAGTCGGATCGAAGGCGATCGTCTCGCTCCAACCGGTTATGGCTGTCAGAGGAGTGCGCAGCTCGTGAGAGACCTGGGACACAAAATCAGTCCGGGTCTTATCAGACTCGGCTATTTTTTCAGACATGCTGTTGATTTCGGAGGTGAGCACGCCTATCTCGTTATCAGTAGGCTCATCGCTCTGTATGCCGTAACTTCCTTCGGCGATCTTTCCGGCAAAATCCGTCATCTTTGCTATTGGGGCAAGAACAGACTTAATGAACCAGAAATTCACGCAGATCAGATAAGCTCCCACAGGGACAAACATCAGTATTGATGCGAATTTTAAGCCCTCTGTCAGGAATCTAATACCCAGCAGAAGAAAAACAACGGCAGCAATGCTTGAAAGAAAGAGCTGAAGCCTTAAGCTTTTACGGATCTTATCCCACATCAGACCGGTCACCGGATTTCCTTATCTGTTTCAGTAGCCCCATTTATAACCGTATCCCCATACGGTGGTCAGGTACTCCGGATCGGTGGGATCCTTTTCAATCTTGATGCGGAGCCTTCTCATGTTTACATCTACCGTTTTGAGCTCTCCAGCAAAATCATAACCCCAGACAGCATGAAGAATCTCTTCTCTGGACATAGCCTTGCCAGGGTTTTCCATGAAAAGCTTCATCAGCAGATACTCGATCTGTGTGAGTTTGAGTCTGGACCCGTTTTTCTCCAGAGTGCGGTTTCTGACGTTGAGAACAAACGGACCGCTGGTAATTTCTACGCCGGAATTATCCGATTCCTCCGGGTTCAGGCGCCGGTAAAGGGCATCCACTCTCGCTGTAAGTTCGGCTGGAGAAAAAGGCTTTGTAACATAGTCATCGGCTCCCATCATGAGACCCGTTACCTTATCAATTTCCTGGCTCTTTGCGGACAGCATAATTATACCCATCTTGGAGCCGGTCGCCCTGATACGTCTGCATACCTCGAAACCGTCTATATCCGGGAGCATGACATCGAGAAGAGCCATACATATATCGGGATTGGTCTGTATCTGTGCCATTGCCTCCTCGCCTGTTGATGCTTCGATCGGCTCATATCCGCTTCGTTTCAGATTAATTACAACGAAACTGCGGATATTGGCCTCGTCTTCCATTACAAGTATTTTCTTCATGACTGCGGTTCCTCACTGATATATTCTTTTTAATACTTATTTAATAAATAATTATAACATACACTTTTCTGTTTTGGTAGCGCCCTGCTTAAAAAGTTACAAAATTATATATAAAACTCTATCATATACTCCGACAAAAATCAAACGGGGAAAACAGCTTGACACAGTGAATATAATGGTAAAGAAAGCATAATACAAAGGATAATTTCAAAAAAATGGAAAATCTACAGAAAATAGCTATGCTGATAGATGCGGACAATACTCAGCTTGCAAAACTTGAAGCGGTCATTCAGGAAGTCAATACTCTCGGGAGAATAGTAGTCAAGAGAGCTTACGGCAACTGGAAGAAAGAATCACTCAAGCGTTGGGAAGGTGAGATCAAGCGCCTCGCCATAAAGGCTGAACAGCAGTTTGACTATGTTTCCGGGAAAAATGCCACGGATATGGCTCTCGTCATAGATACGATAGAACTCATGCATGAGGACATTTATGACGCCTTTGTCATAGTGGCAAGCGACAGCGACTATACCCCGCTTGCTATTCATCTCAGGGAAAAAGGCGTGTACGTCATCGGGGTAGGAGAGAAGAAAACTCCGGAATCGTTCAGAAAGAGCTGTGACGAGTTTATCTATCTGGAAAACCTAAAGGTTCCCGCGGCAGTTCCGGCGGTTTCAGAAAAAACACAGGCTGCCTCCAAGAGCGGAAAAGCACATAAAACAAAGCGGCAGAAGGATGAAGATGAAGCAGTCGCAAAGGCTGAGGATATCAGCGAGATCCATTCTCTTCTCCGAACAGCCTGGGATAAATATCAGGATGAAGAGGGATATGCTTTCGTAAGCTTCGCCGGTCAGTTCCTGAAGCGAGCCAAGCCCGACTTTGACGCACGTACCTACGGCTACTCCAAGCTCTCGGTTCTGATAAGCGCTTTTCCCCAGAAATACAAAATGAAAAAAGAAGTCGGAAAAGCTGCAGGCGCGATCCTTTCATATCAGTGCCTGTAATAAATAAAAGGACCTGTTCCCTGTGGAACGGGTCCTTTTATTGCTTTGAGCGGTCAATCCAAAGGTATTTCCACTATCTCCGCCATCTTGGTCAGAAACTGTTCGATCTGCTCGGAGATCTGGGATACCATACGTGAAGATATCTCTTCGTTTTTCTCTTTTTCAAGGTTTTCATAGAAGTTGGCCTTGACCTGCGAAGAGAGCTTTTCTATCCTAGATTCGAGGTAAGAGGCTGAAGTCATTTTTCGCAACGGAACAGGGATATTCATACTCATCAACAGCTTCTGCATCTGGTTTTTCCCGAGCAGGAGTATCAGAAGAGAGACGACTGTACCTGCGACTATACCGCTTATGCCGCCTGAGATAAGTGCGACCCCGCTTCCGCCGCATATAAGGCCTATTATTACTGAGATTATTGCATTGATGAGCCAGGTGATTGCCTCAACCTCAAATACATTTTTGGCGTCTATCTTAACATTTATGTCTGAAAGTGACATGTAAGATGTGAGGCTCATTGAGCGGTAGGGTATATTATGCCTGACGCATATTGGCATTGTATGCTCCTCGATCTCATAAGCCACTGGCTTGAGCCATTCTGCCACTGGTTTTATGAGCAGTTCCTGGGCTTTGTCGGTGTGGAGCCAGCTCTCAATATTCTTCTGCAGGATCGGATCTATGTCGGAGAGCTTCTTTATTGACCCGTTGCGCCATTTGTCAAACGCGGGAAGAGCCACGTCGCGGAGCATCGGTTCAACAAGCGTATTCACCATATTCTCATAGAGAGCGTCGATTCTCTCCGCCACTATCTTCTCTATGGTGCTTGATTCGGTGAGATCCGCAACCTCTTTTCTGAAATCACGGAGCTCCGCGTCTATTCTTCCGCTTTGGGCAAGCCCTCTCGCGACAGAAAACTCAGGCTCGGCACCTGCGATTATGACACTCTCGGGGAAAATGTCGCTGCACCAATCGCGGATATCTTTCAGTTTTGAAACTCCGCCGGTCAGGAAGAGAAGTTCCGGAGTCTGCCCTTGGATTTTGTTTTTGACTTCCTTGAGGCTCCTGCAGAAGACATCACGGAAGGATTTCCCGCCTAACTGACGGACTCCTTTCAGAAGCAGCTGCTCAGCTGATTCAGGATCTATGCGGAGAGTCAGCTTTACAGGTTCGTCATACAGTATGGAGACTGTTTTGCAGCAATCGTTTGTCTGCCAGTATTCCTCATCCGAAAAGTACTTTTCCTTCAGCCTTCTGGCAGCGAATTCGCAGTAGTTTTTCCAGGCAGGGCTCGAATCAAATATACGGCGGATCTGTTTCTCGTCAGGACTTTGGCGTACACATTTTTCGAGAAGGATCTCATCCATTATCCCTCCGCCTAAGCTCACCTCTCCGGCTGTCTGCAATTCCACCTCGTGTCCGCCCATAATATAAGCGAAGTCTGTGGTGGAGGAGCCTATATCAACGACGAGAACAGGCTTTGAAAGAATATCATAGCCTACCTGAAGATGCTTTGACTGGCAGGCGCTTATAAGTGCTGCTCTGGATTCTGAGATTATCCGCACGGGAGGGTAACCCGTATCCTCAAATATCCTGCGGTAGCGTTCCCTTGCGGCTTTGTCCCACCCGGCGGGGCAGCCTATGTAGAAACAGCAGTCCTCATCCTTGATCAGATCGCCATTTGAATACAGTTCACCCAAAACACCGGCAGCAAAGCATTTAACGTCTTTTTCGCTCTCAGGGTCCGTAAGAAAACGGCTTTTAAAGCGTATGCTTCTCGTAACAGCGTTGACATTATAACATGCACTCTCCCCGATAAGCAGATCGCCGCTCAGCAGTCTTGCATAGGCCGTAATGAAGTTTCCGGCATCCTTTATGGGGATTATCTCGGGCAGGGAACGGCTGTCTTTGTTGAGGCGGGCGACGGCGCTTTCGGCGTCGCCGAGATCAAATCCGAAATACCTTTCCATATCTTTCCTATCCCTCAGAGACAGAGGCCAGTCCTTTCTTCAATAGTTTTCCGTTGCTGACCAGCGCAGGGCGAATGGTTCCGGACCTACGGGCGGGAAGCAGCTCGAAGCGCTTCTCGTTTTCCTTTGAGCAGTCCTCGGTTTCGACGCCTCTTGTATGCAGATAATAGTTTATATCGGATATCAGTTCTTCACTGTCCGAGCCGTCTGCGGTATTTCTCCTTGCGTAAGCCGCTTCAAGAAGAGAAGAAAACAGTTCTGTCTCATCCTTGGTAAGGGAGAAATCGATCTTCTGCTTTCCTGAAGCTTTGGCAGAGAACTCCGAGGCCTCCTTTATCTGATTATCCGCTATAAGAACAGCACCGGTAAGTGTATGCCAGATGCTTTGCGGATCCGTCAGGATCTCGAGCTTTTTCTTCGCATCTTCAGCGACAGCCGGCTTCATCAGCAAAAGCCCCGCACCCAGAAGAAACAGAGCCCCGGCAGCAGGAAGGACATAGTACAGCGTGTCCGTTTTTTCGCCAGAACCGAGCAGCAGAGCCTCAAATATGAGCACGAGAACAAGACCGATAATCAGCAGTATCAGTCCAATGGGTCTCAGTTTCTTTTTCTTCTTCTCATCAGAAGCAGATAGCTTCCATTCCCTGATTTCCGAGGCGGAACAGAGAAAAGGAAGAGAATACTTGATCCCGAGCAAAGCAGTGCGGGCAGCACCTGTGACAGCCTCGTCATTTTCCTTTTCAAGAAAACGGTACAGCAGGCGGTCAAGAGCTTTTTCAAGCACATTCTGTGAAGCTTCCGGTGAGCGGTCCTTGGAGAGATTTCCCATGATCATCTCGCGGTCCTCTTCCAGAAGAGACTGAAGCTTTGTTTCAGCCATGGCCGTATCTCCTTGCAGTTTAATCAGATTATTACTTTTATCATTATATATCATTTTATGTCAATTATGTAGCGGGATTTAAAACTTTTCGTGTATTTTTTTCTCTTGAATTTTATGCTTCCTTAATATATACTCATTTTCACGCCGGTGTGATGGAATGGTAGACGTGACGGACTCAAAATCCGTTGGTGGCAACACCGTGTGGGTTCGAGTCCCACCACCGGCACCATATAATAAAAACAGCCTCCATGGCTGTTTTTGTTTTATTCTTCATGTCCGGTTGTTGACCGAAAAAACATTTTATAGTACATTATATTATACTATAGCTATCTTCAGTAAACCATTCATTGGAGTTGATTGTCTTGAGAATAGTGATAAAGGTCGGGACTTCTACCCTGACCCATGCAACGGGGCGTATGGATATACGTCATGTCGAAAACCTTTGCAAAGTGATCAGCGATATCAAAAATGCCGGTCACGAAGTCGTTTTCGTCTCATCAGGAGCAATCGGGATGGGAGTTGGAAAGCTCAACCTGACAAGCCGGCCGGCGGACATGCCGACCAAACAGGCAGCTGCTGCAGTCGGTCAGTGCGAACTGATGTATGTCTATGATAAGCTCTTTGCCTCCTATAATCACACTGTCGCCCAGATCCTGCTTACGGGAGAGGACTTGAGGGATAAAGACAGGCACCTGAACTTTGCAAATACGCTTACACGACTTCTGGAGCTTGGAGTATTGCCGATCATAAATGAGAATGACACTGTCTCTACTGATGAGATAGGTGTTGGGGACAACGATACTCTCGCCGCGCTTGTGGCTGTCAGCATAAAGGCTGATCTGCTTATCCTGCTGTCTGATATCGACGGACTGTATACTGCAGATCCACGTCATCATTCCGACGCAAGACTGATTCCGGAAGTCTTTGAAATAACACCCGAGATGAAGTCAGGTGCTGAAGGCGGCGGAACTGCGCTCTCAACGGGAGGAATGACTACAAAGCTGATCGCTGCAGAAATCTGCATGGAAGACGGAACCGAAACGATAATTCTCAACGGTTCAAAACCTGCCCTGCTTTACGACGTATTGGAAGGAAAACCAATCGGAACTCGATTTGTCGGGAGGAACAAAAAATGAAAAGCACCCATGAAATCCTTCTGGAAACCCGTACGGCTCTGCCTGCGCTGACTGCATCAAAGGAGAGGAAAAATGCCGCACTGAATGCTGTAGCAGAACGACTGATTGCAGAACAGGATCAGATCCTGGCTGCGAACCGGGAGGATCTTGAAGCATCCCGGGAGCACTACGGCGAGGTCATGATGGACCGTCTCACACTGACATCCGAGCGAATCGCCGGAATGGCACAGGGAGTACTCGAAGTCGCAGCTTTGCCAGATCCGGAGGGAAATGTCCTGCGTCGTGTAGAGCGTCCCAATGGTCTCATAATTGAGAAGACTTCTGTCCCGCTCGGAGTGGTCGCCATTATTTATGAGAGCAGGCCAAACGTTACATCCGATGCTGCAGTTCTTGCTCTGAAGTCCGGCAATGCTGTTATTCTCCGGGGAGGACGGGAAGCTTTTCGCTCCAATGCCGCCATCGTACGGGCAATCCATCACGGGTTGGAGGATGCCGGTCTTCCTGCCGCACTGGTTGGCTTTGTGGAAGATACCGATCATCGCAGTGCTGATGAATTGATGACTGCGGTAGGTCTTGTAGATCTTCTGATCCCGCGCGGCGGCGCAAGACTCATCCGACGCTGCACAGAACAGGCTAAAGTCCCGTGTATTCAGACCGGAACCGGGATCTGTCATATCTTTGTGGACGCTTCTGCCGATCTTGACAAGGCACTGAATATCATTGAAAATGCCAAAACCAGCCGTCCCTCTGTCTGCAATGCTGAAGAGGTCCTTCTGGTACATCGTGATATCGCTGCTGAATTTCTGCCAAGACTTCAGGACAGACTGGTTAAAGAGCGAGCAGAAAAGGGGCTTGTGCCTGTTGAGTTTCGTCTGGATCAGGAGGCTGCGGCCCTGATTTCCGGCACTCCTGCAGGAGAAAAAGACTTTGATACGGAATTTCTGGATTATATTCTGGCTGTCGGTATTGTCGGCAGCACTGAAGAGGCAATTTCTCATATTGCCCTGCATTCCACCGGACACAGCGATGCAATTATCACGAGAAGTGATGAAAATGCCGGGAAATTTACCGCTTTGGTGGATTCAGCTGCAGTATATGTGAACGCTTCGACCCGTTTTACCGATGGAGGCGAATTCGGCCTCGGCTGTGAGATGGGCATTTCCACTCAAAAGCTACATGCGCGCGGCCCAATGGGTCTTGAAGAGTTGAACACATATAAGTATATTATCCGGGGCAACGGTCAGACACGTTAATGATATAACGCCTCCGTTGTTCCTCCCATGGCTTTCTTAATAAAACAAAAACAGCCTCCATGGCTGTTTTTGTTTTATTATTCTGTAGCTTGTGAATTGAACGTCACTTTATTTGCCTCTAAAAATGAAATTGAATGTTGCCTGTTGACTATGATTATAATATCTGATATATTTTTTATATCTATCTGGTACGGAGGCAGTCTGTGGATACAAAGCAGGAAACAAATTGCGGTTCAAAATGCCCTTGCAGCGAACGATGCCCAATTGGAGATGCGATTGCCATGATCGGCGGAAGATGGAAGCTTCGCATTCTTTGCAGTCTTAATGCGGATGGTACTTTGCGTTACAACGATCTTAAGGAAAAAGCAACCGGGATTACGCCTGCAATGCTTTCAGCTTCACTGAAGGAGCTTGAGCGTGATGGTCTGGTTACGCGAAGGCAGTATGCTGAGATCCCGGTCCGCGTGGAGTACTGTATTACAGATCGCGGGAAAGAGCTGTGGCCTGTTCTGCACCGTCTGGTCCATTGGGCACGGAATGAACCTTTGGACTGTGAGTAGCCGCCGCCTTCAGAGCAGAGATAATCAACCGGGGAGGTAAACGATTTGGCAAAGGAAAGCATACAGGCAGAGAACAGCGATCTGCAGAAGCATATTGAAAACGGCGTGGAGAAGATAATCTCCGATGCCGTAAAGGCGACATTGCGCGATCCGAAGCAGAGCGCTTTTTTCGCGAGATTTGCCGCGGCGAGCGCCAAAGCTTCTAAAAGGCGTATTGAACTGGAAGAATAGGGTGAGCATGTTCCGGCTTTTCTGATAACGAGCATCACCAGTAGCTGTAATCTTCATTGCGCCGGATGCTATGCCAGAGGACTTCATACTGCGTCAGATGAAGCTCCTGTAGACCAGCTGACAGGTGAGCAATGGAAAAGCATATTCGAGCAGGCCGAAGCGCTGGGAGTCAGTTTTATAATGCTGGCAGGCGGAGAGCCGATGCTTCGGAAAGATGTTATAGAAGCTGCCGGAAGCATCCGGAATATCATATTTCCGATCTTTACTAACGGGACCTTTTTCACTGAGAAATGTCGGGCAATTTTTGACAAGTGTCGCAATCTGATCCCCGTCCTCAGCATCGAAGGCGGTCAGGAGGCTACAGATACACGCCGGGGCAAAGGCATGTACGGAAGACTTCTGCAGCTGATGGATGATTTCGCTGCCCGTGGGCAGATCTACGGCGCTTCCGTCACTGTTACCAGGGAGAATTATAAGGAAGTCACTTCCGATGAATTTCTTGAAACACTGGCCGCCAGAGGATGCAAGCTGGTCATTTACGTGGAGTTTGTGCCGATGAATGAGAATGAAGAGCAGCTGGCTCCGGGCACGGAGGAGAGGGATTTTATAAGCGCGAGGGTCAATGACGTTCGCAGCTGCAGAGATGACATCATCCTTCTGTGCTTTCCGGGCGACGAGCTCGAGCTGGGCGGATGTATGGCGGGAGGCCGCGAGTTTTTCCACATCAATTCCCACGGCGGCGCCGAGCCCTGTCCTTTCTCTCCGTTTTCGGACATAAATGTCCGCGACACTTCTCTCCGCGAAGCTCTTTCCTCCCCGCTGTTCCGTGCTCTGCGCACCGAGGGACTTCTGGAAGGAGAGCATGAAGGCGGATGTGTTCTTTATGCGAAGCGCCATGAAGTCATGGCTCTGGTTAATGGAAATAATTAATAAGGAGTATAAACTTATGGAAAAAGCGAAAGTATATTTTACCAAAGAGATTACGGCGGATAGTCTGGTGCGGATATATGAGGCACTGGGACATACACTGCCGGGCAAAGTTGCCGTGAAAATATCCACAGGCGAGTCCGAAAAAAGCAACAATCTCAGGCCGGAGCTGATCGCGCCTCTGGTACAGAAACTGAACGGAACTATTGTTGAATGCTGCACCGCATACGGAGGTAACAGACAGAATATCCGCAAACATTGGGCAGAGATAGAAAAGCGCGGATATAAAGAGGTCGCTGCTGTGGATGTAATGGATGAAGTCGGCGAGTTCAAGATCCCGATCGAGGGCGGATTTCATCTGGACTGCGACATTGTCGGAACCGGAATCAAAGACTATGACTCGGTCTTGATCCTCAGCCATTTCAAAGGCCATATAATGGGAGGTTTCGGCGGCGCGCTTAAAAACATCAGTATCGGCATAGCGTCCTCCCACGGGAAAGCCTATATACATTCCGGCGGAAAGACGACCAATACAAAGCTCTGCTGGGCAATGCACAAAGCCAAACAGGATGAATTCCTGGAATCCATGGCCGATGCCTGCAAGGCGGTTATCGGATTTGTCGGGCCTGAGAACATGACTTATATCAGCGTCGCGAACCGTCTGAGCGTTGACTGCGACTGCGACGGCAATCCTCACGAGCCGGAGATGGGAGATCTGGGCATTTTCGCCTCCAACGATCCCGTAGCGCTCGATCAGGCGTGCTATGACGCGGTCATAAACGCCGAGGATCCCGGCAAGGCCGCTCTGATCGAACGCATGGAATCGCGCCACGCCATCCGCACTGTGGAGGCTGCCTGCGAACTAGGCCTCGGCACCCGTGATTATGAGATCGTAAACATAGATTAAAAAAACTACTGCAGTTTTATACAAAAAGTGCAGTAAAAATACAGAAAGAAACAGGGAACTACATCCTTAAAACCGAGGAATATCAATGTGTTCACGGCAAAAGATGCAGTTAGTGCAGTTTTTTTAAGGAAACCGGGAAATAAGTACAAAAGTATATATAAATAATAAATAAGAAATTTCTGAAAAACTGCATAAATTACATTGTGAAGACTGAAACCCTTGGAAATACAAGATTTTTGGACTGCAATTTATACTTTGAAAGTACATTTTTTATACACTTATGTACAATAAAATTGCAGGCGGATCTTTATGGATCCGCCTACAATTGCATTTCCCGGGAAACTTGATATAATATAAATATATTTGTTTTAAAAACATACGAAAAAAATATTTCAGGAGAAGACGCATATGAAAGGTATAATTCTTGCGGCGGGGAAGGGAACCAGACTGTATCCTATGACATATCCTGTCTGCAAACCCCTTCTTCCTGTCTACGACAAGCCGATGATCTATTATCCTCTGTGCGCGCTAATGCAGGCAGGTATCAGGGATATTCTGATCATCACGCCTCCGGGAGACGACCGGGATGATTTTGAGCAGCTTCTTCATGACGGCTCCCAGTTCGGGATAAAGATCAGTTACGAAGTCCAGTATGTTGCCCGCGGGATTGCCGACGCGCTGATACTGGGAGAAAAATTCCTCGACGGAGACAATTGCTGCCTGGCGCTCGGTGACAACATATTTTACTCGCCGACCTTTCATCTTCAGCTTCAGGAGGCGGTAAAAAGCGTGGAGGAGCAGGGGAAAGCGGCAATTCTCGGATATTATGTGGATGACCCGCGCCCCTTCGGCGTCGTCGAGTTTGATAAAACCGGAAAGGTCATAAGCCTTGAAGAAAAACCCAGAATGCCCAGATCCAACTATATCGTTCCCGGTTTGTATTTTTATGATTCGAAATGTTGTGAAATGGCAAAAACTCTCTCTCCATCCGCAAGGGGGGAGTTGGAGATTACTGATCTTAACCGGCTGTATATGAACGAGGGTAATCTGAATGTGATTTTGCTCGACCGCAATTTTACATGGCTTGACGCAGGCACTGCAGAAAACCTGCTTGAAGCTGCTCAAACTGTCCATGAGATACAGAGAGGTGAAAGAAAATATGTCGGATGCCCAGAACAGGTCGCTCTCTATAATGACTACATAACGTCCGAGCAGTGCTATGCGCTCGGGGAAGCAATGAAAAAAACAGGATACGGGAGATATCTTCTCTGGCTGGCAAAACCGGAGATGTTCTGACGCAATATTTTGTGTATATTCCAAAAACGCAACAAGAAACCGCCCCATATCAGGGGCGGTTTTGTCATATCCTACAAATCGAAAATTTTGCTTGCAAAGACGGACTGCCTTGCATATAATACGCGTTGAAGAGATTTTTAAATCCGGTACAGAGATGCCGGCAAGATCCATTATATAGAGGGCTTCATTGCCTTTTTAATGTGTTACGTCTTGCCGGAAAAAGGCAGGGCTTTTTTGTTATGAGAGTAAAGGCGCAGATAATGGATGAGGCGGCAGTGAAAAGGGCACTGGTTCGCATCTCTCATGAGATCGTTGAAAAAAACGACGGGGTAGGCGATATTATACTCGCCGGAATCAAGCGCCGCGGAGTTCCTCTTTCACAGCTGATTGCGGACAATATAAAAAAGATTGAAGATAAGGAAATTCCACTCGGAATTCTGGATATTTCGCTTTACAGAGATGATCTTACACCTCTGAACGAAAATCCCGAGGTCCGGAACACGGAATTTCCTTTTGATATAACGGGGAAAAAAGTTATCCTGGTAGACGATGTCATTTATACGGGAAGAACGGCAAGAGCTGCAATAGAGGCGCTTTTTGAATGCGGAAGACCGGATAGGATACAGTTTGCGGTCCTTATAGACAGAGGCCACAGAGAGCTTCCGATAAGAGCGGATTTCGTAGGTAAAAATGTTCCCACATCCCGCAGTGAAATGATAGAAGTCAGAGTCCCGGAGTACGACGGCGAGACGGGCGTATACCTGATGGACCTGACATAAGTTTGTTCAAAAGAAAAATTATTATAGAGAGGTAGAAACTATGACAAAAGAAAAAGCCAATATCGGAAATGAACCGATTTACGACGCAAAAACGCTCGGAACTCCGAGAATGCTCGTGTTGGGATTTCAGCATTTGTTTGCCATGTTCGGCGCAACGGTGCTAGTTCCGATCCTGACAGGGCTGAGCGTCTCTGCAACTCTGCTGTTCGCAGGTCTGGCAACGCTGTTCATGCATCTGGTCACCAAAAAGAAAGTTCCCGTATTCCTCGGTTCTTCTTTCGCATTTCTCGGCGGCTACTTTGCCGTTATCGCATCCGGAGCTGAGCTTGGCCTCTCGCAGCGTGAAGCCCTGCCTTATGCCTGTGTGGGCGTTGCCTGCGCGGGTCTGCTGTACCTGATACTCGCACTGATCTGCAAGGTCTTCGGCTCGAAAAACGTAATGCGCTTCTTCCCGCCTGTTGTCACAGGCCCGATCATCATCGCCATCGGTCTTATTCTGGCTCCTTCCGCCATCAACAACTGCTCCACCAATTGGCTCATCGCCCTCGTCGCTATCGTTGTTGTAATAGTCTGCAACATCTGGGGCAAGGGTATGATCAAGATCATACCGATCCTGATGGGCGTTCTTGTCTCATATCTGGTGGCTGCCGTTACGGGCAATGTCGATTTCAGCGGAGTCAAAGAGGCTGCCTGGATCGGCCTCCCGTTCCAGATGCAGGATACTGTTTTCGGCCTCTTCGGCTCAGGCAATGTCAATACCGGTCTTCTCGTCTCCTCGATCGTTATGATAGTCCCGATAGCTTTCGCAACGATGATGGAGCATGTCGGTGACATATCCGCCATCAGCGGAGCTATCGAAAAGAATCTGATCGAGGATCCGGGCCTGCACCGCACCCTCATCGGTGACGGTATCGGCACAGCGATCGCGGCGCTCTTCGGAGCACCTGCCAATACGACCTACGGTGAAAACACGGGCGTGCTGGTGCTGACCAAAGTTTATGATTCGAAAGTCGTCCGTCTGGCTGCGGTTTATGCTGTAGTCCTCTCCTTTTGCCCGAAGTTTGCTGCTCTGATCTCTGCTATGCCCGCTGCGACGATCGGCGGCGTCTCGATAATCCTCTACGGTATGATCTCCGCAGTAGGTGTCCGTAATATGGTAGAGAATCACACCGATTTCCAGAAGTCCAGAAATGTTATTGTAGCTGCTGTCATCCTTGGCCTCGCACTGGGCATTAACTTCTCCGATGCCGGTTCCATCTCATTCGCTGTCGGAAACATGAACATCGCCCTTTCAGGTCTGGCAGTTGCCTCGATAGTCGGTATCATTCTCAACGCTATCCTACCCGGAAAGCGCGAAGAGTTCATGCCGAACCAGGAGAATTCCGGCTCACTCGGAAAATTCTGACATAAGTTTCAATCGAAAAAGAAGATACACCGGCAGGCCGCTTTTGCGGACTGCCGTTTTTTGAACCTTGAACTTGAACCGTCTCAGGGCTATAATATTTTCCAAATAATACGAACAGGAAAGAACAATTATGAAGATAATAACCATAAGCAGGGAGTTCGGAAGCGGCGGCAGGGAACTCGGCAAGAGAATGGCTGATGTTCTCGGCTGGGATTATTATGACCGGGAGATAATAAGCGCTATCGCCGAGAAAACGGATCTCACTGAGGAATATGTTGAAAATGTCCTGAACAGTCAGGCCTGGCAGAGCATTCCTTTAACTTTCGGTCACAGTTTTGCGGCTTTTTCCAATGCCAATCCCCAGATAAGCCTTCTGGCCGAGCAGAGAAAGGTGATTGAGGAGATAGGCAGATCCGGAAGGGACTGCATTATTGTCGGCAGAAACGCTGACAAGATACTTGCGGATCTGAACCCGTTCAATATTTTTGTCTGTGCAACTATGGATGCAAAGGCAGAGAGATGCAGATCCAGAGCTGCCGATGACGAAAAACTTTCCAGAAAAGAACTTGAACGCAAAATAAAGAGCATAGACAAAAAGCGCGCTGCTACAAGAGAGATCATTTCAGGCTCTGTATGGGGACAGAGAGACAACTATCATCTCACTGTAAATACAACAGGTTGGAATATAAAGGAACTGGCTACGGCAGTAGCTGCTTTCGCAATGGCGTGGTTCGGGGGAAATACCGGTGACACTGAGTACTGATCTAATACTCGGCCTCATGTCTCTCGTCGAGAGAGAAGCGGGAGAGCTTATTCTCCATGCCCGGAAGATTATTTCAAAAAACAAGACAGACAGCCGCAATGTGGTGACCGAATACGATATTAAAGTCCAGAATCTTCTCATGGAGCGTTTTTCGGAAAGAATATCCGGCGCAAGATTTGTCTGTGAAGAAAACGAGATACATGATAATCTGAAAGCAGAGCATCTTTTCATTATAGACCCGATTGACGGGACCATGAATTTTACAAAGAATCTGAACCATAGCTGTATTTCTGCCGCGTACTCGTCATCCGGAGAGATAAAGGCGGCGGCGGTGTACAATCCTTTTGTCGATGAAATGTTTACTGCGGTAAAGGGAGAAGGGGCTTGTCTCAACGGGGAAAAGATCTGCGCTGATCAATGCAGCCTGAAAGACGGGCTTGTTCTGTTCGGGACGGCTCCGTATAACAGCAATGCCTGGGATGAAACATTCGTTCTTGCTAAAACAGCTTTTCTGAACAGCCTGGATATACGCCGGCAGGGCTCGGCGGAACTGGATCTCTGCTCCGTTGCCGCCGGAAGAGCGGGAATCTATTTCGAAGAATCCGTATCCCTGTGGGATTACGCCGCGGGATATCTCATCGCGACGGAAGCCGGAGCGGAGGTCACAAGACTTGACGGAACGCCGCTTCCATTTGATCTTACAAGGTGTTCAATACTGGCCGGAGGGAAGAAGGCCAGAGATGAATTTCTTGAACTCTCGGTCAAATAATTTCCTTGACAAAGGTCAAAAAGCGGGTATAATAGCTATTGCTTTAGCGGAGTTGTGTAAAGGTAGCACACCGGACTCTGACTCCGTTTGTGAGGGTTCGAATCCTTCCTCCGCTGCCAAAAATACGAAGCACCCGTCGGGTGCTTCGTATTTTTACGCATACAGGGATTCGAACCGTCGCGGTATTGAATGGCCTTCCTGCGGATGGCCAGACCCGCGACTGACCGAGCCCGTAGGCGAGAGCGAATCCTTCCTCCGCTGCCATGATAAGTGCCGGATTTATCTAACAGACAGATCCGGATTTTTCATGTTTATGGGGCACCAACCCCGAAATTCCCTGTAAATTTAAACGAAAAATGACTCCCGCATAACCGATCAGGTCGTGCGGGAGGCTGTTTATGACGTAATAGTTCAAAATACTTAGGCAACCTGGAGACGAAAAATAGATTGAAAAAGACATGACGGACACTTATAATAATAATGAATAAATGTACATTGGGTAATTATGCTCTCGGAGCAGATCCTTTCCGATTCGAAGGAGAACGGTGCTATGTCTGTCATCGCTGCTGTCGTTCTGGCCTCTGCGATCCTGTTCGCGCTGATACTGAATCTGGCTCTCAGACCGGCTGCTGCCTCGAAGCTGAGCGTCCGGCTGATGGCGCTCGCCATGATCGGCGGACTGATCTATTACGGCGCGGGCTATATGGAGCTCAGCGGCGACCTGCCCTTGACTGTGGTGCGCACGCCGGTCTTTGTGCTGCGAATGTTTGTCGGCGTCAATGAGTTCAGCGCGATCAAAGGCGCCCGGATCGTTTCGACGCCGCCGGGAGTCTTCGGCTTCTGGCTGGTGCATATGCTTGCTTTCTGCTCCATGGCAAGCGTCGTGATGAACACGCTCGGCGCGGCGCTGATGCGTCAGCTTCGGATCTTCCTGTCGCGGCGCGGCGAGCTGACCCTGATCTACGGCCTCAATGAAAACAGCATCGCCCTGGGCAAGGAGTGCCTGGCGGACGGCGGAAACTCCGTGGTTTTCATTGTCGGGGAGGCCGCGCCGGCAAAGATCGCTGAACTCAACGCCGCGGGCCTGTCCGTGCTCACCGGAGAAAATGCCGCCTCTGCCGCGCCTGCCAGCATCCGCAGGTTGCACCTCAAGGGCAGAAAACTCAGCGTCTACGCGCTGGACGAGGCGGAGGACAAAAACCTGTTTTTTGCGCTCAGGCTTCTCGATACGCTGAATAAAGCGGGTGTCCCGGCGGAAAAGACGAGCGTCACACTCCCCGGAGCGGAGGATGTGATTTCGTCCATGCTGCAGGTGACGGAAGAACGTTACGGCTACGGCTTTGTCAATGTCTTTGAGCCGGCCATGCTGGCCGCCCGGGCACTGATCCGCATGGTCCCGCCGTGGGATCTCGTCTCCTTCGGGGCCGATGGGCGTGCGAAGGAGGATTTCGAATGTGTGGTGGCGGGCTTCGGCAGGCACGGCCAGGCGGTCCTCAGGCAGCTGGTCATGAACGGGCAGTTCGCGGGCTCGCATTTTCGCGCGGCCGTGTTCTCCCCGAACTTCAAAGAGGAAGCCGGCTATCTCGAGTCGGATTGCCCCGAAATGTTCCAGCGCTATGAGATACACAGCTTCGAGGAAGACGCGCGCGGCATCGGTTTTTACAATTATATCGGAGAACGGCTTTCCACACTCAAGCTTGTTGTGGTCGCTACCGGCGATCCGGAGCGCAACCGGGAGATCTCCGACAACCTGATGCTGTTTCTCAAGCGGCGGAACGCGGAGAACATATGCGTTGTGCGCTGTGACAAAACAGGCGTGCGCTATCAGGAGCGGATCGGAAGCGAGATACTCACGAGCAGCATCTGCTCCCGTGCCTGCCTCTCTGCGGAGTATGCCGACTGCGGCGCCATCGTGCTCAACGCCAGCTATGACGGCAGCGGGTGCAGCGACTGGGAAAAATGGCTGTCCTGTGACAGCTTCGGGCGTATGTCCTCCCGCGCGTCAGCGGATTTTGCCCACGCCTTCCTGCGGGCTGCGGGATGCACAAGGGAGGAAGTGCTCGCCGGAGCGTGGCCTCCCCCGGAGGCGCTTCTCCGGACCCTCGGCGAGACCGAACACCTGCGCTGGATGGCGTTCCACTTTGCCATGGGGTACCGGCCCATGAGCGAAGAGGAGTTTACCGCCAATGAGAAGATCTGGCGCAGATGCCGGGAAGAGGGAGTGCCCTGTCCGGTCAAACTCTCCAAGAACGCGGAGGAGCGCACGCATGCCTGCCTGATCGATTGGGATGCTCTGGATGAACTTTCGGCGCGGGAGAGCGCCATCACAGGGCGGGAAGTCGATTATCAGCAGATGGATATCAACAATGTACTAACGCTGCCTCGTCTTCTGCAGGCAGAAGAAGGGAAGCGGAACCGATGAAGAAACACATTAAACGTATACTGGTTGCGCTTGCAATCTATTTCGTGCTGCTTCTTCTGCTGTTGGCGGCGGAGGGCGGAAGCCCCGAGGCCAGTATCCGCACCTTTGGGGAAGCGGTTTGGTTCTCACTGATTACGATGACCACGGTCGGTTACGGCGATCTGTCTCCGGTGACGCCCGCAGGCCGCGTGATCGGCGTCGTGTTCGCCCTATGCAGCATCGGTATCCTGACTGCTCTGATCGGCCTCGTAATCAGGCTCCTGAGCGGAGAGTTCCTTCCGCGTGTGCGTATGCGCCGCGGAAAGGCAAAACGCTGGTATGTCTTTCATGAGGAGAACGAGGACGCGGCCGCGCTTGCCCGTGCGCTGCAGAAGGATGATCCGGATTGCCTGCTGATTTTCCCGGCAGGCGGGGAAAAACTTGCTGAGGGACCGGCGGTGCTGCGCTTTGACTGGACACACTCGGAACTGATACGCCTGCGCGGCGGAACGCAGGGACTTCGGTTCTTTTTCCTGGGCCAAAATGATTGGGAAAATGTCAGCGGGGCGCTGGCTGCCTGTGAGTGCGGCGCTGCCTGCGTCTGCAAATCCGAAGCGCCGATCGATCGGCTGTCCGGTAATATGGAGATCTTCAGCCCTCTGGATGCGATGAGCCGCAGTTACTGGAAAAACCATCCCCTCCGTTCGGACGAGCACTGCGTCGTGCTGCTCGGCTGCGGCGAGGCGGGAAGCGCTCTGCTCGAGCGCGCGCTGATAACCAACGTTTTCGAGAGCGGGCAAAACACCGAATACCATGTGTTCGATGACACAGCGGGCTTCGCTGCGCTGCATCCTGAGGCGGTGCGTGCGCTGTCTGCGGAAAAGACCGGAGAGGACGCGCTCATTTTCCACACGGAAGACTGGGCCGTGGCCAGAGAATTGTTGCAGCGGGCGGATCGTATTCTGGTGGCCTATGACGACGAGGAGCTCAATTTCAAAATCTGGGAAGAACTCCGGACCTGGTTCAGCACTGCGGCCGCACTGCATGTCCGTCTGCCGGAGCGCGTGCCCGGAATAGAGAGCTTCGGCGGCAGGGATGAGAACATGCGTCCGGAGTTTGTGATAAAGGACGAGATCAACCGCAAAGCACGGCTGATGAACGATATCTACAACGAGGCCTCAGGTTCGCCGACCCCATGGGAAGAACTGGGTTCCTTTATGCGTCAGTCGAACATCGCTGCAGCTGACCATCTGATTGTCAAAGCACGCTTTTTGCTGCAGGACGAGACATTGACGGAACTGAGCCGCGCAGACTGTGCGAGGGCATATGCGCGCTATCGGGAGTTTTGCGTCGATCGTGCCGACCGTATGCTGGAGATGGAACACCGGCGCTGGATGCGATTTTATCAGATGTTCAACTGGAAATATGATCCGGTACGAAACGACGAAAAGCGGCGGCACCCGATGCTTGTACCCTATAAGGAACTGGCAGAAAGCGAGCGGAAAAAGGACGCCTTTGCCTGGGAGATACTGGGCAGACTGAGCGAGAAAGAATAGGAAAAAGAGCTTGGCACAGTATCTGGCATGGCTTGGCTATTACCTGCTGATTTACGGGCGGGATCCTATCGGGACTTTTCCTACTTTACCCGCTGCAGGATATTTGATATAATAAATATACCGATATACGGTCAAAAACGGAAAGGAGACGATTGCAATGAATAAAACCGAACTTATCAGGAAGGTTGCCGCTGAGAACGAAATCAGCCTGAAAGAATCTGCTGCTGTTGTGAACAGCGTCCTCAACGGCATCATGGATTCTCTGGCTGCCCGCGAACCCGTTGCCATTGCCGGTTTCGGGACTTTCTCCTGCAAGCACCGTGGCGCACGTCAGGGCCGCAATCCCGCAAACGGCGAGACCATCGACATTGCCGCAAGCAACACTCCCGTGTTCAAGGCCGGCAAAGCTTTCAAGGACAAAGTCAACTGACAGCGGTGTACATGTTCAAACAAAAAGAAGTGCCGGCAGCCGGCGCTTCTTTTGTTTTATAAGCGTTTGATCCGGGATCCGGACCGCCGCCCGGAAATTTCTGTAGTAAAATATGAGAGAGAAGTTTATAATATTACGCGGTGATGAAATGGATATTCAGTTTATTATATGCTTTGTGATCCAGTGGACCTGGGGTTTCATACAGAACTTCTCAGGACTCTGTATGGCGATGCTGTGGCGCCAGAAAGACTGGCACAGATACAAAAACGCGATAGTCACGCATTATACAAACAGGAAAAGAGCCCGCAAGGGTTATTTCGCGATGGGCATGTTTATATTTACGGATGACATGCTCCCCGTGGCAACATACGATAAAGTCCTGAGCCATGAATACGGGCATACGGTCCAATCGATGATACTCGGTCCTTTTTTTCCTCTGGTGGTCGGGCTTCCTTCAATGCTCCGTTTCCGCTATTTCAGTTTTTTGAAAAAAAGAGGCAGGAGGCCTTCTGAAAAGTATTCTGTGAGATATCCGGAAAACTGGGCAAATCATCTGGGAGAAAAGGCAACAGGCAAGAAGCCGATAGACTGGTAAAAACTCAAGTCGCGTGACTTTTACAGTTCACGCGATTTTGTATAGCCCTTTTCCCGAAGTATCGCCTTGCGAACAGATGGCATTTATGATAAAATGCGCATAATAGGATAGGTGTATTCTGCAGGAAGGGTATCTCGTATGGATAATAAAGCAAAAATAATTGCCGTCGTCGGCAAGGGCGGCGTCGGCAAGACTTCTATTTCCGCCTGTATAGTACGGCATCTGGTCGATAATTTCCCGGATAAAAAGATCCTCGCAATCGATGCAGACCCTGCTGTAGGTCTTTCTGTCGCGCTTGGAGTGGATGTCAAAATGACTCTGGATGACATTCGTATGAGCATCGTTGACAGCGTAGAAAACGGCGAGACCAGAGAAGCTCTTGAGCTGCTGAGCGAAGCCAGGTTTAAGATATTCGACGCACTCGTCGAGATGCCGGGCTTTGCTTTTTTGAGCATTGGCAGACCTGAGAGCAGCGGATGCTATTGCAAAGTCAATTCTTATCTCAAGGAAGTCATCAGCCTCCTCGCCAACAGTTTTGACTATGTTGTAATTGATGCCGAGGCAGGTATAGAGCAGATCCAGCGCAGAGTCATGGATAAAGTTACCCATCTGCTCCTGGTTTCTGACCAGAGCAAAAAAGGCAACCAGGTCATCTCAACGATCAAAAGTGTGGCAGACGATCTCATCGTATACGAAAAGATCGGAGCTGTTATTAACAGAATGACGAATCCGGAACTTGCAGGGCTGATAAGCGTTCCGGGAGTGGAAGTGCTTGCATGCATTCCATCCGACACCGTGTTTGCAGCCAATGATATAAAAGGCAGAAGCGTTATGGACCTTCCCGAGGAATCTGCGCTTCTTAAGGGCGCAAAAGAAGCCCTTGTAAAAATGGAGATCCTTTAATTTAAATAAAATCTGATAAGAAAAAGAGGTGTATCATTTGAAAGATCTTAAGCACATGATTTATTTCGAAAATCTGCTTGAGAACGCCGACAATGAGCTTGTCAAACAAGCACAGGCCGAGGGCGGCTTGGCGATAGGTTATACCTGTTACCATGTGCCCGAGGCTCTGCTGAATGTAGACAAGTGTTTTTCGGTACGTCTCCGTGCTCCAAACACCGGATCGATCGACATAGCCACTTACTACATGTCCAACTACACATGCGAGTATGCAAGAGCTTTAGTCGAGAGAGCCATTGAAGGCGGATACCAGTTCCTCGACGCCCTGATAGGCGTTGACGCGTGTTCCATGATGAACCGCGCCATGGAGCATTTCGAAATACTCAATGTCAACGACAAGCCCGGTTTTTTCGTAACCCACTGCGACATTCCGTATAAGATTACGGACTATACGCTTGACTCCTATGTCAAGCAGATGAGGTTGCGTGTTCTGGACAGACTTACGGAAGTCTACGGAGTTGACACCTCCGATGCCGCTATCCGCAAGGCAGTAAAAGAACACAATGAAGTCTGCCAGATCCTTACTGAGATCGGACAGATGCGCAAGGCAGATAATCCTGTCATTACAGGATATGAGTACCACGTTCTTAACCTTGTCTCTTATACCTGCCCGAAGGCGCGTATCCTTCCGTATCTTAGAGATACTCTGGATGAGCTTAAAAAGCGCAAACCCGATAAAGTAAATCCTTACAGGGCAAGAGTCGCGATCGTTGGTTCCGAGATAGACGATCCGAGCCTCACAAAGCTAATTGAAGGCTGCGGAGCACTTGTAGTATCTGACCGCTACTGCTTCGGCTCCACGCCGGGAAGAGAAGTAATCGAACTCAAGGATGATGAAGATGCTCTCCGTCAGATATGCTTGTTCGAGATGGAGCACTCTGAGTGCGCCAGGTATATTTCAGACGAAAAGGTCCTTCAGCGCCGCACGACTGCTGACCGCCTGGCTAGGGAGTTCAACGCCGAAGGCATAATCTATGAGCAAATGAAGTACTGTGACTACTGGGGCTTTGAACGCGCGCTGGTATCGCATATCATGCATGACGAATACGGCTGGCCGATACTGTCCATCGACAGACTTTACAACAACGGTAATTCCGGACAGCTCAGGACACGCGTACAAGCCTTCGTCGAATCCCTCGAGATCAAGAGAATCCATAAAGAGGAGGGTATCAAATAATGGCAAAGGAAAAGATACAGTTTCCGAATCCCAGATTTTTCAAGGCCAAGGACAATATAGACTGGAAGGCCCAGGGCAAGAACCTGATGGAGGTTATGGGCATTTTCGGCGAGATGCTCGGAGAGACTGACTGGAGCGCAACTGCAAAGAGCTTCTGCAAGGGCTGGGTCGATTTCGGCAAGAGAGCTGCTGAAGAATATAATGCGTTCATGGCCTGCACCCCGGAGGAAAAGAAAGAAGCAATACTCCACGGCGAGAAACGTCTCGGACGTCTCTACAAATCGGGATCCATGGCGACAGTACGCCGCGAATGGCGCGGAATAAAAGATACGGCGTATGACTTCTGGGAATGGGCAAGAATGTGGGGCATGCTGCTCGGCACATTCTCAAAGGACCTTGTGCCCGCTCTCAACGCCACATTCTACTACCGTTGGTGGATATCCTATTTCTGCTGCCACGGATTCCTCGACAAGAACCTGATGGGCATGAGAGGGTCGAACCTCCGCATGAGCCACATGTTCATGTACGACATATTCCGTTATGTTGCAGAGAACCTTGTATTCATAGCCAAGGCCGACCGCAAGAACGGCAACAGCGATGAACTCAACAAGATGATGATAACCTTCGACGAGATGACCATGGGCCAGATCATGGCCGGTTTCCCGGGAGTGCTCGGTCTGCCTCACCAGCTGCTGCCCGTGTTCCTCGTCTCCGAGATAGACCAGCTCGTCTGCATCCCGTACATAGATGCGGTCGAGTCCTTCGGTCTTCCCGCGGACACTTGCCCCGTTCCTTCCTCGGAGTGCGGCTCCCTGGTCGTGGATGCCGAGCCGGACATCGGCGCTGGATTCATCTCCTCCTCAATGCCGTGCGACGGTTCCACAATGGCGTCCTCCTACTTCTCGAGACGCTTCCCGGATATTCCGGTATTCCATCTCTGCTTCCCGGTCAGATATGCTGACGAAGAGACAGTCCAGATGGGCGCAGAGGATATCAAAGCCTGCATAAAATTCATAGAAGAGAAGACCGGACAGAAGTGGTCCTGGGATGCATATTTCACGCAGATCAAACGCTTCAACGCCGAGACGGATTACGAGCTCGAGAAATGGGAGATCAACAAATCCGCCTATCCGCAGCTTCTCGGTCCCGCTTATGAGCTGTACCGCAAGTGGAATTACGAGATGGACGGCGGCGCCGACCCGAGGACCTTCATAACGCAGCAGAAGGTCTCCAAGATCCTTCAGAAGGCATACGCAGCCAAGGAAGAGCCGTGGCCCGGGAAAATGAAATACAGAGCACTTGTCTGGTCCTGCCCTGCACACTACTATGCGAACTTCTCCAACTGGGCTGCAAACTGCTGGGGCATCAATGTCCTTGTTGAGATGGAATCCCTTAACTTCACAAAGCACCTCGAGACTGAGGATAAGGAAGAAGCTCTCCGTGACCTTGCGCGTCTCTACGAGCGTATGGTCATGAGACGCCACACCAACGGCGGCTACCAGAATGTTGTTGACGAATGCTGGCGTCAGGTCGAAGCATGGAACGCTCCGCTCGTAATCATGTATCAGAACGTCGCGTGCAAGAATATGGCAACTGTCCAGGGTATTCTGGATGAACAGGGCCGTCAGCGCGGTTACGACCTGATATGGGTCGAACATGACCTTATGGATCCGAGAACGGTTTCCAGACGCACGATGCGCGACAAGGTTTCAAATTACATGCGTACAGTAAAGAATGCAGAACCTGTGGATCCTTCGCTCGTTGAGTTTGAAGATGAAGTCTGCATGTGATCCGGATCCAAAAGTACAGTTATACTGAATAAGAAATAATAAATCGGAGGAAATAATATATGAAATACTTTGGCGGCTGCGACGTAGGATCTACATATACGAAAGCAGTAATACTCGATGAGACAGGAAAGATGGTGGCAGATACCACGATCATGAGC
>CADCKQ010000009.1 GCA_902802045.1 Oscillospiraceae bacterium | reverse complement strand
CCCCAACAGGGACATATACGCTCCGCGGATGCTGGACGCTCCTTCATGCGTCATATCTGAGAAGAGACTGACGATTCCGAACAGCAAAATAAAAAGCATAGCCTGCGAACCGAATTCATTTCCTTTATGATCAAAACACTTCTTTTTTCCCAAAGCAAACACTCCATTTCTGTAAACGAAGAATCGTAAACATATTATACCACACGAAAAGAATCTGCGAAAAGACGAACGGGTAGGAAAACAAACAAATATGCGCTTTATACTGGAGTGGCTATAGGAAAAAGACTATTCGAAATGTTATAGAGTGTCTGATCAAAGGAGATAAGCCATAAAACTAGTATCGCATAAACCTTTTGGCGTATCTCAAGAAACGCCAAAAAGTATAGGGGGTGGGTGCAAATTATCAAACGCTCAAAGCCCGGGAAACCGCACCATTTCAAGAAAACTGCGAGGCAGGCAGACGCGACTTTGCACCCACCTGGCTCGTATTTCCCTTGTATCAAGAGGTTTTCAGGATAGATACGCAAAAAAGTACACAGGCTAATTGTATCATAGCCTGTGTACCAATGTGGTGGAGAAGGAGGGATTCGAACCCTCGAGATCCTTACAAAAGCCAGCCTTTCGGCTGGCCTTATTTTTTTTGCCTTTTTTAATCGTTTATTGTAAGCGTTATACCAAAAGAAACAGTCGCAACTCCGTCTACGAAGTCTTCGTTTGTAAGAGTAACAGTAGTTTTCGACTCCGTCTCTTCGTTTTCAAGCGGAATTGCCGGTTCTATATACTTTCTTTCGAGCAGAACTTCGGCTTCCTGTGCTTCCAGCGCCTGTTCTCTTCTGATGTCCGCCGTTCCGATCGTTATCTCCAAAAGGATTATAAACAGCAGCCAGGCAAATACCGTCCCTCTCGCCCAACTTTTCCCGTTTCTCTTTTTCATTTCAAGTTCCTTTCTCTCGTCATTGCGAGGAGCTTCGCTCCGCGGCAATCCGTTCTTTTTTTTAACCCCGAAACGTCATCACCTATTTCAGATCAGATATAAGATGTTTAAGATACCCTTCAAGTATTACGGATGATGCTTTTACCAGTTTAATATCTCTGTCTATCATAAAGCTTTTACTTCCGTGGAAAAGATTGCATCTGACCTGATACAGTGTGAGCAACAGCGCTTCAATACTATTGCTCTCACTTAATGCTCTGTAGACATCATGGTTGTAAGTCCCTGTTCTTGCGTCATAGACCGGACCTTCTATAAAAATCCGTATTTCCGGAAGTGCAAACGCATCGAACCTCCTGAATCTGGCTCTTTTATCGTCAAAACAAAGCTTGATCTGATCCCTTTCGGAGACATTGCCGTCATAATTGTATTTTGAATATATCCAGTTAAATGCCATCCAGTGCATCATAAATTTGACGAAGAAGTCATCATTGTGCTCCAGGCCGAATTTATACCACTGGAGGGCTATATTTTTGCTGTAAAAAGGCTTTTCTTCAGACTCTTCCGGCTCAACAGTTTCCGGAATGCTCAGAATCTCTTCAATAAATGCCCGTTTCTCCGAATTCGTATAGACCAGGGTATCAGGAGAAGTCAGTTCAAGCCCTGCCCGGATGCTTCTTCCGTCCTGAACTATCAGGCTGTTATCTTTTAATGTTTTTATTGCGGTCTGTACATCTGCAAATGACAATCCGTCGCAGTTTATATCCTTTAGTGCAGCTGCATGTTCACTGTTTTTGACATATCTCAATACTGCAACCGATGATCTGTCTAATTTGTCTCTTGAGAAAAGATACGCGTCTGCCGCTTCAGGAGTCATGTCCTCATAGCACTCCAAAAGACCTTCTTTAATAGTATTATAATACTTCTCTTTTAAAGGTTCAGATCTTTGCATTCTGTTTTCTGAAGTAAAGGAATAAACACGTTTCCCGTCAATATGCGGAAGATCTATCTGTTTAGTGTATTTAGGCCCCTCTTGCTCTTTTACCTGTTTATATTGATCATATGTAATCAGATATGCTCTTCCATAGGCAAATCCGGGCTTTTCCGTGTCCAGAAACGCCACGGCAGACCCGTCCCAGTTTTGCCATGCTTCTGAGGCAAAATAAACTTCATATGGAATAAGTATTTTCCGGCTCTCTTTTGGCGGAGTTTTATCAGCACATTTTATTATATACCTCATGAACCGCTCATAATTAATATTCGAGCCGTAACACGCATACCAGACCATATATCTCTCCTTTCATTCTGAGCCTGCGAAGAATCCGCTTATTTCTTTTGTCTGATTTTTATAATGAACATTGAAGAATTCAGCTCAATGCAATTTCTTTAAATGAACGCAAATCCTCATCACTAAAATTATATTTGTCTATTTTTCGGGGATTTCTTTCATATTTCCAAAGATCTTCAATCGTATTTATAAAAACAGTATCAAAGCTTGTCTGATATTCATCAGATATAACATCATATTGAGAGACAATACTTTTTATATCTTCTTCACATATATCGTCAGAAGAGAAAACATATAATTCATTCGTTTTAAACTTTGTATAGTTACCATTTAACAATTCCAGTTTTTTCTTTATAGCGTCACATATCGTTTCTATGGTCTTACTGCTGTTTGGAAGATCTCTAGTAACATAGTTTAGAATTCCGTTATCCCAATGGGAATTCTGTTCAAATTTTATGAGATTTTTCTTATTAATCTCATCTTTGCTTTTTCTGTAGTTTCTATTCCAATAGGAATAATAATATCCTTCTTCAGGTGAAAGGGCTCTTGTAACCTCGACACCTGTATTTTTTGATTCATCATACCAATCAGGACATTCTCCTTTTGACATGCCCACATATCGATCAGGAAATAAAGCCTGTAACGACAATAGAGCATATTTTTCAGAATAATTGGAATCAAAATTATGTCTTTGAACATCTCCCTTATTCATTCTGCTCATTCTCTATTATTTTACTCTGCTCCGTTTCAGCTTTTTATTCTCCTGCAAACAAAGATAATCTTCTTAATACCGAATTAGGTCTTTTGGCGAAATCACTGATGGGAGACTTGTCTATAATCTTATTGTCTTTTATTAATTGTATTTCCCCATTGGAGAGCAATACAGTAATATTTCCCACCATAAAACCGGAATGCAGATCTTCTTCATTAATAACTGTAGCATCGGTTCTTCGCTTCAGTTCGTAATAGAACCTGTATTCTTCATCTGAAGCAATAAATAACTCGGGGACATCGGAACTGTGTTCCAGAAGGAACAGATTTGTAAACATATGTGCAAATCCACGTTCCTTGGGTTGTATAGGCCTTGCTAGTTTCTTCCAATCTTTTATCTCAAAACGGTAATAAAGTTGCTCTGAATCTCTCGGAATTTCAGTTATTTCTTTTCTTCTAACCGCTTTAGTTGTGATTACTTCCCCATAATATTCTATTTTAGCCTCGGCACCGAACATTGCCCTGGTCTGATAAATTGCCACATAATGAACCGGAAGTTTATCCTGTGGAACTGCAGTTGCCGGTACATAATAGAATTTATTCTCAAGACATATATTGAGCTGCTCTTTATTTCTGAGTGTTCCAACAAGAACATCTCTTTCACTCCAATTGACTTTTGCGAGTTTGTTTTCAATCCCTCTCGGAAGAGTGGCACGTTCGAATGCCGATTCCGGAGAATCCGAAATCAGTTCATCGAGCATGTCCGAAACAAGAGTTGTAGCGGAAGGCAAAAAAGGCAGGCCGCCTATATTGACTTTATCTATACTCTCATAAAATCTGTGATTCCGATACTCTTCCTCATTATGGTAAGGAAACAGAACATATGCTCCGAACATTTTTCGCTCATACGGACTTGCGTGATTTCTGTAGACAATCGCGTCCCTGTAGCGATGCATTGTATTGATATCATCAACTTCAGGCCCGGGTTTGTGAGAGATGGAATTATAATAATCTGATTCCGGCAACGCGGGATTTATACGGTATTTTGCATCAAACACGTATTCATAATCGGATTCCCCACCCTTTTTGCTCAGGGTAAGAACATTATCCGGGCGCTGTGTAACTGTAGGAACATTAACTTCCTTCGGGTTATAAGAAAGCGTAATGGTCTCTCCGTTTTTGGGATTGACATATCTGACTTTGCTGGGATTCCCTTTTGTCAGCGCTACAAACAGACCTGCTCCTTCTGTTCTTATAACATTCTGGGATACAAGCTTATACTTTTCCTTCATTAAGCTGTTAAGCTTTATAAAGCACCAATATTCATACAAAACGGCCAGATCCTTGAGAGAAATATCAAATATACTTCCTGTAACTCTCAGTCCGTGTTGGAGAAGCAGATAGCATCTGTAAAGTTCCCTGTATCCGGGCGCCATTCCGAATACCAGAGACATACCCGATTTTGCCGCAGTAGCGTTTACTTCCTTTAAAAAGCCTTCATTACAACGCCTTAAGATGCCCTGGACCATTGCTTCGGTTTGCTCAATTACATACTTATCCGTATTCCGGGCAAGTTTCATATACTGCTTCTTAAAACCTTCCAAACGTTGAGCAGTTGACTGAAGCATATACTTGGTCAGTCGGTTTTCTTTTGTATCGTAAGTAACATATTTCTTAACAGCCAGAGCTTTTTCGGTAAGGATCTTTCCGTCGGTTCTAAAAACCTGCTCAGGATGATTCTCAATCCATCTGAGAGTTTTTCCATCGGTTCTTTTTATTTTATGTGCAGGAAGTATTGAGTGTTCAGTCTGCAACTGATGGTGAGGAGTTCTAAGGATCATATCAGCTGCAGAAATAAATTCTGTGTATATTTTTCTGATAATAGAAAAGAATTCTACCGGAGAAGACTGCCTGGAGGAGGATGTATCGAAGGAATCATATGTTCTTTTCAGGAAATCAAAGACCAGGTTGTATACTTCGGCCGTAACATCTGAAACTATTGCTTTGTAGTCGTCTTTATAACTGATTTTGGAAGGAAATACTTCTATTGTCAGTCTGGAACAGGCATTACCGTCGACATTTATTACAATATCGGAATAACCGATCTCATTCCCGAAAGATATAACACCTGTAAGCAGCGAGGAGTTCCTCCCTACCTGGCTCACTTTATTCCTGATATTGTAATTATCGTGCCAGAATTCGACTTTATGCCCGTTCAGAGCCTCGATTACAATCTCATATCTTTGTTGCTCAAAGAAAATCGGATTCAGCCTGTATTTCCCTGAATATGTATTTCCAAGAGACTGTGAAGAGACAGTTTCCGCATCTCCGGCCAAAGCAATATCAAAATCTTCGGTACAAACCGCTTCAAGTTCAGATTCCTTTTCCTGAAGCTCTACACCCGGAAATGAAGGATGGAATGCCGGGCCTTTTACGGTCAGCGCAAAGCTCTGTGTCCGGACATATACAAGCTCATCAGAGCCAGTATGATGTAAATCCATCCTCTTCAAATCTCCTTACCATGAACGCAATCTTTTCAGCGCTCTTCGGATACTTTATATTTCCCTTTGCAATCTTTGCAAACATCTTTGAGGCGGTATCATCGTCTTGAACATTAAAGCCTTCGTAATCTCCTGCAAACTCCTTAAACAGCTCACAAAGCATGTTTTTTACCGAAGAAGAACTCCCTTGAATTCTCGGAAGAATCTTCTGCATGATTTCATTGTCGAAAGCCTCTTTTTCATCAATAAGTCCGGTTTCTTTATTGTTCATCATGTAGAAGGTAACTTCGTCTCTGACTCTGTATCCTACGTGAGAGTTCGCTTTTTGAAGAATCTCATTTATTCTCTGCAAATCGTCTGAAATCTCCCTGGCGTATGTCTGATCTTCACACTGAGTTAACAGAAGATACTTTGTCTTCAAAAAAGAATTGGGAACATTCAGGATTTCAACCTTTTCAGTGGTATCAGCAAAAGAATTCAGATTTACAAAATTAAACTCTATCGTATTGGCCCTGTCGAGAACTTTTTTGCTGAACGGGAACGTTGTCTCGTCCATATTGACTGTTCCAACCATGTAGAAGTTCTGAGGGAACCTGATCTCCCCGTATTTTTCTAACGCGGTTTTATCGTCTCCGTATTTAACCGGGTTCATCAGAGTATCGGATACTATTTCTCCGTCAATCAGATCTCTTGTTTCAATAATTGAGAGAAAATCACTTAAATAGTATTCGACTCTGGCCAGGTTCATTTCATCCAGGCACAGAATATACGGCTTATCAGGGTCTCCTTTTGCTTCCGCGATATAATCCAGAATCTCTCCGGGGATAAACTTCCCGTTAAGGTCCAGATGCCCGAACAGGTCGGAGGAATCTGACCAGTCAGGGCGAACAGAAACCATTCTGTATTTTGCACCGATTGCTTCTGAGAACAGTTTAACAAGCCTTGTCTTTCCTGTGCCGGATGTGCCCGCGAGTATAACAAACGGTTTGGATTTGAGTGACAGATAGAAGTTTTCTATCATTCCTTCGGGATATGTGAACCCCTGAGCCGCGATGTATGATTTTATTGCTTCAACAGTTTCCTTTATGCTCATTTCGGGTTCACCTCCATTTACAGGCAGATATCTCAAAATTCCAGACTCTGTACAGGCTTCATACAATTCCGGCCTCATTTTGTATTTCCAGTTACCGGTTCCGTCTTTCCCCGTACGCTGTCCAACAAACATTATCGGCCAGAAATTGTCCTTTTCTATCAGAGGGCATTTATACTTCATGTATATATGCTGCCCCAGCTGATAACTTCTCGCCGTTACCTGGTTTCCTGAAAGTCCGTAGTCCTCTCCGGCTTCTTTACATGTTGCACCTTCCGGCTTCAGATAAAACATGGCCAGAACTCCGCCCCACACCGGTCCGATGATCTCCGGATCATTTAATATGTTCAGCCAGTCCTCCTTGTTGAACCCCGGATTATATTCTTCTTTCGATGGCCACCATGAGGTATTCGGATTAGCACCATTTTCAGTGGCTATTTCCTTTAATTCTGTTTCCAGTCCGAACCTTGACGCATGCTTTGCAAACTTTAACGCAGATTCTGTTGCAAGCATACCAGCTTCAACGCCTTCTTCTTCAAATATTCTTCGAACATAATATTTAAGAAGATCAGAGTTCGTGTTCCATGTCAGAAAATCTCCGGTATGCATTCTTTCATACCAGTTGATATAATGCCGCGCAGAGCTTTCAGCTACTTCGGGATTCTCTTCATGCGCTTTTTTTGCTGCATCATTTATTGAGATTTCATCGTTATAAACTCTTTTCCCGTATTCAAATAATGCTTTATATGTTTTTTCTGTCATGGTGCTCATTTTTCGTCTCCCTCTTCACCGATAATGCATTTAACAAGATGTTCCAATACCTTATTGTCTTTTCTCTTTCTTATCTCACATTCCCAGATAACAATTACATTCCAGCCATCTGATTTGAGTTTTTCATAATTGCGTTTATCTCTGCTTACATTATCTTCGATTTTCTTTTTCCAGAAATCCGGATTTGTGGCAGGCCATTTGAAATATCTGCAATCGTGATGGTGCCAGAAACAACCGTTCACAAATATTACAGTCCTGTATTTAGGAAGAACTATATCCGGTGTTCCTGGGAGCTTCTTGTCATTTTTCCTGTAACGGAACCCTTGGGAAAAAAGATACTTTCTAACCAGTTCTTCCGGCTTTGTATTCTTTCCTTTTATAGCAACCATGTTTTTGTGGCGCTGCCCTGGTGTAAGTACATCAGCCATTCTGATTCTCTTTCTGTCTTCCTTGTCTGTTAAACTTCTTCAAATACCCGGGAGAATATCAGTTGTGTAAATATGTCATTTACCTGTTTTGCTATTTCTTCTGAATCAATTAATGTGCCCAGTTCTATGTTTCCTTCCATCCCATGATATGAAAGATTTGCTGATGAAATAAGTGTTTTTCTTCCATCTGTTGAAATAACTTTTGCATGCAGAGCAGCCATTCTGTCCTCAGATTTCGGGAAGTTATAGATCTTAAGAAAAGATCCTTTATATCTGCAGAGTTTGTCAAAAGTGCTCTGTTTTTCAATATCATTAACAAAAAACTTGACGAATACACCCTTCTGACTTTTCTCAATAATACAATCCGTCATTTCGCTGAAATAATCAGATAAAGAGTACCCCGTTATAAGTATGCTTGATCTGGCTTGCTCAAGCATTTCTTTCACGGTGATCATCGTGGACTTTGTTTTTATTTTAAAAGACGGTGGTGCAGTAACGACCAGTCTTGTATCGACCTTATTGCTGTCTGAAGCTGAAATAATAAGCTTCTGAATCTCTGCAGCCTCTTTCATCGAGATTTCAGGAAACTGACGCATAATTGCTGGAACAGCGGCATCCGAGCCTGTTATTGAAGCTTCCTGAATCTGATTTAACAACATATCAAGTCTTATACTTCCAGTTGACATAGCTCCTCCACAAGTGGCTTGAAATAAGCCTGATCTTCCCTGCCAGCTATCGGAACCACAAGGCCTCTGTCCAGCATTCTGTTACCGTTTTCGCAGGCTGTTTCTGAAATCATACAACATGAATGGCAAGCCGCACCGTTGGAATTGTTCCCTGCAGGAATATTGTTCAGACATTCAGGATCGTTTGTGCAGATCAGTGCCTCCTGGAATGCATCTTTCATAAGAAGATTCAACTTGTCAATCGTGCCAAGTTCAACCAGACCACCAAGAGACCCTTCTTTATCTGAACTGCCTGTATACAGAAGAATACCGGACATGTCTTCTCCAAAATAGATTCTTTCCCTGATTGCAGAAGATGAATAGCCTGAGAACATAGACATCTGCTTGATCAGTAAATGAGCAAAAGTATGCATAAGAACATAAGCGGCATCACGTTCAACTGTTATAGTCCAACCTTTTGATTCGCAATACGCCCTGTAGCATTCCTTATATTTCCCGGATAAGTCAGATATCTTATTATTTGATTTCCATTTCTTCACCGTATCCGGATTAAATTCTATAAAGACTCCTTCACCATGAACCTCCACTGCGGGGAACCATCTCTCATTCCTTCCTTTATTCAGGTAAACTACATTAGCCTGGGCATCAGCGTCCGGATCAGGAGCTTCAACTCTGGTAAATCCCAACAGGACTTTTACTTCGCGAAGGCGTGTAATCCTGATAATTCTGCTGAAATAATCTTTAAGATAATCAGGCACAGGGGCTTCTTCAGCTTTAAAATGCTTTTTATTGGAAGAATACTGCGGATCGGAATGATGCGTTATCGCATCATATTCCATCTTCTTGATTTCTTTGAATTCTCTGATATTTTTCTTTCTGCTTTCGAGTGCCTCATCAAATTCCTTACGAGAATATGCTGAAAAGTATAATTCGTAGGTTTTTGTAACTCCTTCTTCCCCCATTATTTTTTCAGCAAATTCAATATCTCTCAGATGATCATCAATGAGGTTATAAAGCGGATTAACCCACGGCGGAATAGAAATCGCGCTTCTTATCACGGAAAAATATACATCTGATGCGCCACGTTGTGACGGAATAACTGGTTTATCACATTTTTCGTTCCTGTGTGCTGGTCGGAAGGGATGGTGGCCTGTACAGGTCAAACCATCAAAGTTTTCAGACTGTGTTGCTCCGCTCATGCTTCTTCTTGCACCGCAAGAGCATTCTACCCACATATCTGCCAGAGTTGATGTGTTTCCAGTTGTATAAAGCTTCAATTGTCCCTTGCATGAAGTTTTTCCTCTGTGGACCCACCACCTCCATGGGAATTCGTCCATATGACCATTTTCACAAATAGTTATAAAACGGGAAGGATATGCCTGTTTATAACAAGCAGGACAGGTTACTCCGAATCTCAGATATCTATCAAGATCAAAATTATCCCTTATATCAAATATCCTCCCGCACCTTGGGTTTGAACATACGTGAATATTCGGAAATGATATTACGGGAATATCATCTGTGGAATCTGTTTTTGGCATATAAAAACAGTCAACATTCAGATAAGATGCCAGTCTTCCATCAATTATTTTTTTGCCTTTTGATTTCCAGTAATTAAGATCAAGAACTGTGACCGAATCCTTTACGGCATCAACTATAGAGCCGGGACCAAATGTTGTTATAAGCTGATTTGGTCTGATATCTCCCATCTTGTTATTATAATAATTTGAAGCTGCCATATTATTCCTCCGTGTAGTAATACATATTGGCTGCCTTTTCTACTTCGCGCATTGATCTCAATGTCGGCTTCTCAAAAACTTCGCAGTCTTCTCCGTAATTATTCATTAATCGATTATATTTGTCTGTCGCTGTTACATAATATCTTAAGGGTTTGCTCTGAGAAGCCAGGATTTTCCAGTTATCTATAAACAGATCAATTTCATTTTCTGCATCAGCTCTTACGGCCGGCTTAATAATATTAAGCCGGTTCAGTATCATTTCTTTTACAGAATTAATCTCTTCATCCGAGAGACTGGCAATGTTATTTGCTTCTTCATTCTGCGCCAGTTGCGGATACTGCAATCTGATCTCTGCTATTATCATTGCGTGAAGCACACGATCTCTAGCGCGTGCAGAGAATGGCGTAGCTGTAGTCCCCTCAACGAATCTGTAAAGCTGCGAATGGTAGCCTGTAAAATTCTCATAATGGGACAAGTCTCTGGGCCTGTACGCATTATAAAGAGTTACTACAAGGCCAGGATAAGTACGGCCGATACGGCTGGTTGCCTGAATGTATTCTGAATTCTGTTTAGGCTGGCCTGTAACTACCATGAGTCCGAGTCTGTCAACATCCATACCTACTGCAATCATATTTGTTGCTACAGCTGTATCCAGGCATTCTTTTGACTGGCATTTTGCTTCAAGTAATCCAAGTTTTTTTGGAATTTCCGAGGATGACATTCTTGATGTTATTTCGATCCTGTGATTAAGGAATCTCTGTTTATCCATCCCGTATTTTTTTCTTATCCTTTTTATTCTGTCAGGAATGTCGTCCTGTAGTAATCTGGTAGCGCCTCCCAGTTCACGAATACTGTTGAAATATCCGACAAGGGTATAATAAGGATCAATATAACTGCTGAATTCTTCTTTGAGATAAAGATCGTATGATTCCTGAAGCAGTATGGAATAAATTCTCAGCAATGCAGTTTTCATTGACTGACCAGGCGCACAAACCCCTACATATTTTCTGAACGGTTCCTTTTCAACAGGTATTTCTTTTATAAAGAAGCTGTCTCCTATTTCAAAACCATTAGGCGGGAATTGTGAAGTTTTTCTTCTGGCATAAAGACATCTGGTCTGTTCTTCTGCATTCTTTATTGTAGCTGTAGAAACAACATATTTGGGTTTTATTGTTTTATTACCAAGTTTATAAGTGCACATTTCTTCAATTATGGTTTCGTATGCACCATAAATGGTTCCAAGAGGCCCTGTTATCAAGTGAAGTTCATCCTGAATTATTAATTCAGGCGGAAGAAACCGTCTTATTGGATTTAATGTGGACGCAGGTAATTCGTCTGTTTTTCTGTGAGTAGAATGAGCTGCCCCGATTGCCACATAACCGTCTCTGCTGCAACATCTGTCTACTCTGCCAAAAAGCGCATTCGTTTCAACCACCCAGGGTAACTGGGCAAATTTATCAACTGTAGAGAGAATAATTGTAGGGCATCTGGAATAGATCTCTTCATCAACAAGATAAACAGGTATCTTGTTCTTATCACTTCTGTATTTATAAAACATACAGTTTTTATCTGCGCAATATATGTCAACAGATTTTGTCGCTTCGTTTATATAGAATTCATCAGACGTAAGCGGCTTTCCACAGAACGGGCAGGTAAGAAGCTGCCGGTATATAAGATTTCTCTGTCTTCTGGCTTTCGCTGTTATTTCCTGATTTTCCGGATCTTCCACTAATTCCGAAAACTTATTGGGAGTTACTCCTCCTCCTACCCAGAATCCTATACTGATCGGTTCTTTTCCATATTTAGGATATTCTTTTTTCCTTATCAGTTCTGCAGCCAGAACCATCTTTGTAATTCTGTCACGTTGCTGCGTCGTAAGTAAACGCAAAGTGTAACGAAGTATTGCCGTGACACCTCCGTCACGATTGTACTCGTCATCTTCGTTGATCCTCAATCTGCGGTTAGCTATAGTAAATGCCATCAGTCCCAGATAAGCTTCTGTTTTACCACCGCCTGTCGGAAAATACAGAAGATCTACAACTTCTCTATCCCTGTGCTCCGGATCAACAATTGCATTCAGATTCATCAGAATAAATGCGATCTGAAACGGTCTCCATCCGAAATCATTATCATGATTACGAGGATCAGTAAAATCCCCGAAGCTGCATTCGATCCCTGATCCGTACTTTTTAGAATAATTCAGGATACTGCGTTGAAGCGACATTGCTCTGTTCATGAAACAAAAAGCTTCAAATGCAATTTCATCTGTAATAAGGAGATTGATCCCCTCCCTGATCCTGGTCAGAGCATCTGTACATCTGTCAATTACTTTTTTCCCGATCTTATCTGCAAAATCTTTTTCTGACATTTCCGCGCTGTTTTTCAGCTTTTCATTGATCCACGATTCATATGATCCGGCAAGGGTATTCAGTTTTTCAATTATTACATCTTTCTGCTTTCTGGAAGACAAGGCCCGCATTGAAAAATAATATTTATCAAAGCTCTCAAGCGCTGCACTCACACCCGGAATCTCATACTGAGGGATAAAGTCCGACTCAATAACTGCAGTTCTCCCGGAAGAAGTTCTTTCCCAAGCAGCTGCACAGCCCCGTCCTCTCCCGAAGATCGGCCGCTGTTTAAAATAATACTCATTTTCTTCAAGTATTTCGCGGCATATATGTTCCGCAACAAAGATTTTTTCTCCTTCAGGCGAATATGCTCTGAGTTTCGCCTGAAACATCATCCCCTCAACTTCGTTTTCCGGGTTTCTCCGCTTGTTAATCAGATATACTGTGACCAGTGTATAACCAGTTTTCAGAAGTATTTTTGCTGCATGTATGATTACATCAGAATCAGAGGACAGAAGATATTCCTTCGTTTTATCGAATGTTGACAGATCAATTACTATCGTTTCCCTTACAGGATTCCGAGTATAAACTGTCCGCGTATACTCTTTTCCCTCCTTATTTACCTCTTTTTCCGATGATTTTATATAGTCCCCCCACGTAGCATCAACATTAAAAGATGTTGTTTCGGAATCGAGATAAAAACTTATACCAAATGATGAAGGAACCTGGAATGTAGTTGATGAAACAGGTTCATTGTCGTCATCTTCACCCGCGATGTAATTTGAGTCTCCGGAAAAATCCGGATCTTCATCGACCTCCTGCTCACTTGTACCTGCAGAAGAAAAGCCTGAATCCGGAGCGAGCATTCCCACCACATAGGAATAACGCGGATTCTCGTCAAGAACTTCTGCACAATTTTCATCAGCAGGCCCGAAAAGGTCCTGCTTTATACGGTCAATTATTTTTTGTCTCACTTCAGAATATCTGATTTTTTCGTCCATGTTTATACTCCGTTTTCAGAATTTAAGGACTATGTTGATCAAAAGTACAGGATTTATTCTGTCCGCCTTGTTAAACTCTTCTATCTCTTCGTCAGCTTCTTTTTGTATTCTTGACATTTTATTCTTAAGACCGTTTTCCAGTTTATCAAGCTGATGCTTCTTCTCATTTACTTTTTTCATTATATCCTGCTTCTGCAGAGGATCGTGTGCATAAGCTTCCTCATACAAAAGATCTTCTATTTCTTTGTTGTATTCAGATATCTGGAGATATAATTGCTCTTTCTGAATACTGACCCAGTTTTCCAGCTTTTTTCTGTTGTATTCTTCAGCGGGTTCAACGGTCCGCTTATATCTTACAAGCATCTCATTCAGCAGTCTGTTATATATAATCGAGTACCCGGTTTTCTCTTCAGCCGATGGCTTGAAAACATGAATATCCATGTCATCTGCCTTCTCCAGGGCAGAAACAATATCTGACTCATCGAAGTCTATATAGTTCCCATCTTCATCACAAAGCAGCAGAACAGGGAAAAGAATTCTGGCATTATCGCAAAATGCTCCGATAAACAAGGTTCCATGACACCCGAAGACGGAATCCCCCCAGTTGTCGATCCTCCAGTAATTCAGATTGCTGTCTTTAATTGGTTCATCAAACTGCTTCCAGTATTCCACCTCATGCAGGTATTCAGATATTTCTTTTTTCGTTTTATCCAGGGATTCTTCTTTTGCCTCCGGACTCTCTGTCAAAAGAATATTCTTAAGCTGGTTTGCCTGTTTATTAAGTCCGACATCCAGGCTCTTATCCAGTTTGTCAAATTCTGCTTTGAATTGATTATCAGTATCACATTTCTGATATATATCCAGAATTCTCTTTTCAAATCCCGTTCCGGATTCGAGTGCCCCCAGTGCTATATCAGATGCTCCAAAAACTCCGTCAAACAATTCAAACTTTCTGGAAAGTATTTCATAGACTCTCTTATCTGCTTCATTGTCAGTATTAAGGAGATTGATCGCAACCACATCATGTTCCTGCCCGTAACGATGGCAACGTCCGATTCGCTGCTCAATCTTCTGAGGATTCCACGGAAGATCATAATTTATAACTGTATTGCAGAACTGGAGATTCAGGCCCTCAGAACCTGTATCAGTGACTATCAACACTTTGGCATGCGAACTGAAATAATCGATAATTGCATGCTTGTATTCAACACTTCTGCCGTAATTTGTTTTCCCAAAGTTTTTGACCTGCCATGCCCTGTATATATCGCTCGTCATCGGGTCGTTGAAATCCCCGTTAAAAAGCAGTATATCCTCTTCAGAAAACCCATCCTTCCTTAACTCTGCTGCTATATATCTCTGAGTTCTCTTTGATTCTGTAAAAACCACCACTTTTTCCGGAATATTTTTCTTTACCTGCTCCCGGAATGCAATACTCAAAGCATATTTCAGCGCCGATATTTTTGCATTTGTCTTTACTGATAAAGCAGTATCCATGATTTCCTCAACCGCTTTTATCTCATCACTTATCTGTTCTTTTTTGATGATCAGATCTTCATCATCAGAATCATCGATTTCTGCTTCCTCTATCTCATCTTCCACGAAATCCCAGAACAGATCAAATCCATCCTGTGCCTGAGCGGATCTTGTCCCCTGATATAGTTTTTCAAGACGTTTTTTAAAAACCTCAAATGTTTCGACCAATGCAAAGCTTGAGGATGCCAGGAGCTTTCTGATAACGAGGATGATCAGACCCTTATTTTCAGCAGGGATCGAATACAGCACATCTCTTTTAAGAAAAGCATTTACAAGATCATACAGTCTCGTTTCCTCAGCTGAGAGATGAAAATCCACAGTAATACATGTACGTTTTTTGAATGCCATGTATCTTGCGACATCTTTTCTGAGTGTTCTGTATAATACCGGGCGAAGTTCAGCCTTCAGTCCGGAGTAATTCTGTCCTTCTACATATCTCTTTTCGAACACTTTTTCCGGGCCGAATATTCTCGGATCAATAAAGGACACGAGTCCGTGCAGGTCTGAAAGAGAATTCTGCAGAGGTGTTGCAGTCAGCAGAATTTTGGGTACTCCTTTTGTCAGATCATATAAGCGCTTTGCCCTTTTTGTCCCGTGAAATACATTTCTGAGATTGTGTGCTTCATCTATTACAATAAAATCCCATTTTACATGAGGAAATCTTTTTATCAGTTTGGATGAATAATCATATGATGCAAGGACTACGCTCAATGCGGAACTCTTTTCAAGCCAGGGTTTAATCTGATCTCTTTCTCTTTCTACAGTCGCTCTGTCAAGGATCCTGGTTTTTATGGAAAACTTTTCATCAAGCTCAATTTCCCATTGTTTTCTGAGCGTTGCCGGAAGAACTATAAGGATCTTTTTCCTGCCTGAATTTATTACGTAATCAAGAACCAGTCCTGCTTCGATTGTTTTTCCAAGTCCTACTTCGTCAGCAAGAATAATACCACCGGTTTTCAAAGCATTAATGGCATTGCAGAACGCATTGATCTGATGCGGGTTCGGATCAATATCTGCATCAAGAAGAAAATGGAACGGTGATTCCTGAAGTTCTATTTTTTTGTATCTGCTGTATTGTTCCAGAAGAACGTTCGTTTCCAACTTATCTCTCCTGTTTCAGTTCTTTTGCAATTCCTTTAGCAATTCCATAAGCCATTAATGGCGGGACTGCATTCCCGATCTGAACAAATTGTGCTCCTCTCGGACCTTCAAAAAAGTAATTATCCGGGAAAGACTGTATTCTTGCCGCTTCCCTGACAGTTATCGACCTGTGCTGGTCAGGGTCAGGAAAAATAAAATAATGCCCGTCTCTGGATAAATGTGCGAGTATTGTATGGCAGCACTTGTCCCCTGCTTCTACAACCTTGAATCTGTCAGTAAATGAATGCCTGTTATTATGTGTTTTCAATTCTTCCGGCAGGTCATTGTAATCAAGCCTTTTTCCGTCGTTCAGCCAGAGGGAAATAGCTTTTTTATATATCTCTATGTCCCTTTCATTATTATGTCTGGCAGCATGCAGTGTAAGTACATCGTCTTTTTCACGAATCCCATAATTGACAACATAAGCGGAAGGCTCTTTTTCGGAATACACTGATGATTTTTCACCTGGCTTCAGATCCGGCAGATCTGTAAAAAGATCTTCCACTTTAGCTTCAGGATCTGTTTTCTCAAAAGCCGGATAATGCAGACCGCTGTTTTTTAACCAGCCGACGATTATCATTCTGCGTCTGTTTTGCAGCACGCCGAAATCGCTGGCATTCTGTTCATGGAATTCAATTGAATATCCTACGCGTTTCAAGTACTTCTGAATGTTTTTCCAGGTCTTTCCGCCATTTGCAGATTCGATGCCCATAACATTTTCAAATACAAACATGCGGGGCTGATATTTTTTTAAAAACCGGGCATAGAGCTTGTAGAGTTCATTGCGTGGATCTTCACTCATAGGAATATACATATGACTGCTCTGGGCTCTCCCAACAAGTGAATATGCCTGGCAGGGCGGCCCCCCTATAATTACATCCACTCTGTTGACAGCGCGTGATTTCAGACTGTTATCTATCTTTTCAAATATTCCCGGGAGGCTTTTATCGGACATGGCCTCACAAATAACATTACCTCTGTGTTCTTCAGGAACCATTGACAACAGCTCTTCCCTTGTGAGATCCCCTTTTAAATAATCGTTGTACAGGTCAGTTTTTCCGGAGTTTTTCAGATAGTAATAACAGGTTCTGGTCTCAAGTGTCCTTGCAGCGTACTGATTCATCTCTACGTGAGCAAGAGGTTCAAATCCTGCCTGAATAAATCCTTCAGACAATCCGCCCGCTCCTGCAAACAGGTCTATGAAATTATACCCTCTTCCGACAGGGATCTTCTCAATCATTCAGCTATCTCCTGTTTTCTTTACTGCTCCTGGAATTTACCGTAAATATCAAATATATGATCCAGCTCATCATTGCTCATGACAGCAGCTACTTTGGTTCTGACTTCGCTTTCTGTCAGATCAAGTCTTTTGCAACGTTCTTTCCCTGACGCATCCCTGCTCATTCTTATAAGCTGCAGTCTCCCTATCCGGAGTTCCTCTTTTGCATAATCTGCAAATCCCTGTGCTTTTCCAAGATTATCCTTAAAATCAGGATTGTGAGGCTCAAGGATATCCATTATATATCCAAGATTTTCATCTCGCCTGATTATTATAAAATCAGGAAAAGCTTCCCTTATTCTGTCGTTTTCCAGATAAGGTATTCTCAGTGACCATGACTGTCTTGCATAATTTCTCAACCAGCACACAAAATCCGGTCTGCTTTCTTCTTCACTTATGACTGCACGCTCCCAACTGTTAAGCTTGATAATTGCATTACCGTTTTCATCTGCGTACAGATGATTCTGGTATAGTTGTCCGCCCTGCTCAACACGTACATTTATTGTTTCGGGAAGAGTAAAGTTGTGTTTACTGATTTCATCTCCGTCTGCAATAATATCGCTGTACTGCTTCCGGCACTTCTCAGATTTCATAGTCATG
The DNA here is from genome assembly GCA_902802045.1 of Oscillospiraceae bacterium. Classification (GTDB taxonomy): domain Bacteria; phylum Bacillota; class Clostridia; order Oscillospirales; family Oscillospiraceae; genus Limivicinus. The sequence goes on along the minus strand of CADCKQ010000009.1, from coordinate 87,293 downwards.
CTGATACGATATTTATCGTTGAATTCATGGAATTTCTTTTCAGCATAATTATTCAGTTTTTTAAGGCATTCCTCATCTGCTGCAAATAAAATACAATCAATCTTGAATGCGCCCGGGTTATTTATATCAAGATATTTGCGGCCGTAAACAAATGGGAATCCATATCCTCCAAGAACTATATCTGCAGCTCTGAGCTGTCTGTCCAGATCTGTTTCTGTAGTTGTAAAAAGGTTTTCATAGTCAGAGTCTTTTATTGCTTCACCAAATACATCAAATATCTGAACCGATAATTTAAACTCTTTGATCTGTTCTACCAGCTCGTCATATTTACCTGATCTGTGAAGTCCATTGATATAGTCCCTTATAAGTTCTGAAACATCATTCTTTATTTCATCATTTGCCCCGGGATAAATCAGATTCTGTGTGAGAACACCGGCAAGACTCAGAAGAGATTTAAGATAGCTGTTAATCTTTACTGATCGGACTTTATATGTCAGGAAACCGCTCTCGTTTATAAAGCGTATTACAGCTTCCCGGTTGATTCCATTATCAGTTATTTCAGGTTCTGTACCCGGCTCTTCTTCCTGAGGTTTTTCCTGAACCGGAACTTCAGGATTATTAGTTGTCTTTTCCGGTTTTTCTTCCGGTATCTGAGGCTGGTCCTCTCCTTCTGCCAGAAGCTCCAGCGGTGACTTTTCAATTACATGAGTGGTATCAGTAGTCCCTTCACCATGTGTACCTGTTTCATCCAGGCCTCGCAGATAATCGGATATATCGATCTGATCAGGCAGTGGTTCTTTTCTTTTTGATCTCCCGGTATGAACAGACCACGGAACGATCGAACCACTTTCAAGGGATTCTCCGTCAATTTCTGTCGGGATATCTCCTCCCTCTGCGCTTTTAAGTTCTTCAATAACATTGCTTACAGTTTCCCTGTTGAAATACGGAAGGAACAGTCTTACATCATTGAGTGAATCATCCACGATAATATGGCATTGCAGAGGTGTTCTGATCATTCTTCCGAGCAGCTGGGCAATATATGTGGCATCCTCTGCATGGCGGAATGACATCATTGTTTCTGCTCTGGGGCAGTCCCAGCCGGTTGAAAGATTCTCCTTGAATAAGACTACTTTTATTTTCCTGTCTTCTGCTATTTCCGAAGGCTCGACATGTGGAACCCTGAGCCCGTTCAGCTGAAGCTCTCCGACCGAACCAAAAGTATGCACAACTTCATTTTCCTTGAAATGACTGCCCATTCTTTCTTCTATCTTCGAAATAACTTCATCAAGATCGGTATTTGATATTCTTTTTCCGCTTCCTGCTGCGACCTGAATGACAAAAACCGGGTTAACATTGGTATAATGCTGTTCAAATGTATACTGGTACCAATGCTGGCATTTACTCAGCCATTCATCTGTTGCTGCCTGGAGGACAGCCATATCATTATTCTTTACCGGATCTTCAGGATATGTTATTACAATACGGTCCTTCAGGAGCCCGCTCTGAATGACCTGTGCTGGTGATATTACGACTTTATGCAAAGTCGAGCTGGTATTTCCGACCAGCCGGTTGAATCTTTCAGCAGTTGCACTCATCCCTATAACTACCGGCATCGGGTGCAATCTGTGCGCGGCACTGCCTTTGATAAATCTCTGCATAATTGTCGTAGCTGTACCTGCGGCATTTCCCTGCATACCGCGATGAGCTTCATCAATTATAAAATACAGACGATCCGATTTTTCCCTGGCTGTATTTTCAAGAGTCTCCCATATCGTATATTGCCGTTTGTCAGAATGCTGACTTAAATTACCGGATTTTCCTATCTTCTGAGTGTTCAGAAAATAAATGTGCCCCTCTTCCAGCATTTCTGCATCAAATGATTTTTCATCGATAACAACGCACTGATCGATCCGGATCTTGTCTGCTTTCTGTTCTATTTTCTGTTTTGACTGCTCATTAAGCTGAGGAGAGTCAGAAAGCCATACAAAGATAGCGTCGGGCTGCGGGGAGAATCTATCTGTTCCGCAAAAAATATCCTCAATAAGTGCTGACATGATTATCGTTTTCCCGGATCCTGTCGGAGCCTGGAGAGATACGACCTGCGGAGTTCTTAGCATGCGATAATTATTGAGAGCCATTGCTGTATCAAAACGAAGCTCATTTACCGCAAGCTTTTGAAAAGAGAATAATTCGTTTATCATTTGCTTCTTCTCCCTTTATTGATACGGAAATTATCCAGATAATCCCTGTACAGCTGGTATGTTTTCTTTGCATTCAGATCCTTTACCATTGATCTGTAATTGGTTTCATAATCTGTGACCAGGAAGACTGTATCTATTTCATTTTTCCCCTGTAATTCTTCTCTGAACATTGCAAAATAGTTTTCATCTGTCAATACAGCGAACTTATTCTCCGGCAGAATCAGATAAGGCGGTATCTCTCCATTTTCCAGAACTGGACATTTGCCTGCGGCCCCTGCTTTCATCCAGATCAGAGGAAGCATCTCCTTAAACCTGAATCCCAGAGCCACCTCAGTGCTGTTGAGAAAGCCCAGCTTGAAATACTTCGCATTTGCCTTGAATCCGTCTGCCATATGAAGAGGCTCTTCAGTATTGCTTATGTAATCGCCTTTCAATGGATTCCCATTAACATCATGACCTTCTATGCTACAGACTGTACGCGGCCAGGTAACGTATCTGGCAATTCCTAGCTTTTCCCATTCGTTATCTCCGGGCTTGTATCCCTGAGCGGTAAGACTCTTTGCCTCCGCTTCAGAAACCTCGTTGTTTGTAACAAGAATACACCTCCTGTGCCCGCCATCTTCCGCATTCAATAAATTCACAGCGTGAAGCGTTGTACCAGAGCCTGCAAAAAAGTCAAGAACAAGAGCATCAGGCTTGTTAGCTACAAAAAATCGAATTGCGTCGTGAGTGGCATATAGAGATTTAGGAAATGAAAATCTATCATCATTTAATATTTTAGCTATATAACTTGATCCATTTTCAGATGCATTGTGGGAAGCTATTTTCCATTGTGTAGGGGCTACTCTTAACTCAGACACTTCTCCTATTCTGTGAGCAATTAATGAGCCATCTTCAGCTTTACCATCTATTGACCAATTATCTGTAAATAGTTCTGAATAAGCACCATCAGGCAAATAATTTACTACGAAACCATATGAAGTTTGTTTTCCTAATCTTACCCTTCCTTGTTCTATTCTTTTTTTCAGCTCATTTGAACTAACCTGCCAACACCCTTCAGCTCCATTTGTTCTGATAGGAAGGATTTGTATTAAACCTTTAATATTTGGCCCGTTATGATTTCCATTGGGAATTGGTGCGCCAATTTCTTTAATTTGTTTTGATTCTGGGTCTACATAAATAGGATAATAACAACCCGGCGAATGTTCTCTGCTTGAATTGCTCCCTCGTCTCATCATTGATGTCCATTGAGGATTATTTGAAACACTTGGATTAAAATCTGAATTAGAAGTATTAGCTGAGGATGACCATTCATTCCCTAATGGCAATCTTGCAGGTTGACAGCTCCCATTCATAATAAAAAAGATATATTCATCATTTCTTCTAAACCCTGATCTTGCAACGCCTTTTGGATTAATCACATCACTAACCATTTGTATATACGATTCAGGAAAAATATCTTCGAGTAAACAACCGAGATGCAAATATTCTTTCTCATCAATCGTCACAATCAGGACAGAGTCTTTTGGATTAAGCAATTTCTTAGCGAGAAGAAGGCGCTTTTCCATCATGGAAAGCCACTTGCTGTGTCTATAGTTGTCGTTTCCATCCACATAGTCATTATTATACTTCCAATCACGAGCACCGGTATTATATGGTGGATCAATATAGATACAGTCAACTTTGCCGGCATATAGATATTCAAGAAGCTGAAGAGCATGGTAGTTATCTGCTTCTATCAGAGTGTGCCACAGGTCACTGTCGGGTGCATTTTCTACCTCATCGATTGGCTTAAGATATGGATAGATAGGCTCGCCGAATTCAGCCACAGATACAAGATCATCCAGAGAGAATTCTGCTGTCTCTCTGGATACTTTATTTCTGCAAGAAGCAACATCGTCATTTATTGAAATGACTGAATATGTCTCTTTTATATCTCCGGATTTTAGTGCAACTGTACTTCCTCTTTTTATGGGAATATCATAGAGAGGCGTACATTCCGGGATATGCTCTTCAAAAACAAGCCCGAATTTCTTCTGCTTGTTCATTTTCTCAACTTCAGCCTTTATTCTTTCTCTTAAACCCTGGTCTTCGATCTGATCTATAAGATCATTTATTGCAGCCATAATTTTTCCCCTCTCAGGTGTTTTATATATACATGTCCAGCATGCTAAAAAAGAACGCTCTTTTCTTCTTTACGCTTCCTCGATCATATAATCCTGTACGGTTTCAGTGGGTTTCAGGGGCAGGTCGCAATCCTTCAGCTCAATGACCGATCTGTCTCCGTTATTTTCCTTAACGACATATAACGTGTTTTCGGTTTCGTTCGGATCTCTCCACTCATCTCTTATCTTAACTATTGTTCCGAGTCTCATAGTTTTTGATTCCTTTCTGGTTGTTCTATTAATCCAAAATATAATTATATCAAAAAAAACTCCCGCCTTAAATTGTTTATATTCTACAAAGATGACTTTGTTTTTTTGTGCATATTGCTATTATCAAGCGGTACAGTTTCCGGTTCGGATCCTGTACCGCTGTTTTTTTGCCCTTTTCAATAAAAACCCGGCCGGACGGTTTACGCGCTCAGATCCTCATATTCCGTCGGACTGAAGCTGTAGAAATAGACAAGGTCCAGGCTGAGATAATTGCATATCTTAGTTATATTTCTCAAGCTGAGATTTCCTTTTGAATTCTCCCTCAGCACCAGCAGCTGGGGATTTATATCCAGCGCTTTTGCAAGCTCTTTCACAGTGAGCCCTTTTTTTCCCGCGAAATAATGGACTTTCTCTATCATGTTCATGATAATTCAGTGTATAGTGTACAGTGTACAGTGAACAGTAAGTGCACAATGCACAGTGCACAGGGCACAGATGAGTTCACAGTGCACAGTGCACAGTTACTCCTTTCTCAGAACGGCAGATCGCCGTCGTCTTCCGAAGCGATGGTCTTAAAGGGCTCGTCCCAGGGCAGTTTTTCCGTTTCGTCTTTCGGCCTCGACGATCCGTAATAGATGTTCTCCACGACAACTTCCGCGTTTCTGCGTTTGTTTCCGGCATTGTCCTCCCAGGCGCGTATCTGCAGCCTTCCTTCGACTACGCAGAGCGTGCCCTTCGAAAAGTTTCTTGCGGCAAATTCGCCAGTGCTTTTCCAGGCGACGCAGTCTATGAAATCGACCTGCTTTTCCTCGCCTTTTTTGTAATCCCTGTCGACTGCAAGCGTAAAGGTCGCGACAGGGGTCTGGGACTGGGTGTACCTCAGCTCCGGATCTTTGGTCATTCTTCCCATTAAAGTTACACAGTTTAACATCGTAATTCAGTGTATAGTGTACAGTGTACAGTGAACAGTAAGTGCACAATGCACAGTGCACAGGGCACAGTTAGTGTACAGGGTACAGTCTCTCCTTTTTTTGAATTTTTCAGAACGGCAGGTCGCCGTCGTCTTCAGATGAAATGGTCTTAAAGGGATCGTCCCGGGGCGGTTTTTCCGTTTCGTCTTTCGGCCTCGATCCGCAGAAATAGAGGTTGTCAACGATGACTTCCGCGTTTCTGCGTTTGTTTCCGGCATTGTCCTCCCAGGCGCGTATCTGCAGCCTTCCTTCGACTACGCAGAGCATGCCTTTCGAAAAGTTCCTGGCGGCAAATTCGGCAGTGCTTTTCCAGGCGACGCAGTCTATGAAATCGACCTGCTTTTCCTCGCCTTTTTTGAAATCCCTATCCACTGCGAGCGTAAAGGTCGCGACAGGAGTCTGGCTCGGGGTATACCTGAGCTCCGGATCTTTGGTCATTCTTCCCATTAAAGTTACACAGTTTAACATTTCGGTTCTATCTCCTTTTTAATTAAATTCTCTTTATTTGACAGCGTTCCCAATGATCTCGCGGCACATATTCAGATATTCTTCTCGGATGTCTGCGGGCTCCGCGATCTCCATCTTCTTTCCGGCTCCGAATACCCAGCTGTAGAAGGTCGGGCCGGTCTTTATGTCTTCCGTTATGAAGCAGCGTCCGTCCGGACTCTTCTTTATTATGACCTTCTCGCCGAACTTATCTACGATAGAGGGAACGAGCTCCTTATCGAACACGAGCGTTACGGATCTGATCGCGCCGTTGTACATCTTGAAGGATTCCTTTTTGTATGAGTGCAGGTTCTTTCTCGATATGACCGCCTTTTCATGCGCTGGTTCTTCGAGAACGGAGCAGTCCTTCATTCTGTCGACGCGGTAATTTACCATCCTGTCGTACTTCTCGTTGTAGGTCACGAGATAATAATTGTCCGCATCATATACAAGAGCGACAGGATTCGTAACGTATCCGTCCGGATGCGTCGTATACAGGTTTTTGTTCTCGTCGATCCGGCAGTATTGGAAACTGATCTTCCTGTTCCTTACGAGAGCCTCCGTGATCGTTTCGACAATCAGCCATATGTTCTCGTTGGAGTGTTTCTTGACATTGTAGCAGATCAGATTCTTCGCCTTTAATGTGCGGTTTTTCAGGCCGCTGAGGTGAGCGAGCTTCCTTGTCAGCTCATCCGTTTTTCCCTCAGGAATAAAGTTGGCAGCCTGCACCGCGTCTATCAGCATTTTTATCTCGGCGTCCGAAAAGAGCCTGTCCGCCACATAGTACCAGTTCTGGTTGCCGATCTTCTCGCACATTATCTCGTAGCCGAATTCATTCAGAGTCTCTATGTCAGACTTTACCGAACGGTGATCCGCTTTGATCTTATCCTGGGCGAGAGCTGCTATGAGCTCATAGGTCGTCATCATGTGATGCTCGTCCGTGTTGTTCCTGAGGATCTCGTAGATCCTGAGAAGCTTTATCTTGACTTTGTTTTCCATAAAACAGCCTCCGGAGCTTTTTACAGCTTAAGTATACTACCGATTTTTGTCCCGTAAAGACTAAAAGTTACAAAGCATTTGCAGGTAAACGTAAATAGGTATGTCAGATAGAAAATTTGCTGTTGCATTTTATAAATTTCCGTGATAAATTCCGAATCACAAGTTGAATTCAACCTAAGTGACATTTTAAATTTTCAGACAGGAGGGCTTATGCAGAGCAAAAGATCGGAAACATTTAAAACAATAGAGAAATTTATAGACGAATGGGCCTGGGAATACGGCCATATCCCCACCCAGAAGACTATTTCCGAAGCGACGGGGCTCTCCCTTTCCACAGTCAACAGGTATTTAAACGAGCTGAAAAAAGAGAGCGGTCTCGCTTCCATCCGGGTCAACAGATCCAGGGACGAGATCAGCAGGCTTTACGAATACTCCAAAACAGCGGTCCTCTACAGCGATATCGCCTGCGGAGTCCCGAAGTACGCGGAGGAGAATATCGCGGAGTATGTGAAGCTGCCCGTTTCGCTCTTCGGCAGCGGAGACTATTTCATTCTGAATGCCAGCGGCAATTCCATGGTAAACGCGGGCATTGAAGACGGAGACATGGTTCTTATAAAAAGACAGGATTACGCAAATCCCGGAGATATCGTCGTAGCTCTGATCGAGGACGAGGCGACGCTCAAGCGTTTTTACCGGGACGACGAAAACAGGCGCGTGATCCTCCACCCTGAAAACGATCATATGGAAGATATATATGTTAAGCAGTGTATTATTCAGGGCGTAGCTATATTCGTATTCAAAAAACTGAGGAGATAAAAATGGAAAAAACTGCAAATATCATTGATTTCAGCAAGGAGCAGCAAAGGCTCAACGATAAAAGGCGCGGCCACGAGGAGCTCGAAGCTCTGGCAAAGACTCTGAACCGGAAATGCGGAGACTTCGAGCATCTGGAGATCAGACAGGGCAAGGACGGCCTTGTGATATACAAGGTCACTATGAAAAGGCTCTATCCGCACACTGCCGCTTAAAATTCAATTAAAGTAACCGCAATACGAAGTGGTATTGCGAAGGACCAAAGGGGGTCGGAAACTCGCGGGAAACCGCGGTTCCGGCCCCCTTTTTTTGTTTTTGACCGCCGGGAAAGTCCGCTTCGTGTACAGAAGCGGCTCGGGCTGAACCGGCGGAAAAGTTAATAAACGCCGACCCACGAGCACGGTCAGGGCGCTGAAACGAGAAATAATCCCGTTCCGGCTGCTTTGCCGCGCTTTTTTTCATGCGGATCTCCGGTTCGGGAACAACGAAAAGGAGAAAAACATGAAAACAGAAAACAAAAAGTACTATTACCCCATGAGAGACCCGAACGACCCGACAAAGGTCGATCTTATCGAGATCAGTGAAGAGATATACAGAGAAATCGGACCTGAGATCAACACGTTCCGAAAAAGGGAACAGAGAGCCGGAAGATGCGTCTGCCCGTCACGTTTTATATGGAAGTGCGACATGGACTGTGCTCTTTGTGAGTACAGAGCTGTCGGAAACAGAGTCTATATGCAGTCGGGCGAAGATGCGGACGATCTTTTCGAAAACATCGGAGACGAAAGAGCAGACACGGAAAGAACTGTAACAGACAGTATGCTTCTTGAACAAGTTCTGGACAGATTCAGAGAGCTGGATCCGGATGCAGACAAAATAATAGCCCTTTGGGCTGAGGACCCGGATATGACTGTAAGAGATATGGCTGCCCGTCTCGGACGTACTAAAAGCACATTTTTCGATCAAATGAAAAAATATCGCAAAGAATTTAAAAATATTTCCGGACAAAACGCCCTCTAATGTCCAGTGGGAAGCAGAGGGGCAAAAAGCCAAAGCACAGCGCTTAGCAGATTAAGAAAACAGGGCATTATCCGCCTCTTCATAAATACATGAAAGGAGATATACGGCATTGTATGACCGACAGAGAATTCAGGTACCTTGTCATCCGAGAAAACAATAAGTACGGAAAGCTTAAAGAGCGAGCCGAACATCTCAGGAGAGACCGGCACAATTACAGGTCGACAGAGGACGCTTTCCTCAACTGCATCATCCAGAAAATGAGACTAGACCGGATCATGAGAGACAGAGCGTTCGCAGAGAGATGTTTTCTGGAAAGGACAAAGGGCTGATGCAGAGAAAACAGTTTACGTTCTACCGGTCATATTTCGAAGCAACCCAAAACCTCAGCACGGAACAGATGCACCGGACTCTCACTGCGATAGTCGATTACGCTTTAAACGAGAATCTTCCCGAAGATCTCGATCCTATCGAAACCGCTGTTTTTACCGTAGTAAGACCGCATCTGGACAGCTCCCGGGAGAGGGCGGAAAAGAGGCTTGAGAGAGCAGAAAAAACCACTGGTTTTAACAAGAGTAAGAGTGAGGGTAAGAGTAAGTGTAAGGAAGAGAGTAAGAGTGAGAGTAAGAGTAAGACAGAGAATAAGAATAACTCTTTTAATTATGTTTGTGATATACACACAAAAAATATTGAAGAGAACGCGGGGGCTTTTCTTACCAGGGAACAGCTCAACAACCTGAAGAACAACAAGATGAAATGAGAAAGGACAATCAGATCATGAACACACCGATCGCAAAGTACTGGCTGGATCTCACGCCCAGAGGTCTTGACCATAAGACGACAGAGCAGCTGAGTGCTCTGCCGGACGGGCGAAACTATATAGCGCTCTATACGCTTTTATACAACAGGCACTACGGCGAGAACGCGCCCTGGCCTCCCGAGACCGACTGCTATATCCCCTTTGATGTCATAAGCATTCAGAAGAGGCTCGGCTGTTTCTCCTTAAGGACCGTATCCCAGGCTCTGTCGGTCTTCGACGAGCTAGGGCTTATCGCAAGAGACCGCGCGATCATCGACGTAAACGACGATGCTTTTATAACGCCTTCACTCGATGAGATCAGGGCTTTTATCACAGAGAAGCACTTTATCACCGACCCGGAAGAATTCTACGCCTACTACGACAGCCGCGACTGGTACGGCAAGAAGGGCAAGATCAGAAACTGGCAGAGCGCTCTCTGCAGTTACGAGAAGAACGTCAGAACAAGGGAGATATGAGAGATGACGAACTATGATTACCTGATGCAGGCGAGAAACGCCAGGAAAAAGACAGACCAGCTGCTCGATACATTTCTGGACCTGAACGACCGGCTGAATCAGAAGCTCAACAAAAGAAAGATCGTGAACATTCTGGGAACCGAGGATCTAAAGACCTGGTCGCGCGATGTTTTAAAGCTCAATGAGGCCATCAAGGAGCTGCGGGACGAAATACTGGACATCGATAAGGTTCTGGAGTGCGCCTGGGTACGGATCGAAAGCATTGAAGATGAAGATGAAGAAGTAAGACGTCTTATGGAAGACTTCTTCTTTTACGGAAAAGGTTCCGGAGAGATCTCGGAGCTGGAGGGCTACGGCAACCTTGAAATTCTCAGAATGCTGGAAAAAGGCATGATGCTCATCGAGAGCGGTTTTTCCGATAAGGAGTCCGATGACTAAAAACGAGACCGGAAGCAGGACCCCGGCGGAGATCAAAAATGTCCGCACAAGCGTAAGCATGCTTTCGAAGATGACCAAGCAATGCATCGCTCTTAATAAAAACGCTCCGGACACGGATCTGAGATCGCTAAAGGATCTTGTCGCAGTCGTAAACACTCTGAACCCGCTGGTCATGCAGCACTTCGGCCAGGGAGCCGCGGAACTGACGGTAAGATATGAAGATTTGGAGATAGAAAAGGAAAGTATATGACAATAGCAATAATAACCGCGTTCTGCTACAGCGTGGCGGAACTTTACAAGCTCACGACCTGGAACACGAGATTCATTCCGGTGATGTGCGCTCTTATCGGGACCGTGCTCGGTACCCTGGGATTTTACTTCGTGCCGGAGTTTCCGGGAGCAGACCTTCTCGAATCACTGATAATAGGACTTGCTTCGGGACTCGCGGCTACAGGCACGCATGAAAGTGTACAGTGCACAGTGCACAGGGCACAGTGAAGAATGGAACTGGTACTGGAGAGGCCGAGCGAGAAACAGCGGCTTTTCATGCTCGACACGCACAAGTACATCGGCTACGGAGGAGCCCGCGGAGGCGGGAAAAGCTGGGCAGTACGGAACAAAGCCGTACTGCTCTGCTATAAGTACCCCGGGATCAAGGTACTGATAGTGAGAAAGACATATCCGGAGCTCTGGGACAACCACATAGAGCCGCTCATAAAGATGCTCAAATGCTATCAGGAAGATCCCCAGCAGAGGCTGGCAAACTACAACGACCAGAAGAAATTCATCTCTTTCCCAAACGGCAGCAAGATACTTTTCCGCTTTTGCGATACGGAGAAGGACGCAGACCGTTTCCAGGGCATCGAGGTGGATGTCCTCTTCATAGATGAGGCCACGCAGCAGAGCGAAGCGAGGATACAGAAGCTCAGCGCCTGCGTAAGAGGAGTTAACCCTTTCCCAAAGAGAGTCTGTTACACGATGAATCCGGGCGGAGAAGGACACAACTGGGCCAAACGCCTGTTTATAGAGCAGCGTTATCTCGATAACGAAGATCCTGCCAACTACTCATTCATTCAGTCTCTGGTCACGGATAACGAGGCTCTAATGAAGGCGCAGCCCGATTACGTCAAACAGCTGGAAGCGCTGCCGCCCAAGCTGAGGGACGCCTGGCTCTATGGAAACTGGGACGTATACGAAGGGCAGTTTTTCGAGGATTTCCTTATAAAAAAGCATGTGATCGAGCCCTTCGACTTAAATACCGGAGAGAAGAAATACTGGAAGATAATCAGATCATACGACTTCGGCTATCACCACCCCTTTTCCTGCGGATGGACCGCTCTCTCGAGGGACGGGACCATGTACAGGATACTCGAATACTACGGCTGCACAGGGCAGCCGAACGAAGGAGTCCGCATGTCGCCGGACCAGCAGTTCAGGGAGATCGCAGAAATAGAACGGACTCATCCCTGGCTCAAAGACAGGAAGATCGAAGGCGTTGCCGACCCGAGCATCTGGGACGGAAGCCGGGGCGAGTCGATCGCAGATACCGCCGCAAAATACGGGCTCTTCTTTTTAAAAGGAGTAAACGACAGGATACCCGGCTGGATGCAGTGCCATTACCGCCTTCAATTGGACGAGAACGACAGGGCGCGGTTCTATGTATTCGACAACTGCAAGGAATTCATCAGGACCATTCCCCTGCTGCAGTATTCGGCTTACCGACCTGAAGATCTCGACACTGAAGGCGAGGACCACATTGCCGACGAATGGAGATATGCCTGTATGGCATATCCGATACTGCCGGTAAGGCCTGTCGTTATACGAAGGCCTATGTTCAACGACCCGCTGAGCAGGTGAGGATAATATGACGAGAGAACAACTTAATAAACTCAACAGTACGCTTGGCAGGTACAAAAGCGCGAAACAGAAGCTTGAAAAGCGCGTGATACAGGCCGAGAACTGGTGGAAGCTGCGCAACTCCTTCGAGGAGAAGCGCAGCTTATTTACGCCCGCCGACGCCGGATTTCATTCCACGACAGGCTGGCTGCACAATGTCATTGTAAACAAACACGCCGACGCCATAGACAGCTTTCCGGCTCCGGTAATACTTCCGAGAGAGCCGGGAGACAAGAAAGAGGCTGAGATCCTCTCTGAGATCATACCCTGCGTCCTGGAACAGAACAGATTCGAAGAAGTGTATTCAAACGTATGCTGGCAGAAGCTCAAGACCGGGACCGGAGTTTACAAGGTCATCTGGGACCAGAGCAAGCTAAACGGGCTCGGAGATATAAGCATCTCGAGAGTCGATCTTTTAAATCTCTTTTGGGAGCCGGGCATTACAGATATACAGAGATCCAAATATGTTTTCCATACACAGCTTGAGGACAGAGAAAAGCTTGAAAAAATGTATCCCGCCCTTAAGGGCAAGCTCAAGGGAAACGGCTTAAAGCCGAGCAGATTCCTCTATGACGACTATGTTCCGACAGACGGAAAGGTATGCGTCGTCGAATGCTACTGGAAGGAGAAGATAAACGGCCGGCAGATACTTTCATACGTCAAGTACTGCGGCGACCAGGTACTTTATGAAACAAACGGAGAGAGCCTTTACGATCACGGCCTCTATCCTTTTGTCTTCGACGTGCTCTTTCCCGTTGAGGGCTCCCCCTGCGGATACGGATACATAGACCTCTGTTCCAACAGCCAGACCTCGATAGACCTTCTGTCCACCGCATTTGTCAGAAACGCAATGGTAGGCTCCATGCCCAGATACTTCTCCAGGATCGACGGCGCCGTCAATGAAGACGAGTTTCTGGACGTGACAAAGCCCATAATCCATGTAAACGGCAACCTCGGCGAGGACAGCCTCAAGAGCGTAAGCTTTTCCGGCCTTCCGACCAACGCGCTTCAGGTGCTTGACAGAATGATAGATGAGCTCAGGCAGACTTCAGGAAATACCGAGACGGCCACCGGCAAGGTCTCTTCCGGCGTAACGGCTGCAAGCGCCATCGTCGCTCTTCAGGAGGCTTCCGGAAAGGGCTCGCGGGATTCCATACGCGGAACCTACAGGGCATTTCAGGATATTGTCTCGATGTGCATAGAACTGCAGAGACAGTTTTACGATCTTCCGAGGAAATACAGGATACTCGGTTCATCCAGAGCGGGGATGCAGTTTACGGTTTTTTCAAACGAAGGACTTAAACCCCAGCCGGTCTACAACGAATACGGCGTGGATCTGGGGCTCAGGCTCCCGGTCTTCGACATCAAGGTCGAGGCGCAGAAAAAAGACGCCTACTCAAGGCTCAGCCAGAACGAACTCGCTATCCAGTTCTACAGGCTGGGTTTTTTTGTGCCCGAAAACGCGGCGCCGGCTCTTATGTGTATGGAGATGATGGACTTCGAGAACAAAGACAGGATCATGGCGGCTGTCGCCGACAACGCTGAAGCGGCAAGGAACAGTGTACAGAGTACAGCGTACAGTGAACAGTGAAAGACGGATTGCCGCGGAAAATCTGTCTGTCATTCCGAGGCGAAGCCGTGGGAATCCGTATTTCCCGACAGATTTTCCTCGCAATGACATTTACAACTAACGAAAGGAAAATGATTCATGCTTGAAAACGAAAATAACATACAAAACGAAACAGCTCTCGCCTGCGGGCTCGGTCAGTCGCGGGTCTTGGCATCCACCGGAAGCCAATTCAATACCGCGACGGGGACTTCGTCCCCCACTGAAGAAGCGTCTGCCGGTATCGCAGATGCTGCCGAAACAGAAGAAGTTTCACAGGAAAGGGTAGACGACAGTGTACAGAGTACAGTGAACAGTGAACAGAGTGCTGCACAGGAAAAGGAGGACGGAAGGATCAGGGATGTTCTGGACCAGGCTGTCGCGCTGGCAGAAAAGATCCCCGGTTTCGATCTCGCGCTCGAGATGAAGGATCCTGTATTCGGACATCTCGTCTATGCGGGAGTACCTGTCGAACAGGCCTTCATGGTCACACACATGGATCTGCTCATGGATGTCATGGCAAAAAACATTGCAAGAGATACCGAGGCCAAGATCTCGGCTTCAATCGCATCCGGGATGAGCAGACCTCTGGAGAATACGGAAAGTGCTCCTATTCAGCCTCAGCACGATATCCGGGACAAGGCATACAGGGACGAGATAAAGAAACGAGTCTTTGAGGCTTCTGTCCGCGGGGAAAAAGTATACCCGGAATGATTTTTGAAAGGATCTTAAATGCTTAGAAGAATAAATATCAAAGAATTTTTGGATAATTTCGACCTGCAGTTTTTCGCTGACGCGGGAAACCTGGTCAACACCACGCAGAACTATGTAAACGCCTACAACGGAAGCGCCACCTCCTTCTCCGGAAGCAATACCCTCGCTCCCGAGCTCAAGGCATTCTACGACACCGAGCTGCTTGAAAACACCAGAGCAGAGCTCGTATATGCCCAGTTCGGCAAAAAGCAGGTCCTGCCCGCCCACCACAAGGGCGAGGTCGAATGGAGAAGGTTCAACACCTTCGCGAACGCCGAGCAGCTCACGGAGGGCGTTATACCCACCGGCCAGAAATTCGGGCTCACAAAGGTCACGGGAAACGTCAACCAGTTCGGCACCTACACGACCGTTTCCGACAAGCTCGAGCTGAGGGCATATGACGACATCATCCTCGCAGCCACGGAAGAGATGGGCGCGAGCGCAGCGCAGACTGAGGAGCTGCTGATCCGCGACGGACTACTGACCGGAACCAATGTTCTCTACTGCGACAACATAGACACCTCGACTGACGCTGTGATCACGACTCCGACTGCATGCAGCGGCATGTATGCCTCCAGAAATGATTCGACGCATGGCTTTTCGATGCTGACGCCTTCCATGATAAACAAGGCTGTTTCCATCATGAAGAAAAACAAGGTGCCGGCATTCAACGGAAAATACTATGCGGTCGTTCACCCGAGCGTCGCTTTCGACCTGAGGGAGTGCAAGGGCTGGATAGAAGCCCATAAGTACGCAGCGCCCGAACAGTTATTCAACGGAGAGATCGGCGAGCTGCACGGCGTGAGATTCATCGAGACGGTCAACGCGCCGGTGCTCGGAAGCAGCCTGTATCAGAATGCTGACGGAAACGTAACTTACGCGACCTTTCTTTTCGGAAAGGACGCTTTCGGAATAGTCGATCCGGAGGGCGGAGCGCTCGAGATGATCGTTCACGACAAGGACGAGATAGGCGGACCGCTGAACCAGTTCAGTACGATCGGCTACAAGTTCGAGACGAACGGAGCGACCATCCTCTATCCTGAAAGACTGCTCCGAATAATGTCCTGCAGCAGCTTCAGCGCGACCGACACAGCGAACTGAGGAGGTGAATGATATATGAAATCTGTACTTATCCCACGCGGCAAGTCCCTTGACGAGCCGCAGCAGTATGTGGCAGTTAACGGCGAAGCTTTTATCATCCCCAAGGGCCTGAAATGCGAGGTGCCCGATTACATAGCTGATGAACTCCAGCGAGCGATCGAAGCGGGCGAACAGCTTGAGATCACGATATCAGACCTGAAGGGCAAGGCGAAGTAAATGGCCTTCTATTACACCCCCTTCAGCCCTTATTCGAATCAGGCGTATGTGGATGCCTTAAACGCCCGGAACAACTTTGCCAATTCGGCAAAGCCGACATATACGGACTCCTATTCGGATGCTTTGAAGAACATCGCAAACACGATCTCAAACAGACGCTTTTCGTACGATCCCACGGCGGACCCGATGTACAAAGCCGTGAAGGAGCTCTACATCAAATACGGAAAACAGGCGTCGAAAGACACACTTGGGCAGGCCTCCGATCTCACCGGAGGCTATGCCTCTTCCTACGGCCAGAATGTTGCTACTCAGGCCTACCAGAACTGGCTATCAAAGCTGCAGGAGCAGCTCCCGGCCTTCAAGACAGGCGCTCTGGACACCTATAACGCCGAGGGCGACAGACTCAGCGCACAATACAACATGACAAGGGATGCTGCAGACGATGAATACAGGAAATATGCAGACGATCTCGGGAATTACTGGAAGCAGCTGAATTATCTCACTGATGCTGCCAACAATCTGTACGACAACCTGTATAAGACCTGGAACGCGGAGCAGACCCTGTCGCTGAAGCAGCAGCAAGCTGAATGGGACGCGAAACAGGACGAGATAAACAACTATTACAAAGCCTTAGCTGCGAGCAGGACCGGTACTTCACGTTCTTCGGGAAGCTCCTCGGGCAGCAAGTCCTCCTCAAAGAAGGACGAACAAAAAGTCACTGCCCAGCAGATCACGATAGCGAAGCCTCCGAAGAGGTGAATTATGTTAACCATAGAATACTTTTCTCATCTGCCCGCTTTTTCCATCAACGGGCACGCAAAAGAAGCCCCCAGAGGCGCAGACATAGTCTGCGCGGGGGCTTCGGCTCTTCTGTATACGCTCATCAAATACCTCGATAAGCTCGAAGATGAGTTTGAACCGGAGGTATTTGAATACAACGGAAGGATCAATATATGTCTCGACCCGCCTGTATCGCTTATGCATGACGCCCGGCTTCTCTTTGAGGCATTTGCGACCGGATTTGAAATGCTCTCCAAAGACTATCCGGACAACGTGAAATTCATAAAGGATCCTCCTTTTAGTCATTGCGAGAAGAGAAACGACAAGGCAATCCGTACTCAAAAAAAGGAAAATAGTATATGGATGAAATAATTGAAAAAGCCCTGAAATGGGCAAAAGATACAGCAAAAGACAATACGCACGGGTATTCCCAGGCAAACCGCTGGGGGCCCGACTACGACTGTTCGAGCTTTATCATTTCCGCTTATGAAAACGCAGGCCTGAAAGTAAAGGAAGCGGGAGCTTCGTATACCGGGAATATGAGAGACGCTTTCGAAAAATGCGGCTTCGGCGCTTATCCGAGGCAGCCCGTATCCAAGCTCGAGCCGGGAGACGTGCTTTTAAACGAGAGGCACCACGCCGTAATGTACATAGGCAACGGAAAAGTTGTGGCGGCAAGATCCTCGGACGGTTTCCCGCAGAGCGGAGACCAGAGCTCAAGGGAGATCTGCATACAGGATTATTACGACTGGCCCGACGGCGGCTGGGACTGCGTGCTGAGATACGGCCCGGTAACTTTAAACACGCTTGCGGAGCTGTATAAGGACGCTCCGAGGAAAAATGAGGAATACTGTTACCCTGAGCTGCCAGTACTGAAAAAGGGTGCAAGAAGCGGAGCGGTAAAAGCCATGCAGCTTCTGCTTATGAACCAAGGATATTGCTGTGGGCCCTGCGCCGCGGACGGGGATTTCGGACCTGATACCCTTGACGCTCTCCTGATGTTTCAGGATGTTCACATGATCGGGAAAATCGACGGCATCTGCAATAAAGAAACGTGGGAGGAACTTATCGACATATGAACCAGTATACAGTCGAGATCCTTATAGGGCTTATGTCCCTTCTGGGCTCTCTGATAGGAGCCTACAGCGGCTTTCGGCTCACGGCCTACAGGGTCGAGCAGCTCGAGAAAAAAGTCGATATGCACAACAATTTCGCGAGACGTATGCCTGTTCTGGAGGAACAGATCAGCGAACTTAAAAGGAGCCTGGACAAATGACGATCCAGGACCTTTTCGACGAAGCTGACGCTCTTGTTCCAAACTTCTATACGACGGAGCAGAAGCTCAAGTGGTTCAACGATCTGGAATACAAAATATACATGGAGCTCTTCACGGAGTTTTATCCCGGAGAGCTCGCCGATTATGAAGACCACGAAGATACGGCGGAGGCGCCTCAGGTAAACGACGCCTACGGGCGGGACATGTATCTGCACTACCTCGTCGCGCAGATAGATTTCTACAACGACGAGTACAGCAAGTACAACCAGGCGATAACGCTTTTCAACAACGCCTTTAAGGCGTTCGAGGACTACTATACCCGGACTTATCACTCGAACAGGGAACACGGATGGAGGATATGAAATGAATGACATAAACAATTATTCCCTGACCGGCAGGGAGATGCTGGAGCACCTTAAGGCGATATGGGAGCTTGCGGAAGAGAGCTGCCCGGGCGGGCTTTTATTGCTCTCCGTTCACAAAGACGAGAACGAGATCCGGTATATGATAAACAACTGCGCCTACCCGCACAGCGATGACAAGGGCCCGGACATAGCCACGCCGATAGATATTTATTATTGCGAGTCAATACAATATTGACATTTTTCCAAAAAGAAAGTACATTATCTCCAGAGCCAAATATAGGCTGCTCTGACGGGAATTGGCCCCTGAGCGAATGCAGCCATGTTGTGGCTCTAATTTTATGCTTGCCAACAGAGCCCGGTTCGGTTATAGTATGTGTGATCCCGTTGGGAATGGTTAGTCCGTGCTTACGTACGGCCTCCCCAGTCTCGTTAGGGATCATTTTTATTGGCATATAATAATTGTCACTAAGAGCCACCTCTGTTAGTGACAGTATTTATATAACACAATTCTTCGCAGATGGCAATAAAAAAGAAGCCCACGAGCACGTTGCCTCCGGCGAAACACCATCCGGACTTGCTTCATGTGCTTCCTGACAAGCGCCCTCACTGGGGGCGTCTCAAAAGAGCCGTCGCTCCAGCCATGCTGCCTGTCTTCTTTTATATATCATCTATTCAAACTCTAGTCAAGTCATGTATATAAAAGCATCTAACAATCTATCATTTATAATTAGTTTTTTTGTGGTATAATTTATTTATTATTTCCAGAAAGAAGAACAAAATAGTATGTTGGATGAGCTTAAAAGTTTCTTAAAAGTTTTGTTGCTGGCTGTTATTGTAATTATAGGAATCACTGTTTTTTCAACAGTGCTGGATTTCTTCTTCCCGAAAGACACATCACCGAAAGACATTAAAACCGAGATAATTGATAAAGAATATGAATATGGCGCAATTGTCAGATTTGGTACATATTATACTGGAGAATTAACAGAAGATGGTAAAGAAGAAATAGCCCCAATAGAATGGCGAATTGCAGGTTCTACTGATGACAATAGTAAAGTACTTTTAGTGACGAATCACGCAATTGATGCTCAGCCATATAATAATTCTGAAAAGCCAATCAATTGGTGTGACTGCAGTTTGAGACAATGGCTAAACAATGATTTTTATAATATTGCTTTTTCTGATGAAGATAAAAAGTATATAGCACTGTCAGAAACGAGGTATTATGTTGGGGAAGGAAGCAAGAAAGATACAGTTAATGATTATGTCTTTATCCCAGATTTTTATTTTTCATCCTTAAATGATGAATCAGGGATTTCAGAATGTACACCGACTAAATTAGCATATGAGCACGGAGCTGTATCATGGACCTCTGCACAAGGAAGGCACTTAAGTACAAGAGAGATTAATATAAAAAACGGATCCGATTATAACGATTCAGCGCATTGTTATTATTGGTTTCAAGGTGATGAGGATGATATCTGTCGAGCTGCTAGATTATCAGTTGGTCAGGGTAATTTTAGAACGATTCACTCTATAGTCCCTGAGCCTAATGATATGTCCATTGGAGTACGTCCGGAAATATGGATCAACATGTCGTAAAATATTATTACAAAACATACTAAAGTATATATATTGACATTTTTCCAAAAATAAAGTACCTTATCCCCAGAGCCGAACATGGTTGATCTGACGGGAATTGTACCCTGAGCGAGTCTGACCATGTTGTGGCTCTAAGTTTATGCTTGCCAACAGAGCCCGGTTCGTTTATAGTATGTACGATCCCGTTGGGAATGGGTACTCCGTGCTTACGTACGGCCTCCCCGGAGCCACCTCTGTTAGTGACAGTATTTATATAACACAATTCTTCGCAGATGGCAATAAAAAAGAAGCCCACGAGCACGTTGCCTCCGGCGAAACACCATACTGGCTTGCTGCATAAGCTTCCTGACAAGCGCCCTCACTGGGGGCGTCTCAAAAGAGCCGTCGCTCCAGCCATGCTGCCTGTCTTCTTTTATATATCATGTGCTTAAATTGTTGTCAAGGAATGTATATTAAGAAAACGCCACACATAACAACCTCGTACGGAATACCGGACGGATGGTCGATCGTGCAGCGTTTCCTTTTTTGCCCGGGGTCGTGAAGGTGCCACCAGCTACTGAAACAGTACGGCGTAGCATCTCTGTTCCCGAGCAGGCTTAAGATATCATATATCCAAAACATAATCAAGATACTGTTGGTATAAAAAGAATGGAGACGGATTGCCGCGGCCAGTTTGCGAACTGGCCTCGCAATGACGGGAGCAATAAAAAAGGCACCCTTAAACAGGGTGCCTTCTCTGGAGCAATCTAATCCTTAACTGTCTGAGTGGTCAAGCATTGTTGACTCCAAGCGACAGATCGCAAAAACGATCTTTCTGCTCCAAAGCGCAAGTTAATCCCCAACTACATGAATGGTTGGACAGTATTAACGCTCAGGGGAGTAAGGTTAGCACAAAAGAAAAGGAAAAGCAAGAAAAAAATCGGCCGCTTCGAGGGGGCGCAGATAAATAAATCCGGGCTTACCCTTAGTGAAGATCAACCGACTTTTTTGCCCGGGGTCGCAGAAGCACGCACGGTAAAACCAGAACGTACCTCCTACCCGAGCATGCTTAAGATATCATATATCCAAAACAAAATCAAGACAGCACATCGTCTGACAAATCTGAGGCTCATCCAAAGGACAGCGGACTCAGTTACGATGTACTGTCTGGAAATAATATATTACAAAAGACCGAAGAAAGCAAGAAACTGTTGGTATAAAGACGAATGGAGACGGATTGCTTCTCAATTTATGCTCAAGAATATAAAGAAGACACCATCACAGCGTCCGATTTTCTCGTAGAGAAATCAGGAAGGAGACTATAAAAGTCTCGGCTTAAGGGTGTCTTCATTAATGAGAATATATCACCGGTCTGCGAAGAAGTCAAGAAATGCTGTTTTGATTTATTTGGAAGGAGTATCCGATTTACGACCCTCATCAGTCAGAAGCAAGCTTCTGCCAGCTTCTCCCGGACGAAAGGGAGAAGCCAGACTTAAAAACAGCCTTCCCCCTTCGATCGGGGGAAGGTGGCAAATTCAAGCCTGCTTGAATTTGACGGATGAGGGCTCGATCCCTTACCGTTCAAGTATAAGCTTTGTTCCTTCTGGCAGATGCTTCAGGATATCCTCACAGACGGAATTGAAATTGCCGTTTATATCCGCGTTCCTGTAGCGCAGGACCTCAAGGCCTTTACCTGAAAGAAATTCATCCCTTTCAGCATCGGCTATACGGTTTTCTTCCTCTCCGTGCTGTGAGCCGTCAAGCTCTATAACAAGCCTGGCCGCGGGACAGCAGAAATCGACAATGTAAGGGCCGATAACATGCTGGCGCCTGAAGCCGATATTGAGATGCTTGAGAAAATCATACCAGAGCCGGCGTTCTTCCTTTGTCATATTGCGACGGAGCTCCCTGGAAAAGGAAGTGAGTTCCGGGCAGTTTTCCGTGTATTTGTACGTGTTGCTCATGCTGGTATTATACACCGGCTGCAGGTGTTTGTGAATTGATATTACCGCCCTTCGGACGCCACCTCATCCGGCTCTGAGGAGCCACCTTCTCCTCCAAGGAGAAGGCAGGAGAAAGGCGGGCTCAAAAGAGCCCGCCCGTTGAAGTATGATTTCTCAAAATGTGGTTTCACAGTATTCGCAGTGATCTGCACCTTCCGGAATATCTGCCCCGCAGTTAGGACAAAAACGATCTTGTCCTGCTCTAATAAACGATTCATCAGAATTCTGTGAATCTATCAATTTTTCTTCTGTACTTTGCTCGAAGTTCGTATTGCTATTATCTATAGTCACTTCGGAAAAGCTTAGTTCTTTATCTTTTCCAGCCTCGCATTTTTTAATTCCTATATAACTAGGTAGTGCCAAAATAGCAAATATTATTAATACCAGTATCCCATCTCCTGAAAATAATGATGAAGCGGCAGTTAAGGCCAAAAATGCTAATACTATATAACCTATTGTTATACCAGTTTTATAGTAACCCAAAGCAGATTTACCCTGCCTGTTTTTGTTGTTACCTGACCAGTATGCTATTAAAGGTATAAAAGAGAATAACAAAACGAATAATGGCATAGGTGAAACCTCCTAAATTTAGATATTTTAGTCAAATAATAATATATTGTTTTTGCTCAAATGTATACCACTTTAAATCATTATACTGCAAAAAGACGAAAGGTTAAGAAATGCCGTTTTATCCGACGATAAATGTACCTGAAGAAAAGAGAATATTTACAAACACCTTTGCGGGGTACAACCACAACCTGAAGATAGCGGACGGGGAGTTTTTCGAGGAGCAGAACATGTGCTCGGACGACTACCCCGTCCTCTCTTCAAGGAAGCCCAGAGGGCTTGTGAGAGTACTGGATACCTGTCAGGGGATCATAGCGAAGGACGACCTTTACTACGTAAACAACAACCGGCTCTATAAGAACGGAACGGCGACGCCTGTGAGGAACCTGAGCGCCGGGGAGAAACAGCTCGTCTCCATGGGCGCTTATATCTGCATTTTCCCCGACAAGCGCTATTACAACACGGTAGACCCCACGGACTACGGCTGGATGGACTCGGAGTTCACGAGCTCGGGAAACGTGTATATACAGCCGTGCTTGGCCGACGGCTCGAGCTTTACGCAGACCGTTTCGGCTACGGAGCCCTCGAACCCCTTCAACGGCCAGCTCTGGCTCGACACTTCCATTACCCCGAACGAGCTTAAAAGGTTCTCTGAGGCGCAGAGCGCCTGGATAGACGAAGTGCCTTACACGAAAATAAAGTTCATGACGAGGAATATCATTCCGACGGATTTCTCCGCCGGAGACGGAATCATTTTGAGCGTTTCGGACTCCGCCTTAGCTTCAAAGCTTCTGCTCGAATTCGACAGCTCCGAAAACAGGTACAAACAGTTCTTCACCGTTCAGGCGCTCGGCGGAGGAGCGAATGAGGACGACTGGCTGGTCATTCCGTGCCCACTGAACGAGACCATAAATACCACGGTACAGATAAAGGTCTCGAGGCCCGTTCCGGACATGGATTTCGTTGTGGAGATAAAGAACAGGCTCTGGGGCTGTTTCTACGGCACGAGAAACGGAAAAACGGTAAACGAGATATACGCCTGCGCCCTCGGCGACTTCAAGAACTGGAACCTCTATGAGGGCCTGAGCACGGACTCCTATACGGCCTCCGTGGGCTCTGACGGACCCTGGACCGGAGCCGCGGTATTCATGGGTTACCCGCTTTTCTTCAAGGAAAACAGAGTCCATCAGGTGAGCGTAAACGCCAAGGGCGCCCACAGGATAGACGACACGCTTATGCGCGGAGTTCAGGCCGGCTCCGCGAGAAGCCTCGCCATATGCAAGGAGGACCTGCTGTACAAAAGCAGCGAGGAGGTCTGCATTTTCCAGAGCGTGTTCCCGAAGGGGATCTCACGCGATTTCGGGGACGAAAAATACTCCTCCGCCGCGGCGGGGAGCTTCATGAACAAGTATTACCTTTCGGCTTTAAACTCCGAAGGAGAGCCGGTTCTTTTCGTCTACGACAAAGACACGAATATCTGGCACAAGTTAGACCCTCTGAGAGTAAAACAGTTCGCCTCAATGGGCCCGGAGCTCTACGCCCTCTGCGATTACGACGAGGCTCTCGGAGGCTACCCCGTTTACGCCTTCAACGGAACGACAGGGACTCTGGAAGAGACCGTTTCGTGGAGCTTCGAGAGCGGGGACATGTATCTCGACGAGCCCGACAACAAGTACGTTAAGAGATATGATATAAGGCTTAAGGCGGAGGAGCCGGAGAGCCTGAGGCTGGAGATACAGTATGATTCCTCCGGAATCTGGAAGCAGTATCCGGTTTACGACCCTCATCCGGCGCAACAGGTTGCGCCACCTTCCCCCGGACGAGAGGGGGAAGGCTCATTGCGCACTTACACTATCCCTGTTCTGCCCCGGAGATGCGATCATCTCCGATACCGAATAAGCGGCACCGGAGATGTGAAGATATATTCGATTGCAAGGGTCGTGGAAGTCGGGTCCGATGTCAGCTGACCGGAAACATTGACTTGTCCCGCGGCGCTGCAGTAAAATACTTACGGAAATTCACAATGAGACCTTTGCTGCATTGGGAGGCAGTTTCCTATGTATGAAAATGTTTCGCCTGAACGCATAACTTCCCGTCATGTCATAGTTTTTTTCTCTTCCTTTTCCAATGAAATCGGTATAGTGGAAGCCTTGACTTCTGAGTTTTCGGAAAGTATAATCACCGACATATTCGGACGGCAAAGGCGCGCCGCGCGTTGAGCGTAGTGCCCTTGCTGTCCGCATTTTTGGAGGTGTACGGGAGAATCCGGCTATGACGCGCTGCAAATATCATAGATTTAACTGCTGCGCGACGAACAGGTGCAGCGCAGACCGTTTACACAAGCAGCCGGATCGATCAAGGAGGAAAAAGCATGTTTGACGCGATGAAGGTGAAAAACAATTGCGTGGATTGGATACGCGTTTTTTTTGAAACAAACGGAGCGGGATGCAATGCCGTCGTTGGAATTTCCGGAGGGAAAGACAGCTCCACGGTAGCGGCGCTCTGTGTGGAGGCGCTCGGCAGGGAACGGGTGATCGGGGTCCTGATGCCGAACGGCGTACAGCCGGATATCGACGCTGCGCATAGTCTGGTGAGGCATCTGGGCATCCGGTATGTCACAGTGAATATCGAAGCAGCCGTGAACGGCCTGAAAGAGGCCATTCCGTTTGCGCTCTCCGAACAGAGCCGAATCAATCTTCCTGCCCGCATTCGCATGGCGGCGCTGTATGCGGTATCCCAAAGTCACAACGGACGAGTGGCGAACACCTGCAATCTCTCGGAAGACTGGGTGGGTTATGCGACACGCTATGGCGACGGGGCGGGAGATTTCAGCCCCTGCTCCCGGCTGACCGTGCAGGAGGTCAAGGCGGTCGGACGTGCGCTTGGCCTTCCCGCGCAGCTCATCGAGAAAACGCCGATCGACGGCCTATCGGGGAAGACGGACGAAGAGAACCTGGGCTTCACCTACGAGGAACTGGATCGCTATATCCGCACGGGAGAATTGTCGGATGAAGGAATAAAGGCCAGGATCGACAGCCTGCATGCGCAGAATCTCTTCAAGCTGCGGCCGATGCCGTATTTTGACCCTGAACTTACCGTTTTTCGGCCATGAAACGCACGAGGCATACCCGCAATTCAAATACCGATCTGATTGGACGGCGGCCTGCGGCATGATAGGAAAAGGCTTTGCAGCATCATATCACGATCAAATGATAAAGTTCGATCCGAGCCGATCGCGCTTGCCTTTTGCCGACGACAAGCCTGACGGAAAAAGCCGCCAGGCTTTTCTTATCCAAGAATTGAAAAGCAGAAAAGATACCATCAACCTATCATGAAATCGGATTGCCGCGTCGCTTCGGTCTCGCTGCGGCTCGGTCACCGGCGGGTCTGAAACATGTTTCATTCAATACCGCCGGGTCGCAACAAGTTGCTCCGCGCAATGACACCCTTTTGCACACTGTTATGATCCCCGTTCTGCCCCGTAGATGCGATCATCTCCGATACCGAATAAGCGGCACCGGAGATGTGAAGATATATTCTGTTGCAAGGGTCGTGGAAATCGGAAGCGACGTGAACTGAAATTACCGCCTTACACTAACTCCCACA
Source organism: Oscillospiraceae bacterium (assembly GCA_902802045.1). Lineage (GTDB taxonomy): Bacteria > Bacillota > Clostridia > Oscillospirales > Oscillospiraceae > Limivicinus. Next base: position 60,968 of record CADCKQ010000009.1, on the reverse strand, counting down.
TGAAGCTGACGGTGTCGCAGAGGTCGATGTCATCGGGCACGACATCCATCGCCACGCTTTTTGCCAGCATCGGTTCGCCCCCAAAGGCCCTGTCCTCATATACAGTCCTCGAATAGATGTTCAGCTCTCCCCAGTCATAATTGATGTTCACAAGCTCTCCGAGCTTAACCCCCGAAGCTTCCGTCAGGATCTCCGCCTTTTTCCTCGCGTCCGCAGCGGCGCTTCTCAGAAGCTCTTCTTTCGGAGATTCCTTGTCCTTCACCGTGAATCTTATATCCGTTTCAGGATCGGAAACGCTGTTCGAGACAGCGTCCAGAGCCTTGGACAGAAGCTCCGTGTCAAAATCAAAGCCCAGTCTCAGAGAATGGTTCGTATAATACCCGACAAACCTGTATTCTCTCTTTTTGCTGTCATACTCCGAGTAACGCTCCACATTGAAGTTCGTCGTTTTCAGATCATCCGTATTAAAACCGGCTTCTTTCAGCTTTTCCCGCAGATCGCCCAGATAAAGAGCCCCCTTTTCCATAGAAGCCCTGTATTCCTTGTCCAAAGCCCTCATCCTCAGATCCAGCTCTATCCGGTCCGGTTTCAGGCTGACTTTCCCAGTCCCCTTAACAACTATCGTTCTTTGCATCGTATTCTCCTCCCGATCGTTAATGTGCGTTCAGTATAGCACAAAAATACTTCAAGAGGTAAATCTCCGATTGACTTTTGCTGCTGATATAATAACAATAATTATCTGTAACCAATTTACGTAAATAATTTTATGTTAACATATCTGCCCGGCATATGGAAATTTATCGCTCTAAAGCCGTCAACCGTTCATTAAGGAATTGCTAGACAGAGCCGTGAATCTGCCTTTCCAAATCATGATAGCGGCTTCTTATTTCTGCTGACTGTGTACTCACATCTTTCAAATCCATATATCAACACCTCCATAAATCCCGATTTGTTGAGATCATTATAACAAGCAACGTACGATATGGGAAGAAGCAAAGGGACCCTGATCGTATCATAATCAGAGTCCCTTTATGGCAAATCACGCTAATAAAGAACCAATCTTATCTTTCCACTCCATGATGGATCCTCAGTCCAAGATGTTACCGTCGCGGGAGATCGTAACGACCTGCCACGGAATGAATTTACCACTGTTTCTGAGTGCGTTTTCCGCTGCCCGCTGGAGTCCGCCGCAGCAAGGCACTTCCATACGTACGATCGTCACGCTCTTGATATCGTTATTGCGTATAATCTCCGTCAGCTTGTCAGTGTAGTCCACCGCGTCCAGCTTCGGGCAACCGATGATCGTGACCTTGCCGCGCATGAATTCCTCATGCATTTTGGCATAGGCGTAAGCCGTACAGTCAGCAGCGATCAGCAGCTTCGCTCCGTCAAAGAAGGGGGCCTGTGTCGGGACCAGCTTGATCTGGCAGGGCCACTGTGCCAGGCGGGAAACCGTCTTCCCGGCGCTTACGGGAGAATTATCCTCAGCCTCTCTTTGCGCAAATTGCATCATTCTTGATCCGGGGCAGCCGCCCTCATGGTGTACATGCTTCATATCTTCCATTTTCTTTGCCTCCTGTGCCTTCTTTACGGCTTCTTGGTCATATTCCGGTGCTTCCCGTTCTTCAAAGGAAATCGCTCCGGTTGGGCAGTTTGGCAGACAATCGCCGAACCCATCACAGAAATTCTCCCGCATCAGCTTGGCCTTGCCATCTATGATGTCGATTGCACCCTCGTGACAAGCCTCTGCGCAGAGGCCGCAACCATTGCATTTTTCCTCATCTATGTGGATAATCTTACGAATCATTGTAATCCCCTCCTCTGTTATGATCCAATTTTACCAATGAAAAACTCAAAAATCTGTATCTGCAGATACACAGCAAAAGTTTTTTCGTGTATAATAAGAATAAGAAAACAGAGAGGAGCGAAGCCATGGATTACTCTGTACTTGAAAAAAGTCCCCTGTTCTCAGGTGTCCCGGCAAAGGAACTGCGTGATGATCTGGAAACTGTCCCACATCACATTCAGTTCTATGATAAAGGCGAGACCGTGTTTCACTTAATGGAGGACGCAAACAGGATCGGCATAATTCTGGAGGGCCGCGTACAGGCGCAAAAAACATTCCCAAATGGCAGCCAGATCAATGTATCCGTCCGGAATCCCGGAGAATTGATCGGCCCTGCGGCTGTGTTTTCACGGAGCCAAAAGTATCCTTGCGATATCGTTTCACTGGAACCGGCTGCAATCATGATGTTCCGCCGGGAGGATATCCTTTTACTCCTTCAGAAGAATTTGCATGTGATGAATAATTTTATGGCAGAGCTTGCTACTTCCGCTTACATGCTGCAGCAGCGTCTGGAACTGCTTTCTTATAGCGGGATTGCGCAGAAAGCTGCATGTTTTCTGTTGATACAGTCACGCCAGACCGGGAAAAAGGTTGTCCGGATACCTGAATCAATTTCCAACTGGGCGATGGTTATGAATGTGTCACGTTCTTCTCTGCATAGGGAACTGAAAAAACTTGAGACGTCCGGAATCATAACTTACGATCCGCCAACTGTCGAAATCCATGATCCTGAAGCGCTGCAGAACGTTCTCAGTAAATAGAGAAATCCACGGCCATCATCGAAAATCCCCAACAGAATCACTCTGCCGGGGATCAGTTTTTCTGTATAGTCCGAGTGACTGGATTTGAACCAGCGGCCTGTCCGGCGCAAGCGCCGTTCAGGCCGTAGCGGCGGTTATTGGATGGCAAGAGGCCGCCGGTTCTGATCATTCGAGATAATAAAACAGGAAGCAGAGAAAATCTGCTTCCCGTTTTATGGTCCGAGTGACTGGATTTGAACCAGCGGCCTGTCCGGCGCAAGCGCCGTTCAGGCCGTAGCGGCGGGTATTGGATGGCAAGAGGCCGCCGGTTCTCAATGCCGCCGGGAATAAACAAAGCAGACCATCAAAAGATGATCTGCTTTATTTGGTCCGAGTGACTGGATTTGAACCAGCGGCCTCTTGAACCCCATTCAAGCGCGCTACCATCTGCGCTACACCCGGTTATTGCCCTCAAGAGCCTGATTATATTAGCACAAAGGAAATCAAAAATCAACACCAAAAATGCGGAATGCCGAAATTGGCATTCCGCACCGTATTTATGAATTCATAAACCTCGAGAGGAAATCCTTTGTCTCGCTTCTCTGCGGGTTTTTGAAGATTTGGTCCGGGCTTCCCTGCTCGCAGATGACCCCGTCCTTCATGAAGACGACCTGGGAGGAGATGTCCCTCGCGAAGGCCATCTCGTGCGTGACCACCATCATGGTCATTCCGGAGGCGGCAAGATCCTTCATGACGGCGAGCACTTCCCCGACCATCTCCGGGTCAAGCGCTGATGTCGGCTCGTCGAAGAGCAGGATCTCGGGGCCCATCGCCAGGGCTCTGGCTATGGCGACCCTCTGCTTCTGTCCGCCGGAGAGCTGGCGCGGCTTGGCGTTTATGTACGGGAGCATTCCGACATGCTCGAGATACTTTCTCGCCTCTGCCTCGGCCTCCTCCTTCTTTTTCTTCAGGACCCTTATCTGACCCGTCATGCAGTTCTGGAGAACTGTCATGTTGTTGAAAAGGTTGAAGGACTGGAAGACCATTCCGACCCTGGCCCTGTACGCGGCCTCATCGATCCTCGAGGCGGTCAGGTCCTTGCCGTGGTAGATTATCTGCCCGGAGGTCGGGGTCTCCAGGAAATTCGTGCATCGTAAAAGCGTCGATTTCCCGGAGCCCGAGGCTCCGATTATGCTTATGACATCGCCTTTACGGACCTCGAAATCTATGTCTCTCAACACGACATTGGTCCCGAAGGTCTTCGAGAGGTGTCTTATTTCAAGAATTACTTCACTCATCGCTCTTCCCCGCCTTCCTTGTTCCGCTCGGCGAAATGGTCGTCCGCGTCGGCCGGGTATTCCACCAGGCCGCTCGTAAAGGCGAGCGTATCCGTCGTTGCCAGATCGTAGTTTGCGGGGCCGTCGAGTTTCTTCTCCCACCATCTGAGCAGTCTGGAGGCTGTGAGCGTCATGATCAGATAGAGTATCATCGCTATCGTCATCGCCTCAAAATACCAGTAGTAGGTGCCGGCATTCTGCTTCGCCACATAGAAGAGCTCGATGGTTCCGATCACCGAGAGGACAGAGCTGTCCTTCAGGTTGATGATCAGGTTGTTGCCTATCTGCGGGATGATGTTCCTCAGCGCCTGCGGGAAGATGACATAGAGCATGGTCTGGAAATGCGACATGCCGATCGCCTTGGCGCCCTCCGTCTGCCCGATGTCTATGGAGAGGATGCCTCCTCTGACAGTCTCCGCCATATAGGCTCCGGTGTTGATGGAGACTATGAGGAAGGCGGCGCTCCACATTGAGAGCTTGAGGCTTGTGTACTGCAGCGCGCCGAAATAGATGAACATTGCCTGGACCATCATAGGCGTGCCTCTGAAGACCTCAACGTATACGTTCAGTATAAGTCTGACGATCTTCAGAACGGCCTTTTTATACCAGGGATCCTTCGGCGAGACCGGAATGGTCTGGATTATGCCGACGAGAAAGCCGATAATACAGCCTGCTGCCGTGCCGACGACCGCTATCGCTATGGTCTTCCAGGCGCCGTTTAAAAAGGAGCCCGCGTAGTGTGAGGCGAGATATACTACCCTGCCCCAGTAATCGGTGGGAAGAGAAGATGTCATATTACTCGCCCAGAGGCTGGATCTCTATTGCCGAGTTCATGACCTCCGTGTAGACGGAGGCGTCCATCGTGGCGAGGACTTCGTTGCAGCGGGAGACGAGCTCGGAATTGCCCTTCATGATCGAGATGCCGATGTTTATATCGCCCTCGTCGACCGCGAAGTCGTCATCTGTTCCCGCGAAGTTGAGAAGAACGAAATCGGGATACGCGACACATGCAGCCAGAGCAGTGGGCTCGTCGGTAACGACCAGATCAACGGCTCCGGCCTCAAGAGAGACCAGCATTGCGGGAGCTGTCTCCTGGGCTGCCAGGATGTTGGCGTTCTCTATCTGGGGAAGGCAGCTGTCATACCAGATCGTATTTATCTGGCTGGTGCAGGTCGCTCCGGCAAGACCGGAGAGCCCCGTTGCAGCTGCATAGGATGAGTCGGCTTTTGTCAGTGTGACTATCGACGCGAAGTAGTAGGGATCGGAGAAGTCCATCGTCTCGAGTCTCTCGGGGGTGATCGACTGGCCGCAGATACCGGCATCTACCGCTCCGGACTGTACCGCGAGAGGGATGCTGTCCCAGTCCATCTTGTGGATCTCAAGGGTCCAGCCGTTCGCGTCGGCTATCTTCCGGGCCATCATGACGTCGTAGCCGTTTGCGAAGTCCTTCGCGCCGTATATGGGAACGGCGCCGTTGGAGTCATCGCTCTGGGTCCAGTTGTAGGGGGCGTAGGCGCACTCCATAGCGACTCTGAAAACGCCGGTGTTGAGGACGGAGTCTTCAGCGGGAGTGAAGCCGCTTTCGGCCGGGGCAGCAGGTGCTGCTGGGGCGGCGCTCTGTCCGCAGGCGCAGAGGGCAAAGATCATGCAAAGCGCAAGAACGACTGTAAGTAATCTCTTCATTTCGGGATCCTCCAAATGTTTTATTAATCCAATAAAAATCCATGAACACTCCGATAAAGTGTTCATGGAATAAGCTTCTTTTTTTCTCCGGCACACCGGAGCAAAAACTAAAGTCCCTGATAGCGCTTCATCGAAATGACAGTCCTGCGGATATTGTCCGCAGACCCAGGCAAATAAAAGATCAGGAAATCTTAAATCCCTTCGGCGGTAAACCCTTTCATCCGGCTGTTCCTGCAGCTTGAGGGGATTACTCTTGAGTACCGCGCCTCTATCATGCTTTATTAAATTGGGTGCATAATAACGGCTAATGATTTAATTGTCAATACTTTTTCTCAAGATTTGTGTAAAATATGCAAATTTATCCCCGGTCGCCGCCCTCTGCTGTGTAATATTAACGAACTAAAGCAGAGGGGCGAGCAGCCTGACTACTGCTCCGGTCAGCTTCACCGTGAACTTCTCATTCTTTACGCTCTCCGGCGTCACCTCGCGACACAGCCCGAGCGTGTGCTCAAAATCCTTTTCTATCTCCGCAACTGCCGCCGTTCCCGACATGTAGGTCGCGCATTCGAAATGGTGGTAAAGGGACCTGTAATCCAGATTGATCGTTCCGACAACAGCCTTTTTCCCGTCGCTCACAAAGTTTTTGGCGTGTATGAAGCCCGGAGTGAACTCATATATCCTGACTCCCGCCTCCAGAAGGTCTTTGTAATGCCTTTTGGCAAGCGCGTATACCGCTTTTTTGTCCGGTATGCCCGGGAGTATCAGCCTGACATCGGTCCCCCTTCGGGCGGCGAAACAAAGGGAAGTCTTGAGCTCGTCGTCAAGAATGAGGTACGGGGACGTGATATGGACATATGACTCCGCCGTATCGATCATGTCCATGTATACCATCTCGCCGACCTTGTCTCCGTCCAGAGGCGAATCGGCATAGGGGATAACGAAGCCCTCCGCGTCTTCGAAACGGTCGGGCTCCGCCTCAGCATAAGAGAGAAGCTCCTGCCGGGCGTCGGATGTATCCCTGGAGGCGGCAAGCCACATCTGGAGGAACATGAGCGTATATGATCTTACGGCGGGACCCTTTATCCTTAGCGCCGAGTCCTTCCAGATCCCGAAGCGGGAATTCAGGTTTATATACTCGTCGGCCAGATTAACTCCGCCGTTATAGGCCGTCTTTCCGTCTATAACGAGGATCTTCCTGTGGTCGCGGTAGTTGTAGGACGATGTGAGGACCGGATTCACCGGGGCCCAGACCTGGCATTTGATGCCGACCTTCTCGAGTCTGCTTTTATAGTTCTGCGGAAGCTTCGTGAGGTAGCAGGTTCCGTCGAACATGACCCTTACATCGACGCCTTCTTTGGCTTTCTTTATCAGAATATCCAGAATGCTTCCCCACATATAGCCTTCCTGGATTATGAAATACTCGAGCAGGATAAACTTCTCGGCCTTTTTGAGCTCTTCCAGCATATCCTGAAACTTGCTCTCGCCCGACGGAAAGTATTTTAATTCGTTGTGCCCGTATACGGAACTGTTTCCGACTTCCCTGAGATACAGTGCGAGCGAAGCCGAATCGCCGTCACTCTCTCTGAGTCGGGCCAGCTCCTCCTCATTCGCCGGCAGGCTCTCCCGGACAAGATCACATGTCTGCTCCACCTTTATTCTTAGCTTCCTGTAGCCGATCTCCAGTCTGGTCCACAGGTAGAAGAACCCTCCGAAAACCGGGAGTACGCCTATGAGCAGCGTCCATGTGACCTTTGCGGAGGAATCCATGGAGCTGTTGATCAGTATCAGCATGATGACGATCCCGAACAGGGTCTGAGCCGCGGCAGATATCTTCTGCAGATACTCTCCGAAGATGAACCATATGAAGACTGTAACGGCGGCCTGCAGGAGCAGCAAAACGAAAATGACCGTGAATCTGCTGAAGAGGAGAGAGAGAAGCCCCGCTCTCCATCTTCCGGCAAGTTTCACGACATTTTCGTTTTCAGTATTTTTGCCCGCGATATTTTTGTTGTTTTTGCTCAATATCGGGTCCTTTTGCGGTTATCAGGTCTTGTCCTCAACAATGTGGACATTGACGTGCTCGTAGCTGAATTTGACGCCCTTGTCTGCGAAGCTCGCGCGGACGTTCTCGTTCAGGTTGAAGTACACATCCCAGTAGTCGGCGTTCTTGCACCAGACCCTGACCACGTACTCGACAGTGCTTCCCTTGTACTCAAGCAGGCGAACGAAGGGAGCGGGATCCGCAAGGATCCTCTCGTCCTTTGCTATCGCGTCCAGGATAGCGTCCTTGACGGCCTGGGTATCGTTTTCATAGGAAACGGTGTAAGTGCGGTCCACTCTTCTGAGCGGCTCGTGGCTGTAGTTCGTGATGCAGGCGCCGGTGACGTCGTTGTTGGGGATGGAGATGGAGACGTTGTCAAGCGTATCGAGCTCGGTGTAGAAGAGCCCGCCTGTCTTTACGATGCCTGTCTTCCCGGCTATCTCGACAAGATCGCCCGCCTTGAAGGGCCTTGTGGCGAGAAGAGTGATCCCGGAGAAGAGATTTGCAAGGACGTTCTGGATGGAGAGCGAGAGAGCAAGACCGGCTACGCTGATCAGTGCTATCAGGGAGGAGGTCTCGATCCCGAGAGCGTTTGCCACGATCACTATCGTGACTACGACGAGCAGTGCCTTTATGCCGGAAGCGACGAATTTCCTGAGAGCAGGCTCCATGTTGACTTTCTTGTCAAGGAGCTTTCTGACGGCTGACATGATCACTTTCGTAACAATAAGGCAGATAACGAGATAAACAACGGCTTTTAAGAGTGCCTCTACAGAGCCGACGCCTAAGGATTTAAGTACTGCGTTCATTTTTCTGTCTCCTTTTCTATAATTATTTATTTATTCTTTAATTATCAGTCATGATTCGCAGAATAGTTCGGAGCCTCTTTCGTAATGAAGACATCGTGCGGGTGGCTCTCCTTGAGGCCCGCTCCGGTTATCCTCACGAACTTCGTGTTTTCCTTGAGTTCCTTTATATTCCTGGCTCCGCAGTAGCCCATGCCGCTCCTGAGTCCGCCCATCATCTGGAAGACGGTCTCGCTCAGAGGTCCTCTGTAGGGGACCCTGCCCTCGACGCCTTCGGGAACAAGCTTCTTGTTGTCCTCCTGGAAGTAGCGGTCCTTTGAGCCCTTCTGCATGGCGCCGAGCGAGCCCATTCCGCGGTATACCTTGAACTGTCTGCCCTGGTATACCTCCTGCTCTCCGGGGGCCTCCTCGCAGCCCGCCAGCATAGAGCCCATCATGACGACGTTCGCGCCTGCTGCGATGGCTTTTGTGATGTCGCCGGAATACTTGATGCCGCCGTCGGCTATTACGGGAATGCCGAATTGCGCGGCTTTATCTGCGCACCTCAGTACTGCCGAGATCTGGGGAACGCCTATTCCGGAGACTACTCTCGTAGTGCAGATGGAGCCCGGGCCTATGCCGACCTTGACACAGTCCGCTCCGGCTCTGATAAGCGCTTCCGTCGCCTCCGGCGTCGCCACATTGCCGGCGATGAGCTGGATCTCGGGAAACGCCTCTTTGACTTTGGAAACGGAGTTCATGATATTTTTGGAATGCCCGTGGGCGCTGTCGAGCACCAGTACATCGGCTCCGACATCGATCAGAGCTCCGGCCCTGTCGAGCACATCCTTTGTCGCCCCGATGGCCGCGGCGCAAAGAAGCCTGCCCTGGGCGTCCTTGGCGGAATTCGGGTACTTGAAGACCTTTTCTATGTCTTTTATGGTTATCAGACCTTTCAGTCTGTATTCGTCATCTACTATCGGCAGCTTCTCGATCTTGTGCCTGTGGAGTATCTCCCTGGCCTCATTGAGAGTTGTTCCGACTTTGCCGGTGACCAGATTTTCGGAGGTCATGACCTCGCCTATCTTGCGGCTCAAGTCCGTCTCGAACTTCATATCGCGGTTGGTGATGATGCCTGTGAGCCTGCCGCTGTCGTCGACAATCGGAACGCCGGAGATCCTGTACTTCGCCATCAGGCGGTCCGCCTCGCCGAGAGTGTTGTCGGCCTTCAGAAAGAAGGGATTCGAAATAACACCGTTCTCAGAACGCTTCACCATGTCCACCTGCTCGGCCTGGGAGTCTATGGACATGTTCTTGTGAATTACGCCTATGCCGCCCTCCCTGGCTATCGCTATGGCCATGCGGTACTCTGTAACGGTATCCATAGCGGCGCTCATAACGGGAATATTGAGCTTTACCTTATTTGTAAGATATGTGGTGAGATCCACATCTGCCGGGAGAATATCGCTTTCCGCGGGAAGAAGGAGCACATCGTCAAATGTAAGCCCCTCAAAGCTGATCTTGTCTGCCATGCTTACCGCCATGCAGTAACCTCCTTATAATGTTTATTTTATAGATTTTAACAGAGAAAAAGCCTGAAATCAATTCATATTTCTTCTATTCCGCCGCTCCTCGAGTAATAAAAAATATACTGCTGGATGAGCCCCGCATAGTCGCCGAAAACAGCGGGGTCGAAGTTCTCGGGGAAATACGCTTTCAGTGCCTTTTTCATCCATGTGTCGACCGGAAAAGCCTCAATATGCCCCAGCCCGAAAAGCAGTATACAGTTTGCTACCTTCTCCCCGATTCCCCGCACCGAGAGCAGCTTCTTTTTCGCATCTTTGTAAGGGATGCTTTTCAGCTCTTCGAAATCGAGCGTCCCGTCGCAGACAGCTCTGGCGGTATTGAGGATATATTCCGCCCTGTAGCCCGATCTCAGGACCTCCAGATCTTTTTCGGAGAGGGAGGCGATCTTTTCCGCGCCCGGAAATGAAAAACATCCTTCGCCGATCTCTTCGCCGAAATTCGAGCAGAGCGTCTCCACTATCTTTTTTATCCTCGGTATATTGTTGCACTGGGATATGACAAAAGAGCAGGAAGCCTCCCAGGGGTCCTGTCTGAGCAGTCTTATTCCCCTGCCGTATTCTATGCATCCGGCGAGGAAGCTGCTGTATCGGGAGAAGTCCTCCGCGGGCGAATAATCGGAAGCAAAATCGAAATAGGCGTACAGCCCATCCGTATCCGCGATATCTCCGGATATATATGTATTGCCGTCCTCCGAGAAGACCTTATATACGCTGTTTCCGACAATGCCCGTGTATACTCCGGAATCGTCAGCGTTCCATCTGAAGCACTGCCCGCACTCGAAGGTCTTCACCGGATCGAGAACAAAGCTGCTGCCCAGAAGCATCTGTTTTTCATCGGATCTTTTCATGCTGTTATTATAGTCTCCCGAAAGTCTGTTTTCAACAGATGAACAAAAAGCACCCGCTCTGCGGGTGCTTTAAGAAGATCAGTAATATCTCTTGTTTTTGTTTTTTCTGGCCGCTTCGGACTTCTTGCGGCGCTTTACGCTGGGGCTCTGATAGTATTCCTTTTTGCGAAGGTCTGCCAATACGCCTGATTTAGCGCAGCTGCGTTTGAATCTCTTCAAAGCGTTGTCCAAGGACTCGTTTTCCTTGACTATAACTTCTGCCATTACCTGTATCCCTCCCCTCGCAAATGCAAAGCTTAAAGCCAAAGGCTTTTTGAAACGAATGGATTATATCCCCCAAAAATGCGTTTGTCAATATTTACTTTGAGGGCTTTACGATAAGATTTACTATCCTGTTCTTTACGACTATCTTTTTGACTATTTCCATGCCGGCGACTGCCCTCTGGACCTTCTCGTCTTCAAGAGCCTTCGAGACGACGAAGCTGTCCTCGCTGTCGAGAGGTATGACTATGGTCGATCTGAGCTTGCCGTTGACCTGAACGGCTATCTCTTTCTCACTGTCAATGAGCTTGCTCCCGTCATATGAAGGCCAGGGGTTCTGCATGGCCATCATGCCTGTCTCCTCTGCAAAGCCGAGCTTTTCCCACATCTCCTCGACGATGTGCGGGACGAACGGGCTTAAGAGCAGCAGGAGCGCCTTCAGGTCGCCTTTTGAAAGGCCTTTTGCATAGAAGTCGTTGACAAGCGTCATCATGGCGGCGATGGCCGTGTTCATCTTGAGCTGCTCGATGTCCTCACCGACCTTCTTGATCGTGCGGTTGACCGCGCCTTCATTCGCCTTGGAGATGCCTTTCTCTTCGGAGCACATATCGGCGAGATTCCAGACTCTGTCCAGAAATCTCTTGCAGCCCTTGACAGCCTCGTTGGACCAGGGCACGGATTTCTCGAAATCACCGATGAACATGATATAGAGTCTCATCGTATCGGCGCCGTACTGCTCGACTATCTCGTTCGGGTTGACGACGTTGCCGCGCGACTTGCTCATCTTCTCGCCGCCCTCGCCCAGGATCATTCCATGGGAGGTTCTCTTGGCGTAGGGCTCGGGAGTGTGAACTACTCCGATGTCGTAGAGGAACATATGCCAGAAACGGCTGTAGAGCAGGTGAAGCGTGGTATGCTCCATGCCGCCGTTGTACCAGTCTACCGGGCCCCAGTACTCCTCGGCCTCTTTCGAGACGAATTCCTCATCGTTGTGGGGATCCATATATCTGAGATAATACCAGCTGGAGCCGGCCCAGTTGGGCATCGTATCCGTCTCTCTCTGCGCGGGGCCTCCGCACTTCGGGCAGCTCGTGTTGACCCAGTCGGTCATGCGGCTCAGCGGAGACTCGCCGTCGTCTGTCGGCTCGTAGTGCTCGACATCCGGGAGCAGGACAGGCAGCTGATCCTCGGGCACGGGGACCCAGCCGCATTTCGGGCAGTTGATCATGGGTATCGGTTCGCCCCAGTATCTCTGACGGGAGAATATCCAGTCTCTGAGCTTGTAGTTTACCTTCTCCTCGCCCAGACCGTTGTCCTGAAGCCACTTTGTTATTGCGGAAATGGCATCTTTGACGGTCATGCCGTTCAGGAAGCCCGAGTTGACCATTATGCCCGTATCATCCTTGAGCGTGAAAGCTTCCTCTTCTATATTGCCGCCCTCGACGACCTCGACTATGTCAAGGCCGAACTTCTTTGCGAACTCCCAGTCACGCGTATCGTGTCCCGGAACAGCCATGATCGCGCCGGTGCCGTAAGTGATGAGGACGTAGTCGGAGATGAATATCGGAACTTCCTTGCCGTTGACGGGATTAATCGCGGTAACGCCTTCGATCCTGACGCCGGTCTTCTCCTTGTTCAGCTCGCTGCGCTCGAAATCGGACTTTTTCTGGGCCTCTTTGACATAGGCGGAGATCTCGTCATAGTTGCCTGTGAGATCCTTCCATTTCTCAACAAAGGGGTGCTCAGGTGAGAGAACCATGTATGTGACGCCGAAAAGCGTATCGGGTCTTGTCGTAAACACCTTCAGGTCATCGCCTGCAGATGTCTTGAATACGACCTCGGCGCCTGTGGAACGGCCGATCCAGTTCTTTTCCTGGATCTTCGCGCGCTCGATGAAGTCGACCGTGTCGAGCCCGTCTATGAGCCTCTGGGCATATTTTGTAATACCGAGCAGCCACTGGCTCTTCTCTTTTCTGATGACTTCACCGCCGCAGCGCTCGCAGACTCCGTTTACGACTTCCTCGTTCGCAAGAACGACCTTGCAGCTGGTGCACCAGTTGACAGGCATCGAGCTCTTGTAGGCAAGGCCGTGCTTGTACATCTGGAGGAATATCCACTGGGTCCATTTGAAGTATTTCGGATCTGTAGTCTCGACACATCTGTCCCAGTCGAATCCGTAGCCGAGCATCTTCAGCTGTTTCGTAAAGTTGGCTATGTTCTGTCTCGTCGTGACGACGGGGTGGGTATGCGTCTTGATGGCATAGTTCTCGGTGGGCAGACCGAAAGCGTCGAATCCGATCGGGAACAGTACGTTGTAGCCCTCCATCCTTCTCTTTCTCGTGACTATATCTATAGCCGTGAAGGGGCGCGGGTGGCCTACGTGCAGGCCCTGCGCCGAAGGATAAGGGAATTCAATGAGCCCGTAGTATTTGGGCTTAGGGCTGCCTGTGACGGCGGCATAAGGTTTCTTTTCTTCCCATATTTCCTGCCATTTGTTTTCAATGGCCGTAAAATCATATCTTGACATGATGTATCAAGCTCTCCCTTTCTATATAAAATGATGTCCGGATGCCCCTTATCAGGGGCTCGGAAGGGCTGAGAGCTCTACCACCTCTGCATCGCTCCAGAGTCTTTCCAGATCGTAGAATTTGCGGGCTTCATCCGTGAAAACATGAACTATGACGCTTCCGAAGTCCATAAGCACCCAGATATCGGACCTGAGCCCCTCACGGCGCGTGAGGTTCTCTCCGTATGAGTCCAGCTGCCTGTCGACCTCGTCCACCAGCGCCTTGACATGTGTCGAAGACGTTCCGCTGCAGATGACGAAATAGTCGGCCAGGATCGTGTGCTCCGCGACCCTGAGTACCTTTACGTCCTGTGCTTTTTTCTCTTCAAGTGCTTTTGCGGCAACGGCCGCAATCTGGGCAGAATCAAGCATATAATTCTCCTTGTTTTACTCGCTCAGCTTCCTGTAGTATTCGTATGCTTCTGTCGTATCTTTATAGGGAACGCTTCCGTATCCCTTTACTTCGTCTATGGTATTTTTGAGTCCCGCCGCCATCCCGGCCTCCAGACTCTCGGAAACGGCCTTTCTGATCTCCTCAACGCCCGGAAAATCCCTTGTCGGCTCTATATAATCCGCAAGATAGATTATCATTTCAAGCAGCGACATTCCCGGTTTTCCGGTCGTGTGCCAGCGAATCGCGGAACAGACTTCCCCGTTTGCTCCGAACTCTCTTCTCGCAAGCTCCGCGCCGGTTTTCGCGTGCAGGAGCTTCGGGGTATTCATCTCAGATTTGTCGTTAATAATACCATAGGTATCACACAATTTCAATTGTTCTTCAGGGCTTAATTTTTTGGTCGAATCATGGAGTATCGCAGCAGTCCTGGCGTCGTCGGCATCCGCTCCGTATAGCTCCGCGAGCTCGACGGCTTTCTGCTCGCAGCCCATGACATGGGGTATTCTCGATTTTTTGAGATAGGACCAAGCCTTTTCACGGAGCCAGTCGAAATCGGGCTTTGCGCCGTAGAGCCTGTTTCTAATGATATAGGAATATACGCTGTCGCTTAAGTATTCCCTGCCCTTCCTCTCAGGCAGCAGGGCGCATATCTCTGTAGATGAGATTACAAAAGGCTCTGCCTCAAGCATGACTGCTCCCGCTCCATATCTTCCGGAGAGATAAGATATGTTTTTCTGTATCTTCTCTTTATCGTCCTCTTCCCTGGAAATGACTGCAAGCGTAGCGTTTTTTAGGATGTATTCGAAGTCATGCCACTGCTCGAAGCTCAGGAGCATATCGGTTCCGACGAGCAGAAACAGCTCGTCCTCCGGATACTTTTCTCTGAGAAGAGCTACCGTATCGGAAGAATAGCTTCTTCCGCTCCTTCTGATCTCCATATCCGAGACCTCGGCGCCCTTTATACCCTGAAACGCCAGGGAGCACATCTCGTATCTATGAGATGCCTCAGGAGTGTAATCGGCCATTTCCTTGTGAGGGGCGATATTGTCCGGAATAATGAGAAGTCTTTCGGGCGAGAGCTGCTCCGCCGCAGCCGATGCCGCTTTGAAATGCCCGAGATGCGGAGGGTTGAATGTCCCCCCGTAGATCAGAGTCTTCACAGTTTTTTTCTTTCCTTCGGAAGCTCTATTTTCGGGTCTTTACTGTTTCTTTTGTACAGAACGAACTTTGTTCCTATGACCTGCACCTGCTCGGCGCCAAGGGCCTCTGCAAGAATATCGCAGGCCTCACGCGAGCTGAGCATAGAATTTTCGAGCACCTTTCCCTTGACAAGCTCACGCGCGTTCAGAGCATCCGAAACAGACTCCTTAACGCTCTCCGTGATGCCTCCCTTGCCTATCTGTATTATCGTGTCCGCATTCTGTGCCAGTCCGCGCAGAAATGACCTCTGCTTACTTGTTATTGCCATTTTCCAAATACTCCTTCAGTTTCAAAACTATTGCTCTCGTCGCCTTTCCCCTGTGGGAAATTGCGTTCTTTTCCTCCGGTGTCAGCTCTGCATTGCTCCTCGTATAACCGTCAGGAACAAAGACCGGGTCGTAGCCGAAGCCGTTCGTTCCCGTCGGTGCATACTGTATGCTGCCCTCCAGAGAATCCTCTGCTGAGAGTCTGTCCCCGTTCGGGAAGAGGCAGCACACGCTGCAGACGAACCGGGCTTTCCTGTTATTTTCCCCCTTGAGCTTATCCAGGAGGTACATGTACTTGTCTCTGTCCGTCGCGTTCTTTCCGGGGCCGTACCTGGCGCTGTAGACGCCCGGCTCGCCGCCCAGCGCGTCCACACAGAGCCCGGAGTCGTCCGCAATGGCCGGAAGCCCCGACGCATCGAGAGCTGCTTTTGCTTTTATATACGCGTTCTCAGCGAATGTTGACCCGGTCTCCTCCGGGTCGATGCTGATCCCCGCGTCGCTCTGCGAGATTATCTCGATATCCAGCCCGCGGGTAATCTCCCGCATCTCACGCAGCTTGTTTTTGTTGTTTGTAGCCAGAATGATCTTCATTGTTTTATTCAAAAAGCGCCTCCGAGAAGCTCTTGGGATCGAACGGCAGCAAGTCCTCAACGCCCTCACCCACACCTATGAATTTGACAGGAACCTTGAGCTGGGAGGCGATCGCATAGACTATTCCGCCTTTGGCAGTTCCGTCGAGTTTGGTCAGGACAATGCCGGTGAGCTCTGCCGTTTCGAGAAACTGTTTTGCCTGCTCGAGCCCGTTCTGGCCTGTGGTAGCATCGAGCACCATAAGAGTCTCGATATCCGCTTCGGGCAGTTCCCTCCTGATGACCCTGCCGATCTTTGCAAGCTCGTTCATAAGGTTCTGCTTGTTGTGGAGCCTTCCGGCGGTGTCGACTATTATAACATCGCTGCCGCGTGCCTTTGCGGCGGCGA
The DNA here is from genome assembly GCA_902802045.1 of Oscillospiraceae bacterium. Taxonomy (GTDB): domain Bacteria; phylum Bacillota; class Clostridia; order Oscillospirales; family Oscillospiraceae; genus Limivicinus. Next base: position 44,437 of record CADCKQ010000009.1, on the reverse strand, counting down.
TCGAGTCGAATACGACAGCAGCCGGGTCGCTCCCCTCTTCATGCGCAACGATCTCGCTTCCGCTTCTCTCCGCCCATATCCCGAGCTGCTCCGCTGCTGCAGCACGGAAGGTGTCTCCTGCGCAGAGGAGCACCTTCTTGCCCTCATTTTTTAACATAAGGGCAAGCTTTCCTATTGTCGTGGTCTTTCCGACTCCGTTTACTCCGGTCATGAGTATCACAGACGGCTTCGTGCCGAGCTTGAGCGAGGTATCCTGACCTGCGAGAATATCGCTGAGGATGCCTGTCAGCGCCTTTTTGACCTGGTCTCCTCTCGTGAGTTCATCGAGAGTCACCCGCGCTCTGAGTCTCTTTATGACGATATCCACTACATCCCAGCTCATATCGCTCATCAGGAGCATCTCTTCGAGCTCTTCGTAGAATTCCGCGTCATTCCATCTCGAAAAGTTTTTGAATATCTCTTCGAGTTCCTCCATATTGGCCCTTGTCTTCGAAAGGCCCGAAAACAGCTTGTCGAAAAATCCCATTTTATTTTTCCTCTATCGTTTTTTCAGCCTCGGCAAGATCCAGCTTCAGGACCTTGGAGACTCCCTTTTCCTGCATCGTCACTCCGTAGAGCATATCGGCCTCTTCCATAGTCCCTCTTCTGTGGGTTATTACGAGGAACTGCGTCTTTCCGGACATCTTCCTCAGATAGGATGCGAATCTGGAAACGTTTGCTTCGTCGAGTGCAGCTTCTATCTCATCCATGACGCAGAACGGCGTGGGCCTCACTTTGAGTATTGCAAAATACAGCGCTATCGCGACAAAGGCCATCTCTCCGCCCGAGAGCAGGCTTATTGTCGAAAGCTTCTTTCCGGGGGGCTGAGCCCTGATATCTATTCCGCAGTTCAGCACATCCTCTTCGTCCTCGAGAAGAAGCTCCGCCTTTCCTCCCCCGAACATCTCGGTAAAAGTGCTCCTGAAAGCCTCATCTATCTCTCTGAAACGCTCCCGGAAGACCTTTTTCATTTCGGAGGTTATATCGCCGATTATTCCGCGCAGCTCCTTTTCGGCTTTTTCGATGTCGTCCCTCTGGGATGTCAGAAAGTCGTATCTTTCACTGACTCTGGCGTACTCGTCTATTGCCCCGAGGTTCGGAGTTCCGAGAGACGTCATCTCTCTTTTTATTGCATTGACCTCTCTGGTAGCGGAGCTGATGCTTCCGATCGGCTGTCTTATCTCCAGCGCCTTGCTGTGGCTGAGTTCGTAGTTTTCCCACAGTCTGTCTATTATCTGTTTTTCCTCGCTCTCGGAAGCTGCCTTCTTCTGCTCTGCTTTTGCCTTTTTCCGCTCAAGATCGATTATGGCATCATTCTTTTCCTGAGCAAGTTTCCCGGCTTTATTCTGCTTCCCCTCAAGCTCGAGTCTCTCGGAGACTGCTTTGTTTATCTCGTCACGGATATCCGAAGCCTGTTTTTCGGCCTTTTTCTTCTCATTTTCGTTTTCTATAAGCTCGGATCTCAGGGCGGTTATCCTCTCTTCCGTTTCGGAGACGAGGTTTTTCCTGCTGTCGCTGTCGCCGGAGAGCGCGGACAGAAGCGCTTTAAGCTGGTTGTTGCTGAGATCGGTCGCTTTCTTTTCGGCGTTTAATGTCTCTTTCTTGCTCTCCAGGGAAGCGCGCGAAGCTCTGGCACCGGCTATATCCGCCCTGGCCTTTTCTAGCTCGGACATTGCTTTGTTCAGAGAAGCTCTGAGCTGTTCTTCTTTTCTCTTATACTCGAGGCTTTCAGCTTTAAGTTTTTCAAGCTCGCTTGCTCTGGATAAAAATCCGGTTTTCGATACGCTTCCGCCTGTCAGCGATCCGCTTACATTGACCTGCTGACCGTCGAGTGAAACGGTTCTCAGCTTATTGCCTGTCTTTTTTGCGATACGGATGGCGTCGCTGAGTGTCTCTGCAACCAGCACTCTGCCAAGAAGATACCTGAATATGCCGTCGAATTTCTTATCGAATGAGACCAGATCATATGCAAGTCCCACATATCCCGGATCATCATCGGGAAGATCCCCGGCCAGACTTCCTGAGAGCGTATCCGCAGGGAGAAACGTATCCCGGCCGTTGTCGGTCCTTTTCAGATATTCTATACAGGCAGCGCCGCTCTTCTGCGTATCTGTCACTATATGCTGGCTTGCGCCGCCGAGAGCCGTTTCTATTGCTACGGCATATTCGGCGTCTGTTTTAAGGAGATTGGCGGAAGGCCCGTATATGCCCTTCAGGTTTCCTCTTCCGGCCTCTCTCATGACTGCTTTTACAGCCTTGGAGTAGCCCTCGTAGTCTCTTTCCATTGAGGCGAGCATATTGATACGCGCTTCCATGCTCCTGCTCTCGACCTCGGCCTCGGTGTGCTGTGAAGACAGTCTCTGAACATCAGCCTCTCTGCTTCCCAGCTTCATCACAAGCCCGTCTGCTATATTGCCGCTCTCAACGATCTTCTCCTCCAATATGGAGATGGATTCCTTTATCTCGTCTATACGGCTCTGACCTGACAGGATGCCTGCTTTTATCTCTTCAGTGCGGCTTATTCCTTCCTCGATATCCCTGAGCATCTGCTCTTTGTTTTTCCGGAGACTTTCGATATTTGCCTGAGTCACAGCTCTCTGAGCCTCGAGTGCGGATACTTCGGCCTCCTTTTCGGAGAGCTTCTCCCTGAGTTTCTCGGTATATATGTCCCTCTCGTGCATTCTCTCGGAAAGATTGTCGGAGGACCTGTAGATCATCTCCAGCTCTCCTCTGGCTTTTTCAAGCGCTGAGGAGAGGGACTGAAACTCATCGTTGATGCTCTTGGCATTGTCTCTTATGCGCTCAAGCGAGTCCATCCACAGCGAGACTTCCTTAATGCGCAGATCGTCTCTTAAAAGCAGATAACGCCTTGCGGTCTCGGCCTGGGATTTGAGCGGGCCGACCTGGAGCTCGAGCTCTTCTATTCTGTCGTTTATGCGGAGCAGGCTCTCCTGCGTTCTTTCAAGTTTTCTCTCCGCCTCTTCTTTCCTGTATCTGTATCTTGAAATGCCGGCTGCTTCATCGAAAACGTCTCTCCTGTCGATGCTCTTGGAGGAGACGATCTCGGCGATCCTGCCCTGGCCTATGATCGAGTACCCGTCCCTGCCGAGGCCGGTATCCATGAGAAGGCTGTTGATGTCCTTCAGACGGACATTCTCTTTGTTTATATAATACTCGCTCTCTCCGCTTCTGTAGTATCGCCGGGAAAGAGTGACTTCATCGAGTTCCGAATCGAATATACCGGCAGAATTGTCGAATACCAGCGAGACCTGGGCAAATCCCAGGGGATTTCTCGACTCCGTTCCGCCGAAGATGACATCCTCCATCTTGCTTCCGCGCAGGGATTTGGTGCTCTGCTCTCCCATGACCCACAAAATCGCGTCGGAGATGTTGGACTTGCCGGAGCCGTTAGGCCCGACGATAGCCGTTATGTCTTTTTCAAAGCTGAGGACCGTCTTTTCGGGAAAAGACTTAAAGCCTTGTATTTCCAGTGCTTTCAGGTACAAAAAAATATCCTCTGTTTCTCAAGTCTTAAAAACGATTAATTATATTATAAAAGAATTTGATTTTCAACGCAAAAGGACATTTTTGTGCTATAATTCGCGCATACAAACGATACGGAGGAAATACGAATGGAGATGAACTATTGCGTAAAGTGCGGAGCTCCGCTCAAGCTCAGATATCATGAGCACGAGGGAAAGGATATCCCCTGGTGTGAAAACTGCGGAGAGTTCAGATATCCTTTTTTCAACTGCGCTGTCAGCATGATAGTGATGAATGAGGAAAAAGACAAAGTCTATCTGATAAAACAGTACGGAAAGGACAGCTATGTCCTTGTTGCAGGATATGTAAATCTCGGGGAGGACGCCGAAGACGCCGCAGTTCGGGAAGTGAAGGAGGAGATGGGCCTTACCGTCAGCACGCTTCATTTCAACCGAAGCCGCTACTATCCGAGGACAAATACGCTTATGCTGAACTATACCGTGACAGTAAAAGAACATGAGCCCTCTCCGAATTGGGAGATAGACTCATGGAAATGTTTTTCGATACCTGAGGCAAGGGCCAGCATCCGCCCCGGAAGCCTCGCACAGAGCTTTCTGAACGGCTATTTTGACGGTGAGTATTCATTCACCTGATTCAACGCGCTTCCAAAGCATCTTTACATGCGGTATTCCGTCCTCAAGGAATTCACCGGATATCCTGACAAAACCCAGATTCTCATAAAACGGCTGAGCATAGACCTGCGCCTCAATGTATACCGTATCTGCGCCGAATATCTCCATCGCCAGGCGTATTCCTTCACGAACCAGCTCAGTTCCGATCCCGCTGCGCCGCTTAACTGAAATGACTCTGCCTATTGTGACATATTCCCTTGTATCGCTTTTGTCGATAATGCGCAAGTAAGCCTGTATGCCTTCTGCATCCCTGAAATACACATGCAGCGCGTTCTGATCGAGGTCATCAGTCTCCATGTACGGGCACTTCTGTTCCACAACAAAAACTGAAACGCGCAGTCTGAGTATCTCATACAGTTCTTCGGTACTCAGTTCCGAAAATCTTTTTACCTGCAGTTCCATAACTCTTTATCCCCTTTTTGCGGGCATTATATCATACGGAAACAGTGCTGTCATTCATTTCCGATCAGCAGAATACATAATGTATGAAAGGCGTAAAGCCGGTCAGAAGACTGGGATTTACGCCTTATTAATATGCTTTTTCCGAAAAACCCTCAGCTCTCAGCTGAACAGATATATTGTCTTACCTGTTATATCATCTGTTCCGTATCCGTATTCGTCCACGGTGTACCAGGCAGAAGTCGCAGTATGGCTTGCCCCGTCAGTATCGACCACTTCGTAGAGATGTACCGTATAAGAGCCGTCCGCATTTCTCTCGATGTCAGCCTTCGGCGGGAAGAACCCGTTATGCACGAAGTAACAGATCTGTGCCCATCTTCCCAGTTCCTCTGCGGTGTATGGTCCGTCCTCTGCAGGCATCAGATAGGTGTGCGGCTCGAAGGTATAAACACCTGAGAGTATGTTGTCCTCTGCGCCTCCCGCCAGAGTGCTCTCGTCACGCTTTACAACCATGTTGATCGCACCCTGGGCATAAGTGAGACTGAGCGATTCGAACCATCCGGAAACATCTCTGCCTCCGCTGTCATAGACCCTGTTAATATTGATCGTGTAATCCCCGTCTGCTTCCGCTGTATCCGTATCAAGCACGAATGTCTCTTCATAGTACTCAGGGTCCCCCGATTGGAACATTGCGTGAAGGATCATGTCTTCCCCGTCCGAATCGAGCCAGTACTTGAGATCTCCGTTCTCCTTATGATATTCGGAAACATATCTCGCCCTCAAAGCCTCCATCATATATGATCCGCTGAGAAGATTGTCATCCGCGCCTCCGGCAAGAGTGCTGCTGTTACGGCTCACGTACAGAAGCGCTCTGTCGCCGTAGAAACTGACTTTTAAAGTCTTGAACAGGTTCGAGCAGCCTCTGCCTTTCCAGTCGTATATGTTTTTGAAGGTGAGCGAGTTCTCCTTTATTACCGCAGTATTCGTATCAAGATAGTACAGCTGCTCATAATACTCGGGATCTCCGGATCTGAAGTAGCAGTGGAGCACGATCCCGTCCGAGAGAAGCCCGGTGAGATCCAGCCAGTACTTCGGCATGCCGTTTTTGCTGCAATACAGATAAGCGGGAGCAAGCCTGCTCTCATCTTCTGGTTCGGGAAGAGCAGAGGGTTCCGGCGGCTCATCTGAAGCTGAAGAGCTTTTGATGAATTCGCAATTCTCCACGACCTCTTCAAGCAGGGTCCCGACTGTAAGGCCGAGGGCTTTCACTTCCTTGGAAGCAAACATATATGTAAGCCCGTTTTCATTGATGACGATACGCCTGTCGAGAGCGTCATAATTGCTTATCTTATAGCCATAGTCGATCTCGTAACAGGTCCTTTCGCCTATCATTATTTCCCTGGCATCTTCCAATACTTCAAGATCGGAATACTGCCCTGCCATATACTCCGTAAAGGCTGTGATAAACTCCTTCTCCGAGGCATATCCGCTATATGCTCTGAGCATCACGTAAGGTATCGAACCGGATCTTCCGGCATAGATATAATAGTTTCCTCCGTTTAATACTGCCGTGGTGTTTTCGGGTACTTTTACACGGATATCCCAGTCCGAAAGGGTATCGTAATTGTCCGAAGCTCCGAAACCCGATCCCGGAAACATCATTGCGATAATAATGAGAAGACATATCGCTGTCACTGTCTTTTTCATTTCTGGTCCCTCCCTATTGTTTAGTTTTTTATACTATATCACAGGCTTCATGTTTTGTCACAGATTATCCTGCTTTCACCGCAACTCCGGCAGAAGCCCGCCTTTCATATTGTATACCATTTCCCGATATGATAGAATTAAAGCGTTTATGAGATCTTTATTGAAGGACAATAATATCGGATGACCTTACCTGATAACAAAATTCCAATAGTAATAGGAGTAACAGGGCACAGGGCGATAAGAGATGAGGACAGAGTACTCCTCTATGAATCTGTCGTAACTGAGCTTAAAAAGCTTATGGCACTTTGCCCGAATTCCCCTTTCATTCTGTTATCCAGTCTCGCTGAGGGCGCGGATCTCCTGTGCGCAGATGCGGCGGCATCGCTTGGAATTCCTATCAGAGTTGCTCTGCCTATGGAGAGAAATGAATTTGTAAAGGATCTGTCTCCCGAAGGAAAAGAGCAGTTTGATCTCCGTTGCGATTCTGCAGAGGATATCTTCACAGTTCCCCCGACAGAGAAGGTGCCTCCCGAGATAACGAAGGATTTCCTTTTCCGGCAGGCGGGGATATACATCTCTGCACATTGCCACATTCTGCTGGCGCTCTGGGACGGAGCTCCCGGCACTTCAGGCTGCGGAACTGCCGAAGCGGTATCTTTTTCGCTCAACGGCAACTATTTCCCCGAGCGGGGCATGCCTCTGAGATCTGACAACAACGAAGCAGTTATCAGCATTTTTACTCCGAGGGGAGAGCATACGGAAGAAGTTGCCGGCACCGCGCGGATACTCGGGAACGTCGAGGCAGTCACAGATATCTTGAAAAAGACTGACGAGTTTAATTCTCTCGCCTCTTCTTTATCAGATTCTGGAGAAAACCTTCTACCAGAGGACATGCATGAAGACATAAACCTCTCAAAACACGAAAAGATCTATTCCGCCGCAAGCAGACTGAGTACCAGATATTCCCGTCAATACCGAAGGATCCTCGCTCTTATTGCAGTTTTTTGCAGCGTTCTGACTCTTTCATTTCTGCTGTATGACGAGGCCGAGGCGCATTGGATGATAATATTTTGCGGTTTTATGCTTCTCGCTGCCTTTGCCGTCCTCAGGCATGCGTCGAATACCGGCTGCCACAGGAAATATATTGAATACAGAGTATTGGCTGAAGCGTTCAGAGTACAGGCCTACCTGAGATATTCGGGAAGCAGCCTCGAATGCGCTGATCTCCTCTCATGGACCGAACAGGAGGAAACAGCGTGGATAATGGTCGCGCTGTGCACAATGGCCGCAAGTTCGCCTCCCGGATATAAAAACGATATCCGTATCCCGTGGGTCGAAGGGCAGAGGGAATACCACAGAGATGCAGCCGGGAAAGCAAAGACAGACCTTGATATCAGCGGCAAGACCGTTGGGACTGCTCTTATTCTGAGTATCGTTCTCTATATTTCCGCTCTTGTTTTCGAGTTTTTCTTTGGCGGAATGCTCGGCAGATCCGCTGTGCTGACCGTTAATGCAGAGTCCGTAAGAACTGTATTGAAGATCGTCCTTGGAAGCATTTCTGCCATTACTCTCTTTATAGCCAATTATTTCGGCAAGCTTTCGCTGCCCCGGATATATTCCGACCATATAAAAATGGAGCGCTTCTTCGCGAAGGTCTCTTCCCAGCTTCTTCTGAGAGGACAGAGCGACGAGCTGCTGAGAATGCTCGCCAGAGAAGAGCTCACCGAAAACGGAAACTGGTGCTCATATGAGAGGGACAACAAGCCTGACATTGGTATATGAACGGTTCGTCAACGGAACATACGGGCAGAGAAGAGAGACTATTTTATTCTGCGTGAGCTCTCAGGCATTAGTGAAACAGCAAACCGGACATCGGCCTTAATTGCCGGTATCCGGTTTCTTTGATCTTCAGATATAGATTTTGTTATTCAAATCCGACTTCGCCGACAGGGATATTTTCGTCAGGTACTACCTTAAGTTCCACTCCGAAGTCTTGCTTTGCCTTTTCAATATTGCATCTTTTCTGGCCAACGGCCTGTGAAATGCTCCTGGGGTTTACTCCGACTGTCAGGCTTTCGGCATCAATGCTCTCATTGATCAGTTTCGATATCTTTTCATAGATCAGCCGGGACCTCACCATCTCGCCGAGAGCCGGGTGGTAGGCTCCTCCGACTGCATCTCCTCCGCTGAGGTCATCCGTGGGATTGAGCCCGAGTCTTATGACCGGAATGCCCGCTTTTTCAAAAACAGGCAATATGGCGGCACAGTATTCTACGGCTTCCTCTATGCTGTGCTCTTTGTATTCTCCCCTTTTCCACATGTCGTAAAGGGGAGTGTCTTTTACTATGACTGTGGGATAGATACGGACTCCGTCGGGATCAAGCGATGCTATCTTCTTCGCAGTGTATACTGTCTTCTCAAGCGTATCTCCCGGAAGGCCGGTCATCATCTGAAGAATGAGCTTAAAACCGCTCTCTTTCAACATTGAGGATGCATTCTCTACATCTGCAGCCGTGTGGCCTCTTTCAGCCAGAGCCAGTACCTCATCATCCATTGACTGGGCTCCGAGCTCGACTGTTCTGACACTGTATCTTTTCAGTCTTTCCAGGACCTCGGGGTTAATGGCATCAGGTCTGGTGGAAAGGCGTATCTCATCGATATACCCTTTTTGGAGATAGTCAGAAGCCGCCGATAAAAGCTCTTCCTGAGAGGCTCCGGGAATCGCCGTAAAGCTGCCCCCGTAAAAAGCAAGCTGCCTTCTGCCGTTTTTCGGAGAAGCAGCTTCTGCTTTTTCCACAGCCTCTCTGACCGTACCGGCATCAGCCGGCTTCAAAGCTCCCGAAATGCGGTTCTGGTTGCAGAAAACACATTTCCTGGGGCAGCCGAGGTGCGGCACAAAGACCGGAATTATGCTCTCACGGGCGCTCATCGTTCAGTTTCTCCAACGCGTTACGGGCTGCAGCCTGCTCGGCGCTCTTTTTGGTACTTCCGCTGCCGGTCCCGACAACTTCCCCGTTTAAGAGAGCTGCAAACGTGAATGTCTTGCTGTGATCCGGACCCTTTTCTTCAATCAGCTCGTAACTGAGGATATTCGAAGGATCGTGCTGGATCAGTTCCTGAAGGGCGGATTTGTAATCATCCGACACTTCTGCCGAGGCCATGTGGACATCGTTCAGGACAAATCTCATTACAAAGTCCTTCGCTGCATCCATACCGGAATCGAGATATATTGCTGCAGTTACCGACTCAACTATGTCCGAAAGTACAGACGGCCTTTCCCGTCCGCCCATATGCTCCTCGCCTTTTCCGATTCGGATATATTTCCCGAGATCTATTGCCTTTGCAACTTCATACAGAGCTTTTTCCGAGACCAGTTCCGATCTCATGCGCGTCATGATGCCTTCGGTTATGTTTTCTTTTGAAAACAGATATTCGGCAGTCAGAAAGCCCAATACGGAGTCTCCGAGAAATTCCAGCCTCTGATAATCCTCAGAGGCATATTTTCTGTTCTCGTTTACAAATGAGCTGTGGGTAAGCGCTGTTTCGAGAAGACTTTTATTATTAAATTTATATGAGATTACATCTTCAAAGCTCTTCATTTGCGCTTATCTTCATATTGTCTATATCCGCCTTGATATCATCTATAATGCCTGACTCCGCAAACGCTATCGCCTGTCTGATGGCAGCAAAAATACTGGAGGCATTTGAGGATCCGTGAGCCTTGATCACAGGCTTTGAGATTCCGATCATCGCTGTTCCGCCTATCTCATTAACATCGAGAGATTTTTTCATAGCTCCGAGATCGTTCTTCAAAACTGCTGCAGCAAGCTTGTTTTTAGTGCTCTTATAGAAAACGCCCTTCAGCGCCTTCATCATGTATTTGATGACACCTTCTGCCGATTTCAGCAGTACATTCCCGGTGAAACCGTCTGTAACGACGACATCGCATGAGCCGTCAAAAACACCGGTTCCCTCAACATTTCCTGCAAAGTTTATACGGCCGGCGTCACCCGCTTTTTTCAAAAGCGCGAATGTCTGTTTCTGCAGTTCTCCACCCTTGGTATCCTCTGTTCCCACATTCAGAAGTCCGACTCTCGGAGATTCTATTCCCATTATCTTCTTTGCATAGTAAGAGCCCATATAAGCAAACTGAAGCAGGTATTCGGCAGTGCACTCCACATTTGCCCCGCAATCTATTAACATGACTCCGTGCTCGCCGCCCGGAAGCACAGGCGCCATAGCTGCTCTTCTGATGCCTCTTATGCGCTTTACAGTTAAAGTGGCACCGGTCAGAAGCGCTCCCGTACTGCCCGCAGAGACCGCTGCATCACCTTTCCCTTCGCTCAGAAGCTTCAGAGCAACAGCCATGGAACTGTCCTTTTTCCTTCGCGTAGCGGTGGTAGGATCGTCTTCCATAGTGATGATCTCCCTGGCGTCGACGATTCCGTACAGAGACGGATCTTCGTCCTTAAGACAGGAACGGATCTCTTCCTCTCTGCCGACAAAAAGTATATCGCATCCGAGCTCTTTTCTCGCTCTTACTGCTCCTTCAACAACTGCCTGAGGGGCATTGTCCCCTCCCATTGCGTCAACTATTATCTTCACTTGAAATTCTCCTTTCCTGTGATCTCTTGCATTATTTCCAAAGAACGGGCGGAAATCTCCGCGTTTTTGTTGCGTTTTCCTTTGACGCGCCTGCCCAGCGGCGATATTATCCCGAAATTGATATTCATTGGCTGGAATGTGCCGACCGAGTTTTCAGAGATATAGAGGCTCAATGCTCCTGCAGCTGTCTCTTTCGGGAATTTTACCGGTTCTTTTCCTTTCAGACGGGCTGCAGTTTCGATCCCGACGAGCATTCCTGAAGCCGCCGATTCTACATATCCCTCAACTCCGGTTATCTGCCCTGCAAAGGATACAGCCGGTCTGCTCTTCAGCCTGTAATATCTGTCCAGAAGCATCGGGCTGTTAAGAAAGGTATTTCTGTGCATTACTCCGTATCTCACAAACTCTGCGTTTTTCAGAGCAGGTATCATAGAAAAAACCCTTCTCTGTTCGCCCCAGGTCAAATGGGTCTGGAATCCGACGATATTGTACAGGGTTCCTTCGGAATTGTCTTTCCGAAGCTGGACCACTGCGTAGTATTCTTCTCCTGTTGAGGGATTTGTTATGCCAACAGGCTTTAAAGGTCCGTATCGTAGGGTATCCGTACCCCTTCTCGCCATTACCTCTACAGGCATACAGCCTTCAAATACCCCGGCATCGTCAAACCCGTGCACCTCGGCCTGTTTCGCTGAAACAAGTTCGTTTATGAATGCGAGGTACTCCTCTTTGTTCATTGGGCAGTTTATGTAATCTGCAGTTCCCTTTCCGTAACGGGATGCGAAAAAAGCACTGCCGAAATCTATGCTCTCAAAGGTAACTATCGGGGCAACGGCATCATAGAAGTGGAGTCCTTCCTCAGGAAGGACCGAAAAGATTTCATCCGAGAGAGCTTTGCTGCATAAAGGCCCCGCCGCTATAACGGTCTCCCCTTCGGGAATGTGCGTCACTTCGGAATGAATAACGTTTATATAGGGGTGTGAATCTATCTTTTTTGTGATGTACTCCGAGAATCTCTCCCTGTCCACAGCCAGCGCTCCTCCGGCAGGAACTCTGTTCACATCGGCACTCTCCATGATCAGAGATGAGCACATGCGCATCTCTTCTTTCAGAAGGCCCACGGCGTTTGTAAGTTCGTCGCTCCTTAAGGAATTCGAACACACAAGCTCCGAGTAATACGGCGAGCGGTGTGCAGGGCTCATTTTTTCAGGCTTCATCTCAAAGAGATCGACGCAGATCCCTCTTTCCGCCAGCTGCCATGCGCATTCGCAACCCGCCAGACCTGCTCCGATGACACTGACTTTTTCCATTACTGTTCTTTCTTTGTTTTTCTGCTCTTTGAAGTGCTTTTTTTGGTGCCGGACGTCTTTTTCGCAGTGCTCTTCCTGTCGCCTGAGGCTTTCTTGTGATAGCTCCTTTTTTCCTCAGGTACGAACTTTTCACACTGCTCGTTTATGCAGAAGCTCTTTAAAGGACCTCTGCCGTTTGGCTTGAAAAGAGTTTTCCCGCAGGAAGGGCAGAACTCCGCAGTAGGTACGGACCATGTCATAAAGCCGCAATCCTTGCCTCTTTCGCAGGCGTAGTATACATGCCCGTTTTTGGACGTCTTCTTGAGTATCTTGCTGCCGCATTTGGGGCATTTGCCGGGCATTTCTACAGTTATCGGCTTTGTAAAAGTACAGTCCGGAAAACCGGGGCAGGCAAGAAATCTGCCGAATCTGCCCATACGGTATACCATCTGTCTTCCGCAAACTTCACAGAACTCATCACTCAGTTCATCGGGAACCTTTATTCTCTTTCCTTCGAGGTTGTCCTCGGCGGCCTTCATTTCGTCATTGAAACCGGAGTAGAACCTGGAGATAACATCTTTCCAGTTTTCATTGCCGTTTTCTATCTCATCCAGATTCTTTTCCATCTGGCTCGTAAACTTGAGATCGACTATATCCGAAAAATTGTCCTTCATCATCGAAGTTACAGTCTCTCCGAGCGGCGTCGGCTTCAGATACTTGCCCTCTTTAATGACATACCCGTGCGATGTGATCGTCGAAAGCGTAGGTGCATAAGTTGAAGGTCTGCCTATCCCCTGTTCTTCCATCGAGCGTATAAGTGTTGCCTCTGTATAGCGGCTGGGAGGCTGGGTAAACTGCTGATCGGGGATCATTTTCTCCGGCCATACCCTTTCCCCTTCCTTAAGCTCGGGAATCGAGGAGCTTATCTCTGAAGATTCCTCGTCTTTTGCTTCTTCATAAAGCTTTGTATATCCGGGAAACTTCATATTGCTACAGCTTGCCTTAAAGAGATATCCCCCGGATATAATATCGACAGACATGTTGTCATATACGGCATTTGCCATCTGTGAAGCGATAAAACGTTTCCAGATCAGAGAATAGAGCCTGTACTGCTCCCCAGTGAGATCTGAACGAACAATATCCGGAGAAAGCGTGACATCTGTCGGACGTATAGCCTCGTGCGCATCCTGGGCTCCGGCTTTCGTATGGAATCTTCTGGGAGAGCCGTTATAGAAGCTCTCTCCGTATTTTTCTTTAATATAGTTTCCTGCTGCTGCTAGGGCCTCTTCGGAAACACGGAGCGAATCGGTCCTCATATATGTGATCAGACCGACACTTCCTCTGCCGCTTAAATTTACTCCTTCATAGAGCATCTGGGCGATAGCCATGGTGCGCCTAGGGGTCATGTTGAGTCTTCTCGAAGCTTCCTGCTGAAGACTCGAGGTTATAAAGGGCGGCGAGGGACTGCGCTTTTTATCGCTCCGTTTGACTGAGCAGATCACAAAAGGCTCTTCTGAGACCTTTGATATGACCTTATCGACGTCTTCTTTGCTTTTCAGTTCGAGTTTTTTCTTATCGGAACCGTAGAAGCGGGCCTTGAAGGCCTGTTCGTCTTCAGTCTTCAGAACCACATCCAGAAGCCAGTATTCCTCGCTGTTAAAATTCCTTATCTCGTTTTCCCTGTCTACTACTATCCTGGTTGCCACCGACTGGACTCTCCCTGCAGAGAGACCTCTCTTTATCTTTCTCCAGAGAAGCGGAGAGAGCTGATAGCCGACGATACGGTCGAGTACCCTTCTTGCCTGTTGGGCGTCGACCAGATCCATATCTATTTCTCTCGGGGACTGAACGCCTTTGATAACTGCATTTTTGGTAATTTCATTGAATGTGACACGGTTCGCTTTCTCTTCACTGAGCTCCAGGATCTCCTTGAGGTGCCATGAGATCGCCTCTCCTTCACGGTCCGGGTCAGTCGCGAGATAGATATTGTTTGCGTTTTTGGCGTCTTTTTTCAGTTCATTTATCAGTGCGCTTTTATCACGCACATTTATGTACTCGGGCTCAAACCCGTTCTCCAGGTCGACTCCGAGTCTGCTCTTTGGCAAGTCCCGAAGGTGCCCCATTGAAGCAACGACCTTATAGTCCTTACCCAGATATTTCTCTATTGTTTTTGCTTTTGCGGGTGATTCAACTATTACCAGATTCTTTTTTTCAGGCATTGCAGTTCCTCTTCCAAGTGATATTAATTATTTCATTTTTTAAAATTCAGAGTAAATCTCTTTCCGCTCTCCTGAATAACAAAACCTTTTATCTGAAGGATCGTCAGGTCTGAGAGAACGGATGCCGCAGGAAGTCCGCTTCGCTCAATAATGTCGTCAACACCGGTGCCCGGGCTCTCTATGGCAGAGATTATTGCGAGCTGGTTTACGCTGAGGCTCTTCAAATAATCCGACAAATCAATATATCCGCGCTCTTCTTTTTTGTCAACTGATTTGTCTCCGCGTTTAAGCGCAGGGCTGAGGTCCGGAGTTTTATCCGTATTTGCGGGCAATGCTTTCAGCCTGCCTTTATAGCGGATGCCGTATTCCTCCATAATATCATTTCCGCAGGTCACAGCTTTTGCCCCGTTTTTTATCAGCTCATTCGTGCCCTCGCTCTTGGGAGAGTCGGCATTTCCCGGCACAGCAAAGATGTCCCTGCCCTGTTCGATCGCCTCAGCGACATATAAAAGCGTACCGCTTCCCAGGGGCGCTTCTATTGCGACGACTCCTGCAGAGAGTCCCGATCCTATCCGGTTTCTTGCCCTGAAAAAGCTCTTTTGAGTCTTAGTGCCCGGCGCATATTCCGATACCAGTGCACCTTTTATGCATATCTTTTCCGAATAATCTCTCGGAGCTTTAGCAATTTCAGTTCCCAAGACCGCGATCACAGTTCCTCCTGCAGAAAGGGCAGACCGTACTCCTGCAGATTCTATACCGGAGCTGAGCCCGGATACGATCAAGGCCCCCTCCTCTGCCAGCTGGAATCCGATCCTTTCTGCCATCTTAAGTCCGTATTCGCTCGGATTCCTTGTTCCGACTAAGGCTACCGCAGGAATATCCTGAGTATCCGGAAGTTTCCCTTTCACATATAAAGCAAGAGGCGGATCCGCCGTATCGGCGAGCATCCGCGGATAGTCTTCCTCCCCAAGCCCGAGGACCTTTATTCCCTGCCTTGCACAGTCGTTTATTATTCTCTCCGCTTCCGAGATATCCTTGTCTGCAAGTATACTTATATCCTTATCCGAAAACGCTTTTACGCCTCTCAGTTCTTCGGCTGTTTTCGGGAAAAGCTGTTCAGGGCTTAAAGAACGCTCTTTTATCACTCTTCTGGCTGCATAGCTCAGACCTTTAAGTTCCGAAAGCCAGACAGAATATATCTCATCCATTTTTCCTCATCTCCCACATGAAGACAGATGCTGCAACAGATGCATTCAGAGATTCGTTTCCCGGCTGCATCGGAATGATTATCTTTCTCCTGCAAAGATCTGACAGTTCCCTGCTGAGCCCGCTTCCCTCATTGCCGATGCACACGGCAGCCCTTCCCAGCTCAGTGTCTCCCAGGATCTCAGCTTCATCCGACAATATGGCAGCGCAAAGGGTGAGGGAGTTTGCCTCCGCGAAGGCTGCTGTCTCTCCGAGATCGAGCTTCAAAACTCTCTGCCTGAATATCGCACCCATTGTCGCTTTGACAGTCTTCGGATTATAGAGATCCGCACAGGCGCCTGTCAGGATAACTGCCCCGATACCGAAAGCAGCAGCGGTTCTTATCACCGTTCCGAGATTTCCCGGGTCCTGGACAGACTCGAGTATAATTGCGTTCCGGATATCCCCGGCCGGTTCTTTTTGTTCTATCTTTACAGTAAACAAAGGGCCTTTGCTGTTTTCGGAGAAAGAGGCATAGCTGTAGAGCTCCGGAAACGCGGCATATTGGGAACTGATTCCAAGGATCTCCCCTGCCTCTCCGTCTTTCCAGAGAATTGAGCTTATCTCTGCTCCCGAAGAAACTGCTTCCTCGAGGAACTTTCTTCCTTCACATACAAATTCCCCGCAGCTGCTTCTGTACACTGAGTCTGCCGCAAGTTTCCTGAGATGTTTTATATATTCATTTTTTCTTGAACTGATTTTTTCCATGTTTTCAGTATATCATCTGTAATCGGCGCAAATCAACAGCAGTTGACAAAAAAAGGAGCACTGATATAATCGGGTCAGCAATTGAAAGGACAGGACAGATGAAGATCCAATGGCTGGGACATGCCTGTTTTAAGATCACACAGGATTCTTTCAGTATAGTAATAGACCCATACAACTACAAATACGCAGTGGGTTATCCGGAGCTGAAAGTCAGCGCCGATATGCTCCTTATATCACATGATCATTACGGGCACAACTGCCGCGAGGCCGTGACTCTGAGCGGAAAGAGTGAAAGCGAGTGCCCCTTTGATATCTCCTCATTTGATGTCTGGCACGACCACCACGGAGGGATCATGCGCGGAAAGAGCAAGGTGCATATTCTTGAAGCCGGGGGCATGAAAATAGTCCACATGGGCGATATCGGGACAAAGCTTACCGATCACGAACAGGGCCTTATCTTTGGCGCCGACGCTATGATGGTCACGGCAGGAAGCTGCACCGGGCTCCCTTCCCAGGAAGTCTGGAGACTGACCGAGGCTGTATTCCCGAAAGTCATAATTCCGATGCATTACAGGCACAGTACCTACACGAACCGCCGGCTTGAGCATCTCGATGCTCTTTTGAACTATTACGAGTCTCCGGAGCTGGTCCATTATTATGATACCGATACACTGGATCTTGAACCCGACGCGGAGCCTCAGATAGCAGTTCTGAAATACATGGGCGGGAACAAGACAAAAACACCTTTTCCGAGGATCACATATTAAAAAAAGCAGTGAGTTTTGCTCACTGCTTTGATCGTTTATACGCAGATATTATAAGATCGTATGTTTTTTGAACAGAGCAGTTTTCTTTGAGATAACGTCTTGCTGCTCTCCCCATCTCAGCTCTGTCAGCCCGTTTAAGCCTCTCAACTGCCTCGCCGAACGAGGCTGTATCCGACGATGAAGATGAAAACCCGAATCCTTCTTTCTCCGCGATCCTTCCTATATCTGTGACGTCGTCCGTACAGGTGATCACAGGCAGTCCTGCCTGCAGATAAGAAAGAAGTCTTGACGGGAAATTGGGTATGGTAAATCTGCTGTCCAGGAATATCAGGCCGGCGTCACAGGAACTCACTATTTCCTCATATTCTTTCCTGGGAAGCTCTTTTATGTGCTCGATGTTTGAAGGACGATACCTCTCAATAAAACTGTCGAGCACCCTTTCTTCCGTTCCGCTGCCTATTATCAGGTATTTCTCATCTTCATGATCCATACGGCTTTTAAGGCACTCGACAAGAAACGGAATACTCTGTGGTCTGC
The DNA here is from genome assembly GCA_902802045.1 of Oscillospiraceae bacterium. Classification (GTDB taxonomy): domain Bacteria; phylum Bacillota; class Clostridia; order Oscillospirales; family Oscillospiraceae; genus Limivicinus. The sequence continues at coordinate 26,750 of CADCKQ010000009.1, read as the reverse complement.
CGAGATTGCCGCCGTATAAAAACGTTATCACGCCGTTATCTGCATGCTTTGTCTCCGGCTCTTCTTCGGTTATATCCGTTGAGTTGGGAGACACTTCGATTTTTCCCGCTTCAAGTTCCGGATTTTTATCTAAAAGATAAGTCCTGTTTGCTTCGGACATGCAGCCTATCTTGTCTGAAACTTCATACAGCGCCTTTTCTTTTGCTCTGAAAAATCTGTATATCAGCCCCTTGATACCGTTTTCAGACAACATATTCAGATCAACCGCGTTTTGCGGGAAGATATCTTTTAAGAGCAGATAACAGAAGGCATTGTCTCTGTTTTTCACATATCTGATCACATTGACGAAGGTTATGGGCGGTGTCGAGTAGAGAACGATATCAAATTTTACATTCCGGAAGTATTTTTTGATGGCATCTCTGTATCTTTGCTCGATAGTGAGCGTTGAAATGCCCTTTTCTATAATACCGCTTTTTGTAAGATTGCCTGTTTTAACCCTCAGAAGCACAACTCCGTTTGATTCCCTGAGCTGTGTTTTCTCCCCGTATCTTCTCTCTCCCGGATAGCAGACAAATACGCTGTGCCCTTCATTGCGCAGTTTTCTCAGCACGTCCGTATATACGCCCCGCGCTTCCACACCGTATTTTTCAAATGTCTCGGCATTGCCGACAGTAAGAAAAAGAATATTCATGCCCTGTAAGCGGGGAAGTACCCCGAACTGATATCATCAGTTCTCATAGCGCAGAGTCTGTCGTATTCGTCTCTGTTCAACACAGTCCTGCCTATGTAAAACTGGTTATACTCTCCTCTGTAGAAACTGCGTTTAAAGCGCATCAGATTATCGTCGGAAGATCCGACTCCGCCTCCGAGATGAAGTGTCTTCAAACCTCTTTCGCATCCCCAGAGCGCGGCTTCATAGAATATCAGGTTGGTCGGTGCATAGCACTGATCCTCACGGAGAGAACCGCCGAGATGGAAATTCAGTCTGTCGTCTGCATACAGCATGATCGTAGACGCGATGGTTTTTCCTTCGCGCACTGCGTAAAACACTTCCGCGTTTCCGTTTAAGTCTTCCCTTACACTGTTGTAAAACTGTTCTCCAAAATAATAGTAGTTCTCGGCATTGTCGTCGTCCATCGTGGAATTGTAAATAGAGCGGAACGTTTCATACAGTTCGCTTGCGGAGCCGTGGTGTACGGTAACACCCGAATTGATCGCTTTCCTGATGCGGTTCCGGCATTCGCTTTTCATATTTGTCCAGATACCGTCCTTATCGGAGAGGTCTATCGCAACTGTCTTTCCGAGAGGGATCACCTCATAAAAGCCGTCTGAAAGTCTGTTATTGCCCAAAAGCGGATGGAAACGGACAAAGTCCGAGATTATCCCGTTTTCACGGCAATAATCCAGATATTCTCCAAAAAGTTTGTTTTTATCCTCATTGCTGACATCTTCTTTGTCAGCGATCCAGCCTCCGTATCCGTACGGAGTCGCCAGATCGAAATACTTTCCCTCAGGAAGCAGGCCTTTGAAATGTCTGTCCAAGGCCACATCGCGCTTCATGACAACATCTGCAGCCCTGAAAGTATCGCTTTCATAATAAAAAAGCAGCGGCTCGCCGTCGCCGTGGATCTTAAAAGCCTTGACGTATCCGCTTAAATAATACACATCATAATGAGGAAATGACCTGACCGTCTCATCCCAGGCATGGCTTTCATCAAGTGTAAAGACTCTCATTTGCTGTCAGTTTCTCCCGCAGTTTTCTTTTTCATTTCGCGTTCTATATTCATCGGCATTATAACCATTCCGTCATGCTTTATCACGCTAGCTGTTTCAATATCCGAGTGTTTAAGAGTAACTTCTACGGTCTTCAGCAGAATTTTCAGATCATTTAAGAAACTCATGCTGTCGATATATTCCAGATCAAGCGCGAATTTCGTCTCCCAGGTCATATAGTTTCTGCCGTTTACCTGGGCAAGTCCTGTAAGGCCCGGGCGAACGCTGTGTCTCCTGTGCTCCTCAGGCGTATAATACGGGATATACTCCGGAAGCAGAGGCCTCGGCCCGACCACCGACATATCTCCGATAAAAATATTGAAGAGCTCAGGCAATTCATCAAGGCTCGTATTCCTCAGAAAGTTTCCGTAAGCTGTAAGCCGCTGCTCATCAGGAAGAAGATTCCCCTGCTTGTCTCTTCTGTTGTTCATGGAGCGGAACTTGATGATGTTGAAGATCTTTTCATTTTTTCCGGGTCTCGGCTGAACAAAGAAGGGATTCCCGCGCATAGAGATCGCGCCAGTCACAGTCAGCGCTAAATATACGGGAGACAGGACTGTGATACCCACCCCCGATACCGCTATATCAAGTATCCTTTTTATATATTTCCGATAAAGAGTATTATTGTTCATTATTCTTTGCTTCAGCAATTTCTTTTCCTGTTACCGTTATGTTTGTTCCGGTCACATTTTGGGCTTCATCAGACAGAAGATAAGTAAAATAAGGTACTACATCGGAGGGAAGCAAAAGCCTTTTCAGAGGGCTTTCCTCGGCGTTTTTTTCCAGAATGAGGTGTGAAGTTCCATTAAGAAATTTTGTATTCATCATCTCCGGAGAAACTCCGTTGAATGTAACGCCTTTTGAGGAATACTCGGAAGCGAGGCTCTTCATCAGCCCCAGAAGCGCGTATTTGCATGTCACGTACGGTGTCTGGAATTTGGGAGGCTCACCTGTAACATAGGCTGTGAGCATGAATACAACTCTTCCGTATCTGTTTTTCGCCATATCAGGGACAAATGCCCTCAGAATCTCGACTGCCGATCTGAAAGAAGTATCTATTCCTGCAGAGAACTTGTCCCATGAACAGTCTTTAAAATGGATGTTTTCCGCTCTCGGCGACGGGAAATGGACTATATGGGAGGGTATAAGCCCGGATGACCTGATGTCCCCGATCATAGCCAGGACACTTTCGGGATTCGAGAAATCAGCCTTGAGAAGATGTATCTTCTCAGTTCCGAACTTCTCCCTCAGCGATACAAGAGCACTGTTATCCGAGTTGTAGTGGGCAAGGACACAGTCATAGCTGTCTGCGATATTTCTGATGAGTTCACACCCAATATCGGATGAAGCCCCGTTGACAAGCAATACCCTTTTATCCATTTCTGACCCCGACCTTCATCTTGCCCTTTAATACGCTCTCATCTCTCTGGTTTTTTATCTCAACTGCTACAGTTATCTGCCTGACCGACTCATGGATCTCCGTCACCGTTCCGCGTACCAGAAGAATGTCTCCCTCATATACGGGTCTAGGAAATCTGACATCAACAGACTGGATTATGCTCCTCTCCCCCGGCAGAAAAACCCCTGCAAGCGTCGAGAGGAATGAGGCCGTAAGCATGCCGTAGGCTACTCTTCCTTTAAAGCCGCGGTTCTTCGCATAATCTTCATCGCAGTGAAGCGGATTTGTATCGCAGGTGAAGGCTCTGAAAGCATCGAACATCTCGGAACTGATCTCAGTTTCAAATTGTTCTGTCTGTCCTGTGTACAGATCTTCTATATCATATGTATTCATACTGTGATCTTCGCCCCGCTCACGATACCTCTATCAGAGTGTTTTTATGTGTATACCCTTCAAGAGGCAGTTTCCACACGCTGTTGCCCTGCTCATCGAGAGATACTCTTTCAAAGCCGAGAGACGCATAGAAATTCTCCACCATCTTATTCTTCCTGGTCGGGTAATAGTATCCGACGATCTCTGTAATTCCGGCCTCCAGACATCTGTCTGCGAGCACATCCGCCATAGCAAGCTCCATATCCCTTTTAAGCACTCTGCAGCTCATAAGCCATAGATCCATATGGCAGGCGGTCCCGTCTTTGCGCCCTATCAGCAATGAGACGACCCCGTTGTCGCCGAACCTGTCCTCAAGCTTTCCGTACAGCGTGATATAATCGGAACTGTCTGCTATATCTTCTATCTCACTTAAAGTATAACGTCTGGTCGTCAGATTGAACTGGTTCGTCTTGTTTGTAAGCTGGGCTATTCTCTGAATATATAAAGGGTTGAAGGGGCCTATTTCCGCTTTCATCTCAAGGGATCTGAGATATTCATCATAATTGCTGAAGCTCCTGACCGCTTTGTCGCGTTCAATGTTTTCGCGATACATCTCATTGCGCTTCATGTCGTCATCGGAAAGGGAGACTGTTTCAAAAAAACCGGATCTGTCGATATCAGTCATGAACGAAGAGACATCGCCAAGCTCAGGTACTCCTGCGCCCGGGATCTGCTCTCTCACAATATGTCTCTCCGCCGGGTTGTCGTCTATGAACACGAGGCTGTCTTCACCAAGATTCAGCTCGGAAGCAATGGCTCTGAAATTCGAGTCCTTGTTTTCCCAGTTGGCCTTGATAACGATAAAATCCTCCGGTTTCAATATACTGTCCGGATGATTCAGCCCCTGGAGCGCGTTCTCTTCGTCATTCTTGGAATCAATATTGAGCAGCACCCCGATATCTTTGAAGCCTTTAAGATATCTCTGGAACTCGCTGTACATCTGGCCTTCGGATGTGTCAGGGCCGATCCTCAGGTTCTCTGCTCCGTCGTCTCCGACCACACCGCCCCAGATCGTATTGTCGAGGTCCAGAACCAGGCCTTTCTTGTTTTTGCCGAATATGGCTTTGATAATATTTGCAGCGTTGAAAGCCAGGTACGGTATTGCGGGAACAGCGACGGCATATTTATAGAGATACCAGTATGACGGATCGGACCATTTCTTAAGTCCGTAATCCGCGCTGATATAGTTTACATCGCAAATGTAAAACTTTTCATGTTCAAGCGCGTACGCATCAAAAGCAGCGTTTAATCGGGAGACAAAATTCACTGCTCCGCGATAATCGGAGCGGTCGAGATTGCCCAGCCTGCGCACGAGCGGATATTCGAAATTGTTCTGGATGATCGGGCAATGATACCTGCTCTCGAGTGCTTCCCATACCGATCTGAATCTCTCAGCCTCAGCATTTAACAGTTCATCCGTTCTTTCCCGGCTGTCGGAAACCTCCGGAAATGCGCTTATATTCCTTACACAGGTGCAGATATATACTATATCCGGAGCGAAGCTCTCGAGTTCGGGATTATCAAAGACTGCATCCTGGTAGAAACGATCGTACTCCGATTCGTAAAATAACGGTTCTATGCCGTTATTGAGCAGAAACAGTTCGATACATGAGACGATATCGGATGTGGTATAGCCTCCGAGAACAGCGATTTTTTTCTTTACAGTCGCCTTTCCGCTCTCAAGAAGCTGCCTTTTCAGTCTCTTTTTTCCTTTTATTATTCTTTCCGCATCGAACGGATAATCAAGTTCCTGCATATTTCCTCTCAATAATATCCGCGGCGTCACCGACACACTGCATATCGGAGACTTCTTTAAGCGCAAATCTTATGCCGAATGTATCCTCCATAGCGGCAATCAGATTTATGTTCATAAGCGAGTCCCAATCCTCTATATCTTTGGCGGAGGTTTGCTCAGTAATAACGAGACTGTCGTCGTCGAATACTTCACAGAATATCTCACCTATTTTTTGCATTATCTCCTCGTGAGGCATGGACTTTCTCCTCTCAATCCCAATATTTTTCGATCTCTATGAATTGCCTGTACTCTGTGTCAAGCATCGAAGTGATGATCACATCGTGAAATTCCCCGTTTTTAAAAGCAGCCTGCCTCAGAACGCCTTCCTTTTTCATACCGCATCTCGACTGCAGGTTCAGAGACGCCTTATTGTAGTCTATAGCATTTGCAGTGACCCTGTGCATTTTAAGGTCCTCGAAACAGTACCTCAGCATCACCATGAAAGCATCTATTCCGACTCCCGGAGAACTGATCCTTCCCTCGCTCAGTTTGATCGCAAGACCGCAGGATCTGTTGACCTCATCGATGTCTGTGATTATTATCGTCCCGACCGCTCCGTCATCTTTATTCTCGATGATAAAACGGTTGTTCGCACCGGACTGCAGGTATCTTTCGAACCATGCTTCCTGCTCCTGCATCGAGACTTTTTTGCTCTCCCCTACCGTCATGCTGTTAATAACGGGGTCATTTATCATATCAAGCAGCAGCGGAAGATCTTCCTTCCGTATGCCCCTGATCTCTACTTTTCTGCCTTTCATAACAGGTCTCTTTCATCGTATTTTGAGTTATTTTATCATACAGGTGTGCCATTTTCAACACATTGAGAAGGCATAAAAAAAGAACTGCCGCTCAGGCAGTTCCTTATTTTTTACCCTATAAACTCGAGGACTTTTGCTTTGGGCATCAGGCCTACGGCCCTGTTTGCCACCTGGCCGTTTTTGAAGAGGAACACACTGGGGATGCTGTTGATCCCGAACTGATTTGCGAGCTCGGGCTCGTCATCGACATTGATCTTCGCGATCTTCAGCGAGCCTTCCTTCTCCTTGCCGACCTCTTCGAGGATCGGTGCGAGCATCTTGCAGGGGCCGCACCAGCTTGCCCAGAAATCTACGAGAACGGGAATATCGGATTCCAGAACTTCCGCCTTGAAATTGTCTTTTGTAACTGTTACTTCTGCCATTTTATATATCTCCTTTTAATTATTATCAAAATCCGGAGCTTCTCGCTTCACGGTGGCTATTATATGAAAGCCGTATCCTTTTTTCAAGCTTCGGGAGTATTTTTAATAGTCCGTTCACAAAGCGGGATCATTTTTTCCGGATCATTCTGAGGAACAGAGGCTCGTAGGGCTTCATTGCTCCCTGAGGGCAGAATTCCCCGCAGCAGAAGCAGCTTATACACTTTTTTCTGTCTATCTTCGGCCTTCCTTTTACTATCTCTATCGCCTTTTCCGGGCATACCGAGGCGCACTTTCCGCAACCTATACAATTATCATCAGGTTTCGGGCGCGTCGTGACAAAAGGTCTCGCGAGATCATAAAAGGCCTTGTTGTGGATGAAATAGAATCTTATGTCACCGAGCGGCTGGTGCCTGAAATCGCTGACACGGTACTTTTCTATATCTCCGCTGATCTCAAGCTCTTCAGCCTTTTCCGGGATAAGTCCCCTTGAATATGCTTCGTTCAGAGTCGGGATATCCTTTGTCCCGAGTCCTATTATATGGCATGCCGCCAGATCGAGAGCATGTGGATTGAAGGAAGCCAGCAGTACCCCGAGCTGTCTCGGATCTCCGAAAGACGGGCCGTTCCCTTCCATCGCAAGCACACCGTCGCATATCGAAAGAACCGGTCTATAGTACTGGCAGAGATCGACAAGCATGGCCGCGAACTGGGCGTGGTTCGGGAAGCGGTAGTGGCACTCGGATTTGTGAAGGCCAGCGATGCCTCCGAACATGTTCTTGCAGGCTCCCGTAAATCCCATGAGCCCGTGCGTCTTAAGCTTGCAGAAATCGATTATCGCGTCCGCGTCCAGAAGAAAGCTCACGCCCCAGAAACTGTTCAATACCTTTGCCCCTTCAGGGCGTACCTCGCGCTCCGTGAAATCGTCGTTGAGTCTGGCGCCGGTATCGAGGATCTCCGTCATACGCGTGATCTTATAGGTGTTTTCCAGGGCAGCCTTCGAGAACAGTCCTCCGGGGCTGTCGCCCACCACGACATCCGCGCCTTTTTCTATGAGTCTTCTGCACAGTTCCCTGACAAGGGCGGGATGTGTAGTCGCCGCTTTCTCCGGCTCCTTCGGGAGCACAAAATTCACTTTTACCGCTACTCTCATGCCCGGCTCTACCCAATCGAGTCCTCCGAGAGGTCCGAGCAGCTCATCAAAAGCTCTTGAAACGGTCTCCGGCTCATAGCTTTCGCATGTCGCCAGGGCCACTATATTGTCATTCATCTGGTAATACACCTCCGGCAGAATATCCGAGTCGATTTATTGATTAAGTTTACACCGCTGTTATCAGGTCTGTAAAGCAAAATCAATCGGAAAACAAATGTGTGCGCCTTCGGATAAACCGTGGCGCACAGTTTTGATAACAAGTTATGTTTTATTAATTCCCATTAATTATGGAGATTATTTCCTTGCAGGCATTATCCGCGTCACCGGAATCCACTTCCCAGTCGCAGAAAAGCTTTGAACTGTATATCTGCTTTAAGGCTACCTCCGTTCTCACCGATACCTCGAAGCTGCTTCTGGCTTTTTCCGTGTACCTGGTCTTAAGGATCTCGCTGTCAAACGGATATACCAGAATGCATACGGCTTCGGGCATGTTCCGCTTGATCTGGGCAGCTCTGTCGGGTTCTGTCTGTATGATGACATTATTGCCTTTATCAAATTCATTGAGGACGAGCTTACGGGAAGTCCCGTAATCGTTTCCCATCATCTCGGTGCACTCGAGAAGATCTCCGCTCTCCTTTAAAACATTCCACTCTTCAAGGTCATAAAATATGAGGCCTTCGCCGTTTACTTCCCCTTCTTTCATCTTTCGGGCTGTGAGCGGCGTCACCGTAACAACACTGTCCGTATCCGCGAGGACCTTTTCAACTATTTCTGCCGTTCCTGCCCCGGACGGGCCAGTGATAACATAGAGTCTTTTCCCTGTCATAAGCAAACCTCCGAGTTCTTTTGTTTATTGTAACATCCGATACGGCATTTTTAAAGACGAATTTTATTTTGTTATATTATTTATATAAATCTCTTGACAATTTATATAATTGTATTATAATTTTTATCGAACAAAACAGAGGAGGTATCGAAATGAACACTCAGAACTATACACAGAAAAGTCTTGAAGCTCTTCAGGCCGCCAAGTCGCTGGCCGAAGAGAACCAGAATTCCTATATCACTCCGGAGCACCTTTTTTACTCACTGCTCTCACAGGACGGCGGCCTTATCCCCTCGCTCTTCTCGAAGATGGGGGCGGACTGCAGAGCCATACTCTCGGAACTCGACAGCGAGATCAGGAAACTGCCCAAGGTCGGAAACATCTCGGAGGTCTATCTCTCGAGCGAATGCAGCAGGGCGGTAAACGCGGCGGAGAAGACTGCTTCGTCGCTCGGAGACGAGTATGTCTCTGTAGAACACCTAATGCTGGGCATATTTGCGTCCGCGACCCCGGCGATCAGAAAGATCCTATCCGACCACGGGATCACAAAGAGCGCCTTTTCGTCTGAACTGGCCAAAGTAAAATCGGCGCCCGTCACCGGAGACAATCCCGAGGATACCTACGACGCCCTGAACAAATACGGCACGGACCTCGTCGCGAGAGCCAGGGAGAACGAGCTCGACCCCGTTATAGGAAGAGACGCGGAGATAAGAAACGTGATCAGGATCCTTTCGAGAAAAACAAAGAACAATCCTGTTCTGATCGGCGAGCCCGGCGTCGGAAAAACAGCGATAGCGGAGGGCCTCGCTCAGAGAATAGTGAGCGGTGACGTCCCGGAGGGCCTCAAGGACAAGACCATATTCTCGCTGGATATGGGCGCTCTGATAGCCGGGGCCAAATACCGCGGCGAATTTGAAGAGAGACTTAAAGCCGTGCTCGGCGAGATAAAGAAATCCGAGGGCGGGATAATTCTCTTTATAGACGAGCTTCATACGATCGTCGGAGCCGGTAAGACCGAAGGCAGTATGGACGCCGGAAATCTGCTGAAGCCCATGCTTGCAAGAGGCGAGCTCCACTGTATCGGAGCGACGACTCTGGACGAGTACAGAAAGTACATAGAAAAGGACGCCGCTCTTGAGAGACGTTTCCAGCCCGTCATGGTGGACGAGCCGACAGTCGCCGATACTATATCCATATTGAGAGGTCTCAAGGAGCGCTATGAGGTCTTCCACGGCGTCAGGATCCACGACTCGGCGCTCGTCGCAGCCGCAACTCTTTCCCACAGATACATAACTGACCGTTTCCTTCCGGACAAGGCCATAGATCTGGTTGACGAGGCCTGCGCCCAGCTGAGGACAGAGATAGATTCCATGCCTTCCGAGCTCGATGACGTGCGCAGAAAGATCATGCAGCTGGAGATCGAGGAGATGGCGCTCAAGAAAGAGGACGACAGGCTTTCGCAGGAGAGGCTAGAAAAGCTCCGCGGCGAGCTCGCGGAACTGCGCGACAGCTTCAACGAGATGAAGATCCGCTGGGAAAACGAAAAGAACAGCGTTGAGACCGTAAAACAGCTCAAAGCGGATCTGGAAAAGACCCGCGCGGAAATAGAAAACGCGCAGAGAAGTTATGAATACGAAAAAGCGGCGCGACTCAAGTACTCCGATCTCCCCTCTCTGGAGCAGAAGCTCAAAGAAGCCGAAGCGCTGAGCGGCGGAGAGAACTCGATGCTCAGAGATACCGTTACCGACGAGGAGATATCCGAAATCGTTGCCCGCTGGACAGGGATACCCGTCTCCAGACTCATGGAAGGCGAACGCGAGAAGATCCTGAGACTCGGTGATTATATCCATAAGAGAGTGGTCGGGCAGGATGAGGCAGTTGAGCTCGTCTGCAACGCCATACTGAGGTCCCGCGCAGGGATCTCGGACCCGAACAGACCGATAGGCTCATTCATGTTCCTGGGTCCGACCGGTGTCGGAAAGACAGAGCTTGCCAAATCCCTGGCGGAGTGCCTGTTTGACGATGAGCACAATATGGTCAGGATAGATATGACCGAATATATGGAGAAATTCTCCGTCTCGAGACTTATAGGCGCGCCTCCGGGATACGTCGGATACGAAGAGGGCGGCCAGCTTACAGAGGCCGTTCGGCGTAAACCCTACAGCGTGATTCTCTTTGACGAGATCGAAAAAGCCCACCCGGATGTCTTCAATATACTTCTTCAGATACTCGACGACGGCAGAGTCACGGACTCGCAGGGACGCACTGTAGATTTCAAGAACACCGTAATAATAATGACTTCAAATCTCGGCAGCTCGTACCTCCTCGAAGGGATCGGGAAAGACGGCATGATCTCCGAGGAGGCAAGGCAGGCAGTCATGAGGGAACTCCACAGGTCCTTCAGACCGGAATTTTTAAACAGGCTCGACGAGATCATAATGTTCCGTCCGCTGACCAGGGAAAACCTCACAGGCATCACCGGAATAATGCTTGACTCGCTTAAAAAGAGGCTTGAAGACAGACAGCTCGGCCTTGAGATAAGCGGCGAGGCCCTGGACTATATCATCGACTGCGGTTACGACCCTCTGTACGGCGCAAGGCCCTTGAGAAGGTTTATACAGAACAATGTCGAGACCCTGATCGCAAGGGAGATACTGTCCGGAGATCTGGGAACAGGCTCGGTATTACACGTGGACCTGAAAGACGGCAAACTCTTCTGCTCGGCTTCATAAATCTCTGTGGGCGAAATATTCGCCGGCTCCTGCAATTTCTTTCTCAAGACTTCCTTATACTGTTTAATATATAGTTGACGAAAATTAGCTTTCATGTTAATATTCTGACGGATCTGCGGAGCGCCCTGTTGGACGCTCCGTTATCCGCAGAAGAAAAAAAGGAAAATAATTAATAGGAGAATGACATGATTAAAAAGACTCTTGCTATTCTGCTCCTGGCCTGCATGATGCTGGCCATGGCCGCCTGCGGACAGACGGCCGCCCCCGCTCCCGCGGAGCAGCCCGCTGAGGCTCCCGCAGAAGCCCCCGCCGAGGCTCCCGTCGAAGAGCCTGTCGAAGAGCCCGCTCCCGAACCCGTCACCTACCGCTTAGGTATGGGCGTCAGCCTGAACACTGACAGCTCCAAGACCGGCAACGCGCAGGTCGACGCCACTTTTGCCGCCGTCGTCACCGACGCCGAGGGAAAGATTGTCGCCGTCAAGCTGGATGTCGCTCAGAACAAGATGGACATCACCGACGGCCAGGTCGACACCGAGAAGGAGTTCAAGACCAAGCTCGAGCTCGGCGACGACTACAACATGGCCAAGTTCTCTGACGCTGTTGCCGAATGGTACGACCAGGCCGCCGCGTTTGAGGCCTACGTTGTCGGCAAGACCGCTGATGAGGTCGCCGGAATGGAGACCGTCGTGAACGAAGAAGGTCATGAGGTCACCACAGACGAGACCCTGTACGCCTCCTGCTCCATCTCCATAGGCGACTTCAAGGAAGCTGTCGTCAAGGCCTGCCGTGATGAGCAGGGCGTTGATCTGACCCTTCCCGCCGGCGACACCTTCTCGCTCGGCATCGCCGCCATCTCCACCTCCGACGAGTCCACCCCCGCCGGTGATGAAGACGGTGTCGTGAAGATGTACACCGACTATGCCGCAGTTGTTGTCGATCCCGACGGCAAGATCCTTGCCGCGCTGACCGATGCCACCCAGCCCCAGATCAAGATCAATTCTGCCGGCGAGATCGTCGAGTCCACCTTCAAAGGCACCAAACGCGAGCTGAAGGAAGACTACAACATGGTCAAGTTCTCTGACGCCACCCGCGAGTGGTACGAGCAGGCTGCCTCCTTCTGCGAGTTTGCCGCAGGCAAGACCGTTGACGAACTGCGTGCCACCGAGCTGAAGCTCAACGACGAAGGCCATATGGTCTTTGTGGACGAGACCCTGTTCGCCAGCGTCTCCATCAGCGTCGACGGATTCATTGACGTCGTGACGAAGGCCGCCGAGAACGCCCCCGCACTCTGATAAGAAAAAACCACAGGAGATGGGTCCTCTGAACCTGTTCAAACGGATCTGCGCCGCTGTCGCGATGCTGTCCCTGCTCACGCTGAGCGCCTGCGCCGGGAACGCGGCAGATCCGGATTCTGCCGGACAGGCTGCGACGCAAAAGATCGAGCCGAAGGGCAAGGTCTATTACAGCTATTTTGACACCGTCTCCTATGTATATGACTATTCAGGAGATTCGGCAGAACGCTTTGACGAGCGTTCTGCCGAAGTTTCGCATATCCTGTCGGAATACCATCAGCTCTTCGATATCTACCACGAATACAGCGGCGTGAACAACCTCTGCACGCTCAACCGCGCGGCGGGGGGCGAGGCGCTGGAGCTCGACGAGAGACTTATTGAATTCCTGCTGTACGCCAAGGATATGTACGCCCTCACCGGCGGTGAGATGAACGTGATGCTCGGTGCGGTGCTGCGCCCCTGGCACGACTGCCGCGAGGCCGCGTCTGCCGATCCCTCGTCCGCTTCGATCCCCGACGCGGCGGCGCTGCGTGAGGCATACGCCCACACCGATATCGCCCTTCTGGAGATCGACGCGCAGAACAACACCGCGCGTATCGCCGACCCGGCCGCCTCGATCGACGTCGGCGCTCTCGGCAAGGGCTATGCAACGGAGCGCGCGGCCGAATACCTTGAGCGCGATGGAGCTTTCGGCTATGTGCTGAACGTCGGCGGCAACATCACCTGCATCGGCGACAGGCCGGACGGCAGCGGATGGGTCACGGCGATCCGCGATCCCGACGCGAGCGCCTCGGACTTTGCCTGCAGGCTCCGCATCCGCGACACCGCCTGCGTGACCTCCGGCGTGTACGAGCGCTATTTCACCGTTAACGGGCACCGCTACCACCATATTATCGACAAGGATACCCTGTATCCCGCAACATATTTCAGTTCCCTTACCGTCGTCACCCGGGACAGCGCACTGGCCGACGCGCTTTCGACGGCCCTGTTCTGCATGCCCTGGGAGGACGGACAGAAGCTTGCCGAATCTATCGGCGGCGTCGAGCTGCTGTGGATCTTCCCCGACGGAGAGATGCGCAGCACGCCCGGATTTGCCGCCATGATTGAAGAACCTACACCATCCTGAGGAGGTGGGAGATTTGACCCTGAAAAAAACGATCTCATCCTTGAAACTACCCCACTACAAGAGCACGGCCGGAATGGCGGCCGTGCGCATGGCCGTGCCCAAAGAGGTGCTGCTGCCGATGAACATGCACTCCGGTCAGGCGGCCGAGCCCGTCGTGTCCGTGGGCGATTATGTCACTGTCGGCCAGCTGATCGCGCGCGAGGAGGGCCGCAACAGCGCGCCTGTCCACGCCAGCGTCTCCGGCACGGTCAAGGCCATCGAGCCGTACAGCGCGGGCGGCCGCAAGACCACCGCGATCCGCATCGAAAGTGACGGCAAGATGGAGAAATGCCCGGATCTGTCGATCCCGGAGCCGACGAACCTCGACGAGTTCCTGCAGTGCGTGCGCGAAAGCGGCGTCGTGGGTCTCGGCGGCGCGGCCTTCCCCGTGTGGGCCAAGCTTGCGGCCGCGCAGAAGAGCCATATCCAGACCGTTCTGATCAACGGAGCGGAGTGCGAGCCATTCATCACCAGCGACCACCGCGTGATGCTCGAGCACGGCGATCTCATCGAAAAGGGCATCGCTCTGCTCAAGCGCTTCCTCGGCTCGGAGGAATATATCATCGGCATCGAGAAGAACAAGCCGGACGCCATTGAGGCTCTGACCAAGCGTTTCCGGGACGACCCGGCCGTGAAGGTCATGCCGCTCTCGAGCGTGTACCCACAAGGCGCCAAGCAGGTGCTGCTCTACAACGCCACCGGCAAGGTCGTAGGCCCCGGCCAGCGTCTGGCCAGCCTGGGCGTCATCATCATCAACGTGACCTCCCTTGTCAAGACGGCCGAGTATTTCACCACCGGCATGCCTCTCGTCGAACGCATCGTCACGGTGGAAGGCTCTGCGGTCCGCGAGCCGAAGAACCTCATCGTCCCGATCGGAAGCTCGATCCGCGACCTCGTCGAGGCCTGCGGCGGACTCAAAGAGGAGCCCGGCAAGATCATCTACGGCGGCGCCATGATGGGCAAGACCGTCGAAACGCTCGACGCCTCGATCCTCAAGGCGACCAATGCCGTCGTCATCATGAACCGCAAGGACGCTGAGAAGACGAATCCCTCGCCCTGCATCCACTGCGGACGCTGCGTGGCTGTATGCCCTCTGGGACTCAATCCCACGGCCTTCGCCCGCGCCATGGAGCTGGAGGACGAGGACGCGCGCGCGGCGATCCTGCAGAAAGAGCAGGTCTCGCTGTGCATGGAGTGCGGCTGCTGCAGCTACGTCTGTCCGGCCCACCGTCCCCTTGCGGAGAACAACAGCGCCGCGCGGCGTTTCATCCGCAGTTGGGAAACTGCTCAGAAAGAAAAAGAAAAGGAAGGAGGGAAGTAAGGCATGGAAAACAAACCCGTAATGGCTGCTGGCCCGCATATCCACAGCGCCGACAGCTCGCGGCGGATCATGCTCGATGTGATCATCGCGCTGCTTCCCGCCTCGATCGCCGCCGTCGTCCTCTTCGGACTGCAGGCGGCCCTGATGATCTGCGTCTGCGTCGCGGCCGCGGTCGTCTCAGAATTCCTGTTTAACCTGATCGCAAGACGCGACCAATCCGTCGGTGATCTCTCCGCGGTCGTGACCGGCCTGCTTCTGGCGCTCAACCTCAGCACAAACGTGCCGCTCTGGCAGTGCGCGCTGGGCTCCGTGTTCGCGATCGTGCTTGTCAAATGCGCCTTCGGCGGGATGGGCCACAACTTCGCCAACCCGGCCATCACCGCGCGCATCTTCCTGCTCATGGCCTTCACCTCCACCGTGGCCGGCGGCGCCATGCCCCGTCTCGTCGACGCCGTCAGTTCCGCCACGCCGCTCGATCTGATCGGTGCGGAGGGCGCGGAGCTGCCCACGCTGGGCCAGATGTTCTTAGGCCTTCGCGGAGGCGCCATCGGCGAGGGCTGCATCCTAGCGCTGCTGATCGGTTTTGCCTATCTGCTCGCGCGCAAGGTCATCCACTGGCAGACGCCCGTGATCTTCATGGGCACGGTCTTTGTCTGCTTCCTCATATCGAGCGGGAGCTTCAGCGTCGCCCTCTACGAGCTGCTCGCCGGCGGTCTGGTGCTCGGCGCGGTCTTCATGGCCACCGACTATACCACGACGCCGATCACGGCGGAGGGGCGTATGCTCTTCGCGCTGGGCTGCGGACTGCTCACCTTTGTGATCCGCCGTTTCTGCTCACTGCCCGAGGGCGTGTCCTACTCCATCCTCTGCATGAACATTCTCTCGCCCTGGCTTGAGAAGTGGACGCGCAGAAAGCCTCTGGGAGGTGTCTGAGATGAAGAATAATGTTTTACGTACCGCGCTGAGCCTGCTGCTCCTGCTGGTGCTGATGGCCGGATTGGTTTACGGCGCCAACAGTTTTTCCGCCCCCATTGTGGCGGAGAACGAGCGTCTCGCGGCAGAGGCTGCCGCCGAAGCGGAAAAAGCCCTGCTGGGCGACTCAGTGATGTTATATGACCGCGCCGATCCGGACGGCTCCACTCTGGAGGTCTCGTCCGACACGGTGCAGTCCGTCTACCGCGACGAGAGCAAGCAGACCTATCTTCTGCGCCTCGCCAGCTTCCAGGGCTATACCAAGGACCAGCCCATCGAAATGACGCTCGTCATAGACTTTGAAGGAAAGATCGTCTCCCTGGCGGTCGACTCCAGCGGCGAGACCCGCGAGCTCGGAGAGGACTTTCTGCCCGGCTTCACCGGACAGGACTCCACGCTCTCTGGTGTTGAGCTTGTCGGCGGAGTCACCTTCTCCTCCTCCGCCATCCGCGGCGCCGTCAACGACGGCTTTAACGCGCTGATCGAAAACGGCCTCTTTGCCGCCGCCGAGAAGAGCGACGAGCAGCTCCTGCGCGAGCTTGTCGCCGTCGTCTATCCCGGCATCGTCAATAAGGCAGGCGCCATTCAGGGCGAGGAGCTCGAGGGAAGCGGCAGTGTTACGGGCGGCTATCAGGCTGCCAACGGCAGCGGATTTGCTTGGTTCGTCAACGACGGACAGGAACTGCTGGCCGTCAGCACGACTCTCGGCGGCATTCGCTTCTACAACGCCGCGGGAGAGGATGTGAGCGACTCCGTCGACGCATCGCTCGCCGACGAGATCCGCGCTCTGGACGCCGCGCACGCCGAGGATCTTTCGGCCAAGGCGGAAAAGGCTCTTGCTAGAATGATCCCGGAGGATGCCGTACTTGCCGCTGTCGAGATTCCCGGACTGTGCAATTCCGTCACCGGCGCCTATACCGCCGAGACCGCGGAGGGCACGCTCTATGCCTTCGCCGCAAGGCCCTACGGCTATTCCAACGAGGTCATGGAGCTCTACTACGTGCTTGACGAGAGTGGCGCGATCGCCGCCTTCCGCGCACCGGAGCTTATCCTCCACGCCGATTACTTCAGCAGCTACACGCTCGATGAGACGAGCTACAAGGACGGCTTCCTCGGCCTGACCGCTGAGAGCTTCAACGGTGAACAGGCTCTGATCTCTGGCGCCACGATGAGCACCGACGCGGTCGATACCGCGACAAGAGATGTTTTTGAAGCCTTCGGGCTTCTGAAGGGTTAAAAGGGGGTGAGCACATGAACGAAAGAAAGCTTCTGTTCCAAAATCCCGCGACGCTTCTGTTCCTCGGCGCCGTGCCCGCTCTGGGTGCGAGCGCGGATCTTCGCGCCGCGCTCGGAATGAGCGCCGCCGTTCTCGGCGTGCTGCTCCTCTCCGCTCTGATCCTGGGCCTCCTGCGCAATCTGATCCCATCCGGGGCCAGGCTGCCCGCCGCCCTGCTGGTCGTAGCGGGCTGCGCCTCTGCGGCTCAGCTCCTTCTTCACGCCCTGCTTCCCTCTGCCTGGGAGATGCTCGGCTTCTACGCCGCGGTCCTCGCGGTCGATCTGATGCTCTTCGCCTCTGCGGAGGACGCGCTGGACTTTCCTCTCGGCAAAAGCCTCTGCAGCGCGCTGATCAGCGGTCTGATATTTGCCGTCTTTGTGCTGATCCTCGCCGCGATCCGTGAGCTCTTCGGGGCTGCGTCTCTCTGCGGCAATCCCATTGAGGCTCTCGAGCCCTATAAGATCACCCTGCTTACGAAGGTCACCGGCGGGCTGTTCGTTTTCGCGATCCTGCTGGCCGTCGTTAACAGGCTCTTCCCCGCTCAGGACGGGGCAGGCTCTTTGAGCCGCGCCGCCGCCGGGCTCTCTGACGGGAAGGAGGCGTAATACATGAAAGAAATGATTCTTCTGATACTCGGCTTCGTGCTGATCAACAACTACGCCCTCAGCGCCGGACTCGGCCTCGTGCCGCTTCTCGGCTTCTCCTCGCAGCGCGGCAGGATCCTCACGCTGGGCCTCTCGGTCACGGTCGTGACGCTCCTTGTCTCCGTACTGCTGTGGCTGCTTCGCGGCGTGATACCCGCGTATTTCACCATACTTGCCGCCGTAGTGCTCGTGCTCGTTATTCTGTACCTGCTGCAGCTCGTCTGCGGCAAAAAGCTCGGCCTGTTCTTCCCCCTCATCGCGCTCAACAGCGCAGTGCTCGGCCTGGCTCTGAACGTCGCAGAGGCCGAGACCCTCGGCTCCGTGATCGCGAGCGCGCTCGGCGTCGGACTCGGGTTCCTCTTCGGGCTCTTCCTCTTTGCCGGTCTGCAGAATCGGATCGAGCCGGAGCA
The DNA here is from genome assembly GCA_902802045.1 of Oscillospiraceae bacterium. Lineage (GTDB taxonomy): Bacteria > Bacillota > Clostridia > Oscillospirales > Oscillospiraceae > Limivicinus. The sequence continues at coordinate 8,383 of CADCKQ010000009.1, read as the reverse complement.
TCTGCCCAAGGCCTTCCGCGGCTTCCCGATCCAGATCCTGGCTGCGGCGATAGTCGCTCTGGCTCTTACCGCCTTCCAGTTCTGATGAAGGATTTCTTCGCCGACAAAAAGCGGCGGACGGACCTTCTTGTGATCGGCCTGTTCCTCCTTCTCGCGCTCGTGCTCTATCTGGTTATCGGCGCGACGCGGGAGGAGGGCGGCGTCGTCGTCGTACGCGTGGACGGCGTCGAGACCGAGCGGCATTCGCTGTCGCAAAGCGGGATCTACCCCCTCAACGGCGGGAGCAACATCCTCGTCATCGAAGGCGGGCAGGCCTGGCTCTCGGAAGCGAACTGCCCGGATCTTCTCTGCGTACACCAGGGAAAGATCCGCTATACCGGGCAATCCATTATCTGTCTTCCGAACCGTCTGACCGTGACGGTCGAGGGCGGCGTGGACGACGGTGTGGATTTTGTGACCGGCTGAAACGTGAATAATTGATACAGATACACGACGAACCTATGTAAAATGAGCGCCTCATCACTTAGAAGAGGCGCTCCTGTTTTATTTGTGTGCAATAATCGGATGTCTGTATAAAGGGTTCCTTTACTGTTCCCAGCCCATTTTGCGGCGGCAGTTGCCTTCCGCGTCATAACTGTAATAGATGTTCCCTCCGGTCGCGCCTGGGGCATCGTCGTTGTCTCTGTGGAGCTCCGCGGTCAGGCGGCCTTCGGAATCATATTCATAGTCGGATACGGTCCACATATTTCCGGCGTGCATCTCGCTGTGAAGTATTTGCCCGTCCTCGCCGTAGGTGCTGACTATCTCATTGTTCATAACTCCGCCGTCCCACCAGGTCTCCCTGACGCAATGGTGTTCTTCATCGTACTCATAACGCATCTCGCGAACCTGATCCGACATGATACGCCGCACAATGAGATCTCCGTCTTTCTCGAAATCCATCTCTATCCACTTCAGCAGGCTCCGGTCAGGCGAATCCACGTGCGATGTAAGGATCCCGTCATGCTCCGTATAGCCCTTGGCTTCAAGCGGAACACCGAACAGGTCGAAGATCGTCCTGCCGTACTGATAACTCTGCCACATCCCATACTGCCAGAACGCGTTTGCGCCGCTGGCGGCGGTAAAGACCAAAGCCCGGCTGCCGTCGGTATAAGTGAGGTAGAGAGGGTTGAAGCGGGGGTCTTCCGCATCAAATGAGTCGATCGTACTTCTTTTCAGCATGAGCGCCAGAGCCTCAATGGAGGCTGGATCCGAGACAGTATAGGTCTCTCCGTTCTGAAGGACATACAGCGAGGCGGAGGCAATGGTCCTCTGCTCATTGGCCAGCCATATCCGGTCAGGGTTCTCCTCAGTGCCGATGTTTTTGGCCAGATCGAGCTTCTGAACGGGAAGCATATCGAAACTGTCGAGTGCTAGGGGCAGCCCGTTTTCGTCAGCGTTCACGCAGACGCTCCGGCAATAGACCTCTCCCTTGTCGCTCGGAACCTTGCGCCAGTTGAGCGGCTTTATCGGTGTTCCGGTGAAGCTGATCCAGCCGATGTCGATGCTCCCTTTTTCGATGCAGTAATCGACAAGCTTGAAGTCTCTGATGTAAGGGGCGATCTGCTGCTCGTAAACGGCCGAGATGGAAGGCTTCAGCCATTCCTGACTCTCGGGGATCATACTCAGGTCGATATTCTTATTCGTAAGCTGCTCTACAGCGCTTGTTTCGCTGTACTGATGGTAAGCAAATTCTCCGTCCATTCCGAGATCGGGGTCATCCAACGCTGCCCAGTTAAAACTGTCGGCTATGGCTTCCAGATCTTCGCGGCTCAGTTCAAATGTGACCTGTCTGTCTCCCAGACCGTCGAGCATACCGTCATTAAAATGATCCGCCCATCCCGTTTTGGCAATTGAGACAACAACAAAGCTGTCCTCGCGGTCAAGCAGGAGGAAGGCGCCGTGCGCGGAATCGGATACGGTAAGCGTCTGCCCGTCTTTTGTTTTATACTGCCATTCCGTATAGTCGTTCGGGTCACCGGCATTTATTGTCACATATCCGAGCACGCCCTTCGCAGCATTTCGAAGCTGATAAGGGAAGCAGTAATCAGTGTCACGCGGAAACAGCGTGCCGTCGTACTGGAAGGTGCCGCTGGAGTATACGTATCCGCCGCCGTAGTCATTTTCGAACTTTTCATTTCCGGCGGTCAGTTTCCCGATTCCCGCAGCTCTGTAAAAGCTCTTTTCGTCCGGCGGCGCGGACAGTTTTCCGAGGCGTTTGAGACCGTACTTTCCGCAGATCCTGTCTATCTCATCGGCCATTGCCTGTGTCGTGACGCCGTATGGGCCGTATTCGTCCATAAGTGCAATTGCTTCTTCTGGATCATACGGGTCTTCGCGGTGCTCTTCATAGAAGGACAGCCACTCCTTAAGCGCCCGGCCTTCGGCGCTGTCGCTCAGCCCTTCGATACTGAGCATATTAATACCAAAAAGCTGCCCGGCCCGCATATTACCAAGTCCGATAAGCCCGGTTGCCCATGCCGCTCCGATCATAAGCGCCGAGATAACGGCTGCCAGCAATACGATTCGGATGTATTTCCCGGTCCCGTGCTTCTTCGCGCCGAGTTTCAGACCCAGGGCAAGACGTGTCCGTTCCAGCAGGGTGTCGTCCATATCATTGAGCGCAAACAGAATCGTTTCCTCGTTCAGCATAATCCTTCCTCCTTCAAAAAGTTCTGCAGTTTTCTGCGCGTGCGGTGAAGTGTGGTACTGACATTGCCGGGCGTGATACCGTACTTTTCTGCGATCTCCTTCACACCGGTCATGTACCAGTATCGGGCGAGAAAGATACGGGCTTCGGTATCCTCAAGACCTGCCACAAATCTCCGCAGGGCCTCGCCGAGTTCTTTCATCTCCACCTGTTTTTCCGGATCCGCATCGCCCGGGATGACCTCAGCGAGCTCGTCAAGCACTATCGGCGTCTCTCCGCCTCCGCGCCGCAGGGCGTTTCTTTTCCTGAGACGGGTCAGCGCCAGCCAGCGTGTCAGTTTGGCGAGATAAGGCGCGAGAAGAGCGGGACGATGAGTCGGCATGGAATTCCACGCCTTGAACCATGTGTCGTTCACGCATTCCTCTGCGTCCTGCTCGTCCGATAAAATGTTGTAAGCAATGGTGCGGCAATAGCCGCCGAATTTGGCGGCAGTCTCCGGAATTGCTTCTTCGGAGCGCTGCCAGTAGAGATCCACGATTTTTGAGTCCTCCAAATCCATTGCCCTCCTTTCTGTTTTGTCTCTCACCCTATGAAACGCGCTTTTTAGGGAAATCTTACGGCCTTTGAAGATTTTTTAAAAACATTTTTTGCGTTTTATACCGCAGAGCGCAAAAACAGAGCCTGCCGCTTTCGATCAGAGGCAGACTCTGCTTTTTGTTCCGTCTTTTCAGCTTTCGCTGAAGTCCGTGTCCAGGACGATCTCGAGAGAGTAGTCCGGGTAGAGCGCCGCGACCTCGCTGCAGATCTCATCATAGACGGCGCGGCGGTCCTTCGCGTCGAAGCTCACTATTACGTCAAAACGGATCGTTTTCTTCTCCTCATTCACATAGAAGCCGTGCATCTGAAGCACATGCTCCTTCGAGAGGACAAGCGAGCTTATTTCGTTTCGCATCCCGACGGCCTTTTCGTCCTTTGTATTCAGCGAATACACGCCTATCGCGGTCAGGATCACATTCTGTTCAAGATAGACTTTCGTCGTTACGGCGCGGATCAGCTCGTCAAGCTCAGCTGCGGAGAGCGTGTCCGGAACTTCGATATGTATCGATCCGTTATAGTTGTCAGGCCCGTAGTTGTGCAGGACCAGATCGTAAGCGCCGCTGACCTCCGGAAATGAGAGGACCGTTTTCTTTATCTCCTTCGCAAGAGAGATGTCCGCCCTCTCGCCCAGTATCTCCGACAGTGTCTCCCTGAGCATCTCTATGCCCGATTTGATGATAATGACCGAGATGACGGCGCCGAGCCATGCCTCGAGCGAAAGCCCGGTGAGCAGAAAGATCACGGCGGCGACCAGCGTGGATGCGGAGATCACGGAATCGAGCACCGCGTCCTTCCCGGAGTTTATCAGGGAATCGGAGTTGACTCTTTCTCCCGTTTTTTTGACATATCTCCCCAGAAAGATCTTCACAAGGACCGCAGCCGCTACGATTATCAGGGTAACGGCGCTGTAGTCCGGAGTTTCGGGCTCGATGATCTTCTTTACCGATTCGACCAGAGACGTGATGCCGGCGTAGAGGACTATGACCGAAATGATCATCGCGCTTAAGTATTCAACGCGCCCGTAGCCGAAGGGGTGTTTTTTGTCGGGTTCCCTGGACGCGAGCTTCGTGCCTATTATCGTGATAAGCGAGGAAGCAGCGTCGGATATGTTGTTTACGGCGTCGAGAACTATCGCGATCGAGCCCGAGATCGCGCCGACGACGGCCTTGAAAGCCGCGAGCAGGACATTCGCGGCAATTCCCGTGATGCTCGTTCTGACGATTATTTTGTCTCTTGAAAGAGAGGTGCCTGCCTCTTCTCCCTGTATTTCCGTTTTTTTCATGTCAGTTCCGTCTTTCGGATATATGCTTTTTCATTCAAGAACAAAGACTTCAAACACGCCTTTCGCGGTCATCTTTCCCGTGTCGTCGTATACGCTCACATCAGAGACGATCACGTTCCGGCCGTTCTTGACGACCTCGCCCTCCGCCCTGAGCCTGGTGCCTTTTGAAGGGTGCATGAAATATATGCTGCTGCTTAAGGTCGTGAATTTGTTGTGCCCCAGGGACCTTGCCGAAATGCCCGCCGCGACGTCGCAGAGAGAATAGACAAATCCTCCGTGCGCAATCCCCGCCGGATTCAGGGCCTCTGTCTTAAGCTCGCCCGTTACGACGGACTTCCCTTCCGAGAAATCCTCGATGACGATATTGTTGTGTACATTGAACGGACTTCTTTCGTTCCAGTTTGCAAGCTTTTCTTCTTTTGTCATCGTTTATGCCCCTCCGTGCCCTGAAATATTAAAGGGATTCTATCACACCGGGGATGCAAATTAAAGAAGTATTATTTTTTAAGCTTTAAACAGCCCGATGTATTTTTTACAAAAAAAATTCAATTACCAAAGCAATTATCAAAACTCAAACCCGTTGCAGCGCAGCGGGTCTGAGTTTTTTACATTTTTTACATGATTTTTCAAGGTGTGATCTGCAAATATGAAACAGTGTCATTCTGCGGAGCAATCTGTCACTCTGAGCCTGCGAAGAATCCGTCTCTCCACCATCCCCGCGAGTCTCCTGTCTCGCGAGTCCCTCCGAACCGGATGAGCAATAGTCTATAGTCCTCGTTTATTGCTCCTCCATTGAAATGGTTGCGCCTCCATCGATATGGAGGCGCTGGATTACCTTCTGATATTAATCAACAATCACTAATATAATGAATGCGTCATAGGAATTGGTAGGGAGGTGCAAACGGCAAAGGGGGTGCAGTGGTAATTTAAATTATTCTAACCGTTTCCCTTTCAGCGACTTTCCATATAAATATCTTCCAGTTAAAAATATGTGCAGGGGGGTTAAAATGCGAAAAGAGAAAAAGTTATGTAAACCGATATGCAAATATTAAAGCCCCAGACCGGAGACTTTTACATCTACAGTCTGGGGCGCGTTACTTCTAATCAGGAATATTTTCCGAACAAGTCCAGACGGACATTGACGGAATTTTGGCCTGTGGTATTATGTGCTCGCGTTTTCATTCAGGATCCGCATGAACTCTTCACCGGTAATAGTTTCATGTTCATACAGATACGAAGCTAGTTCATCCAACTTACCGCGATTGTCCTTTAGAATGGCCAGTGCTTTTTCGTGCTGCTTCCGTACCAGTTCGACAACCTGTGCATCAATTTTGCTTTGTGTTTCAGCGGAGCAGGCCAGGGACGTATCACCGCCAAGATACTGATTCGTTACCGTCTCCATTGCGACCATGTCAAAGTCCTCGCTCATTCCGTAGCGGGTGATCATGGCGCGGGCAAGCTTTGTAGCCTGCTCGATGTCGTTGGCGGCTCCCGTGGTAACGGAACCGAACACCAATTCTTCTGCAGCCCGTCCGCCGGTGAAAGTTGCGATCTTATTCTCCAGCTCCTGCTTATTCATCAGATAGTGGTCGTTATTCTCCACCTGCAGCGTGTATCCCAAGGCACCGGAGGTGCGGGGGATGATGGTGATTTTCTGCACAGGAGCGGAGTTCGTCTGCTTCGCTGCAACCAGGGCGTGACCGATCTCATGGTAAGCGACAATCTTTTTCTCCTGATCCGTGAGAATCGCGTTCTTTTTCTGGTAGCCGGCAATGACCACTTCGATGCTCTCCTCCAGATCGGCCTGGGTGGCAAAGCCGCGCCCGTCACGCACTGCGCGCAAAGCGGCTTCGTTTACAATATTGGCAAGCTCTGCACCGGATGCACCGGAGGCCATACGCGCCACCTGCAGGAAGTCCACATCGTCGGCGACCTTGATCTTTTTCGCGTGCACCTTCAGGATGGCTTCCCGCCCTTTGAGGTCGGGCAGTGATCACGCCATTGCTCCCGTCAAAGCCGTCCATCTCGGTAAGGAGCTGATTGAGGGTCTGTTCGCGCTCATCGTTGCCTCCGTACTGACCGCCGCTTCGTTTCTGGCCGATGGCGTCGATCTCGTCAATGAAGACGATGCAGGGAGCCTTCTCTTTGGCCTGGCGAAACAGATCCCGCACCTTGGAAGCGCCCATGCCCACAAACATTTCCACAAATTCCGAGCCGGACATGGAGAAGAAGGGAACATTGGCCTCACCGGCCACAGCCTTGGCCAGCATGGTCTTGCCCGTGCCCGGAGGCCCGACAAGCAGGACACCCTTCGGCATGGAGGCGCCGATCTCCCGATACTTTGCTGGGTTTTCCAGATAATCCACGATCTCCTGCAGGTTTTCTTCCGCCTCGTCAACACCTTCCACATCGCTGAAACGAATGCCATCCGAAGATTTGACATAGACCTTGGCGTTCGATTTGCCAAGATTGAACATCATGGATCCGGCACCACCGCCGGCTTTGTCCATCAGTTTCTTCGACATAAACTGACCGAGCAGAACGAAAACGACAATCGGCAACAGCCAGGAGAGAAGCAGAGTTGCCAGGGGTGACGTTTCCTCCACGATCTCACTTGTAAAAGTTGCCCCGGATGCATGGAGCCGTTCTACTAAGCCCGGATCCTCGATCACGCCTGTCCGGTAAATCGCAGATTCCTCTTTGTCAGTGAAGACGATTTGATTCTGCTGGATTTGAACCTTTCCGATTTCTCCGTTTTCGGTCATCGTCATAAAGGTACCGTAGTCCACATCCTCTATGGCTTTCCTCGCAAGATATGGGGCAACGAGACAGTTAAATACAAGGATTGCGAGAATCATCGCCACATAAAAATAAATTAGTGGTTTTTTCGGGCGTTTTACTTCCTGCATACAGGGTTCCTCCTAAAGATGCTGCTCACTGAGAGCAAGGCTTACGATTCTTTTGCTGTCTCGGCCTGCAGATGGTCGAGAATCCGGTTGCCGATCCGCTCCTCCAACTCGCGGTACTGCCGGAGCTCTTCTTCTGTAAATCCGGCAAAACACACTGCGTCCACATCCCAATCCAGCTGCTGCAGTTCCTCTGTGAGCTCCGGCGCCTGGAAAGAGAAGTGTTCTTCGCCTCCGAGAGGGGCCTCGCGCCTCACCAGTCCGTCCGCCAGGAGTCGGGCCATTGCCACGATCACAGCAGGTTTTCCCATACCGGTCAGCAGACACAGGCTCTCAATGCTGCAAGGTTCCTTTCTCTTTTCCATGCAGTATAAGATCTTGATTCTGGCCTCATCCATTCCGTGTTTTCGGCCCAGCGTTTCCAGATAGCGTCCAAGCAGCCGCGTCTCCAAGATCGCGCTGCGCATCGGGAAGGCCGTGCCGCTCTCGCCGGAAAGTGCAGAGAGATCTGATCCCGGAGTCAGCTTCCGTGTCCCCGGCGTGAAAGGCAGCGCCAGGCTGTCGTGACTGACAGCCAGCAGGTAGCCGTAAATCACTGGCAGCCGTTCCTGATAGGCGGGGGCGTCAAAGGTCTTTTTGAAAAACTCGTTATAGTAGCCTATGACGTTTTTCTTCATTTTTATTGTGCTGCTCAGATTCAGGCTTTGGTCAACCAGGGAGCCTTTGGTGTACTGGTAGTAATAAACCGGGGCTTTCAGGATCGCTATGTTCTTGACATGGAGAAGGTACTCCAGATTGAAGATCATATCTTCACTGTAGCTGATATTTTCGTCCATGCGTATGCCGTAACGCTCTATGATGTCCCTTCGGTACAGCTTGTTCCACAGGACACCGTAGTAAAGGTCCGCC
>CADCKQ010000008.1 GCA_902802045.1 Oscillospiraceae bacterium | reverse complement strand
GCTCATGATCGTGGTATCTGCCACCATCTTTCCTGTCTCATCGAGTATTACTGCTTTCGTATATGTAGATCCTACGTCGCAGCCGCCAAAGTATTTCATGTTTATTTCCCTTCTTTAAAAATAATGGTTATATCAGTCGCGTGCCGGATATTTGCTTATATCGTAAGGCGTCTTGGTCTTATCTTCTCTCTCCATATTGTCATAGTGGTTCTTAAGAAACGGCTCAACAACATTGAAAAGCAGTTTTCCGTCGAGATCGAAGAAGAATATCGCAAAAAGCACTCCGAACACAAGCACAAGAATTCCGACAAGTTTCAGAAAAAATCTGCAAACTTTATTCATAAATATTTCCTCCTCTTACCAGGTCATAGAATCGTCAAAGTCAAGCAGTGACGGATCGAGCGGTTCTTCCTGCATAACGGTAGACATGAAGTCGTTTATGCCGCGGCGTATCTCAGCGCGGGAAACGGTTCTGCTGTCCGGAAGAGCATGAGGAAGCCAGAAGGCTTTGACATTTCTCTTGCGGAATTCATCCTCAAACAATCCGTGAACGCCCTGCATGCCTTTGCACTGGAGCTGGTCGTACATGGCGACCATATCGCAGTTGAATTTCTCTTTATAATCCCACAGCTCGAAAATGTGGTGCATTCCGCCGACTGCCATACGGCGCATGGGAGCCCACATATGGTACGTGGCTATGTCTTCAAGTGTGTGCTCATACTCATCAGTGCGGATCTCCATATCGAACATCAGGGAGTCCATATTAATAATGACATTGAGACCCCATGTGTTGTATGCCCAAGTGCACCAGTTGGAGTAGTATAGCGGGGCGCAGGACCAGGCAATGACTCTGTGGCGAGTCTTCGGGAAGGTGTTGATCTTCTTGGAAACGCACTTTTCCATGATCTTACGGACCTTGGCATCAACTTCGTGCCAAATCGGCAGATCGCCGTACTGGGACTGGTAGATACGGTAAAGTGCCTGTGCGACGCCGTTTATGGGGTACGAGCTTGTATTGGCGGCAACATCCCATTTCTCCCACTCAAAGCGTTGGAGCTCGTTCTGCTGATTGAGACGCTTGCAAAGAAGCTCGTAGTTGAACGGAGCACCTGTCTGTTCTTCTATAAATTTCCATGCGCCTTCTATTTCCTTCATGCAGTATTTCTTTGCAATCGGGTCGTCAAAACGCATCGGCTGGGTCATAGCGTAGAGAGGTTTGTCCCAGAACCAGTCCTGGATTATGGATGTAGAAACGGAAGCGTCGCATGCTTCATTGTCTGACAGCCAGAAATTGGCGTAATCGGGAACGTCATCCAGAAGGAAGATGCCCGCTTCAGCCTGACACATCGGGCAGGGGTCTCCGGGGAGACCTATGGACTGAATGGCGTCGATGTAGTTAAGAACCGTATGGCTGTTAACGTGACATGTGACAAAATATGGGATCATTTCTATTGCCACATTGCGGTACTGATCGCTCCAAGGATAGAAGATGCCGCCCCAAAGAGTCTCATTGTGTGCGATGGTGTGATCGTGCCAATAATTCTTCTTGCCTTTGTTAAGTTTGGTGTCAGCTACGAACATGTACATGAACTGTACTATACTGGCATTGACCATGCCTCTGTAATGCCAAGCGGAACCTTTAAGAGCTTCGCCTCTCATGCCCTGCAGGCCTCGGTCGAACCAGTGCATGACCGGCAGGTAGGTCTGGCCTACCCAGCGGTATCTCCACACGCCTTTGGCGAAGGGGACAAGGCCGCCGTATTTCATGATGTCGATCACCATGTGGAGATAGTTGTAGCACCAGATGTTCCAGAAGTAGTACATGGTGTCTTTGACACCGCGCCATTCTCTGTGCTTATACAGGCCAGTCTTGTCTTCCAGTATCTCGCCAAGCCTGCGTCCGCCTTCCTCGGCCGAATGCGGTTTGCCGTACCAGAAATCATTGAATCCCTTTTTAATCTTATTTATATCCATTATTTATTGCCCTCCTGGATCTTCTTGATCTCCAAACTCTCAACAAATGCCTGGAATCTTGTCCTGAGCTGGCCGGAAGCAGAATTGATGTATTCCTTCTCGATCGAGCAGACAGGAATACCGAAATCACGCGGCATGACAAAAGAATCTATAACGCGCTCGTAGCTCCAGTACTCGCAGAATTTGTTAGAGACAACAATTATTCCATCCGCATTGTATGCTTTTGCAAGATCCGCAAGATTCTGTTTTCTTGCTCTCATCTCATCCTGCGGCATATAACGCGGGCAGTTGGATGTTTCGAGGTAGTGGCGGGCAATAGCCTCTATCGGCCTTTCGCCTTCCTTGACCTCTATGGGAACGCGGGATTCAACCGCTCCGTAGCAATAACGGTCGCAAACTACTTCAGCCCCGCATCCCTCTATCATCTTAGTGAAATCAGGGTCGTCATTTTCGGAGCCGGCCAGGAGGACCTTGCATCTGAACGGCCATTTCTGATCGGGCTCACGTGTCTTCAGCTCTTCAGCAGTCTCACGAAGCTTGTCAATAATCAGGTACTTTGGGCATGTGAGTGAAACGAGCTGTATAACATGGAATTCGTAGCCGGTGATCGTCGGTTTTTCAAGCTTGCGATAGTCTCCTATCTCGTTGATGAGATTTGAGACCTCATTGTGAATATCGATTGCTTTCATGAGTGCTTCATCGGAAGTGTCGATTCCAAAGTGCTCTCTGAGAGGTCTTAAGACATGATACTCAAGCTCTTCCGCAAAATACGCCTGGCTGTTAGGCGTTTTCTTGAACGGAACATCAGTAAACTCCACGAAGAAATCGTCGTTATCTACGATACGCATGTCTTCGACAGAATCAAGGTGCTTCTGCTCCATATGCTCCTGAAAACGCGTCGTTGCAGTGCAGGTTTCAGTTGCCATATCGGCGTCGAGAAAATTATACCCGCCCTCAAGCGCACGCTCCATCAGGCTTCTTGCGTAGTGGCAGGTTCGCGACGACAGATAATATGTCGCCACATCAGGTGAAGTACAGCCCGGAGCTCTGAGTCTTACCGCAAAGCATCCGGGAAGATCGAGGAGAACCTCAGGCATGAAGTAACAAGTGTAGCCAACAGCTTTATTGCCGTCAGCTCTGCCCTTCTGGACCAGCTCATTGTTGGCCTGCTGAAGAAGATCCTCAAAGTAAATGAGATGTTTCAGGTCTTTCAACTGTTTGATAACCCCCTATACCAAAAATTATTCCGCTTTTCGGGCATGCATTCTAAGCCCATAATACGTATAAATTATAAAAGGATGTCAGATAATTGTCAAATCAATTATCCGCCATCCTCAGTTTTACAGTTAGCCAATTTATCAGGTTTTGTCTAAAATTCTATATGAGATCTTCAAGTGCTTTTACTATTACAGAACGGTCTGCCAATGCCCTTCCCGAGATCATGGAGCTCTTTCCGCTACCTTTGCCCGAGACCTTTTCATTAATCAGCGGAGCTAGTGCTCTAAGATCTGTATGCTCAGAACCGATAATATAGCGATATGGAGCTCCGTCTTCTCCACAGAATACGGCAGCAAAGCCTTCGCATTTTACAGAAAGCAGATTTACAAGTTCTCTCTGGGCAGGTTCGTCAAGACAGCTTTCAAAGAGAATGATATTGCCTTCATTTGCAGGTATGCTTTCTGCTCTGAGCTTAACATATTCCATTGCAAGTCTTGAATGCTTTTCTTTTGCGGTTTCTTTGTCCGAAAGAAGCTTTGAAACTGCATGTACTATTTCTTCTCTCTTCGCCGAGAGAAGTCTTGAAACTCCAGTCACTGAACTCTGCATCTCACGGGAATACTCAAAAGCATCCATGCCGCAAACAAGAAAAAGCCTTGTACCGCCTCTGTGTCGCATATTATCCAGAACCTTGACAAGACCTACCTCTCCCGTGGATGAAACATGCGGCGCACAACAGGCACAAAGATCCACACCCGGGATTTCCACAAGCCTCAGATCTGAAAGGATCTCTTTCTTGCTCCTGTAACTCAAGGTTTCCTGCTCCTGCACAGTCGGGAAAAAAGTCTTAACGGGAATATCGTCTCTGACTTTTTCGTTGGCTCTCTTTTCAAGGAAGCAAATGTCCTCTTCTCTGAGTTCCCCGCTGAAATCAAGCGTCATAAAGGCAGGTCCCATATGAAAGCCCACATTTTCAAATCCGAAGTTTCGGTGAACAAGGCCGGAGAAAATGTGCTCACCGGAGTGATTCTGCATCCTTCTCCATCTCTGCTCCCAGTCGAGAGAACAATGATACTCAAGGCCAGGTTCAAGCGATAAGTTTACATAATGAACAACAATCCCATCTTTCTCATGCACATCCGTGACCCTTGATGCTCCGATAGTGCCCGTATCTGCAAGCTGACCGCCTCCTTCGGGGAAAAAAGCAGTTTTATCAAGGATTACCTGGTATTGTCCTTCATACTTCGGAGAAGGTGCACAGGAAATGACGTTCGCAAAAAACTCATGCAGATGACTATTTACATAATATAGTTTTTCAGTCGACATACAGAACCCTTAGCCTCAGTATATCTTCCATGCTGCGCATTTCTTCGGCTGTCTTCGGCCCTATCTTCTTACCGAGGTCAACAATAGTATACGCATATCCTCCGCGCGGTTTGTTTATCATATGTTCAACATTGATGTTTCTCGCGGATATGAAATCAAGTATTCTTGTAATCATGCGGGGCTTGTTTCTGTGCAGGACACACAACCTGCAGTTTCCCATGCGCTCAAGGGATGCGTTTGGGAGATTGACGCTGTTTTTGATATTGCCGTTTTCCAGATAGTCGTACAGCTCGTTTGCAGCCATTACAGCACACCGGTCCTCGCTTTCAGGCGTACAGGCTCCCAGATGTGGCATAGCTATCACATTCGGAGCTTTGAGTATAGTCTCATTCGGAAAGTCCGTAACATATTTGGCGACTTTTCCGGAATCAAGAGCCTTGGTCATTGCGATATCATCCACGACCTCTGCCCTCGACTCGTTAATAATGCGTATGCCCTGTTTCATTTTTGAGAAGGCTTCGGCATTTAAAAGATGATGTGTATTCTCATTATAGGGAATATTGATGCTTATATAATCGCTCTTTGCAAAGACCTCGTCAAGATCATCCACATGTATGACTTCTCTGGAAAGCATCCATGCAGCTTCAACAGACATGAACGGGTCATAGCCCAAAACCTTCATTCCGATCTCCAGCGCTATATTCGCGACCATAGCTCCTGTCGCCCCGAGGCCGAGGACCCCGATGGTCTTGCCCATAAGCTCAGGGCCAGCGAAATCAGACTTGGCTTTTTCTACAAGTACGGGTATTTCGCTGCCCTTGTCCGCTACAGATCTGACCCAGGCTATGGAACCCAGAACATCACGCGAAGACATGACGAGAGAGCACAGCTCAAGTTCTTTGACTCCTTCGGCGTTTGCTCCGGGAGTATTGAATACCACTATCCCTTTTTCTGCACATTCATTAATCGGGATATTGTTATAGCCCGCTCCCGCCCTTGCTATTGCCAGGAGATTGTCACCAAACGGAGTATTGTGAAGATCTGCGCTGCGAAGTATTATTCCCTCCGGATCTTTTACATCTGGCCCTACATTGCAGCCTTTATCCTTCAGAACATTCAGTCCTTCATCGGATATCTTGTTGTAAGTCTTTATATCAAACATTCTTAAACTCGAACTCCTTCATAAATTCAACCAGCGCTTTAGCTCCCTCTATCGGCATTGCGTTATAAAGGCTTGCCCTTATGCCTCCCGTCGATTTATGGCCCTTAAGGCATAAAAGGCCTTTTTTCTCAGCTTCTTTGCAAAAAGCAACATCAAGTTCCTCTGAGGGAGTTCGGAAAGTGACATTCATAGGGCTTCTGGAATTAACCGCTGCCCTTTTGGAATAAAAGCTGCTTTCATCCAGGAAATCGTAGAGAAGTGCAGATCTTTCGCGTGCATTTTTCTGCATCATTCCGATTCCGCCCTTTTCCGTTATCCAGTCGATTGTCAGCCCGAGCATATAGATGCACCAGCAGGGCGGAGTGTTCAGCATGGAATCCTTTTCGATCTGGACCTTATAGCTCATTATCTTGGGCGTTATCGGCAGTTCGCGGCCTGAAAGGCTCTTTTTAACAATAACTGTTGTCAGCCCCGCCGGAGCCATATTTTTCTGCGCTCCAGCATATAAAAGTCCGAATTTGGAGATATCCATCGGCTTTGAAAGAGCACTCGAAGAAATATCGCAGACAAGCTCCGAATTAACATCCGGAATATAGAACCACTGCGTGCCGTAGATCGTATTGTTGTCACAATAGTAAAAGTATTTTGCTTCATCAGACAGCCTCAGCTCACTCTGCGAAGGAATTCTTCTGAATCCTTCCCCTTTCCCTGAAAATGATATATTGACATTTCCGTATTTTTCCGCTTCTTCGGCCGCAAGGGATGAAAACCTTCCTGTCACTGCATAGTCTGCTTTTCCCCCCTCGATAAGATTCATAGGGATAGCAGCAAACTGGGAAGTAGCTCCTCCCTGAAGGAAAAGGATTTCATAATCGTCAGGTACATTATACAAAGACTTCAGTTTTGCCTTGGTCTCGTCAAATATCTCTTTAAATACAGGTCCGCGGTGGCTCATTTCCATGACGGACATGCCGCTGCCTTTGTAATCGAGCATCTCGGATGCTGCTTTTCTAAGCACTTCTTCAGGCATGACTGAAGGGCCTGCCGAAAAATTATACTTTCTCAATTCTTTCACCTTACCTCTTCACACAGAAGACATTTTTTGTCAGCTTTTATTGCCCTTACTTTTAAAAGCCTTCCATGCAATTCTTTGCCTTTCATTTTGCAGAGTATGTAATCGGCGCTGTGCCCCTGCCACACGGAGTCCTCTTCATTTTCGAACAGCACCTCAAATTCTTTGCCAACATGTTCTTCAATAAATCCCATCTGCATCTGTCCTGCAACTTCGGCAGCCTCTTTTGCCCTCCGGTTTTTTACTTTCTGACTGATTTGATCAGGCATCTTGTCTGCAGGGGTCCCGGGTCTTCTGGAATACGGAAAGACATGCATGGCCGAAAAACCAATAGATTTTATGAATTCAAGAGTTGTCCGGTGATCTTCCTCTGTCTCTCCGGGAAATCCGGTTATTAAGTCTGCAGTAAGCGCACACCCGGGAAAATAATATCTGAGCCGTTTTACTGTTTCTGCGAATTCCCCTGTTGTATATTTCCTTTTCATTGCTTCAAGCGTACGGTCACAGCCTGACTGAAGACTCAGGTGAAAATGCGGACAGAGATTTCTGCATTTGGAGAGCGTGCGGCAGAAATCCTCCGTTATTGCCGTCGGCTCAATGGAACCGAGTCTGATCCTTACATCAGGCACAGCTTCGCTGACCGCAAAAACTATATCCTTGAGCGATATTCTGTCCTTAAGATCCAGACCGTAGGATGCTATCTCGATTCCTGTAAGTACTATTTCCCTGTATCCCTTTTCCGCAAGATCTTTTGCTTCTGAAACAGCCCTCTCTGCCGGAAGACTCAGGATCCTTCCTCTTGTATACGGTATTATGCAGTAACTGCAGAAGTTGACACAGCCGTCCTGTATCTTCAGCATTGCTCTGGTCCGGCCGGATACTGCTCCGGAAGGAAGCAATTCAAGCGCCTTTCTTTTAAACGGGTCATCGACACTCACACTGTTTTCTCCGCTCTCTACTGCTCTCTCTATTGCCTGAACAAAAGCCCCCCTATCGCTGGATCCGAAAACCACTTTTGCACCCAAGTCCTTAACGTCTTCAGGACTCAACTGTGAATAACATCCTCCGACCGCTATTACGGCATCCGGATATTCTGAAGAAAGCTTTCTTATAGCCTGGCGGGATTTTCGCCCGCTTTCAGCTGTAACTGCGCATGTGTTAACTATAACACAATCCGCTTTCTCATTTTCTCCAGCAGGAAAGTGTCCGTCTGAATTCAAAATGGTCTCAATTGCCTGGGTCTCGTACTGATTGACCTTGCAGCCGAGGGTTGTTATAATGTATTTCATAAAATAGCAGGATCCTCAAAGGAAGATTATCTGATGGAACACTATCTTGACAACAGCGCAACTACTCGCGTTTGTGATGAGGCCGCAGAGGCCGCTCTCAATGCCATGCAGAATATTTACGGAAATCCGAGCTCTACCCATACAAAGGGCAGAGAAGCCAAAAAGCTTCTGGACTCATCCAGGAAAGAGATCGCCCATGCTCTCGGATGTGCTCCCGAAGAACTCATTTTCACCTCATGCGGCACGGAGAGCGACAATACTGCGATCATAAGAGGGGCGGAATCCCGGCAGCGCACGGGAAAACACATAATCAGCTCAAGCGTCGAACATGATGCCGTGAGGCGCTCTCTCAGCCTCATGGAAGAAAAAGGCTTTGAAGTAACATACTTAAAACCCGACAGTAAAGGAGCCATTCGAGCGGAAGATGTTGCTTCCGTGCTCAGAGACGACACGGTACTGGTCTCATTAATGCTTGTAAACAATGAAACAGGCGCTGTCACGGATATAAAAGCTGTATCCGATATTTTGAAAGCAGCAGGATCAAGAGCGCTTCTGCATACCGACGCAGTGCAGGCTTTCTTAAAGATTCCTTTTTCTGCCGATAACCTGGGAGCGGACATGATAAGCATTTCCGGCCATAAAGTGCATGCTCCCAAAGGTGTCGGTGCACTCTATATCAGAAAAGGGCTTAAACTCAAGCCATTTATTCTCGGAGGGGGCCAGGAATACGGATTAAGAGCAGGAACAGAAGCTATGCCCCAGATAGCTGCTTTTGCTGCCGCAGTAAAGGCAGCGTATCCGAAAATGCCGGAATATACAAATCGTATGAGAACGCTCAAAGAAGAGCTTGAAGATTGTATAGCATCTGCAATCCCATGGGCAGTATTTATCGGCGGGG
Organism: Oscillospiraceae bacterium; assembly: GCA_902802045.1. Lineage (GTDB taxonomy): Bacteria > Bacillota > Clostridia > Oscillospirales > Oscillospiraceae > Limivicinus. Next base: position 68,020 of record CADCKQ010000008.1, on the reverse strand, counting down.
ACGCGCCGCATATCTTAAGCCTTTCACTTCCAGGATTCAGGAGTGAAGTTCTCATGAACTATCTTGAGGCAAGGGATATCTATGTTTCAAAAAGCTCCGCCTGCAAAAAGGGAGGGCGGAGCCATGTTCTGGAATCAATCGGCCTTGACAGCCGTATAATTGATGGAGCTCTGAGAGTCGGCCTTTCGAGATTTACATCTGAAGCGGATACCGAAGCTTTTGCTGATGCTGTTATTGAAGCCTCAGCTTCGCTTGCACACCGTTAGTCTTCTCCTTCTTCCCGTTTTTTTACAGGTTCCCTTGTAACAGGGTCTATCCTGTCCAGATCTTTATACTCTTCCATATCCGTGGGTAAAGCGCTTCTTTTGAGCTTTTTGTTCACGGAGTTGTTTATCCATGTGTAGATGACCGTAAATACCGGAACGCCGAGAAGCATTCCCCAGAATCCGAAAAGCCCGCCGCCAAGAATTATGGCAAACATAACCCAGAACCCGCCGATTCCCAGCGAGCTTCCAAGGATCTTCGGTTTTATCAGATTGCCGTCAAACTGCTGCAGTACAACAATAAAAATAATAAAGATAAGGCATTTTATAGGACTTACAAACAGAATGATCAGGCCGCTCGGAACAGCCCCTATGAGCGGGCCGAAAAACGGAATCATATTTGTGATTCCGACAATTACCGAAACAAGAAGAGCATACGGCATCTTTACTATCACACAGAATATATAGCAGAGCACCCCTACTATGGCAGCATCATAGAGATTGCTGGAAATATAGGTCATGAATGTGCGGTCGATTTCACGGACAGAATACCTTATTTTTTCTGCTGCTTCTATAGTAAAGATACAATAGAGAAGCTTTCTGCATCCGGCAGTAAAAGCATCCGATCTGGCCATGATATATACCGAAACTATTATGCCTATTATCAGGTTGTAAAGAACTCTGAAAACGCTGTATACACCTGCATATACATTGGAGATGACATTTCCGAACTGGGGCAGGAGTTTTGTCTGGAGCCAGCTCAGCGCCCCGTCTTCGATTTTGTCTATGGCCTGAAGGGCATATGCTTCAACAGTCGGATTATTATTAAATATATTTAAAACCCAATTCTCGGCTTTATCCATATACTCGCCGCTGTTTTTAACCATAGTCTCAATGCTGTAATACAGCTGCGGAATAATAAGCCAGACCAAAGCTGCAAGAATCACCAGGAAGATGATCTCGGCAGTCAACACGGACATACCTCTTGCTAAACTGCTTCCGTCATTCTTTTTGTTTTTTGCATAAAGTTTTCTGGAAAGAGGGATAAATGCATGATTTTCCATGGCGTGCATCATCGGAAGCAGAATATATGAAATAACAAGACCCCATATAAAAGGAGCCAGGATAGAAACCAAAGCAGACAGAGCTTTGCCGAGAGACGGCAAATATGCAAGCGCCATATAGAAGAGAATACTGAAGGCAATAACAACAAAAGCCGTGATTCCCCAGTGCAGATATTTTCTGTCGCCTTTTATAAAGCGCCTCATCCGGCATACCTCCTTTTTTTATTCGATATATTTTACTATTGATAAAATATGACGTCAAGTGAAAAAAGGTCATAGTAATAAAGAGGGTGAGTTAACAATAATTAAATTATGTTAATTAATCTCGAGTTCACTGTGTTAATTCTCTTCTTTTAGCTTTCTAAAGGAAACATTTGTATTTTTACTGTGACCGACAATGACATGATTCCTCAAGAAGTCACTAATTCATTTTATTTCTGTATTCTTTTTTCTGTTTTATCAACGAAAAAGCAGCCTGCATGGCTGCTTTTTCACTGGTGAATTGGAGCTTATCAGGCACCGAGAAGCTTGTTGATCTCTGTCTCGACCTTCTTGGCGTCCTCCTCCGGGATCATTTTTGTGGCAACGACCTTGTCAAAGATCTCGCCGCAGCTTTTCTTGTAGAGAAGCTTTACTCCGGGGTATTTGAGGAGCTTTGCAGCATACTGCTCCATAACTTTCCTGTATTCGGGCGTTTCGAATACATCTTTTACTTTGAGATCGCGAAATGTCATTTTCTTTCCTCCTGTTTATATGTTTTTATTGTTTGTACTCAATACTATCTGTACCCTGTCAGGTTCCGGGTTTGCCAAGCATCTTGAACATATTTTTCTTGTATGCCTCTACTCCCGGCTGATTGAAGGGATTGACACCGCTCATATATCCGGATACTCCGCAGGCCAGTTCAAAGAATATCACCATTTCCGCAAAGCCTTCTTCGTTTCTTCTGGGTATCTCCACTACCATATTGGGAACACCGCCCTCAACATGAGCCGCTCTCACAGCATCAGCTACGACCTTCCCAATCTCTCCAAGGTCGCGCCCTGCAAGGTAATTCAACCCGTCTGCATTTCCCTCATCGAAAGGAACTGCATATGTTTCCGCTTCCGAGTCGAAGCGAACGACAGTCTCCATCAGGTTTCTGGGACCGTCCTGTATGAACTGGCCCATTGAATGCAGATCTGCAGTATATTCGACAGATGCGGGGAATATGCCGACACCGTCCTTACCTTCGCTCTCACCGAAAAGCTGCTTCCACCACTCACCGACGAACCTGAAGCTCGGCTCAAAACTTGCGAGCAGTTCTGTCTCATATCCGATCCGATACAGATGCTGTCTTGCTGCTGCATATTGCCAGACAGGGTTCTCGGGAGATCTCAGATCCAAATCCTTCAAAGCTTTCTCTGCAGAACTTATAACCTTGGAGACATCGATCCCCGCTACTGCCATCGGCAAAAGACCCACTGCAGAAAGTACACTGTATCTTCCTCCGACATCATCCGGAACGACAAATGTCTCCCAGCCTTCTGAGTTTGCAAGAGATTTAAGCGCACCTCTTTCCTTGTCCGTGGTGGCGAATATATGCTCTCCTGCCTTGTCTCCGTATTTTTTCTTCAGCAGTTCTCTGAATATACGGAATGAAACCGCAGGTTCAAGCGTTGTACCGGACTTGGAAATGACATTTACATCAAAATCATCGTCACCTATCTGCTTCAAGGTATCGCAGAGATAGTCCGGTGAAAGTCCGTTGCCGAGGAAGAACACCTTGACATCATTTTCTTCCGGTACCGGTTTGAGCAGGTTTATCGCTGCTCTTGCCCCCAGATAAGAACCTCCGATTCCTATTACTACAAGAGCCTTGCTGCGGTTTTTGATCTTCTCCGCAGTTTCAATTATTCTCGGGAGTTCCCCGGATCTCATTCTTGAAGGCAGTTCCAACCATCCTCTGAAATCGGAGCCCTTTCCCGTACCGGATGCAAGTGTTTCATGCGCGCGAGCGGCAGCTTCATAGTCCGGATTTTCTCCTTTGAAAAAACCTTTTGCACCGCTTAAGTCTACTTTAATCATGTTTTCCCCCTGAATCATTTGAGTCTTTATTTCTTTTCTGTCATCTCTTCTGTTTTCTCCGATCTGGCAGTTTTCTTTGCCCTTTTCTTTTCAAAGAGTTTTTTCACAGGCTTGCGAAGGACAAAATACAGCACCGCGATTATTGCGATTACAGGCAGTGCGCCGACTATGAAGACCAGAAGATTTTTCAGAAATTCAAAAGCTCCTTTAACACCATCAATAAAAGCATCTCCGAGTCTGTCCCAGAAAGTAGGTTCTTCTGTCGGAGTATATTCTCTGACCTCCATAAGTCTCAGAGAGATGGTGCTGTAACTGACGCGCCTGTCAAAGTTGTTTAAGACAGACTGCAGGCTGTCTATGCTGTAATTCAGTTCGGTGAGACGCTCTTCGATCGTTATTACATCTTCGACTGTCTCAGCCTTTTCCATGAGTTCAAGCAGCCTCGTCTGCTGGGTCTTGTATGCCTCAAGTCTTGCCTGGGTGTCATAGTAGGCAGAAGTCACATTCTCAGTATATGTATAGCTGTACGGCACATTGCCCATCTCGGAAAAGCTGTTCATTATCCCGTTGAAATTCTTGCTCGGGATCCTGAGAGTGTAATTTGCAGATCTGTTGACGATACGTCCGCGCTGCTGATCGTTTAAATTTGCTCCGCTTACTGAGCTCGACTGGACAAAACCGCCGTACTTCTCCACGAATCCTGCAAGCGCAGCAACAGCATCATCGAACTGAGTGGTCTCAACAGTTACATCAGCAGAATATATTATCTTGTCATAATCCAGGTCTGTCTCCGCATCGCCTTTAACATCCAGAGCAGATGTATTATCGGTTTTTGCTTCCGTAACTTCCTCTTCCTTTGGATACTCTGCGTCAAAGCCGTATTCATAGGCTCCTGAAGCGGCTGATTCAGATGCCGCATAATAAGAAGCATTTGAAGAATCATAGGTTGCAGCAGGAGCTGAAGTTTTCCCGCAGGCGCAAAGGGAGAAAACCATAGCAAGGGAAAGAATGATTGCAAGCAGCTTTCCTGACTTTTTCATTAGTTTGTCCTCCTTTGTTTGCATTATTTTCGGTGTTTTGATTATAGCATCCGAAAAAACCTTTATCAACAAATGCAAAAAAAGTTTAAAATGCTGTCAATAAAAATTCATAATTCACAATATTATGTAATCCTGATATTCAAAAAAGCAGCTGTTTGTAACCATTTTATGTTGAAATCTTTGTGGAAACTGTTGAATTTTTGCTGTTATTTTGAAGTTTCAAGTATAGAAGCCAGAAGTATAGGCATGCATATTTGTAACCTGATATGCATAAACAGGCAACCGGCATAAGTAAACTTATGCCGGCATATGATCAACGTATCTCTCTGAACATCATCGGAGCTTCATCCTTTTTCACATTTTCATTTGTATTGAGGATCTCAGCCTTCAGTGTACGGCTTCCAAAAGCTATCTCTATAAAATCACCGGGCTTGACCTGAGTACCCGCTTTTGCCTGTCTGCCGTTGACTTTGACATAGTCGCTGTCACAGGCTTCATTTGCGACCGTCCTTCTTTTTATGATTCTTGAAACCTTCAGAAATTTATCAAGACGCATTTGCTTATATCAGAAGGGTCCTGATCTTTTCGGAAGCTTCATTGGGATCCTGAGTATAACTTATAACAAATTCGATATCTTCTTTTTCCGAAAAGTCGATCAGCCAGTCTATGAAAGCCTCAAAAGACTCTCTGCTCCTGTCTTTCACAAGCTTTCTGAAATTATCTATAAAGAAATGAGTAATATCGTAATTTCCGGCGTGTATGCCGCAAATCAGGCCCTTCAGAAACTCATATTCTGCAATGGGATATGCACCGGCGTCAATAAGTCTTGCACTGTACGGGATATCGTAGGTAAGCTTTTTCTCTCTTTCTATGACGACAACATCGCCGTGCTCTGCTTTTACTGCCTCGCGTACCATGTCTACAAGCTTCTTTGTTTTTCCGGTTCCTTTCTCACCCATGATTATCTTGACCATGATAAATCTCATTCTCCTTTTCAGTTATTTAAAGCAGTCTTTATCGCTGTACTTAGAATAACATTTTAAAAAGTAAAAAGCAACAGCCTCAAATCAAGACTGCTGCTCTTTTGTTCTTTTACCGGTGCGGCGTTTATAATTACCGGTTCTTCTGTGGGGACGGCCGGAATGTCTGCGGCGCTCCTGTCTGGCATCTTCAAGCGTGGCCTCCGCGATATTCTCCGCTGTATCAGAGTTCTTTACTGCTGTTTTACTTTTTTCCTGATCTTCCGGAGAAACTATGACTCTTGCTTCCCATTTGGGAGTTTCTTTTTCATCATCCTTCTCTTCCTCAGGAACATATTCAAAAACATGCTGCGGTTCTTCTCCTTCCGGTGGTCTGCCCCCCGGGACGGCACACAGTTCATTTGATTTATAGATCCTGAGTTTGTCGTCAGAATCTGTGTCAAGTCTGACCTTTACCGTCGATCTGAGAATATCCGCCTGCTCTACCGTTCCGAAACCGTCTTTTGTCTCAACAAAAGTCCCTGCCTTCGGAATTCGTTTTATCAGATCTTCATATGCATCCTGTTCGTATCTCAGACAACACATCAGCCTTCCGCAGCTTCCCGATATCTTTGTCGGATTTAATGAAAGGTTCTGGGTTTTGGCCATTTTGGTGGATACCGGTGCAAAATCATCCATAAAGGCTTTGCAGCAATACGGTCTTCCGCAAATCCCCAATCCGCCGACCATCTTCGCCTCATCCCTCACGCCTATCTGCCTGAGTTCTATACGGTTATGAAAAACGGCAGCAAGATCCTTTACCAGCTCCCTGAAATCCACTCTTCCGTCAGATGTGAAAAAAAACGTCGTTTTGGTCCCGTCAAAGCTGTATTCGGCACCTACCAGCTTCATGTCCAAACCGTGATCGGCGACTTTCTGTCTGCATATCTCCAACGCATCGCCTTCCTTAGCCCGGTTCTTCTCAGCGTTTTCCTTATCCGTGCTGGTCGCGATCCTGATCACCCTCTTTAATGGTTGGACCACCTCTTCATCTTCCACCTCATGATTGCCCATACAGCATTCGACCATCTCGAGTCCCTTTGCTGTCTCCACTATTAAAGTGTCACCGGATCTGCATTCTATTCCTTCAGGTGCAAAATAATAAATCTTACAGCTGCCTCTGAATCTTATACTGACTACTTCAGTCATTAAATATCATCCTCAATAATTCTATCTTCAAACGGGAGAACAGCAAGAAGTCCCGCTATATGGTTTGGGTTTACATTCGATTTTATATAAGCAGTACACTTATCCGCAATAAGTGTTATCTTGAAAAGCAGTTCTCTGCCGAGCCCCGGATCTTTCCTGCGATAGCAAAGAATATCATTTGCATACTCCCTGATATACTGCAGAAACTCTTCCGTTTCGGCAAGAGTTTTCAACTTGAGATCCATCGCAGCGCAGAACACTTCACTTCTGTCGCCCATAACAAGAGCTTTCATGTAACTCTCGCACCTTTTCTCGGTCTGTTCACTGAACACACTGTTTTCGCTGTTGAGGTTTATCCTGCTGCAGCGCGACCTGACTGTAGGCAGAAGGACATCCGGATTATCGGTCACCAGAACCATCACCACCCATTCAGGCGGTTCTTCCAAAAGCTTCAAAGCAGCATTCTGGGCAGCAATATTCATCAGTTGGGCTTCTTTAATTATGTAAACCTTCTTTTGCCCTTCTATGGGAACAATTCCGGCTTCATGAACAATCTCCCTGATCTGCTCAACAGATATGTTCTGTTTGGGCTTTCCCCCCTGACCTTCTTCCCTCTCTATTACCGAAAGATCCGGGTGAATTCTCTGCTTTACTTTTCTGCAAGCTCTGCAGACCCCGCACGGCCTTCCGGATGTGGCTGTGCACAGGGCTGTTTGCGCTATCTCAAAAGCTTTATCCAATCCCTTCCCGGCATCCGGTGAAGAGACTATGTATGAATTTGTCTGCTGCATGGAATGCCTTCAAAAAATCCCGCCCGCAGGCGGGATTTAAAAATTACTGCTGGTTCTCCAGATAAGCAGTGATCTGCTCGACTGTAAGAAGCTTCGCGGCATCATCATCAGAGATTGAAATACCGTAGTTGTCTTCAAGGCTCATGATAAGCTCTACGACGTCAAGAGAATCAGCGCCTATATCGTCTATAATATTGGTTTCAGGTGTTATTGTAGCGGGATCTATCTCAAACTGCTTTGCCAGAGTATCTCTGACCTGTTCAAAAATGCTCATCGTTTCCTCCTGTTTCAGGCCCATTCACGGGTCTTCGGTTTTTCCTCCGGTTCGTTGGCCGGCTTAACATAGTTGACTACCACTCTCCGGTTTGGTTCTGTTCCGGTGGATGTTGTTGTAACTCCATCATAGTTCTGGAGTGCTGTATGAATTACATGGCGTTCATATGAATTCATCGGTTCCAGTGCCATGCTCCGCTTATATTTAATGGCCTTCTCTGCCATTTTTTCGGCAAGCTTGACGAGAGATTCCTCTCTCTTACTGCGATATCCTTCCGCATCAACATTAATGTGAGGACGCTTGTCGTTCCCTTTGCCGCAGGCATAATTCGTAAGATGCTGTATTGCATCAAGTGTTTCACCCCGGCGTCCGATAACGCTTCCCATAGAAGGCCCCGAAAGCGTTACATCTATCGTTCCATTCTTCTCTGTGATGTCTATATTGGCTTCGACATCCATGTTTTTCAATAATCCGGTGAGGAAGTTTCTGATTTCGGCGAATTCGCTTTTTTCTTCTGCTGGAGCGTTCTGTCTAACGAATGCCTCTTTCTTGGGTTCTTTTTTGGCGGAAGGCTTAGTGTTTTTCGAGCTCTGTGCAGGTCTTTCATCCTTTGCGGGTTTCTCGGCCTTTACAGGTTTTTCAGTGGCGACCGGTTTTACCTTGGCCGGTTTCGGTTCGTCCGGGATCTCATAGCTCACTTTGACCTTTGCTTTAACAGCACCGATGCCGAGAAATCCCGATTTCGCTCTGTCTATTATCTCTACCGAAACATCATCTCTTTCCAGCCCCAGCTCATCAAGAGCTGCTTTGATTGCCTCTTCCTCTGTCTTACCGGACTTAAGAAGTTCTTTGATCATTAAGTCTTTTCCTCCGGCATTGTATCACTCATGGTTTCCCCGGGATTATCCGTACTGTCCGCAGAGACCTCCTCTTCAGAATATGAATCTGCTAACACCGCATCTTCTTCAGTATCTTCCAGTTCCGGAATAGTATTATCCGACTCGGGAGCCGGTTCACTGACAGCCCCGAAACGATCCGGATCGTATGCTCTGCCCCGGGCATAACGTCTGTGCCCTACCTGAGAAGCAGGTACTTCAGTTTCCGCTATTCCGAGGCGCTCTCTGCGTTCTGCTTTTTCTGCCTTTTGAGCTGCAGCTTTGCGCTCGTCGCTCATCTGTTTTTCTTTTGCCTGGATCTTCTTTTTGCTTGTATTATCGTTTCTCTGAGTCAGTCCCTCGGCTTTAAGACGTTCTGTCTCGGCCTTCTTCGCTTCAAGTTCTTTTTCTCTCTCTGATCTGGTCGCTATTCTTGCCGCATCCTCTGCTTCGATCTGACGCGTGTATACTTTTGTAAGAAGTACATCTCTGATCATGCCGAATACGCTGTTGGCAATCCAGTACACGCCCATAGCTGCCGGCATGACAAAGCAGATCCATATTGACATCAAAGGCATGACAACATTCATGCTTTTCATTGATGCCGCTGCAGCGTCATTGCCTGACGATCCGGACTGAGGGTTCATTTTCTGGGAAACGGTCATCGAAAGCCATGAAAGACCTGCAGAAACAAATGGGATCAGAAAAATGCCTATTGCAGCCCATGTATACGGGCCCTGCCAAAGAGTCTGCCAATTGGGCTGATCTCCAAGATTCATGCCCAAAAAGCTGAAGTCAACATTGACAAGGTTTTCCACCTCTCCAAAGCCGGAAATAAAAGCATCCCAATTTTTATGCAGTACATCAACTATCCGGATCTCACTGTATGCAGCAGTTCTTGCATTTGTGGATACCGTATACCAGCCCTGAGCGGTCACATATTCCGTTATCTTGGCAACAGTCTCCTTGGCAATAAACATCATTCTCGAGAGTGGCTGACGTATAACACTGTAGAGAGCTATAAGTATAGGGAACGGAATAAGAGACCAGAGGCAACCGGACATCGGATTTATACCCTCTTCCCGATAAAGCTTCTGCATCTCTTCGTTCAGCTTCTGCTGGTTGCCTTCATGTCTGCGCTGGATTTCCTGGATCTTCGGCTGCAGACGCGTGGTTTTCATGGTGGCTTTTTTGCTTTTTCCCATGAACGGGGTAAGAATCAGGTTGACGATAAGTGCAAACAATATTACAGCCCAGCCGTAGCTTCCGGTAAGTCCATAGAGCCATACCATAAGCTTGGCAAAGGGCCAGGTTATTATCTCGCCAAATGACATATCGTGCTCCTTAATATTTAAGGTACGGGATCATAGATGCTGTAGCCCTTTCTGTGAAAAGGGTGGCATCTCATGATGCGCTTTATGCTGAGCCATCCGCCTTTGACAGCGCCGTACTTTCCGATGGCTTCAAGCGCATAGCTCGAGCAGGTCGGAATAAACCTGCATGAAGGGGGTGTGTACGGAGATATGAACTTCTGATAGAACCTGATTAGAGCAATCAGTATATTTTTCATTCTGAGATACCAAGTTCTGCGCAAGCCTTCAGGAAGGCCTCTTCAATTTCAGAATATGCAGCATCTGCTGTTTTCGATCTTGCAACCGCGACGATGTCAAATCCTTTTTTCAGCTTATGCATATTGAGACGGTACACTTCTCTCATGCGTCTTCTGATACGGTTACGTGTAACTGCTTTACCAAGTTTTTTTGAAACTGTATATCCGATCCTGTTGAGATCTCTGCCGTTTTTCCGGCAATAGACAACAACCAACGGATTTGCAGATGCTTTGCCTCTGTTATAAAGCCTGTGAAAATCACTGTTTTTTTTTAGTGTCGATGCGCTGTTCATTTGTCTGCCTTAATACACCCTTGCGCGGTCTCACCGCAGACAGTCATGAAAATCAGACTGTAAGTTCGGCTCTTCCCTTTGCTCTGCGGCGGGAAAGGACTTTGCGTCCGTTTGCTGTTGCCATTCTGGCTCTGAAACCGTGAACTTTGCTGCGCTGGCGTTTTTTAGGCTGGAATGTACGTTTCATGGATCATGCTCCTTTCAATATACTCAACATCGGAAATTCTCCGAAGCAGTTGGCAATAGAATATCTGTCTGTCTTCAGGCAGACAATGTATTATATATAATTTGAATTGACGTGTCAATAAAATTTGTACGCAGTTCTGTGGCAGTATTTCTCACCGGGTCTGAGGATTGGCGAAGGAAAATGAGCCATGTTCGCAGCGTTTGGAAAGTTTTGTGCCTCAAACGCTGCGCCCTGTCTTGCCCCGTAATGTACACCGCCTTTTCCGCATTGTCCGTGAAGAGCGTTTCCTGCATAAAACTGAAGCCCCGGCTGATCTGTATACATCTCCATAGTGATACCGCTGTCCGGAGAAAACAGTCTTGCGGCAAGCTTGTATTCACCATGTTCTGTTTTGTTCAACACCCAGTTATGGTCAAACCCCTTGCCAAATCTCAACTGAATGTCATCTGAGTCAATATCGCGACCGATGCGCTTTGCTTTTCTGAAATCAAAAGCGGTTCCCGCTACCGGCCTAATTTCTCCGGTAGGGATGAGATTTTCATCTGTGGGCGTAATAAAATCCGCATTTATTGTCAGTATCTGCTCTGAAGCGCTGATATCTGAATCATGCCCGGCAAGGTTAAAATATCCGTGTCCGGTAAGATTGATCGGAGTGTCCCTGTCTGTAACCGCTTCATAGGACACCCGCAGTTCCTTATTGTCAGTCCAGGTAAAAGTGCATTTTACATCCAGTTTTCCGGGGTAGCCTTCTTCCATATTCGGACTTGAAAGAGTAAAACTGAGGCTGTCTTCAGTGCAGGTATCAAGTTCCCATACTGCTTTGTCAAACCCCCTTAGCCCTCCGTGCAGGGTATGACCCCCCGGAGAGTTGATGTTTAAGTGATATTTTTGCCCGTTCAGTGTAAATTCGGAACCGGAGGTCCTGTTCGCGACCCTGCCGACGCTTGCGCCCAGAAAGGCGTCATCTTCTTCATAATCCGAGACTTTGTCGCATCCGAGCAATACATCTCTCACCTTTCCGTCTCTGTCCGGAACATTTATCGAAACGATTCTGGCGCCGTAGTCTGTGACCGAGACCGATGCCCCAGCCGTGTTTTTAATCTCATACAGAAAAGTCTCTATACCCGAGGCTGTTCTTCCGAAGCTTCTTTTTAAGATCATACAGATACCCTCCGTAACTGTTTCTGTTTCAGTATTTTATTGCATATTTGTCCTTTCTTCAAGAGTTTCAATACAAGTTGAAAAGATTTTATAAATGCTATATAATTTCTTTTATGAATAAACTCAAAAAGCTGATCAAAGATCCGCTTATAATACCAAAAATCATATTTCTTAACAGAAATACGAAAAATATGTCTGATGAAAGGTATCTGAGGAAGTATTATTATTACAGGACCGGGTTAAAGCTCGATCTTGATAATCCTGAGCGTTTTAATGAGAAAATGCAATGGCTCAAGCTGCATGACCGCAAAGATGTCTATACAGAGATGGCAGACAAATTCTCTGTAAAGGAGATAGTCTGTAAAAGAGCAGGGGCAAAATATGTTATTCCGCTTCTCGGCGTTTGGAGCTCACCTGAAGAGATTGATTACGATAATCTACCCGGATCATTTGTACTGAAGACTACCCACGACTGCGGAGGGGTGGTAGTCTGTAAAGACAAAAACAGTTTTGACAGAAGAAAAGCTGCCGAGTTTTTACGTTCCCACCTTGAAAATGACTATTATGAGACTTGCAGAGAATGGCCTTACAAGAATATACCTCCCAGAATCATAGCTGAGAAGTATATGAAAGACACTGACAAGGATTATCTGCCTGTTTATAAGTTTTTCTGTTTTAACGGTATTCCTAAAATCATCCAGGTCATTCAGAACGATAAACAACCTGATGAATCAATCGACTATTATGACCGGAATTGGAATTTCCTTGATTTAAGACAGAACTTCCCCAACAGCTCTGAGCATCTCCCGAGGCCTCAAAAGCTTGATGAAATGCTCGATATAGCGGAGTTGCTCGCTGACGGAAAAAATTTTATCAGAGTTGACCTCTATGTTATCAATGGATATGTATATTTCTCCGAATTTACTTTCTTTTCAGATGCAGGTTTTGAGCGCTTTTATCCGGACGAATGGGATTATACGCTCGGAAAATGGATAGATCTTTAAAATGAGAATTATTCAACTTATCAGTTCACTTGGATCCGGCGGGGCCGAATCTGTTGTCAGAGACTACGCTCTCGGCCTTCAGGAAGGAGGAAACGAAGTCTGTGTTGTCATGCAGTATTGGAGACAGGACAATGGCAACGAGATTGCGCTTGCCGAGAGAGGAATACCTCTGCGAAGCTTTTACGAGGAAGTATACCATGCAAACACTTTAAATCCTGTTGTACGCACATTTAGAAAAATAAAGAGAAATAAAGCTACAAGCACGTGGCTTCTCGGCATAGTCAGGGATTTTGCCCCGGATGTGATTCATGTACACCTGGACATGCTGAAATACCTTGCTCCGATTGCAGACGAACTTAGAGGCATCAGACTTTTCTATACCTGTCATAATGAACCCGAATTCTTTTTTTCGGACAGTTTAGAGAAGGAAGCAGCTTCAAAACTGATCGAAACCTGCAGGATGAGGCTTATCGCCCTTCATGAACCTATGCGCAGTGAACTCAACAGGATCTTTGATGTTTCCGATACCTTAGTTTTAAACAACCCTGTAGATATCAACCGTTTTTCCCAGACCTTTGATCCCATCAAAATAAGAGAATGGCTGAAGATTCCCAAAGATGCCTTTGTCATAGGACATGTAGGCCGTTTTGAAGATCAGAAGAACCATGCTTTTATCTGTGAGATTTTTAAAGCTGCCCTGAAGCAAAATCCCGGGGCTTTCCTGCTTCTGGTCGGAGACGGGTCTATGAAAGAAAAGACAATTAAAACTCTGGAATCGTTCACAGAAAGGTTCATAGTTTTGTCAAACCGTTCCGATATGCCTGAGATGTATGCTGCAATGGATGTTTTTATTCTGCCTTCCAGATTTGAAGGTCTTCCCGTGACTCTTATCGAAGCACAGGCTGGCGGGAAGAGATGCGTGATTGCTTCAAATATTACACGCTCTGCTGTCGTATCGGATAACGTGACCTCACTGAACGTTGACGACAACGCCTCCGAGTGGGCAGATGCCGCTCTTTACGGCGGGGACTATCTGAAAACCGACGCTGATATCAGGGATTTTGATATGCGGAACATTATCTTCCGTTTGGCAGAGGTCTACACGACATGAAGAATATTATTCTGGTTGTAACACATAAAAATGTTCCCCTGCCGGAGGCCGATTGTCTGAAACCAATTATTGTCGGCAAGGGAGACTTTGAAGTTCCGGGCGCTTTGCGGGACAATACCGGAGACAACATTTCCGAAAAAAATCCCAACTATTGCGAGCTGACGGCGCTGTACTGGTTCTGGAAGAATTACCTGGATTACGATAATGCCGGTCTTTGCCATTACCGCAGGATCTTCTCAACAAACCGCTTTTCAAAGGATCCCAGATACTATTTGAATTCAGCGGATATTGACCGGATTCTTAAGCGATATGATATCATTCTGCCGGAGAAAATTTATTTTCCGTGCTCAACTTTGGATTTTCTCTGCGGGATAGGTCCCGGAAGATATGAGGACATGGAAAAGCTGAGGAATGTTCTTCTTTCAAAGTATCCCGAATGCATTCCTGCTTATGATTTTTATACAGTGGGAAATACCGGCAGTTATTATAACATGTTCGTAACTTCAAAGCCTGTGTTGGAACGGTATTGCAGTTTTCTTTTCGACATTTTGAGTGAAGTGGAAAAAATGACTGACCTGTCTTCGTATACGCCCGTCGAAGCCAGAATATACGGCTATCTCTCAGAGATACTCATGAACATATGGGTCATGACGGAGAAGCTCAAAGTACGCCATATGCCTGTTACGGAAAACCTCGACTATGTGACGGGCAATTATTGGCACTACAAGCTGTCTACTGATGTGACAGCGCTGAAAAATATCAGAGAATTTCAAAAACGGAAATAGAGCTGTCTTGAACGGTAAAAGCGTAAGGAAAAACTATATATTGAATCTGGCCTATCAGATCTTCAGCATCTTGGTGCCTGTAGTTACTGCCCCCTATGCTGCCAGGGTGCTTACTGCAGAAGGAATAGGGATAAACAGTTATGTGTCCTCTATGGTCTCGTATTTTGTGCTGTTCGCCGGTCTCGGTACTTCATTGTACGGAGTGCGGGAGGTCGGTTCCTGCCAGAACGACCTGCAGAAAAGGAGCAATATACTGTGGGAAATGATCTCAATCAGATCGCTGACCTCGGTCATTATGCTCGTTTTCTATGTTGTCTTTGTTCTGCTGACAGTGAGTCGGGGCCGTGTGCTCTATTGGATCTATGCAGTAAATATCCTCTATGTGATCTTCGATATATCCTGGTACTATCAGGGTATTGAGGAGTTTTCCTATACCGTCCTGGCAAGTTTCTTCATAAGGCTGATGAATGTGCTTTTGCTGTTTCTGCTGGTCAAGAGCTCCAATGATGTCTGGATATACGCGTCGCTTACTGTCTTTGGCAATGCCGCTACAGGCGCCATACTGTGGATATGTCTCAAAGGCAAAGCGGTAAGGCGTACCGAGATACACCCCTTCAGACATATGAAGAGCATAATCGCTCTTTTTATTCCCACGATTGCCATAAACATATATACCGTTCTCGACAAATCTATGATAGGGTGGTTTTCAACAGGTTCTGCAGAAAACGGATATTATGAAGAAGCCGAAAAGATCGTTCGCATAGCCCTTACCGTAGTGACAGCGATGGGAACCGTGATAATACCCAGAATATCTCTGCTGTTTCAGGAAAACGATAAAAAAAATATGGATTATTATCTTGGTAAATCTTTCAGATTTATCTGGTGTCTGGGTCTTCCTATGATAGCGGGCATATTTTGCGTATCCGATATATTTGTTCCGGTCTTTTTCGGACCCGGATATGAAAAAGTTGAGACAGTAATGCCTCTTCTGAGTTTTATCATAGTGCTGATCGGGCTGAGCTCCGTTATAGGCATGCAGTATCTCGTCCCTACCAGACAGCAAAAGCCTTATACGTTTTCTGTTACCATGGGGGCAACTGTCAATCTGGCCGTAAACCTGCTTCTGATTCCCCGTCTGTTTTCTATAGGAGCTGCACTCGGAACCATTGCAGCTGAAACTGCTGTTACTGCTTATCAGATTGGATTCGTGCGCAAAACAGATCAGATGCAAACGGGTCTGATATTTAACGGTGCTCCGAGATATCTTCTCGCTTCCCTGATAATGTCAGCCGTTCTTTTGTTAGTGAAGCAATTTGCAGAACCCGATCTGTTTTGGCTTCTTATAACCGTATTTACGGGTATGGGTGTATACCTGATCTATCTTCTCATCATAAAAGACGAATTTCTAATTGAAAATGCCGGAGCTGTCATAAAAAAGATATGGAAGAAATAACTGTCATCACCTGCTACAATGACAAGATCAAATATGACGCTTTTCTGGAGACGCTATATGCACAGGACATTCCCTTTGCAGTTAGAGGCATAGATAATACTGCGAAACAGTTTCCTTCTTGTTCGTCTGCATTGAATTATGCGATTAAAGATGTCAAGACCGAATATGTGGTTTTCGCCCATCAGGATATTCTGCTTCCCGGCTGCAGCATGCTCAGAGATTTTCTTGATGCAATGAAGAATTCAGAACCCGGCAGCATATTGGGAGTAGCGGGAAAAGTTCCGGGGCAGCCTCATACATTCAGCAGTATACTCCACGGGCAGAGCGCAGAAACTCTGTACAATCCGGGCACAGGCTTTGACGGGCTGGTGGAAGTCCAGACTCTTGATGAGTGCTTTTTCGGAGGAGAGAGCATTCATTTTAAAGACAATCCATTTGATGAATCTCTCTGTAACGGCTGGCATCTGTATGCTGCCGAGCAATGCCTCAGAAATATAAAAAACGGCAGAAAAGTATACGTATGCAGTATCCCTCTTGTACACCTTTCCGTCGGGCATCCCGACAGGAGCTTTTACAAGTGTTTTTACAGGCTTTGCATAGCTTATTCGTCAGATTTCGATTACATAACAACGGGCTGCGCCTGGGGAAAAACGAAAATACCGGGAAGATGGCTGTTGCCGTTCAATAACATAGATTTTATCATGTTCAAAGAAAGATTGCGGGGGCACCGGAATGCATAAATTTGTTGAAATTCTTTTCTATGGCAGAAGCCTGCTGTCCTGGCTTTTATACAGATTTGGACCAGCCAAGTCTTTTTTGGATGAAGATATGAAAAGATCTGCATATATGACCCCGTATTCATACCCTGGATTTAAACTCCTTAATTATCTAATGATATACAACAAGCCTTTCCGCTCCGTCTTCTATATGAGGCTTCGGAATGTCAGGGTATTTCCAAGGCTCAACCATATTTTCTACAGGCCTCTTGATTCCATAGAATTCGGAGACAATATTGGAAGCGGCCTTCTTGTTTTTCACAACACGGGCTGTGTCGTTTATCCCGAAAGAGCAGGCAAAAATCTGACTGTCGGACATCTTGTCACAATTGGAGAAGGTCCATCTGATGAGACTGGGAGGACGGACCCGATCATCGGCGACAATGTAAGGATATTTACCGGATCAATCGTATTCGGGCCTATTACAGTGGGAAACAATGTTACGATCGGAGCCGGGACTGTTTTATACAAATCAGTTCCAGATAACTGCATTGTCGTCGGAAATCCGGCGAGGATAATAAAAAAAGACGGGGAAAAATGCAATATACCTCTGTAAAGGCAAAAATCCCGCAAATGCGGGATTTTTACATGCCCGGGATCAGGTTTACCCTGATCCTTTTGTTTTTTACATCTTTTTCGACGATAAACTCCGGGTTGTCCGGTATAAGATGTTCTATATCTCCATGTATCTCATAGATATTCCCGGACGGATATTCAAGAACCTGTTTAAGAACACCGATCCTGACGCCGTTCTGATCGATCGCTTCGGCTCCCAAAATATCGTCTATAAAAAACGTTCCTTCAGGGAGTACAGCATCTGATTTTTTCACGCTGATCTCCGCATTTTTAAAGGCCATGGCTGCATTCAGATCTTCTATACCTTCAACTCTCATCAGCGCGTATTTTTTTTGAGTTCCAGTTACCTCGAAAGCATATTCTTTACCGTTTATATACAGTCTCTTGAATGTTTTGAGGAAAGCGACCGAGTCGAGCCAGACTTCGGCCTTGAGTTCTCCTTTTACGCCGTGAGTATTTGTGATCCTTCCGGCTGAAACAAATTCACTCATATATTACAACCTGTCCGAAACAGCAGCAAACTCCTCAATTGTGAGTGTTTCGCCTCTGATATTTTCATCGAGCCCGCATAAGGATAGGACCTGTGCGAGTTCTTCTTTGCTCCTCCCTGGATAGATGCTCTTCAGCCCGTTTACGAGAGTCTTTCTTCTCATATTGAACGAAGCCCTTATAATCTTGAACAATTTTGCTTCGTCATTTACGGTACATGGTCTCTCCTGTCTCTTTTTAAGCCGAATAACGGAGGATGTGACCTTAGGTCTGGGCATGAAGCATTCCGGGCCGACATCAAATAGCTTCTCGACTGTACAGTGCCACTGGATGAAAAGAGTAAATGCTCCATATTCCGGAGTCCCTGCTTTTGCACAGATACGCTCGGCCACTTCTTTCTGAATCATTACGGTTACTGTATCAAAAAGATCTGCTTCCAGGAGCTTTGTAATAACCGGAGTGGTTATATTATACGGAAGATTTGCGCACACACACGGCCTTAACCCGTCAAATCTTTCAGATATCAGAGCATTGAGATCCGTTTTCATTATATCCGTAAACATGACCTCTGCATTTTCACAGTCTTCCAATGTTTCGGATAGAATGCATTTAAGACCGCTGTCGAGTTCAATCGCGACTGTCTTTCCTGCCCTCCTGGAAAGTTCCCTCGTGAGGCATCCTATTCCGGGGCCTATTTCCAGAACACCGCTTTCACTGTCCAGGTGAGCACTGTCAGCTATCTTCCCCGGAATCTCATCTGCAACGAGGAAATTCTGACCCATGGATCTTGAGAGATTGAACTTGTGTTTAAAAAGCAGATATCTTATTACTTCGGGATCCGTCAGATTCATTTTATTCTCTTCTCGAAAGCCTGCCTGGCAGTTTCATGCCCGGGCTCGCATAGTACGGTGACATTGCCTCTGTATCGGAAACCCTTCTCCTTCAAAACGTGCTGAACGGCTTTGTTCTTTCCGTGGGTATCTGCCCTCAGATATCTGATTCCCTTTTCCTTTGCCATCTTTTCACAGGTGTCGAGTATAAAGGCAAAAACGCCGTTTCCGTGGTATTTTTCCGCTACCGCAGCTCTGTGTATGGTACAGTACGGAAGGTCACTGCTCCATTTGCCGTCTGTGATGCTTTCGTAATCCTCTTCGGGCGTGTCCGTTATTACGAAATAAGCACAAACCTCATCACCATGCGTAACGACATATCCGATATTCTTTTCAATATCTTGTTTGAAAAGAGTTTCTGACGGGTATTCTCCCTGCCACTGGTCAAAGCCTTTTCCTTTAATCAGCGCTCTCGCCTCTGAAGTGATTCTAAGCACCTCATCCAGATCATTTTCTGTCATCTCCCGGAACGCCAGGGGCTGATTCAAATGAAAAGCTTCGGATTCTTTTTCAATCTGTATCATGAGTTCTCTATCCTCCCGAGATTCCGGACTGAACCTTTCCCACATGTCGGGTCTTTTGTTCTTTGTGCGTTCCAGCTGTTTTTTTCTTCTCCAGATCCTGACTTTCTCATGATCTCCTCCCAGAAGTACATCAGGAACTTTTCTGTTTTCCCATATTTCCGGTCTGGTGTATTGCGGATATTCCAAAAGCCCGTCCCAATGGCTCTCCCCCGTATAGCATTGCTCATCAGAGAGGACTCCGGGCACAAGTCTGCATACCGAGTCTGCAACGGCCATTGCAGCTATCTCTCCGCCTGTCAGCACAAAATTCCCGAGTGAGATCTCCTCATCGACACAGCTTTCTATAAAGCGTTCGTCGACTCCCTCATAGTGCCCGCATACAAGGACAAGGCAGTCATAATCCGATTTTAGTCTCTTAGCAGTCTCCTGGTCAAAGGTCTTTCCCTGGGGAGACATGTAAATAACCCTTGTTCTCTCCCGGGATATCTGCCTCTGTTCATTTCCGGAAACGACAAAATCCAGGCAGGATTTAAGAGGCTGCGCCATCATTATGCAGCCGAAGCCTCCCCCGTAAGGGTAATCGTCCACCTGGTTCTGTCTGTTCTCCGTAAAGTCGCGGATCTGAACGGTATTTATTTCAATTATTCCTTTGGCAGCGGCTCTTCCAAGTATCGACTCGTGAAGAACAGCGCCGACCGTATCCGGAAAAAGTGTAAGAATGTCGATCTTCATCTGCAAAGGAAACTGCGGTTTCAGTCGAGGATCTCGACTGAAACCTTTTTCCCTTTCCTTGCAGCAACGGCTTTCATGAGGATGCGGATCTGCTTTACAATCCTCCCCTGACGCCCGATGACCTTGCCCATATCTCCGTCGGCAACACGTACTTCAAATACGGTCTCTCCTCCGGAAGCGCGCTCGGTCACAGAAACCTTATCGGGGTTATCGACAAGGCTCTGTACGATGTAGGTCAGTAAGTCTTTCATTGGGGAAAGCTCCTCATCAGTCCTCGATTTTCTTGAGAAGGCCGCGGACTGTATCGGTGGGCTGCGCACCGTTTGAGATCCAGTACTTTACACGATCCATATCGACTGTGAGCTTGCTGCCCTCAGCTGCGGGATCATAGGTTCCGATCTCTTCGATGAATTTTCCGTCTCTCGGGCTGCGGGAATCTGCAACCACGACACGGTAATAAGGTGCCTTCTTTGCACCCATTCTGCGAAGTCTGATTTTAACCATTTATCTTTACCTCCTGTTAAGAATAAACCATTGAAATACTTTGCGCCGAACTCGCTGCGGCGCTTATTAAAATCCGAATCCTCCCGGGAAACCTCCCATCCCGGGCATCTTGGACATGCCGCCCATGGAACCGAACTTTTTCTGAAGCTTTCTCATTTTCTTTCCGGAAAGCTGCTTCATCATCTGCTGCATAGCCTCATGCTGCTTCAACACTCTGTTTACATCCACCACAGACGTGCCCGATCCTGCAGCGATCCTTTTTTTGCGGCTTGCATTGATAATCTGCGGATTGTCTCTCTCCTTCGGAGTCATTGATCTAATGACCGCCTCCTGGCGTGCCATGGTCTTGTCGTCGATCTTGGCGCCTTTCAAGGCCTTTGCGTCCATACCCGGGATCATCGCGGCCAAGTCTCCGAGATCGCCCATATTCTTCAGCTGTTCCATCTGATCCAGATAATCCGAGAGAGTAAACCTGTTCTGTCTGAGCTTTTCCGCAGCCTCCAAAGCCTTCTTCTCATTTACTGTCTGCTCAGCCTTCTCTATCAGGGTGAGCACGTCCCCCATTCCGAGAATTCTGCCCGCCATGCGGTCCGGATGGAAAGGCTCGATCATGTCGAGCTTTTCGCCCGTACCGACATACTTTATCGGCTTTCCAGTAACTGCCCTGATAGAAAGTGCAGCTCCGCCTCTCGCGTCACCGTCAAGCTTCGTGAGGAGAACTCCGGTTATTCCCAACGCATCGTCAAATGCCGAAGCGGCTCTGACAGCGTCCTGACCTGTCATTGCGTCGACAGTAAGTATTATCTCGTTGGGAGATACTGCTGCCTTTATATCCTTGAGCTCGTTCATGAGTTCTTCGTCTATGTGGAGACGCCCGGCCGTATCAAGCAAAACGACATCATTGCCATGTTTTTTTGCATGAGACAGAGCTGCTTTTGCTATATTGACGGGGTTTTCCTTTCCCATCTGGAACACGGGAATATCCAGTTGCCTTCCGACAGTCTCAAGCTGCTCTATTGCAGCAGGCCTGTATATGTCACATGCGGCAAGCAGGGGGCGCTTACCGTTCTGCTTCTTTAGCAGTCCTGCAAGCTTCGCGCCGTTTGTCGTCTTACCCGCGCCCTGAAGCCCTACCAGCATGATAACAGCCGGAGGATTTGACAAATCGAGCTTCTTTGTGTCTCCGCCCATCATGGCGGTGAGCTCTTCGTTTACTATCTTTACTACAGTCTGAGCGGGAGACAGCGATTCAAGCACATCCGCGCCGATGGCTTTTTCGGTTACTTTGTTTGTAAACTCTTTGACCACCTTGTAGTTGACGTCGGCTTCAAGAAGTGCCATACGCACTTCTTTCATGGCTTCTCTTATATCAGCTTCGGTAAGTCTGCCCTTGCCGCGGAGTCGTTTGAATACGTTATTGAGTTTTTCGGAAAGTCCTTCGAATGCCATTATTTCTCGAGCCTCATCCTTATTCTTTTGACTGCATCCTTCGCTTCACCTTCTGTGAGCTTCTCGAGCCTTGAAAGCTCTTCTCTGATCGCGAGGAAATTTTCCACGATCCCCAGCTTCCGTTCGGTCTCCGTCAGCGTGTTCTCGGCATGTCTGATGTTGTCCCATACGCCCTGACGCGATATACCGCAGTGTTCGGCGATCTCCGCCAGCGAAAGATCCTCATTGTATTTAAGATCACAGCACTCTCTCTGTTTTTCCGGAAGAAGATCCCCATAGAAATCAAAGAGAAGCGCAAGCTCAACATTGTCCATAATTATCTGTCCTTTTTAACCGACTGAGGGATTATATAACAAAAGTATACGGGTGTCAAGTATATTTTCTTAACAGGCATGCACAATAAAATGCTGACAAAGCAGCATAGTGCGTGGTATAATATTTTATTATTCAATTGGGGTGCAGTCTCATGATTTTTTCAAGAAATGAAATAATGCCGGGAGTTGCTCTCAACTGTCTTACCGGCGATAAATTCAAGACTTCTCTGTTTACTGTGAGTCTTCTTTCCCAGCTTACAAGGGAAGACGCGTCTTCCGATGCGGCAGTTGTCTCTGTTCTTTCGAGGGGCAGCTCGTCATATCCCGATATGGAGAAGCTTTCTGCACGTATGGAGGAGTTGTACGGGTCCGGTGTTAATCCCACGGTCAGGAAGACGGGTGAGATACATTCCGTCGGCTTTGCCTCTTACTTCCCGGATGCGAAATATCTTCCCTCAGGTGAATCCGTAACCGGGGACGTAATATCGCTTACCTGTGAAATGCTTTTAAACCCGGTTACAAGAGGGGGTCTGCTTCTTCCCGACTATGTCGAACAGGAAAAAACTGTTCTCCTGGACCGTATTCGCAGCCGTATAAATGACAAGCGCACATACGCCGTATCCAGATGTATAGAAGAGATGTGCGCCTTTGAAGACTACGGTGTAAGCTCGATCGGTGAAGAGAAGCAGGCAGAGAGCATTTATTATACCAAACTGACCAAGCATTTCAGGAAGCTTCTCTCAGAGAGCCCGATAGAAATCTTCTTTGTGGGCTCGGAAGATCCCGATGAGATTGCTTGCCGCCTCTCGGAGTCTCTTTTCACTCTGCCGCGCGGAAACATAAACACCGATATCGGAACAGACGTGCGCATGAATTCCGTTGAGGAAGCTCCGAGATACACCGAAGAAGTTCTTGATGTCGGCCAGGGCAAGCTTTCAATAGGTTTCCGCCTCGGTGAGTGCATGGAGGAAAGAAATGTTGCAGCTATCTCATTGTTCAACGCGATCTTCGGCGGGACCGTTACATCCAAGCTTTTCATGAACGTGAGAGAGAAGCTGTCGCTTGCCTATTATGCAAGTTCCTTTACGGATGTAGCCAAAGGGATTATGCTTGTCAACTCCGGCATAGACTCCTCCAACTATGAGAAAGCCAGGGACGAGATATTTGCCCAGCTCGAAGCCGTAAAAAGAGGAGAGATCTCCGACTATGAGTTCTCCGCTGCAAGAGCAGGCCTCAGTTCCTCATACCGCATGGTCTCTGACAGTCCCCAGTCTCTTGAAGGATTTTATTTCCAGAGAATGCTTGAAGGCGAAGATATTTCACCGAACGACCGGATAGAAGACCTTATGAACGTCAGCAAAGACGATGTGGTCGAAGTGGCAAACAGTGTCGTGTGCGACCAGATTTATTTCCTCAAAGGTACGGAGGGTTCGGATAATGAATAACATGGAGCATAAAGATTATACCCGTATTGGCGAGAAGGTCTTTTCCGGCGTGCTTCCCAACGGTCTCAGGATTAAAGTTATAGAAAAGCCTGAGTTCGTGACGGGATATGCCGTTTTTGCGACCCGCTACGGTGGAGCCTGGAGGCGCTTCAGACTTGACGGAGAGCTTATTGATACCCCGGCAGGCATCGCCCACTTTCTGGAGCACAAGATGTTCGATATGCCCGACGGAGAAAACGCACTGGAAGTACTCGCTGCAAACGGAGCAAATCCGAACGCTTTTACTGCTTCGGATGTCACCTGTTACTACTTTGAGAGCACAGAGTCTTTTGAAGAGAATCTGCGAATGCTTCTCAAATTCGTTTCTACTCCTTATTTCACGGCTGAAACTGTTCAAAAGGAGCAGGGCATAATCGGGCAGGAGATCATGATGGGAGAAGACAGTCCGGGAAACAGGATCTACTACAATTTTTTAAAGCTTCTCTACAGCTCCCATCCCATCAGAGACGAGATCGCAGGTACTGTGGAATCGATTGCAGGTATCACAGACCAAACTCTATATGACTGCCACAGGGTCTTCTATAACCCGATCAATATGGTTTTGATAGTCGAGGGACCTGTAGAGGCGGAGAAAATATACGACATAGCTCTTGAAACGGTCACTGCAGAATGCGGAACAATGCCCGAAGCTGATTTCGGTCCTGATGAAGGCACTGTTCCCCATGAAAGGTTCAGGGAAGAAGCTATGGAAGTCTCTCTTCCCCAGTTTCTGTTCGGTTCAAAGATAAAACCGGAACATGGAGATCTGCTGCTGAAACAGAAGCTTACCGCGACGCTGTCTCTCAATCTCCTTTTGGGCACCTCGTCCGGATTCTATAACGGTCTGTACAAAAAGGGTCTGCTGAATCCCGGTTTCGGCTATGATACGGACTTCTCCTGCGATCTCGGAACGATATTTATTGAAGGTGAATCCAGAGACCCCTCGGCTGTATTTGAAAGATTCAGGGAAGCCGTAAAAGATGTCTGCGAAAACGGCATAGAGGAGAGCTATTTCAAACGTATAAAGAGAGCTCTGTACGGCAGTCTGATCAAGAGTCTGGAAGACTTTGAAGGAGTATGTCTCAGTCTTATGGACGGAATGTTTTCCGGATATGATCCGATGATATCCGCGCAGTGCCTTGATTCCGTAATGCCCGGGGACTGCCTGGATTTCATAAAAGAAAATCTCTCGGATGACAGGCTTGCCATGTCCGTTATTAATCCCGTAAAGAACGGAGATGCCGGAAATGTCTGATAACTTCTTTTTGCTTCTTTTTGATACGATACAGAGGGACTCCGTTATCAGCTTTCCGATGCTTGGGAATCTGACCATAGATCCTCCTGCTTATATCACGGTCTTCGGCAGGAACATATATCTCTACGGTATAGTCATAGGGCTCGGGTTTCTCATAGCTATCCTCTTCTGCTCTGCAAACGCGAAGAAGTTTTCCCTCAAATCCGACAATGTCTACGACGTGATTCTTTTTGTAATGCCGATCGGCATACTCGGAGCAAGAGCATATTTTGTCGCATTTCAGTGGGATTATTATTCCCTTCACCCGAATGAGCTCCTTGCTTTCTGGAACGGCGGACTTGCGATTTACGGCGGCATAATAGCAGGAGTGATAACTCTGCTCATTGTCTGCAAGGTCAAAAAGATCAAACCTTTCGCTATGCTCGATCTGATTATCATGGGCCTTCTGATAGGCCAGATCTTCGGGAGGTGGGGCAATTTCTTTAACCGCGAAGCCTTCGGAGCAGAAACCGGCATCTTTTGCCGCATGGGTCTTACAGATCCCTCAGGCAATACGATCTTTGTTCATCCCACCTTTCTTTATGAAAGTCTCTGGAATCTGTGCATTTTCATTTTTTTGTGTGTGCTGCTCAAAAAGAACAGGAGAAAATACGACGGGCACTTTACCCTCCTGTATTTCCTTCTCTATGGGATAGGCAGGTTCTGGATAGAAGGTCTGAGGACAGACAGCCTTTATATCGGGCACACCGATATCAGAGTCTCACAGCTGCTCGCTGCGATACTTGTCGTATTCTCGGCCGTAATGCTCATCATAAACAGGAAAAAATCATTTCCGCAGGAAATGACAGACACAGCTGAAAAGGAGGCATGACCCGTGAAGCTTTACACCGTATTATTCAAAGGAAAAGAGATACCGGCCGCTGAAAAAGACGGAGCACTTTATGAAGTCACCGGTTTTAAGGACATGAACGAGCTGATAGATGGTTTTGCGCCAGGTTCTGGAGATTCTCTTTCGCTCGGGGCTGCCCTTTCGGGTTACACGCTGCTCTCCCCAATCGTGCATCCGAGACAGGATATCATGTGTCTCGGGATAAACTATTCCGATCACGCTGCAGAGGCGGGCAAGTTCTCGAAAGAAGCCTTCGGCGGTGAGCGCCCGTATACGATATACTTTGCAAAACGCTGCAGCGAGGCTATTGGCCCGGGCGCACTGATACCAAGCTATCCCGGATACGTTGACAGCCTCGATTATGAGGTCGAGCTGGGAGTTGTTCTGGGAAAGGACGCAAAAAACGTAAAACCGGCAGAGGCACTCAAATATGTATTCGGTTATACCGTATTCAACGATATCAGCGCCAGAAATCTGCAGACGCGGCACAAACAGTGGTATGTAGGCAAGAGCCTTGACGGGTTTACGGCAATGGGACCCTGCATCGTAACGCCGGATGAGCTTGGAGATATTTACGCACTAGGCATCAGGTGCTTTGTAAATGGAGAACTCAGGCAGAAGAGCATAACCTCCCGGATGATACAGACCATTGAAGGGGCGATCGCGGATCTGACGCAGGGCATTACGCTGAAGGCAGGAACGGTAATCGCAATGGGTACTCCATCCGGGGTCGGAATGGGAATGGATCCACCGACGTTCCTCAAACCCGGTGACGTCGTCCGATGTGAGATCGACGGGATCGGAGTTCTGGAAAATACAGTCGGATAAATATAAAACCACCCTCCCAAGGGTGGTTTTAATTTGCTCTGATTAGTTTACCATAATTATTTTACGTAAATTTTTTTGATATCCCTGTTTATCCTTTTTTCTCCAGGATCACTATCCCGTATGCGGGAACGGTAAGCAGTGTCCCTTCTATTGAGGATCTCTCATCTGATGTATTGAGCTGTTCAGATATCTCAGTGTATTCAGCACCCGCGCCGTCGAGCTGGAATGTTTTTTCATTTTCCGACAGATTTATAACCGTAAGGATATTCCCATACTTCTCTGATATTTTGTAGAAACCACAGGCTGTATCGCTGCATAGCGAAGCTTCTGCAACAGTCCTTCCCCTTGCGATCTGCGGATATGCTCTTCTTATATGGACTGCTTGTTTATAATAGTTGAACACAGAGAGAGGATCCTTTTGCTGATCTTCCAAAGACGGGAACTTCATCTCAAACCTGTCCATTTCTTTCGGACCGCCGCATAACCCGATATATTCGGGATCATCGCTCCAATACATGGGCGCCCGCTTATTCTCGTCTTTACCTGAACCTTTCATTCCCAGTTCTTCGCCATAGTATGTATAGCTGCATCCCCCCATAAGAAGATTCAGGGCTCCTGCTATCTTAGTCTTTGTGCCGTCGTCCCATGCATAATAACCTGCCGAGCGTGCCATATCGTGATTCGTATAAAACGGCGCATTTATATAGTTTTCGTTGTATGAAGCATAGAGCTTCTCCTCGGACTCCATAGCTGTTGCGTACAGAGATGCCGGTGCTGTACCATTGACGACCCGCGCGATTATACCCTCAGCTCCTGAAAACTGAAAATCAAAAACAGAATCTATGCCGCTTTCATAATACAGTGCATAGGAAGTCTGGTCCGCCCAGACTTCACCGACAAGATAGCATGAAGGATCGATCTCCTTTGCCTTAGCGTTCAGCCAGGTCAGAAATTCGATGGACTTCGTACTGTCTCCCGTATAGAAAGACGTGCAGGCATCGAGCCTGAAGCCCGAAACACCGCGTTTCAGCCAGAACTCAAGTATTTCTTCCAATTCATTTTTAACCCTGTCGCTCGAGAGATTCAGATCAGGCATTGAAGAGACAAATCTCGACTCATAGTACCAGGATGTCCCCTCTATGTTCGTATACCCGTCTCTCGGATCTCTTGAAAAATTATAGTAATCATAATAAGGATTTTTTTCTGAAGAAGGCTCAGCCCCCGGGGCGAGACTCTTCAGATAATTGCAGGCAGAAACAAACCACGGATGCTCAGATGAAGTGTGATTTACAGGCAGATCGAGAATAAGGTCGATTCCTCTTTCCGAACATTTTGAGACAAGGGAATCGAAATCTTCCAATGTTCCGTATTCCGGATCGATATCCGTATAATCCGCAACATCGTATTTGTGATAACTCGGGGATGGGAATACAGGAAGAGTCCATATCCTGTCAAAGCCCATGCCCTTATCCCCTATGTAATCGAGTTTTGATTCAAGCCCTTTAAGATCTCCGATCCCGTCTCCGTTCGAGTCACAGAAAGAGTATACGAAAACCTGATAAGCAGTACGGTAGTCATCGTCGATCGATATAATTGATGAAGACTCAGGCTGCGTTTTCGCGCAGCCTGACAGTATAAGTGACAGTATTAATACTGAAAGAATGAGTTTCTTCATCCTTTTACTGCGCCGCCTGTCACACCTTCAACATAGTATTTCTGCAGTGACATGAACAGTACGGTTACAGGAATTGCGACAAGAATGCCTCCGGCGCAGAACCTGGTAAAAAAGCCCTGGTAGTCATTCGTCCAGACCCATCGTGTCATTGCGACAGCTACGTTGTAGCTGTTCTCGTAGCCAAAGGCCACGTAGGAGGCGAAGATATAGTCGCACCAAGGAGCCATGAATGCTACCAGCGCGGTGTAAATAATGATCGGCTTGGACATGGGGATGATCATCTTCCAAAGAATCTGCGCGCGGGTCGCGCCGTCGATGATGGCGGCCTCGTCCAGTGCTCTCGGAATCGTATCGAAGTATCCCTTACAGACGTAATAGCCCATACCGGAGCTGGCCACCGAGATGAGGATCAAGCCCGGGATGGCGCCGGCTTCGGTCAGGTGCAGGGCCTTAAGCAGGAAGTACAGGCAAATCATCGTGAGGAAGCCCGGGAACATGCCCAGCACCAGCCATATGTTCATCAGTGCCTTGCGGCCGTTAAAACGCATGCGGCTCAGCGCGTAGCTGACGCTGATGATCACTATGGTCTGCAGGACCGACACAAAGAGTGCGATAATCAGAGTGTTACTGTACCATTTCAGGAATTTGCTGTTACTTCCGAATAGGAACTGATAATTCTTCATAGACCATTCTTGCGGGACAAGATAGCTGACCATGCCGCCACTCTCGCCGCGGAAGGACTGCAGCACAAGCCCGAAGAAGGGGAACAGCCATATGACGCTGATCAGTATGAGAACGATATAACATATCGTGTTTACAATACGTTTCCTTCTTTTCATTATTGGAATCCCTCCTCATCTTTGACGGACGGCAGAACGTTGTACACGATCAGGGAGATCACCGCAGTGACGATGAAGACCATGATACCGATGACTGCCGCGATCTTGTAGTTGGAGTCGTTGATCGTCATTTTGTAGAGCCAGGTGACCAGAAGGTCGGTCGCGCCGGCGTTGTTTGTCAGTTCCAGGCTCTTCGGGTTGCCCTGGTTCAGCAGGAATATGACGTTAAAATTATTGAGATTGCCGATGAACTGCGTGAGCAGGAAGGGGCCGGTGACAAAGAGCATATACGGCAGTGTGATCTTACGGAAAGACTGAAAAGCGTTGGCGCCGTCAATGCGCGCGCTCTCGTAGAGCTCCGCAGGGATATTCATCAGCAGGCCAGTTACGATCAGCATCGTATAGGGAATACCGATCCAGAGGTTGATAAGTATGATCAGCACTCGCGCGCTCGTTGCGTTCGCCCAGAAGTTGATCGGAGTGCTGATCCAGCCCCATCTCATCAGGAAGGCATTGACCAGGCCGTCCACTGCGAACATCTTGCCCACATAAAGCAGAGACACGAACTGAGGCACAGCGATAGTGAGCACCAGAATCGTACGCCAGAGTTTTTTTAGCTTTATGCCTTTTTTGTTTATCAGTATCGCGACCGCCATTCCAAGAAAATATGTAAGGAAGGTTGCAAAGAAAGCCCAGAGCAAAGTCCAGCCAAGCACGTAAAAGAAAGTGCCGCCGAAGTTTCCTGTGCCTCCGATGCCGAACAGTTCTTTGAAGTTCTGCAGGCCGACCCATGTAAAGAGCTTGGAAGGCGGCTGGTGGGTAACATCATAATTGGTAAAGGCAATGCAGATCATGAAGATGATCGGCAACACCGTGAAAATGAAGATACCAAGAACAGGAAGTGCGAGCAGGGTCTTGTCAAAGTTCTTGTCTAATAGCGAACCCAGATCCTCCTTATTGCTTGGCAGCCGTTTTCCAATGGACAGAAGGTGTTCAGCGTCCCGGTTCTGCCGCAGGTTCAAACGCCACAGATAGATCAGCGCGAGCACGGCTACGATGACCAGAATGCCGTAGAGAAGAATGAAAAAGCTGTTATGCCCGTATACAGTAACGCGGCCTTCACGGTGCGTCTCGACAGTGCCCAGCGTCAGGATCTTTGTCAGATACTGCCAGCCGAAGCCGAAAATGAAATACAGCAGACCGCCCTGCAGCGCCAGCAATGACAAACCGCGCACGATCTGGCCCCGGCAAAGCTGGCCGAAGCCCATGATGAGGAAGGAGAGCCTGGTCTTCCAATCTCCGCGGGCAAAGGTCTGACCAATATCCTTCAGATCATTGCCCAGCCATTTTAAAAAGCCGAAATTCCCCCGTTTTTTTTCGTCCATATTATCTCCCCTTTACAAGCAAGGCAGGGCAACAATTATGCCCTGCCTTGAAATAGTCAATTATCAGCCTGCGTAGGAAATGCAGGTATCCTGGAAGTTCTGCAGAGCTTCCATCAGCGCGGCATCGTCAGCGGTGTCATATTTGCCGGCAATGATGTCGTCACCGAGTGCCTCTGAGAGGCTCCAGTATTCACCGGGGTACTGGCCCTGAGGCACAGTGAATGCGAGCTGAGCGCCGAGTGCAGCCAGAGCCTCGTCGGCCTGGACAGCGGGATCAGCCTTGGCAGCGATGTTGGAGGGGCCCCAGAAAACAACGTTGTAGCGGGCAAGCTGGACATCACCGCTGGAGAGGAAGAGGGCCAGGTCGTCGCAGAGAGCGAGCTTGGTCTCATCGGTCTGAGGCTTTACACCCAGAAGTTTGAATCCGCCGAAGCCGCCAAGCTGAGTGGCAGTGCCGTTGATCTCAACAGTGGGGAGCTTTGCGCAGGCGTAGTTCTCACCGAAAAGTTCCTTGGCTGCATCAGCGTCCCAGGTACCGTCAATGATAGCGGCAGCGTTGGTGGCGTTAGAGACAGAAGATCCGTTGACGAAAGCGGGAGACTTGTGCAGAGCAATCAGAGCTTTCAGAGCACCGAGACCTGCATCGGAAGCATAGTCGATATTGCATTTGGTGAAGGCACCGGAATCATCGGTGTCATAGGTCAGGGTGCAGCCGGCACCGAAGAAGAATGCGGGCATGTACCAGCCGCTGCGCAGGTCGTAGTAAAAGCTCTTGCCTGCTGCTTCGCAGTCTGCAATTATTCCTTCGAGTGTGGAAGGATCGCTTATGACGGACTTATCGTAGTAGAGGAAGTAACCGTTGTCGGAGGTCAGGGGGTAGGCGTAAACAGTGCCTGCCATTGTGGCTGCAGCGACGGAACCTGCGTCATTCTCGTCAGCGACGATAGCGGCGTTCTCGTCAGACAGAGGAATCAGCGCATCAGCGGCAACCAGACGGGCCAGCTGGTCCTGCGGGAAGCCGAAAATGTCAGCGCCTGCTTCGACATCCATCAGCATGTTGGAGGCGGCGTCACCCTCGCCGACGGGCTCGACGCTGACGGTGTAGCCGGCATATTCGGGATGGTCAGCCATAAAGCTGGCGACCTGCTCCTTAGTGAAGTCGACGACAGCCTCGGCGACCCAGATCTTCAGGGCGCCTGTTGCGGCGGGCTCTTCTGCAGGAGCGGCCTCCTGTGCAGGTGCGGCTTCCTGTGCAGGTGCTGCAGCCTGTCCGCAGGCTGCAAGTGCAAATACCATACAGAGAGCCAGGAGAAGTGCTAAATACTTTTTCATTTTGGTAGTCCTTTCTATTTTTTCCCGCTGTGCGGGTAATATACTGCTTCAAAAAATGCATGGCTCTGTTACCAAAGCATAAATTAAGATTATATCAGAACCGACTGCATTGTCAACGAATCCGTCGGCAATGCCGTCCGATTTCAGCAGTTTGAACAAATTCAGTTAAATATTTTTGTGCAATATGTCAGAAGAATTCCTGCATTTTTCGATATCTCAATTTACTATAAATCTTACTGTCACGCTCTCAAATCCCAGAGAAGAAATCTTTACAGAACCCGCTCCCTTCTCCCCTGTTGTTCCGATATATACTCCCGTCATTCCGCCCTCTGCCGTAACAATATCCGGACCCAGAAGTCTGACCGGTCCTTCTGCTTCGATCTTTAACGGAATCTGAGCGTAAGAAGCAGTGCAGCCGTTTTTGTCCTTTATTTGGATGCGTACGGCAGATGCGTCATATTTATCGCCTTCGGTGAGAGCGATGCAGCTCAGGTCCGTCTCGATGTGAAGCTCGGCAGAAGGACTTCTCGTAACTGAAGAAACAACTTCCCCGTCCTTTACCGCATCGAAGCGCCATACGGCGCTCTGTCCTCCCCAGTCGTTGACTCCCGCCTCAAAGGGCAACGGACCGTGCGGAAGAGCCTTGAAAGGAGTTTCCGATACTTCCCTGTCAAGAACACCGTCCCTGTAGACAAGGACCTTATCCGCATTTGTAAATAAATATACGGTCCCGACTTCCGTTGCGCTGTAGTCACCGATCGCCATCGGAGAGCCTGTTTCCAGAACAGCACTTTCATCGCCCTGACTCGCGTAAAGGGCAGCTGCGGTTTTGGGGTTTCTAAACGCGTCCGTAACACCGTGGTAGCAGATCCTGTCTCCGGAACCGAAGTCCCTGTGTGTCGCATAATCGAACATACACCAGCCGAAGCATCCGGCATGCTCGTTATCGGCCATGGCATCGTTCAATACAGTGGCGTGTCTTATCGCCTGCTGCTGGCGCTTCAGCCACGGGTCAAAAGCTTTGGTGGGAAACATATGCCCGCTATGCTCTGAAATAAGAAAACCTTTTGACATGTCGGGAGTAACATCATACTTTCTCAATACTCCGCCGTTTTCTCCATTATGCGAAAAATCGTTGAAAGTATAAACATCCTCCAGAAGACTCGATTTCGTAATATACCGGACTCCGCCTGTCTGTCTCGAAGGGTCAAGCTCACGCGCAAGTCTGTTTGTGCGTCTGTAAAACGGGTCATTGTCCTGACTCTCATTGATCCTTACTCCCCAGAGGACGATAGAAGGATGATTTCTGTACTGTTCAATCATCTCGCGCACGTTTTCTACAGCCTGATCCTGCCAGCTCAGATCTCCGATATGCTGCCATCCGGGGATCTCGGTAAACACCGGCAGTCCCTCCCTGTCGCACTCGTCAATAAAATACTGGCTTTGGGGATAATGTGAGGTCCTGACAGCGGTACATCCGAGTTCGTGCTTTAATATGTAAGCATCCTGTCTCTGAAGTCTCTCCGGAGCCGCATAGCCTATATACGGATAGCACTGATGGCGGTTTAGTCCCCTCAGGAAAAGCTTTTTCCCGTTCAAATAGAAACCGTCCGCTTTGAATTCGGCTCTTCTGAAGCCGAATCTCTCTGTTTTTTCATCCGTTTCCCCGTCCGTGAGCACGGCTTTGCAGGAATATATGTTCGGGTTATCGACATCCCACAATTTCGCGTTTTCAACCGGGATATCGAAACACCTCTCATTTCCGGTGTACA
The DNA here is from genome assembly GCA_902802045.1 of Oscillospiraceae bacterium. Classification (GTDB taxonomy): domain Bacteria; phylum Bacillota; class Clostridia; order Oscillospirales; family Oscillospiraceae; genus Limivicinus. The sequence continues at coordinate 34,162 of CADCKQ010000008.1, read as the reverse complement.
GGCCGACCGTCTCACCTTCCGGTGAAACTATCCGCACTTCCAGACTGCCCCCCGTTTCTGAAGTCTTTACTCTGCAGCGAACGATCTCGTCATCTGAGGCGTATACGAAGAGGTCTTCAATGTGGTTTTCGGGCCTCACATCGAGCCACGCCTCCCTGTACAGTCCCCCGTATGTAAGATAATCGATCACAAAACCGAAGGGCGGAATGTCCTTGTTTTCTGTGCAGTCCAGCTTGACAGCGAGCTCGTTTCTGCTTCCGGTCTTCAGTTCTTCCGTAAGCTCTGTCCTGAAAGCGGTATATCCGCATCTGTGGCTGCCGAGCTCTTTCCCGTTCAAAAAAACGGTCGCGATATGCGCTGCTCCGTCGAGTTGAAGAAAGACTCTCTTTCCGGCCCAATCCGCAGGAGCATCGATTATTCTCCGGTATCCGCATACAGTCTCATAGTCCGAGGGAGAGCTGCAATGAAGAGGAAGCTCCTTTACATTATGAGGCAGCCTCACGCTTTCCGCTACCGTTTCAAAGCGTGCAAATTCCTCGCTCCAGTTATAATCAAACTCCCAGCCGTTACATAAGCTTATCATGTTTTCTCCGTTTTCTGTCTGTCACCAGACCTTGAAATATAATTAATAATATCATCCATTTACCCCGTAGGCAATTATAATCATTTATGTTTCTGATATAAAAAGAAGCATTGCATTCAATGGAATATACCGATTATTGACCCGATGACAGTGATGACAGTTTAAAGATCAAGCTGTCATCGCTCAAAGCATTGAAAACACAGGATTGATGACAGGATGACAGCTTAAGTGCTGCTGTCACTCTATATGGTTTACATAATATGTGATGACAGCAGGGGCTGTCATACGCTTTTGCTGTCATGCTGTCATCTCCCTTGCGCCACAAGGGTTTGAAGGGTGACAGCTGTTATTTTGAGCTGTCACCCGCTTCGAACTGTCATCAATAATGTTTCACTGTGCTATGACAGGTAAAAAAAGCACCTGTCATGGTCAGATCCATTGGTATTACATGGTTTATGACAGGATGACAGGTTGAGCGTGATATTGGTCTTCTTATTATTATGAATAACAGCTGTGACAGGCAGGGTATATAGCGCTTCCACCTGTCATGGTGTCATAACCGTTGCGTAGCAAAAGATTGAGGCATGACAGTCGGTATTTTGACCTGTCATGCCTCATTTAAGCTATCAAAATTATTCTGTTTTCGGCACAAACATCAGATTCACATCCACAGGTCCTTCGACGCCGGGGACGGAGGCATCGGTCGTATACTGCCAGATGTCGTGCGCGTAATAGAACCTCGGGATCGAATCGCCCTCGATAAGCGGATTCGAGACCCAGAGCATATAATCCGAAAGCTCCTTCATGTGATACCAGTAATAGCCCTGCACACGGTTTAAGTACAGGCAGGGCTTATAGCCCCTGGCCTCTATCACAGTCAGGAAGGCCTTGGGAAGCGATGTGAGAAGGTCTTTATTTTTTCCTTTTCCTGTCTCACGGTCGATCAGTCCGTCTATCCGGGTGCTCGGCTCGTTTTCCACGCGCTCCAGATCATAGGCGACAGGGAGATCTATCTCCTTGTCTTTTATTATATCCAGGAGAAATTCCGCCTCCTCCGCTGCTTCTGTCGCGTTTACAGCCTGGGAAAAGAAGTAGACGCCGACCTTGAGCCCGGCAGCTTTCGCACCCTGATAATTTGTTTCGAACCACGGGTCCTTAAACAGCCCGCCCTCGGTACAGCCTCTGCGGCCGGCTCTTATGTAGGCAAAAGACATCCCGGAGTTTTTTACAGCGTTCCAGTCCACGTTATACTGGTGCTCTGAGACGTCTATTCCTCTCTCGGCCGTATATGCGCTTCCTGTATATACAGGTACTCCGCCCTCAAGCGTCATGTCCTCTTCGCCGATCGTATTTACGGGAACGCCTTCCTCGGGCGTCATCCAGACGAAATCGAATCCGTCCCAGATATAGACCATGCCCTCATGGGGATCTGCGGAGACCTCCGCTTCCCGTTCCGGAGCGTTTCTCAGCCTGCCTTTGGAAAAAACGGCAATGACCGCGAAGGCGGCGACGGCAAGAACAACAACAAACAGTATCAGACCTGAAAGATTTCTTCTCATAGGGGGATAATAACATAAAGCATCTTTCATTGCAATTTGCACTTTTATATCTGTTGTGATAGAATTTCCTACATGAGAATGAGACACAAACCAAACCTGACAAAACGGATCGCAGAGTGCGAGGGCCTTCTTTTCGAAAATCCGGAGGGCTTTAAAGGCGACTGGAGAAAAGCGCTCAAATATGAAAAAATGGCGCTCGAGATCGGATGCGGCAAGGGCGCTTTCACCTGCGACATCGCAGAAGCGAACCCGGACGTTCTGTTCATCGCGCTGGAAAAGGTCCCGGATGCCATGGTCACGGCCATGGAGAGAGTACGCGACAGGGAGATAAAGAACGTCTATTTTATAGACGGGGACGCTGCGAACATAAACGACATGTTCGATACCAATGAGGTTGACATAATATATATCAATTTCTGCGACCCCTGGCCAAAGAGCAGAGATGCCAAGTTCCGTCTCACCGCTCCGTCGTTTCTGAGAAGCTATGCCGACATCCTTCCGATAGGGGGCGAGATCCGCTTCAAGACGGACAATCTGCCGCTTTTCGAATGGAGCATCGATCAGTTCAAAGCCGAGTGCTGGACTTTAAGGGATATAACAAATGATCTTCATGCTTCCGGTATATCCGACTTCATGACAGACTATGAGATAAAGTTCATGCAACAGGGAGTGCCAATAAACCGCCTGACGGCTTTAAGACGGGAGGATACCTTCACCAGGAAGGCAGGGACTCCTGAAAGGCTCAGAAACGCATCACTAAGCGACGCGAGAGGAAATGCCAAATGAGATTTATATCCTGGAATGTAAACGGGCTCCGGGCTGCCTGTAAAAAAGGCTTTGAGGAGAGCTTCAGAGGACTTGATGCGGATTTTTTCTGCATTCAGGAGACAAAGCTGCAGGAAGGGCAGATCGACCTCAGCTTTGAAGGCTATGAGTCCTACTGGAACTATGCCGAGAAGAAGGGCTATTCCGGCACCTGTATTTTCACAAAGCATTCTCCCCTTTCCGTAAGATACGGCATAGATGTCCCGGAGCTGGACACTGAGGGCAGGACAGTTACTCTGGAATATGATAAGTTTTTCCTTGTCTGCGTATACACACCCAATGCCCAGCCGGAGCTGAAGAGGCTTGATTTCCGCATGGCGTGGGAGAATGCTTTCAGAGATTATCTGTGTGCTCTGGATAAGAATAAGGGCGTCATAGTCTGCGGGGACATGAACGTTGCTCACGAGGAGATAGACCTCAAGAATCCGAAGGAAAACATTGGAAATCCCGGCTTCTCCTATGAGGAGCGCGAAAAGTTCTCCGAGCTTCTCGGCGCGGGCTTTACGGATACCTTCAGATATCTCTACCCCGACCTCACAGGCGCGTATTCCTGGTGGAGCTACAGAGCAGCCGCCAGAGAGAGGAACACAGGCTGGAGAATAGACTATTTTCTTGTCTCCGACAGGATGAAGGACAGCATAAAGAGCGCTTATATCCTCTCTGAGATCCAGGGCTCCGACCACTGCCCGGTCGGCCTCGATCTGTATGGCGATGCTTAAACTCGGCAACACAGAGATCAATGGACGTTTTTCGCTCGCGCCCATGGCGGGCGTGAGCGATTTTGCCTTTCGAGAGATATGCTCGTCCATGGGGGCGGCGCTGACCGTGACTGAAATGGTAAGCGCGAAGGCCCTGGTCTATAAAGACGAAAAGACGAAGTCGCTTCTTTACTCCTCCGGAAAAGATATGCCGCTTGCCTGCCAGATCTTCGGGCACGAGCCCGATGTAATGGCGGAAGCGGCGTCTCTCGCGCTGGAGATATCCAAGGCGCAGATACTCGATATTAATATGGGCTGTCCCGTGGGCAAGATAGTCAGAGCCGGAGACGGAAGCGCGCTTATGAGCGACCTTCCCCTCGCGTCTTCGATCATAAAGGCTGTAAAAGCAGCCGTTTCGGTCCCTGTGACAGTCAAATTCCGCAAGGGTCCGGACAGCGGGCATGTAAACGCAGTGGAATTTGCGAGGATGTGTGAAGACTCCGGAGCTGACATGATCTGCATACACGGCAGGACCAGAGTCCAGATGTACTCGGGCCGCTCGGATCCGGATATCATAAGAGATGTGAAAAAAGCCGTTAATATACCGGTCTCTGCCAACGGAGACATCTTTACGGCAGAAGACGCGGTGCATCTTTTAAAATACACGGGCTGCGATATGACTGCTGTCGCCAGAGGTTCATTCGGAAATCCCTGGATATTCAGGGAAGCAAACGCGCTATTAAACGGCACAGAAATACCCGCTCCCCCTTCTCTTGCCGAAAAAATGGACACGGCTTTCGCACAGATCGAGAGACTGAGCGGGATCACCGGCGAGAGATACGCGCTTCTGGAAGCCAGGCACCAGGTGCCCTGGTATCTGCACGGGGTGGCACACTCGGGGGTATACAAAGAAGCGCTTGTGCGTGTGAGTACGCTTGATGAGCTAAAAAAAATATGCGGCGATATAAAGAGAGACCTTAAATGACCGAAGAAAAAGCATATGCAAAACTGAATATCTCACTGGATGTGCTCTCAAAGAGAGAAGACGGCTATCATGAGCTCAGGATGATCATGCAGAGTATTTCTATATGCGATACCGTCTTCATTGAACAGGATACAAGCGGGATCATTTCTTCCTCTTCAAATTTCGGATATATCCCCGGCGATATCAAGAACCTTGCAGTTGCAGCAGCTTCGCTGTTTTTCGAAGAGGCACGCATAAAAGACGGGCTCAGGATCAGGCTTGATAAAAAAATCCCCGTCGGCTCAGGGATGGCGGGAGGTTCCTCGGACGCTGCTGCAGTACTGAGAGCGCTCGACAGGCTCTACCCCGGCGCGCTTGAAAGGGACAGGCTCTTTGAGATAGCAAATAAGGTCGGGTCTGATGTCGCGTTCTGTCTTGAAGGAGGCACCTGCCTCGCGGAGGGCAGAGGCGAGAAACTCAGTAAACTGCCTCCTCTCCCGGACTGCTTTATTGCGGTATGCAAGCCCTCCTTTTCTCTTTCTACCCCCGAGATGTACAGAAGACTGGATCATATCAGACGGGTCTTTCATCCTGATACCGAAGGTATCATAACCGCGCTCGGAAAAAGCGACCTTCCGGGAGTATCGCGGCGCATGTACAATGTTTTCGAGGATGTCGGAGGGAGGGAGTTCAATACAGTTAAAGAGATAAAGAACACATTCCTCGAAGAAGGCGCCCTCGGCACGGTCATGACAGGCTCCGGCAGCGCAGTGTTCGGCGTATTCGATAAAGAAAAGTCGGCTGCTTCTGCTGTTGAAAAGCTCAAAAACACCTACCCCTTTTCCGCACTTGCGGTACCCGTAAACAATTGAAAAAACAAAAACCGGGCGCATGGACTGAGTCCTTGCGCCCGGAGTATATCTCAACGATTAAGATAGGGTTATGCGTTTGCTTCCTTGGCTACCTTGCAGAGATCTGCAAAAGCGGAAGGCTCATGGATTGCCATCTCGGAGAGCATCTTGCGGTTCATCCCGATACCGGCTGTCTTGAGGCCGTGCATAAATGTGGAGTAGTTCATTCCGTTGGCCTTGCAGCCTGCGCTGATACGGGTGATCCAGAGCTGTCTGAATTCGCGTTTCTTCTGTTTGCGGCCGATATACGCATAGCGGCCGGATTTCATCATCTGCTCATTTGCCATCTTGAAATGGCGGGACTTGTTGCCCCAGTATCCCTTCGCGAGACCTAAAATTTTATTTCTGTGCTTGCGCGTCATCATCGCGCCTTTAACTCTTGCCATTACTTATACCTCCTGATATTTACGGACACCCTTATTTGTAAGGGATCATTTTTTTGATCGTAGCTTCGTTTGTCACATCTGCGTAAGCCTCGCTGCGGAGCCTTCTGCAGCGTTTCGCATCCTTCTTTGTCAGGATATGGCTCTTGAATGCGTGCGCGCGTTTGACTTTGCCTGTCTTGGTCAGGTTGAATCTCTTTTTTGCACCGGAGTGCGTTTTCATCTTAGGCATTATCTGTATCTCTCCTTCATAGAAATATTAATCTTCTTTGACATCCTCAGAGGTTTCGGGAGCTGCTTCCGGCTTTTCCGCAGGAGCCTCCTGTCTGGGCTGTTTGGGTTTGCCGGACTTTTTGGCCGGCGCAGTCGGTTTCGCGCTGAGGAAAATGCTCATCATTCTCCCCTCAAGTTTCGCGCCTTTGTCCATTGTTGCCACATCCTCACACTGCTTGGCAAAATCCTCAAGGATCTCTTTGCCGATCTCGGTATGAGCCATTTCACGGCCTCTGAACCTGACAGCTACTTTGACCCTGTTGCCCTGGGCCAGGAATTTTCTGGCGGCACTGACTTTGGTATTGAAATCGTTATCGTCTATATGAGGCGACATGCGGATCTCTTTTATCTCGATCACGTGCTGGTTCTTCTTGGCTTCCTTTTCTTTTTTTGTCTGCTCGAAGCGGAACTTGCCGTAATCCATTATCCTGCAAACGGGCGGAACGGCATTGGGCGCGATCTTGACAAGATCATAGCCCTGTTCTTCAGCGTGTTTAAGCGCTTCTTCAGAAGACATGATCCCCAGCTGCTCGCCGTCTGCCCCTATAAGGCGGACCTCACGATCGATTATTTCCTCATTGATCTCGTGGACCTGGTTTGCTATGTTGCAACAACTCCTTTGTACATTTCCTTGCGTTTATATACTTCTTCAGCTTAAAAAACAAAACGGACGCAAAGCGCCCGCACAACAAAACACCCTGATTTACAAGGTTTTTTATTGACCCTTTCGACAGTTCTGAGGGTGAGGCAGAGCCTTCTTTGTTTTTGCATCCGCAAATATATCAGAAAACAATATGCCTGTCAAGCAGAAAATGAAAAAAGCACCCGATCTTCCGGATGCTTTTTCATTTCAGGTTTAATCAGTCAGCAACTGCGTCCTTAAGAGCTTTGCCGGCTTTGAAGGTTGCAACTTTTGTTGCAGGGATCTTGATCTCTTCTTTGGTCTTGGGGTTGCGACCCATGCGGGCTGCGCGCTCTTTTGCCTCGAAGCTGCCGAATCCGACGAGCTGAACCTTCTCACCCTTCTTGAGGGCATAGGTAACTGCGTCGATTACTGCTGCGACGGCTGCATCTGCCTGCTTTTTGTTCAGGTCAGCGAGTTTTGCAACTTCTGCTACCAATTCTGCTTTGTTCATAATGTTTCTCCTTTGAAAACTACGCGGCTCTTTTGCGTTACCGCATAAATGATCATTAAGCGAATTACGCTTACTGCGGGTAATTTACCATAATAACCGCGCTCTTTCAAGTGTTTTTTGCCATTTCACTACATTCTGCCAGTGTTTTGAAGGGTTAATCATTCCAAATGTAACAATTTTGCAACTTTTTCGCCTTTCGGGATCTGGGTGATATCTTCCTTTGTAATATTTCCGAGTCTGAGCGTCAGGAAGAAGTAAATGCATATTGCAGCCAATATTCCGCCGCTCATGCATATCAGCATTCTGACGGAATTGTTGAGCCCGAGAGCGATGCCGAGAATTCTGTATGCTCCCCAAGCGGTGGCCGCCATCGCAGCTGTGGCGAGAAGCGGTCTCACTAAGATCACTTTCAGGCTGGGGGCCCTTTCAAGATGTTTTGACATGAAATAATAGTTGACCGCGCACATGGCGATATATCCGCACAGGGTGCCGACAGGCGCCCCGTAGATGTTGATTCCAGGCTGAGCGACCAGAAACCAGTTCACAGCGATCTTCACAAGCGAACCGGAGATCATAGTCGCCATCGTGTATTTCTCAAACCCCGAGGCCTGTAAAACAGCGTTTTCCATCAGAAGTATGCAGACAAAAAACGACGCAAGACCCATCATGGCAAGCAGAGCAGGGCCTGCTTCATGACTGCCTTTATAGAAAACGTTCATTATCGGGCCTGACATTACTGCAAGCCCGGCGCCCATAGGCATTGCAAATACCGCCGCAAGCTTGATGGAGTTCTCGGAGATATGTGCTGCCTCTTTTCCGTTTCCTTTTGCGATGGCGCCGGAGATGGCGGGAACTATTGAAATTGTAAGAGGCGTCACCAGCGCAGCGGGCAGATTGAAGAATGTCTGGGCTTTGCCGTAGACTCCGTAGAGGATCTTTGCGTCCTTGTATGAAAAACCTGCGGCAGACTGGAGTCTGTTCATGCAGAGTTTTGAGTCCACGGAATTTAGGATAGCCATTATGCAGGCCCCAAAAGCGATCGGAATTCCGATCGAGAAGATATCTTTTACTATCTTTGAAGCTCTGTCCGCCGTATAGTCGTCGTCAGGAGAGTCATCCTCCGCTCTGAGACCTGCAGAATAGGGTGCCTCGAGGCTTGCTCTGTGCGTGTGGCGGTAAAGGATCATGTATGCCAGCGACACGACCGATCCGATCGAAACGCCTGTTATGGCACCGGCCGAGCCTTCGGGAAGGCCTTTGCCTGACCTGAGTATAACAGACGCGATTATGAGCCCCGAGACTGCCTTGAAGAGAACCTCCAGCACCTCGTCGACCGTAGTCGGGATCATATTGCCGTTTCCCTGGAAATAACCTCTGTAGGCTGAAACCAGACAGACCAGAAGTATCGCGGGCGCCATTGCCCTGACCGAAAGGGCAGCATCCGGGTTTTCGAGATATGTGCCTGCAAACCAGTCTGAACAAAAATACATCAGATTGGCAAAGACAATACCGATGACCGCAAAAGTCGCAAGCGCCACTCTGAAGGTCTTCTCTTCCTGCTTCACCCTGCCGTTTGCGTCAGCCTCGGCAACAAGTCTAGAGATTGCCACCGGGAGCCCCGCTGTCGCAAGCGTAAAGAAGATATTGTAGACATTGTAGGCGCTCATAAACATGGAATAGCCTTCGTCGCCCAAAATGTTGCCGAGCGGTATTTTATATACCGCGCCGAGTATCTTCATTATGATGACGCCGAGAGTGAGTATCAGAGCGCCGTGTATGTATCCCTGTCTCTTTCTGTTATCAGCCATTTAAGATCATGTGTGCCACATGTACCCCGCTGGCGCTGGCGTGGCTCAAAGAGTGGGTCACTCCGCTTCCGTCGCCGATGACATACAGGCCTTTAATGGTTGTCTCGAGATTGTCATCGAGACAGACCTCCATATTATAGAACTTGACCTCCACTCCGTAGAGAAGCGTATCGTCGTTTGCAGTTCCCGGGCAGATCTTGTCGAGGGCATAGATCATCTCTATTATTCCGTCGAGTATTCTCTTCGGAATGACGAGTGAGAGGTCTCCGGGCGTTGCTGCCAGCGTCGGTCTTACATAAGACTCCTCGATGCGCTTGACAGTTGACCTTCTTCCTCTGACAAGATCCCCGAAACGCTGGATGATGACTCCGCCCCCGAGCATGTTTGAAAGTCTTGCAATGCTCTCACCGTAGCCGTTTGAATCCTTGAAGGGCATCGAAAAATGCTTTGAAACAAGAAGGGCAAAGTTCGTATTGTCCGTGTGCATCTTCTCGTTCTCGTAGCTGTGCCCGTTGACTGTAACTATGCCGTTTGTGTTTTCGTTTACGACAACGCCTTTCGGATTCATGCAGAAGGTCCGCACATTGTCCTCAAACTTTTCCGTACGGTAGACTATTTTGGATTCGTAGAGTTCGTCGGTCATAGGCCTGAATATCTCATAAGGCAGTTCGACCCTGACTCCTATATCCACTCTGTTTGAAAGCGTTTCTATTCCGAGATCATCGCAGACGCTCTCCAGCCACTTGCTCCCGCTCCTGCCGACGGATACAATGCATTTTCTGCAGCTGAAGGAATCATTCTGCGTAATAATATTGAAGCTGCCGTCATCGTTGACGGAGATGCTCCTGACCTCAGTGTTGAATTTAAATTCGACCTTTTTGCTCAGTTCGGCGTATATGTTCCCCAGAACCTCATAATTTATATCAGTTCCGAGATGTCTGACCTGGGCATCCAGAAGGTGAAGCCCGTTCTGGAGACATTTGCGCTTTATATCCGAATTGGCAGTGGAATAGAGCTTTGTAACCGAACCGCCGTATCTGCAGTTTATCTCATCCACATACTTCATCAGCTCGATTGCCCTGTCCTGGCCGATATGCTCATAGAGCGTACCGCCAAACTGGTTAGTTATATTGTATTTTCCGTCCGAAAAAGCGCCGGCACCGCCGAAGCCCGACATTATTGAGCAGACAGGACACTTGATGCAGGATTTGATCTTTTTTCCGTCTATAGGGCATTTTCGCTGCTCCAGAGGTCTTCCGAGTTCAAACACGGCGATCTTCAGATCCGAATTCTTTGAAAGCTCATAAGCAGAGAATATGCCTCCCGGCCCTGCGCCGATTATTATTACATCATACATGATCATAAATTCCTTATCAGTTTTTGTTCATAAAACGATTAATTATATCTCATCGGGCAATAAAATACAAGATTTGTCATACCGTGTACAGAAATGACCATCAGAACCTGAAAAAACAAAGGCAAACCGCCTTAAATCGGTTTACCTTTGAATTAATCTGTATAATTATGATATACGATCCGGCGTTGCGTACGCAGCCGATGTGACATATGTGATCAAGCATCTTGTTCGAGAAGCCCCACTCTTAGCGCGAAAGAAGCGCTGCTTCTATCGCGCAAGGGCAAATTATCGTCTGATCTATAAGGCTTTTTCTCTTCTTTTGAATCATTCAGAGCTATTTTTGATTATCGTTTCTCCTATAGGCCAAGAAACAAATAATACAATAACAGCATATCACGAATTGATTTCTTGTCAATTCTAATCATTTTTTCATTTTTTATAACTATTTGAATGTTAACCTTCAAGCATCATTTTACATCTTCTGATAGCAAATCATCAACTCACAAACATCTCTTCAAGAAGAACGGAATCACTTTTATACTTCTTTTGATTTAGACGGTTAATTAGACTATAATCCCCTTTTGAAACCCATTGATTTATCAGGGTTTTTCTTTTTTTCATTTCCATTCATGTCGCATTTATAGTACATCTTTTTTGTTTCACCATGCTATAGTTAAATCGCAAAGAAGGAAGAACAAAACCTCAAAAAAATAAGGGTAGCGACCGACGCTGTATCGGCAAAGACCACAGAAAGGAAAAACAATGAAGATCAATGTGAACAAGAAAATGGTATGCAACAGAAATCTACCGAAACAACGGCTATAACATCGCACTTGTACAGCGGCTCTTACAGCACAGCTCTGCAGCGGTGACAAAGCAGTATATAAGAATCGAGCCGCAACGGATAGAAAAATCCACTGAAGGAAATGCAGAATTGCTATAAAAACATGGGCGAAATGGTCTCTGTTAATTTGCCTTTACAGATCGGATTATTCTCTGTGTAATCGGGTTCTCAATTTTATAGAACAGCACCCCAATTCCACAGCAAATCCCCAAATTGATCAGTATTCGAAAAATAAACATATCTGTCAGTTTATAAACTACCCATGCTCCAAATGTGTAAAACACCATCTGCGTTAGGAAAATATTGAATGATGCTTTCCCTAAAAGCTCTATACCTCTACAATTCAATTCGTTTTGCTTCATCAAAAGCATCATAATCGGAACAATAAATAGGACTGCAAAAACAGATGTTGTTTTCCATTGATCAGTAATAATCGGCTGATACGAAAGGTAGTTACAAGCTACAATATATAGTATTCCACAGATGCCTACAATGATTGATGCAGCGGTTTTTTGTTTCTTGTCTTTTGTTTCGTAAAGATAGCAACCATACGCTACTACAAAAACATACCGTAACGAACACAAACGATAAAGTTCGGGAATAAGATTTATTGCTTTTTTTACTGCTTCAAACATAATATTAAATGCAAAGCACAACAGCAACCCTTTGATTTCATATTTTTTTACAGTATTCCAAATCAAAGGCAATAATATAACAATCTGAAGCATTACCGGAAAATAATACGACCCCGGCCCGTAGCCTCCTGTAATATAATCTTTCAGCAGAGTAATCAAGCTATAGTTTTTATTTCGCACAATATAATTAACGAAAACCTCACAAACAAAAACAGGCGTAAATGGAATAATGAAACGTAGCCATTTTATAAGAATTTCTTTAGGATGGTACGCGTGTAAAAAATCTATTTGACGTTTTCGGAATGACATAGCTGAAACATATCCTGTGATAACCATGAATACTGGGACCGCCATGTCAATCCAGAAAGGGAATAAATAAACTAATCGTTGCTGATCAGACCATCCAGAATGCGTAATAATAATAAAAAGGATACATATTCCTTTGTAGAAATCAAGATGACTCAACCGGGTGCTTTCTCTTTCCCCCATTTTTCTTGTCTACCCCTCAACTTTGGCATCATGTATTATTGGAAGACATAAAAAAAGTGTGTGACCCCGAAGAGACCACACACCGAAAAACGCATAGTCCTCCATTTGTTGCCACACAAATTTCACATGACAAGCCCAAAGACTGCCAAGGTGGAGACCGCGTTTTTACCGAAGTAAAACGCCGTCTTTGGGCTCGACATAAAATGTCATTATGAAATATGTGTGGCGGATACATTGTATCACTGTGCAAGGGAAAACACAATTCTTACTTTCCTAGATTGTCTGTTACAATAGAAGTAAGAAACGCCTTATCTTCCAGGCTATTGATCTCTCTTAGTTTCTTTATTTTTACTGATGTTTTGAATTTCCGTATTAGGGAAGAAAGTGGGACAATCATGGATGGAAAAGGTCAAATGCTGGTGAATTTGTCCTTGAAGTTTAAAGGCAAAGATTCTATTGATTTAGACACGCTTATGGCTTCAATCTGTTGAATAGGAAGGAAAAACGACTAAAATAATAAATCATGATGGTGAAATACACTAAAGGGAGACTTAATTGATACGTCTGACGATTCAGGACAGTTAGTATGAGATGCATTTAAGGGAAAAGAGAATGAAGATGCCGACAAATAACGTTGATCTGTTCAGAGAAGTGCGGATAGGCCGGGGCAAGCGCGATCATCAGAAAGTAAAGCCCTACATTGTTTTGCGGTACCTTTTGTAACACACCGACGAAGATCACACCGTTGCCGCAGTTGATAGTGTTTGATGAAGGCTTTCACATAGGATGGCTGCACTTCTTCAAGTGTTTGTACTAAGAACTGCGCGCTCATGAATTCTGTAAAATGGCGCAGTTGTTTCCTGTAGTTTTCTACGATTTGCGGTGTGTATTCACGGATCTGGTATTCTAACAGGAACTCTTTTACCAACGTCCCCAATTGCATAAAAAACCTCTTTCTGCTCTGAAAACTCAAAACAGAAAGAGGTGTAACAACGATTTTTTGTTTTCAAACGGTTTCCCCAACAGCGAAACACTGTTCCAACAGTGAACAGTTCCTACAATTGCAGAAAAAGTTCACGGATTCAATTGAAACTGTTTGAAAAGTCGCGTTAAAAGGTCGTTAACTTACGCCTTTCTCACCTTGTCGATGTGGCGGGAAATATCAAGCATCTTGTTCGAGAAGCCCCACTCATTGTCGTACCTTGCGAAAAGTGTAAAAGAGGCACTGTTCCAAACAAAACCCCCTTCCACACGCCATCATCAGGCGTCCGGTCTGAACATAAACGGCTGACAGGAAGCCGTCAGTTTATGCAGCGTCTTCTTCCTCTGCAAATTCCGCGACCTCTTCTTCCTCAATGGCGGAATTCGGAGTTGCGGATGCCAGAATATCATAAATGTCATTGATGATGGTATCCTGATCAACCATATCAAAGAAGACTTCAACGTCATTTGCAAGGAAGCGGACAGCGAAAACACCGTCTTCCTCAGTATCCAGAAAAACAAACGGAATCGTGCTGTCAACATCCGCATCATAGAGCTCGAGGCATTCGTTGTCCTCGTCCCAGAACACTTCCCCGTTGCGCACCATCACATCTCCGTCCGTAAACCGGATCAGGAGAATCGCTTCGCTTACATCCTCGGGATCGTTGTAGGCAAAGAAGAAGCTGTCTCCATCCTCATTCTGGCCTTCGCCGCCTGCTGCATAGAGGTCATACCATTCATCGATCGGCGGGAAAAAATCAGCCATGCTGCCGGAAGCTCCGGTCGTGGTACTGTCCGTGGTGGTCTCATTCTTGGTCTGAATGCCGTCAGGGCCTGCGGAAACGCCAATCTCATTGGTGACGGTATTGGTCGTGGTGTTGCCTTCAGAATCAGTGACGCTGGTGGAGAAAGAGGTCTGGGTGGAACTGCTTGCGGAAAGTCCGCATGCGCTAAGTGCGAAGATCAGTACAGCTGCAAGAACAATAGCGAGGATTTTCTTTTTCATTTTTAACTGGTTTTACTCTTTTTTTATAATTGGGATTCGCGATTTAAAATCATAGCACAGACAGCCGGTGGATTCAAGACTGTCTGTTTATCCATTTTTCATGAAAAAAAAGAGCCCACATGTTGTGGGCTCTTTTTGTTTGTTGTAAGGAATCAGGCCTTGCGGACGCTGTCGATGTGACGGGTGAGGTCGAGCATCTTGTTCGAGAAGCCCCACTCGTTGTCGTACCAGGCCATGAGCTTGACGAAATGATCGTTGAGAGAAAGGCCTGCTTTTGCGTCGAAGATGGAAGTGTGCGCGTCCGTCCTGAAATCGGAGGAAACGACTTCCTCGTCAACATACTCCAGAATTCCCTTCATCGGGCCTTCGGAAGCTGCCTTCATTGCGGCGCAGATCTCGTCGTATGTGGCTGCCTTGTCGAGACGTGCAGTCAGGTCTACGATGGAGACGTCGCCGGAAGGAATACGCATGGAAGTGCCGGTGAGTTTGCCTTTCAGCTCGGGGATGACCTTGCCGACTGCTTTTGCAGCGCCGGTGGAGGTCGGGATGATGTTGTTGTATACGGATCTGCCGAGTCTCCAGTTCTTCTTGCTGAATCCGTCAACTACGGACTGGGTCGCAGTGGAGGCATGGACTGTGGTCATAAGGCCTTCAACGATACCGAAGTTGTCGTTCAGGACTTTTGCCATGGGTGCGAGGCAGTTTGTGGTGCAGGAAGCGTTGGAAACGAACTGCATATCGGGAGTATATTTCTCAAGGTTTACGCCGCAGACAAACATCGGAGTGTCGTCTTTCGCTGGGCCGGACATGACAACGACCTTGGCGCCGCCGTCGATGTGGGGCTGTGCTGCTTCCTTTGTGAGGAATGCGCCTGTGCATTCGAGAACATAGTCTACACCGAGCTCACCCCAGGGAATGAGGGCAGGATCACGGTATTTTTTGTCTGCAAGGACAAGAACTTTCTTGCCGTTGACAACAAGATAGCTCTCTTCGTCATTTGCTTCGACAGTGCCGTTGAATCTGCCGTGTACAGTATCGTACTTGATGCAGTATGCGAGCTGGGAAGCGGGATGGCCTGGAGCGTTGATCGCTACTATGTTCACATCATCTGCGACTATACCTGCGCGGAAAGTGAGTGAACCGATACGTCCGAATCCGTTTATACCTACATTAATCATTTATGGAGTCTCCTTTTTAAGAATATTTTTTTACCGAAAGAATAATATCAAATAACTTTGTATAAATCAAACAAAAAAATGCTGAAAATCAACATTTTATTTGGGAATTCTGAAGCAGTTTTTGTGAAAAATAACTGAATGCGGCAATTGAAATGGACGGTGCATTAAATTATAATATCGTCATGAAGAAAAAAGAAACGGTCAGAGCGGTCTTGACAGTGCTCATAGTGCTCACACTCATATTCATATTCAGAAATTCCACGGACTCGAAGGAGGAGAGCTCGGCTCTCTCGTTATACGTCAAAGAGCTGGTCGGGCCGATTCTCGAAGTGTTCGTCGGAAAAGGGAACGTGACTGAGCACCTTGTCCGGAAGCTTGCGCACTTCACGGAGTTTTTCGCGCTCGGCGCCGAGTTCTCGTTTCTTATAATAAATGAGAAACAAGTCGCTCCCGCAGGTATATCGCTTATCCTGCTTGCAGGGCTTGTCTCTGCCCTTTCGGATGAAACGATCCAGCTTTTCTTCGACAGGGGCAGCAGCGTAATGGACGTATGGCTGGACTTCGCAGGTTACTGCTCAGCTGTTGCTCTGATCTTGCTGATTTTCTTTGCTGATTTAAGACTCATAAACAGAAGGGGGTATCGTTCCTGATCCTTTCAAGCCAGGCGGGAAACATATACTTCCGTTTTATCCCGTCAGGGATCTTCTTAAGCGGAGAACTCAGAAAATCTTCAAGTCCGGAATAATCGTCATATCCCAGAACGAAGATATTGTCCTTCTCATAGAGATCGCTTTTTAGGATCCCGGTATTGTCCGTGATGAGCTTTTTGCCGAGCACCGCTGCCTCAAGCGTTCTTGTCGTTATTCCGCACTGTTTTTCCTGCAGGATCTCCACCACCGCATGGCATGAGCAGGTCCTTTTCAGGACATCCGGATAATCTGCCATCTCCTCAAGCACTTTTACGTATTTCCCGGTTTCCGTTTCCGGCATAAAGACAGAAAAATCGCTTTCATATCCTCTGTCATTTATATGCTCTGCAAGTTCTTCCAAAGTACGGCTCCTGCCCTTGTCAAATCCGACAAACAGGCAGGTTTTTTTGTCGTCGCTGACGTCAAATGAATTGACGATGTCAAAATAAAACTGCGGATCATAGTTCCATCCGAAGTCACGGCAGCACCTCTCGTCAAAGCACCAGATATCGCAGAAATCCTTGTACTCATCCATTGGATCCGATCGGATGTTCCAGTTCCACAGCACCAGTTTTGCCTGAGGTGCCATCTTTTTCAGCTTTTTAATGAGCGGAAGGTTCGCGACAACATCAAAGACTATTATGAGGTCATATTCACGGAGACTTTTTTTCCAGCTTTTCCAGAAAACGGAATAGAACGGCATGCCGGGAAGCACGGCCTGAAATGCCCTCGGAAGGTGTCTGACTATTACCTGGTCAACTGTGACTCCGAAGGAGCGCATCTGCTCCGAGAAAAACTGCTCAAATCCGCCGTCCTCACATTTTAGGATCAGTGTTTTCCCGTGTTTTTCTGTATCCGGTATGATCGATCTTTTATTATTCATAACTCAGAAATCGAAAAGCGTTATCTGGCTTGTCTCCGGCAGCTCTCCGAGCGCGCCGATATCCTTCAGTATCTGAACGTGGGTGGAACTGAGTTTCGGGCATAACGATGACAGCTCCTCTACCGAAATGAACTTTATTCCGCCTTCCCTTGCCCTTGCCAGATCCTCGGCAGCAGCGCCTCCCATCCCGGAGATGGATATGAACGGCGGGCGGAGTCTGTCTTCACCGACGATCAGGAATCTGTTCGGATCAGACTTATAAAGATCTATCGGTGCAAAGCTGAAGCCTCTCAGATTAAACTCATAAACTGCCTCCAGGGTGACCAGGAGGTCTTCTTCTTTTTTCGTGATATCCGTCTTGCGCCTCAGCTCGTTTATCTTGCGCCGCACCGACTCCGCGCCCCCCGTCATCATGAGAGCATCAAAGCCGTCCTTCTGGGATCTGCGATAGAAATACGCGCTGTAGAAGGCAAGCGGATAATGGACCTTGAACCATGCTATCCTGAATGCCATCATTACATAGGCCACGGCATGTGCTTTCGGGAAAAGATATGCTATCTTGCGGCAGGACTCTATATACCAGTCCGGCACGCCGGCAGTTCTCATCATCTGTTCGGCATCAGACGGGAATTTGCCTGTTTTCTTGACCTTGCCCTTACGGACTGCCTCCATTGTCTTGAAGGCGAGGGACGGTTCGATCCCCTTGGAGATAAGATAGAGCATTATATCGTCACGGCATCCGACAGTCTCATTGACAGTAGCGATTTTATTCACTATAAGATCCCGGATATTGCCCGCCCAGACATCGGTCCCGTGCGAAAAACCTGAAAGACGTATGAGCGTATCGAATTTGTCCGGCCGGGTGTCTACAAGCATCTGGCGGGTGAACCCGGTACCGAACTCAGGGATCCCGATAGTTCCTGTTTTGCCGATTATCGGATCGTCCTCCGGAAGACCCAGAACTGACGGGGAAGTAAAGATGGACATCGTCTCCGGATCTGAAAGAGATATCTCTCTGGCATTCTCCCCGGTCATATCCTCAAGCATCCTTATCATTGTGGGATCATCATGCCCTAATTCGTCGAGCTTGAGAAGGTTATCCTCCATGCAGTGGTATTCGAAATGGGTCGTTATAATACCGCTGTCCGGGTCATCTGCGGGGTGCTGCACCGGGCAGAAATCCGTTACATCTTTGTCCTGCGGTATTATTACAAGGCCTCCGGGATGCTGTCCGGTAGTACGTTTTATTCCGACAAGACCGAGCGCAAGGCGGTTTTCATCTGCCTTTGTGGTCTGCATATTGTGGTCTTCAAGATACTTTTTTACGTAACCGTATGCCGTTTTCTCCGCCAGAGTGCCGATAGTGCCTGCTCTGAATACGTGATCGCTTCCGAAAAGCGTTTCAGTATATTTATGAGCTTTGGCCTGATATTCTCCCGAGAAGTTAAGATCTATATCGGGAGTCTTCTCGTTTCCGGGGAAGCCCAGGAATGTCTCAAACGGGATATCGAAGCCGTCGCGGTAAAGA
Source organism: Oscillospiraceae bacterium (assembly GCA_902802045.1). Taxonomy (GTDB): domain Bacteria; phylum Bacillota; class Clostridia; order Oscillospirales; family Oscillospiraceae; genus Limivicinus. Next base: position 15,432 of record CADCKQ010000008.1, on the reverse strand, counting down.
GGCTCTCCGCATACCGGACACAGCTTCTCAGGCATATCCGCTCCGCAGCCGCAGCTGCTGTTCCCGGGGAACTCCGAGTATTTGCATTTTCTGCAGACATAATGCGGCGGGAGCGAGTTCACCTCTGTTATTCCCGCCATAAAGGCTACTATAGAGGACCCCACACTGCCTCTGCTTCCGACAAGGTAACCGTTTTCAAGAGAATTCTTGACCAGCTTCTGAGCAGACATGTATATGACGTCATAGTTATGCTCCAGGATAGTACTGAGCTCTGTTTCAACCCTTTTTTTAACGATATCGGGCGGATTCTCACCGTATATTTCGTGCATTCTGCCGTATACCAGATCTTTAAGGTCTTCAGCTGAGTTTTCTATCTTCGGCGGAAAGAGGTCCTTGGGGAGCAGCTCAATCTCTTCGACTGTTTCTGCGATCCTGAGCGGATTGTCTATAACTATCTCTTTGGCAGTTGCTTCATCAAGATAAGCAAACTCAGCGAGCATTTCCTCAGTATTTCTGAAATATATCGGGCAGTCTCTATCTGCATCATCATTTTTTTTGGCATTCTGTAAGATCTTGCGGTACTGCTCATCCTCAGGATCCAGAAAATGCACATCGCAGGTAGCAACTACGGGTTTTCCCATTTTATGGCCCAGATCTATGATCCTGCAGTTATAGTCCTGAAGAACACTGACATCGCTGACTCTTCCGTTGTCGACCAGAAAACCGTTATTGCATATTGGCTGAACCTCGAGATAATCATATGCTGAAGCAATGCGTTTGAGGTGCTCATCGTCCTCGCCTCTCATGACAGCCCCGTAAAGCTCGCCCATACCGCATGCAGAACCGACAAGGATCCCCTCCCTGTGCTGGGAGAGAACGCTTTTCGGAACGGTCGGCATTCTGTGGTAGTATTTGAGATACGACTCGGAGATCATCTCATACAGATTCTTAAGACCCTTTTTGTTCTGTACAAGAAGGATCATATGATAGGTCTTGCTGGAATCCGAAGGCTTCAGCCTGGTCACAGCCTCGCCTATATCATCTATCGTCCTGACTCCGAGGCTTTTCAGCATGGGAAGGAACCTGAGCATGATCTGACCGCATACCAGAGCGTCATCCGAAGCGCGGTGGTGATTGAACTTGGGAAGATTGAGATGGCTCGCGACAGTATCGAGCTTATGGCGCTTCAGGTCCTGGAGCAACGCTCTGGAAAGAGCAAGTGTATCGATATATACATACGAAAACCGGATCCCGTGACGTCTTGCTGCGGCGGTCATGAAACCGACATCAAATGAGGCGTTATGGGCGACAAGAGGCCTGCCCTTGGCGAAGTCCATGAACATATTAAGCGCCTGTTCCTCTTTGGGAGCTCCGGATACATCGCTGTCTTTTATTCCGGTTAAGTCTGTGATATCCGCGGGAATCGGCATTTCGGGGTCAGCAAAAGTATTGAACGTCTCCTTGATCTCACCATGTGAAAACAGCACGGCTCCTATCTCGGTGATCCTGTCGTTTATGGCATTGAGGCCTGTAGTCTCAATATCAAAAGCTACAAAATCCCCGTCATAGGGAAGGCTGCTCTTGCCGTGGACAGCGCGATTACCGTCCATGTCATTAACATAGTACGCCTCCATGCCGTATATTATTTTGACGCCGTATTTCTTTCCCGCTTTCCACATATCCGGAAAAGCCTGAGCAACTCCGTGGTCTGTAACTGCTATTGCGGGCATGTTCCAGTATGCAGCTCTCTCAACTGCCTTGGCAGGATCTGTAAGCGCGTCCAGAGCAGAGAATCTCGTATGGAGGTGCAGCTCCACGCGTTTTTCCGGAGCATTGTCCGGACGCACATATTTTTTGCCCTTAGCTATGCTCCTGGGCTCTATTGTTATGTCTTCAGCATATTTATCGAAAGAGATCTGTCCGCTGACTGTAAGATGATCTCCCTCGCTTATCTTGTCGAAGACTGATCTGTCATCGTCCCGGCTGAAAAACTTTGATACCTTGAATGTACCTGTCGTATCCGTCAGATCGAAAGAGAGCACTGCCCCTCCTCTTCTCTGAAGCTCGCGGTTTGTCACAGCGACCACATCACCTTCAACCGTCACCTTCCCCGATTCCGCTGTGAGCGTTGACATGGGAACAGGTTTCGTCTTTATTTCATGGCCGTATATGACCTTTCCGGCAGGAGATTTTCCACCGTTGCTGCCAGGATCCGTAGCAGAGGAAGAAGCTCTTGCGGTTCTCGTGTAGTCCGGATTGATACCTACACCCGTGAGCCCGTAATCTTCTTTTATGTGCTGTGAAAGTATAGTCAGATCTGCCGGAGCCGGCATCGTGTCAAAGTGAATGTTGAGAGTGAGAGTCATCTCTTCTTCATCGACCTGAGCTTCCGTCACATATGCATTCTGGAGGCCTCCGCAGCTGTCTTCAAGGACTTTGCACGAAGGAAACATTTCAAGAAATTTAGTCATCAGTCTTCAGTTCCGTTTATAAGATCCATAAGTCTTGAGGAGAGCTCACTGTATGGGTATGTTCCAAGGACCTCTCCTTTTTTGAACAGTATTCCCTTGCCGACCCCTCCCGCTATTCCGAAATCAGCTTCTCTGGCCTCTCCTGGCCCGTTTACAACACAGCCCATGACAGCAACCGTAATGTCTTTGCTGATATCTTTGAGTTTCTCCTCGACTTCGTCGGCAAGAGATATCAGATCGATCTCTGTTCTGCCGCAAGTAGGGCATGAGATAAATCTGACACCGTTTTTCCGCAGACCGCATGCCTTGAGTATTGCTATGCCGGCCTTTACCTCTTCCACAGGGTCTGCTGTAAGAGAGACACGTATAGTATCTCCGATGCCTTCGTTCAAAAGAGTTCCGATACCGACAGCAGACTGGATCGTGCCGTTCCATGAGGTACCCGTCTCAGTGACACCGAGATGCAGAGGATACGAAAAACGTTCTTTCGCAAGACGGTAGTTTGCAACAGTCATAGATACGGAAGAGGATTTCATGGAAATGCAGATATCGTCAAAATCATATCTGTTCAGAAGCTTTATATGTCCCTCAGCACTCTCCGCCATGGCTTCAGGGCATGGATGCCCGTATTTTTCGAGAAGAGTCTTTTCAAGGCTTCCGGCATTGACACCGATACGAATGGGAATGTTTCTCTTTCTGCAGGCATCGGCTACCTTTTTTACGTTTTCGCTGCCGCCTATATTGCCCGGGTTTATACGTATCTTGTCTATCCCTCTCTCTGCTGCTTCAAGCGCGAGCCGGTAGTCAAAATGAATGTCCGCAACAAGAGGCATATCCGTCTTCTCTCGTATTTCCGATACTGCCAGAGCAGACTTCATATCAGGGATCGCTATTCTGACTATATCGCAGCCGGCGGCTTTAAAAGCATTTATCTGACCGACTGTAGCTTCCACATCCCAGGTCTTCGTATTGCACATGGACTGGACAGACACGGGAGCAGCTCCTCCAATCTCAAGTTCCCTGATCTTTATCGACTTTCTGCTGTTCATATTATTCTGTACCGGTTTATCCTTTTATAAGTTTATAAATGTCATTGAACATTATAAATGCCATAAGTGCGAGAAGCAATATAAGCCCCGCAGCGTGGACATATCCTTCATATTTCGGGTCGAGCTTCTTTTTGGTAATCGCTTCAATGATGACAGTTACAATCAGAAGAAACACTCTTCCGCCATCAAGCGCCGGGATAGGAAGCATATTCATTATGGCAAGGTTTACAGCTATGAAAGCTGCGAGATAGAATACAGAATACAGCCCGTCTGAAACCGTCTCAGCCTGCTCACCCGTTTCTGCCATAAGGTCCACAATTCCGACAGGTCCCGAGAGATCATCGGCTTTGACTTTTCCGTGGATAAGCTGTCCGAGGCTCTGCCAGATCATTCTTCCGAAATCCATGCATGTATTCCAGGAATATCTGATCACGTTGCCGAAGTTTCCTTCATCATATGCATTAAAGAGCAATCCGATATATTTCCCTTCCCTGCCCTCATACTCCATTTTTTCGAGCCTGATATCGTTGAGTTTTATTCGCTTTCCGTCTCTTCTTATTACAAGATCATATGTTCCGTCCTCATCTGCCGAAAGAAACTCGTTTACATTCGAAAGCTGATATACTCTCCTGCCGTTGATCTTAAGAAATCTGTCTCCGACCTGAAGGAGCTCCTCACTTTCATAAGGGCAGCCCTCCATAAATTCCCCTATGACCGGAGCATAGAAGGCTTCCGCAGAGGAATAGAGTATCATTACGATTATGAGCCCTAGAAGGAAATTGTTTAAGGAGCCCGCACACAGGATGATTATCCTCTTCCACGCGCTCTGAGAGGTGAAAGCGCGGGGATCATCCGATTCTTCATCCTCTCCGGCCATAGCGCAAAAACCTCCGAAGGGAATGCATCTGACGGTAAACAGTGTCTCGCCCTTCTGCTTTTTGACCAAGGCTGGCCCCATACCGACTGCAAACTCATTGACTTTGACACCGCAGAGCTTTGCCGCGGTGAAATGCCCGAATTCATGTATAATTATAAGAATCCCGAAAATAAGAATAGCTATTATGATATAAAACGCTGTCATCTGCTGAAATTCTCCCTGACAAAGCTGCGTGCCGCTTCATCCGCCAAAAGTATTGTATCAAGATCAGGATCATCGGACGCTGGAATCTTTTCAACAGCAAGAGCTGCCGCGTCATAGATCTCGTTATATCCTATCTCATGCCTCAGAAATTTCCATACAGCCACTTCATTCGCAGCACTCATAATACAAGGGGCAGTACCGCCTCTGCGGGCGCAGTCTATGGCGAGCTTCAGGCAAGGGGTCTTCTCGTAATCCGGTGCTTCAAAAGTGAGCTCCTTAAGGCTGTAGAAGTCCAGACGCCCGAACAGTGAAGGAACTCTCTCCGGGTATGTCAGAGCCAGCTGTATCGGAAGGCCCATATCCGGAACTCCCAGCTGTGCAATAACTGTTCCATCGACAAGCTCCACCATTGAGTGAACGACACTCTGAGGATGAACAACAACAGTAATATCATCGGGGGTAACTGAGAAAAGATGCATTGCCTCGATAAACTCAAGGCCTTTATTCATCATAGTAGCACTGTCTACAGATATCTTGGGCCCCATACTCCAGTTGGGATGCCTCACGGCATCCTCGGGAGTTACATCCTTAAGCTCATCTCTTGTCTTTCCTCTGAAAGGTCCGCCGCTGCCTGTAAGGAGTATCTTTTTAAGCTCGCTTTTCTTTCTCCCCATAAGGCACTGGAATATCGCGCTGTGCTCTGAATCCACGGGAACAATTTCTGTTCCGTTCTCAGAGGCCTTTTTCATGACTATATCTCCGGCGCAAACCAGAGTTTCCTTGTTTGCAAGGGCTATTCTTTTCTTACAGTCTATAGCGGCAAGGGTCGGCTTCAGGCCTATTGCTCCGGAAACTGCAGTCACTATGCAGTCGGACTTTTCATATGTTGCCGCTTCTGTAAGGCCTTCAAGTCCTGCGCCAACTTTCACATCCAGATCCGCCACTCTGACCTTAAAATCTCGCGCAGCTTCCTCATCATAGACCGCCACGTATTCCGGCCTGAATTTTCTCGTCTGCTCCTCAAGCAGATCCGTTTTTCTGTTGGCGGAAAGAGCGGCTACTCTGATCCCGACGTGCTCTGCTGCAGCCAGAGTCTGCCTGCCGATCGATCCTGTTGAACCGAGGACTGAAATACTTTTAACCGACATTTCCATACCTTCTGTTTCTGTTATTGAATTCAGCGATAGCCTTATCCAGCTCGGAAGTCCCGAAATCCGGCCAGAGCACGTCGCTGAAATAAAGTTCGCTGTAAGCTCCCTGCCAAAGCAGGAAATTCGATATTCTGACTTCTCCTCCGGGGCGTATTATCAGATCCGGATCCGGTGTCCCTGCACTGTCAAGATATGATGAGAAGAGCTCCTCGCTCAGTTCTCTTTCAGTTCTGCCTGCAGCAATATCTGCCGCATACTTTCTGGCAGCCCGAACTATCTCATCTCTACCGCCGTAGTTTAAACATATGTTGGCGGTAAATCCGTCAAATCGTGATGCAATTTCATTGGTCTGTTTTACAAGCTCCTGAAGTCTCGGAGAAAGACCGGAAACATCACCGAAGACCTGCATCCGCATGCGGTCACGCTCCATAGTATCTATGGCTTCATGCAGATACTTTTCAAGAAGCTTCATGATGGTATTGACTTCCGTCTCAGGACGTTTCCAGTTTTCTGTCGAAAATGCATATACAGTCAGATAATCCACACCTATGTCCCGGCAATAGAGAGCAATTTTTCTGAAGTTTTCGGAGCCGACAGCATGCCCGGCAGTTCTGGGAAGACCGCGCTTCTTTGCCCAGCGCCCGTTACCGTCCAGAATTATCGCAATATGGCGGGGAACAGCGGTCTCTCCCGCCTTCCCCGCCTTATCTTTTTTATTTTTCCTGTCTTCCGACATAATATAAACACCTTTCAGAACAGTTTTTATTTTGTCTCACGCCCGTCATTTTCCTTCAGATGAATAACACCCTGGGGCTTGTGGCTTTGGGAAGGTTTTGTACCCGTCTGAAGGTTTATTGCGTTACCATGAGGATTAGGATTATGCCCCGTATGCCCTCCGCTCTGGGCGGGTTTGATATAATGGTGCTGCGGAGGACGGGGACCGTTGTAAAAACCTCCGTTTAAACTCTGTCCGTTGTACATATGAGAGAAATACTGTACCTGGTTCGGGTGCGGAACACTGTAATGCTGAACGGAGAAATTGTGGCTTCCGGTAAAAGTCGGCATACTGAAAAGCCCCAGTGCAGCAGTCCCAAGTCCGAGTCCTGAACCTGCATTTGAGAATGACGATGAGGATGATGATGTAAAAGAGGAATATGCATCTTCCTGTTTTTTTGCTTTTAAGGTCTTATACCTTCCGTTATCAAGGCCGGTCAGATATTCGGATATCTTCACACCATACAGTTTTGCTGCTTCTTTTATATCCGCCTCTGACATTTTGCTTCCGAGCGGATTTCCCTGTGAATTGTACGATGAACCCGTAAACAGCTCAGCTATAGCACTGAGCAGTCCGCCGGAGGATTCGTCGTCGTCATAACCGTCAACTATGTTTTCGTAGCGCTCCCAAATGATGTCCTGGGCCTGAAGGATCGGATTCGGTATATCACTGGCGCGTGCGACTCTAATCTTGCCGTTGTCCTCTTTTATTGACATTCCGCAGTATTCGCATGTATACGGATTGGCGCTCGGGGCTCCGCAGTATGGGCATTCGTAAGTACCTGATGAAGCGCTTTCACCTACCACCTCATATCTGGCGCGGAAAGCATCAATATCGTCAGCATAATACAGGACATCAAGAAGCTGGGTCTTATACGGTTTGCAGACTTCGCAGGCCTCAGGCGCTATTGAGCAGCCTGAAGGGCAGTTTGAACACGGCAGATCGACCTGCTTTTTTTTATCTTTTATGCCGAACAGGCTTTTAAAAAAATCTCCAAGTAAAGACATGGCTTTGCCTCCTGAATTTTTTTCTGATATTACCATAATCAGGGAATTCGAAAATTAATATTTTTAAAACAATCCCGATCTTTTGGAAATGTATAGAAAAATGAAAAATGTAAATAGCGAAAAGACACTTGTTGTGACAACAAGATATGCCGCAAGATGGTCGTCTCCGCCTATCTGCTGAGTCATGGCAAACGATGAAACCGCGCTGGAAGAACCGAACATTGAGAGTATCCCCACATATTCAAGCCCGCGAAATCCCATAAGACAAGCAGCAACAAGCGTGAACGCAGGAACGATCAACATTTTGATAATGTTTATCTCGATAATGTCCTTCAGGTACTTTCCCATTCCCCTGAAACTGAAAAAGGCACCGAGTGAGAAAAGCAAAAACGGTGTTGAGACATTTGCCGTCATCTTAAGCCCTTTTTCTACGAAAACGGGGAATTTTAATCCGGAGAGAAGAAAAGCTAGACCGAGCAGAGATCCGATAATAAGCGGGTTTGTAACTATTCTTCTGAGCAGTTTCTTGAGCTCCGGTTTTCTCCCGTTGAAAAGCTCCAGAGTAATGACTGCAAGAATATTCATAAGCGGGACTAAAACCGCCACACCGACCATATAGGCTCCGACTTCGTCCCCGAAAATGTTCTGCATGACCGTAAGGCCTACCGCTGCCGTGTTGTTTCTGAAAACTCCCTGGATCTTAACTCCTTTTTTCAGTGTTTTCTTCTCAGTAAATATTACATATAAAAAGGCAAAGGTGTAGATGAACGCCAGTGCGACGACCAGAAAGAGCAGATATTTGGGACGAACTACTGAAGAAATGTCCGATTCGCAGACATTGTAAAAAAGCATTATGGGCAGAAACACGTTGAAGGCAAGCGCACTCATCCGCGAGACTTCTTCCTTCTTTACGATACCGGTCAATCTGGCGATATATCCGAGAGCCATTACCATAAAAATCGGAAACACCGCGTTTAAACAGACAATAAAATCTTCCATCAGCAAACATGTTCTCCGTTTTATTCTACGGACTTTAATGATTCAGCCATCTTGACACGATCCAGCTTTATTCTCATAGCATAGTTTACACAAACCGAAAATGCAACCGTAATTATATAAGAAAGTATATAGCTTAGCGGCGTGATACGGAGATCAAATTTCAAGGCATCAACATCTATCCGCGTTATTATATACATATGGAGATATTTGCCGAGTATCAGTCCGAGAGCCGCCCCGAGAAAGGAGAGAAGAATGTTTTCTCTCAATACATACTCGCTGGTCTCAATATTTGTAAAACCGAGTACTTTGACGGTCGCGATCTCTCTGAGCCGTTCCATTATATTGATATTCGTAAGGTTATAGATAACTATAAAGGCGAGTGCCCCGGAGCAGATGATGACTACATAGACTATAGCGTCAAGACTGTCCATGGATTTTGACATAATCTCTTTCTCATCCGAAGCGACCGAGACATAAGTAATGCCCTCAATGCCTCTGGCTTCAGCTGCAGTTTCTCCCGCACTTTTTCCTTCCTTCACAGATAAAAATACGGTGTTGTTTTCAAGTCCTGGTACGCTCTCCGGAACCGTGAATATATAATGGTTAACATAATTATCAAATATTCCTATTATGTTAAGCGAATACTCATTTTCTTCATCTCCGGCAGTAAAAGATATACTGTCCCCCTCTTTTAGATCGAGCTCGTCTGCAAGTTTTATGCTTATTATGGCTTCCCCTTTATTCGGATAGGGCACAGAAGTTCCCTTGCGATGAAAATCAATGAGGCCATTCAAGTCTTTTCCGTCTGTGAGGACAAGATCACAGTCCCATTCTTTGCTGCCCGAGAAGGCTGTAATGCTCTCAGCATGAGCGAAAGCATAGTTTCCGGCATTGTTGTAAAGCAGAGGGACAAGCTCTTTAAGATCATCTGTTTTGTCCTCATCCGCAGATATTGCAATATCATACATCATGATCTCATCATACTGGTAGTTCATTATATCGCCTACACTGTCACTGATTCCGAAGCCTGTTACCAGCAGAGCAGTGCAGCCGCTCACCCCGAGGATCATCATCAGCATTCTCTGTTTGCTCCTGAAAGCGTTTCGAAGCATTACCTTGTTGAGAAAACCGAGTCTTTTCCATATAAAACCGATCTTCTCCAGCAGTATCCGTTTCCCTGCAGGCGGAGTCTTTGGGCGAATCAGGTCTGCAGGCATTCCTCTGAATTCTTTTCCGCATGCCCAGAGGGTTACAGCAAGTGAGAGAGCAATACAAAGCATTACACTCCCGACAAGATAGAACGGACTGAAGTAGTATTGTAATGCAGTATAATCATAGTTTATCTGATACACCCGCCAGACAACCAGTGGAATGCAGGCTGTTCCTGCAAAGAATCCCAGAACAGCTCCTATAAAGGATGAAAGCCCCGAATACCGGAGATACTTTGAGGCAACTGAAGATCCGGGCACTCCGATCGCTTTCAGAGTACCTATGACGGTCCTGTCTTCATTAACCATGCGTGTCATGGTCGTCATACATACCAGCGCCGCCAACAGAGCGAAAAACACCGGGAAGATATCTCCGACTGCACTTACCGTATCGATATCTCCTTCAAACGTGGCAAGGCTTTCATTCTCTGCTCTGCCGAGAACATACGTATCCGGTCTTTTGAGATCTTCAAGTTCTTTCAGGCTGTCTTTATATTCTCTTTCTCCGTCGGCAAGCTCTTTCCCTGCATCTATGAGCTCATCCCTGGCATCTTTCAGCTCAGCCAGTGCTTCGTCTCTTGCTTCATAGAATTTGACCCAGTTGTAGTTTACTTCCTTCCTGCCCTCTTCTATCTGTGAAATGCCGTCATAAGCTGCCTTAATGCCTGCCTGAACAGCGGATGCCTGCGCCTGCAGATACGCTCTTTGTTCTTCAGCCTCCGCCGGGAGCTGTGCCAGAGCTTCATTTATTTTTGCAAGATTCCGGTTCGCGGTCTCGATGGCTGAATAAAGCTCCTGCTCCTTAAGGTAAAGGCCGTTTGTAATGGCCTGGAGCGTCTTCAAATTGTCGGCGATCTCTTTTTCGGCCTTTTCCTTTCCCTCATAATATTCTTTCCAGCCGTCGTCGAGCTCTGCTTTCGCGTCGTCAAGTTCTGCCCTGGCATCGCGTAGTTCCTCCGCGGCATCATTATAAAGCTTCAAATATCTTTTCTCTGCTCTTTTTTCCAGAAGCTCTTCTATTTTTGGTTTTATTCTTTCGGCTGCGCTATCATAATCATCTGAATAAAGCTCACCTTCCATAGGGCATGTGATCAGAAGCTCATGATAGACATCCGATGTGAAGACCCGGGGCTGAATATAGACAAAACCTTTGACCTTCCCTGATCCGAGATCTGTATCGGATCTGTCCACTCTGCTGATAAACCGCGGGGATTTGGCGATTCCGGATATACGAAATCTTAGATTTGAAAATTCCTCAAGAGTATCCTCATCATTGTTTTCTGAAACGACAATCAGCTTTCCTATATCGGATTCATCAAATACCGCTGAATCCGCCAGACATTCTTCCTTGTCAGACGGCATTTCTCCGGATATAAGGTAAGGCACGGCGATCTCATCTGTCAGGGATATGAATTCGTAGATCTTTTCGCCGTCTCCGGCATCAGCGAAAGCATGCACAGAATATGCGCCTTCAGTGCATGCAGTAAACTCTTCATTTTTAAAGGCTTCTGCGTCTTTGTCCTCAATACCCAGTGTCGAGACCAGCCGGAAATCATACATGTTCTGGGTTTGCATATATCTGTCAGCAGTCGCGACAAGTGCAGGTTTTGAACATTTAAGACCTGTAAAAAGGCCGACACCGAGCGCCACGATACAAAGTATCGAAAGAAAACGCCCGAATCCGGACCTTATGGTCCTTATCAGCATTTTACTGTTAAATAAAGACATAATTCAATCTCTGACACCCGCTGTACTGCCGATCGGATACTGTACTTTCTGAACCGATTTTCACCATTCGATATTTTCTACAGGTATTATGTTCTCGTTCAAGAAGCACTCGATGACTGTCCCGCTCTTGAGGCGTATAACTCTGTCTGCCATTGCGGTAAGAGCCTTATTGTGAGTTATGATGACGACTGTCATTCCTGTGTTTCTGGCAGTGTCCTGAAGCAGTTTCAAGATAGCTTTGCCTGTTATATAGTCAAGGGCACCTGTCGGCTCGTCACAGAGCAGAAGCTTTGGATTCTTTGCGAGAGCGCGGGCAATTGCAACTCTCTGCTGTTCTCCGCCGGACAGCTGCGCCGGGAAGTTGCCTTTTCTGTCGGAAAGCCCGACATTCTCCAGAACTTCATCCGGATCCATCGAATCATTACAAAGCTGTGCTGCTATCTCCACATTTTCAATTGCTGTGAGATTCGGGATCAGATTATAGAACTGGAAAACAAATCCGACATCGTTTCTGCGGTATCGGGTAAGCTCCCGTTTTTTGAAAGCCGAAATCTCCGTCCCGTCGACTGTTATTCTGCCTGATGAAAGTACATCCATTCCGCCAAGAATATTTAAAAGCGTCGTTTTACCTGCTCCGGATTCTCCGACGATAACGCATATCTCACCCTTTTCTATTTCAAAGGAGACACCTTTAAGTGCATTTACCGTCACTTCACCGGATATATAATCTTTCCCGACCTTATCAAAACATATGTAAGCCATTTTATCCTCCTGAAGGGACAGCAATAAAGACGTTAAATTTTATTATATCATATGTATTTCAAATTGATAAATCTTTTTAGTAATTATATAATGCTGAAAAAAGGAGGCGTCTTATGGAAATTGGAGAAAAAGCCGTTTCATATCATCGGAATGGTTTCAATTGTGCGCAGTGCGTCATGCTCAGCATGCAGGATAAAACCGGGCTTACGGAAGTTCAGTCAGAAGCCGTTGCGGAGGGTTTCGGCGGTGGAGTCAGATGCGGCGAAATATGCGGAGCGATATCCGGTGCAGTAATGGCTGCAGGGCTAGTCGTGAATGCTAAGACCCGGGAAGACAAAATGAAAGTCTCCGCTCTCACGAAGGAGATAACGGAGACTTTCAGGGACAGATACGGAGTTATAAGGTGCCGTGAGCTCAAAGGAAACGGCGTCTCATGCGACGAGCTTATTGCCTTCGGCGCCGAAACGGCAGAAAAACTGGTAAAATGATCTAAGCTCAAAGCCTGTATTGTAATATTTACTTTGTCTTTTTCTTCCTGAATATCTGTTTTCTGAAAAGCACAACATTGAAAACTGCAAATAATCCTACGCATGCCAGCAGAACAATTAATGCATTTGACAGACTTCTCGGAGCGATACCGACCATCAGAAACATAGGTGCACCGAACAGGATAGCCCAAGGCATGTGGTAGACCATATTATCGCTGGCCTGAGTTTCATATTTCGGATCTATCTCGCGAAGAAGTATAGCTCCGGTTGAAGCCGTGCCTGTCTGCATGCCGTAGAGCGAAAGGAATGCCTCGTATTCATACCAGGGAAATATCCTTTTGCAGACGAATTTCAGATAGAAATAGGTCCCCACGGCACCTGCAATGCAGATAAGAGTAAGAGGTATTACGAATTCTCTGTTTTTGAAAGCGCTCAGGTCGATCGCAGCTATGGACGCGACGACCATTATATCGAACATGAAGCCTGATATGCGGTTCTGCATAAAGTTGTTGGTGTAATTGCGCTTGATCACGCCTTTTTTCATGAGCGCATTGAGTATGGTCTTGACGAGTATTGCGCAAACAGTGCCGAACAGGAACTGAAATCCCCAGATCATACCCTGCAGCGTGCCAGCTATGCCTGAAGCGCCCTGCCCTGACGGATCAAGCAATTTGTTTAATCCTATCATAACTGCATAGGCCAGAGTGTAGGAGATGAAGACAAGCGCGACCTGAATGGTAAACTTGTCCATGGACTCGGTGACCGGGATCTCGTTTTTCCCGGTAAAGGTATCTACAGTGTATTCCTCAACCGCATCCTGCCCTATCTCTCCTTTGAAGATTCCATTCTTTTTCATGCGGTTTAAGCATATCACTCCCCCGACACTGGCAGATACAAAGCCCATGGCCGCGATTGCGAGGCCGAATGATGTCCCGTGTTCAAAGCCGTGCTGCATCTCGTATGTATGTCCCCAGTTATAAGCCTGTCCGGGCCCTTGCCCGTAGCCCATGGGGAGTATAATTCCTGAAGCAAAGAAACTGCCGATAGCTTTATAAAGAATTATCGTGATCAGAAGACCAATAACCGCCTGCAGCAGATAGCCGTTTACCACTGTAACTCCCGAATCAAAAGCACCCGTCTTGGAAACGCCGTCCGTTTTTTTGGGGGTATTTCTTAGCGCGAGAGCGGCAAAGCCCAGACCCAGTCCGTGATAGGTAAGGATCTCCAATGTAGACGTTTTATATATTTCGATCCCGAATGCAGATTTAAACAGCCAGTGGATCAGCAGAAGCAAAAAACCTCCCAGAACCGAACTCGGGATCATTGTCTGTTTTATCAGTTTAATATTGTTTCTCAGGATCTGTGCAACGATCATGGCTATCAGAAGCTCAGAAATCGTAAGAAGAAAAGCCCAGACATTAAAATCCCAGAAATTCATACCGGTTGTCATAGAAACACCCCCGCGGAAAAGTTAAATTATTTGAACTAATTATAATCTTATGCTTGGATTAAGTCAAACAAAAAGGCAGGGCATTTGCCCTGCCTTTTTGTTGTGGCTTCAGTGTTTAATTCCTTTTGCTCCGATACCGAAGTGCAGTTCTTTCATGCCTTCGACTTCATCACAGACATCTTTTAATGAACATACGGAGCAGTCTGTAGACAAACCCTCAAAAATATGGGTCAGCGTCTCAGTGACATCCCTGGACTTTTTGGCTATCTCCTGCATCTTTCGATAGTCGGGGGCAGGGTCTGTGATAAACATGACCTTTACCGCCAGTACATTCAGATTCTTTTTGTACTCGGTAATATAGTTGTTCCCGAGCGCTTCAAAGCTGATGCCTCTTCTGACAGCCTGTTTTGAAATTCTGACCTGCTCGCGGTAGTTCTCAGAAGACATGCGTACCATGTAGCCTTCCGGATACACATGATATTTCGAAAACTCGATGTCCTTCAAGGTCCTGTATACGGCCTCATCCTCCATCTCAAGTGCTCCGACTCTGAGGATCACTATCCTTGCAAAGTCAGAATCTGAAGAGATGGCATTAATATCTCTGCCGTATACACAGATTTCATCCTTTTCGACCAGATCCCCGGACGATGTGAAAAGTATATAGTTGGCGCTCCCCTTCCCTGAGGCTCCGAGCTCGAAAGCAGCGTCTCTCGAGAGGACGAGCTCATTAGAACCTATATCCTTCCAGGCTTTGGAAGGAATATAGGGATATGACTTCGGGATAATGCCGTTAAGCAGGTCATTTGTTTCTTTTATCAGAGAATTAAAAAGCTCCATGGAAAAACTCTTTCAGACTAGAATTTAATATCTACCTTCTTGCGGTTGAACATTTCATTAACCTGCTGGTAGGCCCAGCCGAGAAGCTTCTCGTCAAGATTCCAGAAATATACGACGAAAAGAACAACTACAACAATAAGAAGTACCTTCAGCAGGCCGAGTAAAAACTTAACAAGTTTCATCTGAAACCGGTGCTCCTTCCGTTATTATTTCTTTGCAAGGCCTTTCTGTCTTGCATATTCTGCTGCGCCGAGCGCTCCCATCAGCTGCGGGTCTGTCTTCAGGTTGATGACCTTGAGTTTCAGAACGTGCTCGATCGCTTCCTTAAGTCCGTCGTTCTTCGCACATCCCCCAGTGAGCGTTATGCTGTCCGTCGCGCCGGCCTTCTTCGCCATGACAAAGCATCTCTTCGCCACTGCCATCTCT
>CADCKQ010000007.1 GCA_902802045.1 Oscillospiraceae bacterium | reverse complement strand
CGTACGGATCTCTACGGTTGTTGTGTCAGCCCAACACCAGGCCGATGTGGATATCGAACAGCTGCGAGGCGATGTGATCACCCACGTGATTCTGCCGACTCTGCCGATCTCCATGGTGGATCGAAGCACGGAGTTCTTCATCAATCCCACCGGTCGCTTCGTGGAAGGCGGCCCGGCAGCGGATTCCGGGCTTACCGGGCGAAAAATCATTGTGGACACCTACGGCGGTTACGCCCGCCACGGCGGCGGTGCGTTCTCCGGCAAGGATGCCTCCAAGGTGGACCGCAGCGGGGCCTACATGGCGCGCTATGTGGCCAAAAACATCGTGGCCGCGGGGCTGGCGGACCGATGCGAGGTGCAGCTGAGTTACGCCATCGGGCTTTCGGACCCCATGTCTGTCCGCATAGACACCTTTGACACGGCCCGCGTAGATGAGGCGATCATCCGGTCAATGCTCAAAGCGCATGCGGACCCCCGTCCGGCCGCCATTATCCAAAAATTCAATCTGACCGCTCCGCAGTATTCCAAGGTCGCCTGCTACGGCCATTTCGGCAGTAATGCCGCAGAGATGCCCTGGGAGCAGACGGACATCGCCCAGGCGCTCCGGCGCTGAGATGCGGGCATGCGTGAGTATACCAATTACCTCCAAGCAACTGGCGGTGTCGCAATTCTTGCCTTACTGTTGGTATGGATGCAAAAGAGAAATAAAAAGTGAAAGGAAAACGTAATATGAAAGACCTCAAAAAGGTGGAGAAAGAAATCAAAAAGGAGCTCAAACAGGCTTCCCGCAAAAGCCTCGAGGAAATGGATGCGCTGAAGCAGCAGGTCCGCAGCGAGGCAACGGAATTCAAAAAATCTGCGGGAGAGGCGCATGAAGCCCATGATGTGGAGCGGGAAATCCGTCACGAGCGTATCCGGGCCGAAGCTGCCCATCTTGCCGTGCAGCATCAGCTGAAAAATGATGTGGAAGCAGAAGCAAAAGAGTATAAAAAACTGATAGGACAAAACAAAGAGCAATAACAGGTAATCGAGCAGCTTCATGTTTGCCGGGCATGTTTTCGCTATCTTTCACGCTCGCACCAGCCGTTGTGCCAGACGATCCTGAGATTGCACAAGCGCACGATATTTCGTGTGTTTGTATGCACCCTTTATGTATTGGTTTTCGGTTTTGTGCTTATCTTGTGATATTACAGTCGTTTTCCTTGAGCACCGTACCCCTTTCCTCGAAACGCAGAAAAAATAATGACATTTGTGACATACCCGTCATACTCGGGATCATAGTGATATGCAACCTCTCCCACGAAACGGTTCTCAGCCTTCAAATATCTGTAGTACCTCCGGTTTTCATGATTGATAATCCAATAGTCATACCAGTTCTGCCAATTCTCTTTTGGAAATGGGATGGTTCCGCCCCATGCATGATTATATGACATAGTTTCTTCATCAGCCAAAAGGCTTTCCCTGAACCACATATCTGCAAATGTGGGGGTAACTGCTTCCAGCATCAATAATGATCTCCTTTGGTTTTATTCTCCAAATGCAAGTAAGTTTCCCAATGAGATGCAAAACCCCAAAGAATGATACATTTCCGCATCACAGTCAGCACATCCGACTGTCAGAGAACTGACACCGCTCTCCTGATACGCATACAATACCAGCTTGCGCGCGATCCCCTGATGCCGATACTCAGGGCGAATATAAAAGTCCTCAAATGTCCCGCTCGGAGCATAATCAAAAGTGGAAAACCCCACAGTGATTGAACAGCATCCGGCCAAATGAGAACCATCCCATGCACCGTAAAAGACAATTTGTCCTTTTTCCATAGCTGTCACAAGTCGGGAGCGATCCTGTTCTCCGGGTTGTTCTTCTCCAATTTCAGCTTTGTATGCCTTCTGAAGTTCCCATAATTGATCGATCTGAGAAGCATCGATCCTGCTATAATCCATATTTACCTCACGATCTTATATAATACTAGAATTATAATTTTGCCAAAGATACTTTTCAAGGCAAATCAAATAATTGATTCCATGTCTTTTTTTTAATTCCTCAAAATGTATATACGATACATGTCTTTAATTCATAAGTAAATAATAAAAGCGGCGGGATCTCTTCCCGCCGCTTGGCTTGCGTATTGAATATTATAACTGTTTTACTCGTATTCGATCGTTGCCGGGGGTTTGGAGGTGATGTCGTAAAGGACCCTGTTCACTCCCCTGACCCCGTTGACTATCCTGACCGAGATCCTGTCGAGGACCTCATACGGGATCCGGACCCAGTCCGCCGTCATGAAGTCCGAGGTCTTAACGCTGCGAAGGGCAACGGCGAAATCATATGTTCTGCCGTCTCCCATCACACCTACGGATCTTATATTTGTGAGTACCGCGAAATACTGATCCATAGAGCCTGAAATGCCCGATCTTGCTATCTCATCGCGCATGATAAAATCGGCGTGCCTCAGTATCTCCAGTTTTTCTTTCGTCACCTCTCCGATTATCCTTATCGCCAGTCCCGGGCCAGGAAACGGCTGTCTCGAAACAAGGCTCTCCGGAAGTCCGAGTTCTCTTCCAAGCTGCCTGACCTCGTCTTTGAACAGCATGCGCAGAGGCTCGATCACCTCCCTGAAATTCACATGCTCCGGGAGTCCTCCCACATTGTGATGGCTTTTTATTACTGCAGCATTTCCCTCTCCGGATTCAATGACATCCGGATAGATCGTCCCCTGCGCGAGAAAATCGGTTTCTCCCGCTTTCGCGGCTTCTTCCTCAAAGAGCCGTATAAACTCCTCTCCGATTATCCTTCTCTTTGCTTCCGGCTCGCTGACGCCGGACAAAGCAGTCAGGAATCTGTCTTCTGCATTAACTCTGACAAAATTAATCCCGCGCCCGGAGAAGGCCATTTCAACCTCATCGCCTTCATTCAGCCGCAGCAGGCCGTGATCGATGAACACACATGTCAGCCTGCTTCCGACCGCTTCCGCCAGAAGCGCTGCCGCGACCGAAGAATCCACACCGCCGGAAAGGCCAAGCAAGACCTTCCCGTTCCCGACCTTCTTCCTTATCTCATCAACTGCTCTCTGTCTGAATGACGAGATCTCCCAGTCGCCTTTCGCTTTGCAGATCAGGTGCAGGAAATTCCGTATTATCTGGCTGCCGTACTCCGTGTGCTCGACTTCCGGATGAAACTGAACACCGCAGATATCTCTGCTCTCATCATATATCGCAGCATAGGCGCAGCCTTCCGACACTGCGCAGGTACGAAAGCCCTCCGGTATCTCCTCAATACTGTCGCCGTGGCTCATCCAGACTATGCTCTCCTCAGGTATGTCCGCAAAAAGAGGGCAGGATCCGTCGGCTCTGATCTCCGTCTTTCCGTATTCACGCGAAAGCATATCTTTCGCGGGTATAACTCTGCCTCCGAGCTCCTTGGCTATGATCTGACAGCCGTAGCAGATGCCGAGAACGGGAATTCCCATCCTGAAAACTTCAGGATCCGGGTGCGGGGCGCTGTTCTCATAAACGCTGTCCGGTCCGCCCGTGAAAATGATCCCTATCGGGTCGAATTTCCTTATCTCTTCGACAGGAGTATCGAAGGGCCGCACTTCACAGTATACCCGGTGTTCACGCACTCTTCTCGCTATAAGCCGGTTGTACTGGCCTCCGAAGTCCAGGATAATGATCTTCTGCATTACTCTTCCCCCGCTTCGATCGAAGCCTTTATAAGCCCGAGAAACAGCGGATGCGCTCTGTTGGGACGGCTTTTGAATTCAGGGTGGAACTGAACTCCGATGAAGAATTCCTGCCCCGGGAGCTCGATCGCCTCCACTATCTTTCCGTCAGGCGAGATTCCGCACAGTCTCATTCCGTTTTCCGACAGGATCTCCCTGTAATCGTTATTGAATTCATAGCGGTGGCGGTGGCGCTCGGAGATGAGATCGTTTTTATAGCAGCTTTCCATCAGGCTCCCCGCCATGATCCGGCAGGGATAGGCTCCGAGCCTCAAAGTCCCGCCTTTATCCGTTTCATTGCTCTGATCGGGGAGAAAATCTATTACTTTATGTCCGGAATCCGGCGCAAATTCTCCCGAATCGGCATCATCCAGACCGCAGACATGCCTTGCAAATTCAATGACCGCTATCTGCATCCCGAGACACAGGCCGAGGAACGGAATATTCTTTTCACGTACATACCGCACAGCCGAGATCATACCCGGAATTCCTCTGGATCCGAATCCTCCGGGCATAATTATCCCGTCACATCCGGACAGCATTTCCGCGACGTTATCTTCCGTTATCTTCCCGCTGTCGATCCAACTGATATCCACCTTTGCCCCGCACTCTCCTCCGGCATGTCTTAAAGCCTCCGCCACTGAGAGATACGCGTCGTGGAGCTGCACATACTTCCCTACAAGCCCTATATTTACGGATTTTTCCGGAGATCTGTTTCTCTCCGTGATCGTCCTCCATTCGGAGAGATCCGGGCTGTCGGTCTCAAGCCCCAATTCTCTGCAGACCACGTGTGAAAAGCCCTGTTCCTCAAGCATCAGAGGAGCTTCATACAGATCCGGCAGAGTCATGTTTTCGATCACACAGTCAGTCTTGACATTGCAGAACATGGCGATCTTATGAAATATTTCAGGCTCAAGTTTCTCATTGCAGCGCAAAACTATGATGTCCGGAGATATGCCCATTCCCTGGAGCTCCTTGACGGAGTGCTGGGTCGGTTTTGTCTTGTGTTCCCCGCTCCCATGCAAAAAAGGAACGAGCGTGACATGAATAAAAAGCGTGTTCCCCTTCCCCTGTTCCAGACCTATCTGTCTGGCAGCCTCAAGAAAGGGCTGGCTCTCCATATCTCCGGTCGTTCCTCCGATCTCGGTGATAATGATATCGGCTTCGGTCTTCTCACCGAGCCTGTAGATAAAATCTTTTATCTCCTGTGTTATATGCGGTATGACCTGTACGGTCTGCCCCAGGTATTCACCTCTTCTCTCCTTGTTGAGAACGTTCCAGTATACTCTGCCTGATGTCAGATTCGAGTAACGGTTCAGGTCCTCATCGATAAAGCGTTCGTAATGGCCGAGATCCAGGTCTGTCTCGCTCCCGTCGTCGGTCACGAACACCTCGCCGTGCTGATAAGGACTCATTGTACCCGGATCCACATTGATATAAGGATCCAGTTTCTGGGCGGCGATCTTGAGTCCGCGGCACTTCAGAAGCCTTCCGAGCGACGCCGCCGTTATTCCTTTCCCGAGCCCTGAGACAACGCCTCCGGTAACAAAGATATATTTAGCCATCTTCTTTTTCTCCTTATTATCATAACGGAAATAATAACACCCGGAGGAGCAAAATTATCATACCAAAAAGTTAATTATTATAATATCCAAAAGATATGATAGGCAAAGCGGGATATTGTATTGATATTATATGTGTGATATCATACCTCAAACAACGGAGGTGAAGCATATGGAACTTCGGACATTGCACTATTTTACGACAGTAGCTGAAGAACTGAACATCACCCGGGCAGCGGAGCGGCTGAATATGAGCCAGCCTCCTCTGAGCAAACAGATCATCAACCTGGAGGAGGAGCTGGGCGTCAGACTGTTTACGCGCGGCAAAAGACACCTCAGCCTGACTGATGCAGGTGTCGTTTTCTACCGCAGAGCAAAACAGATCCTCGATCTCTGCGATATGTCAAAGGAAGAGATCTCATCTCTCGAGGGGCTTTCGGGCACCATACATATAAGTCTTGTCGAGGGAAGAGCCCCGTTTCTGCTGTCCAGATGGGTCTACGGATTCAGGCAGGAGTATCCCAATGTGAAATTCGAGCTCTGGAACGGGAGCGGTGATGACGCTCTTGACCGTCTTTACCACGGGCTGGCCGATATCTCGCTTATAGCGTCCCCTTACGATACGGAACACCTCCGCGGGTTTGCTGTCGGGAGAGAGCCATGGGTGGCAATAATGTCGAAAGACCACCCTCTCGCAAAAACTGAAGGCGATTTCATATCTCTTAAAGATCTGGCAAATGAGCCTCTGCTGCTTCCTGCCAGGAAAAGCCGCACCGAGGCTGTACGGAACTGGTTCAAGGAAGTGGATGCCGAGCCCGAGATAGTCTGTGTGCTCAGCAACTATCTGGACGCCGTTGCTCTTGCAGAACAGAATGCAGGCATAGCGATCTTCCCGCAGACCACATATACCGTAAATGAACTCATCGTTAAGAAGATAATTACGGAAAGCGCCCGTCAGATCGAATACGACATAGTCTGGGTCAAAGACCGCGATCTGACTCCCCTTATAGAGGAATTTATAGAGTTTATAAAAGACAGCCGTGAAGACGAAAAGCAGCACAGGCAGAAATATCTTCTTCCCCACTGGGAGTATCTGCCTCCTGAGGAGACAAAGTTTCTCTGATCCACTTTACAGCTTCCAGGATCTCAGCAGTCCTTCTTTTGCCGCCTTTTCGGCTGAATCGTCCAGAGGCCGGAGCTCAAAGATCCCGTATTTCCGCCCGAGAGCTGTTTTCAGGATAAGGTCGCAGAGCTCCGGATTTTTCGGCAGGACCGGGCCGTGATAATAAGTAGCAAATACATTTTTGTACCTGGCACCTTCGCGTCCGTCCTCCCCGTTATTTCCGCTCCCTTTTAAAACAGTGCCTAGAGACTTTACAGCTCCGGAGAGAAATGTCTTCCCTGCATGGTTTTCGAACCCGACTATCGTTCCGGCTTCTTCCGAAATGCAGGCTGTGTTTCCTATCATACGCTTTTCGCCTGCAACCGTAAAAACATCTATCGCACCTATATATTCACACTTTGTTCCGTCAGACATCTGATAATAATGCCCCAGCAGCTGATAGCCCCCGCAGATAGCGAGAAATGTTTTCCCGTCTTCTGCGGCGGCTTTAATATTACTGCCTTTCCCGCGCTGCAGATCTTCCATCAGAAGCTTCTGCTCAAAATCCTGACCTCCCCCTATGAATATCAGATCATAATCGCTGAGCGGATCATTGTCTCCGTATTTTACTTCGGTAAAACGGCAGTCGATGCCGCGCCATTGAAGCCGCTTTTCCATACATACGGTATTCCCCCGATCCCCGTAGAGATTCAGCAGATCGGGATAGAGATGGCATATCTTCAGTTCCATTTTTCCTTTGTCCTGTCTCCTCTGCCTCTGATCGTGTTAAGAATGTCCCATATATTGAGCATCGAGGTGTAATTCGCGGCTATGTATACTCCGGTCTCCGATTCTGACAGTGCTTCAGTCAGCTCTTTTTCTCCGTCAAGAAGATTTATCTTCTCTGTATCCAGACCCGCGTATTTGAGTCTCAGGAGCATGTCCCGTTTTCTCGTCCCGAAGGTGAAATATCTGTTGTCTTTATTGCTCTCAGACACAAATCCTTCAAAATCCGCGTCCCATATCCAGGAGATATCTGTTCCGTCGTTATAATTGTCATTTAACGCGAAGACGAACATTGCAAGATCCTTCTCCATTGAAAGATATTCAAGGATCCGGTCCATCCCTTCCGGATTCTTTGCAAGCATAAGCTTTATCGCGTTACCGTTCAGCTCAAATTCCTCCATGCGTCCGAAGGGCGGGCGGCAGTCCCCGAGCCTTTCTGCTGTCTTTGAAGGGTCTGCGCCCAGAGCATACATTACACTTAAGGCTGAGACGGCATTATAGATATTGTATGTCCCGGGGACCGATACCCGTGCATCGAATTCTGTGTCCCTGCAGAGAAATGATATATCCGTTCCATCTTTACCGGGAGAAGCAGCTTTTACGCTAATGTCCGGAACGGGACGGTGTGCCCCGCAAGCCGGACAGTACCAGTCTCCGAGATGTGAAAATGTATGTTTTCTGTATTCATACATTTCTCCGCAACTCAGGCATCTCGGAACATCCGAGCTCTTCTCCGTCCTGGACGCAATATCCGCATCGACCCCGAAGTACAGGATCTGGTTCGGTATCTCTTCCCCGATAGACGCAGTCAGCGGGCAATCGGCATTAAGACACACCTTTGCGCCGGGTGCCGCTTTGATTCCCCTGCAGATCACATCCCGGATGTGAGAGACCTCTCCGTAACGGTCCAGCTGATCGCGGAAAATATTTGTTACGAGTATTATCTCAGGACACAGGGCGCGGGAGACCTCGGACAAAAACGCCTCATCACACTCTGCAACGGCATATTTTTTCTGCTTCTTCCTGCGACCGAAGAAGTCCGTTTCAAGGACAAAGGAAGCCGCTATCCCGTTTGTCATGTTTGCCCCGGATCTGTTGGAAATACATGAACTGTCCTGCTCCGGAAGCATATTCCTGATCATCGAAGAGGTAGTCGTTTTTCCGTTGGTCCCGGATATCACAATGCATCTCAGACCGTCCGAAAGCTCTTCAAGGATTCCCGGATACAGGCGCAGAGCGATGCTGCCCGGCAGAGCTGTACCTCCTCTTCCGAGCGATCTGAGAATATAATGTGCGATCTTGCATACCGCGCATGTAAAAAACAGCCTGAGTTTTTTCATGATGCGTATTTTATCACATAATAGTAACGGAAATCATATCTTAACGGTATGATTGTTATAATGATATGTGTATTTCAGTTATTTCTGCCTGAATGTTAAATTAAACCGTATATTTTTATTACGGAGGTGGATCGCGGTGAAAAGCACGGAAGAATATTTCGGTTCATTGGTTTTCGATGAAAAAGTGATGCGCGAACGGCTCAGCGATGAAGTATATTCATCCATGAAAAGGACGATCGATCAGGGGGAAAAGCTCGACGAGCATGTTGCAAATGCAGTGGCCTCTGCTATGTGTTCCTGGGCGGTTGAGCACGGAGCGACACATTTTACTCATTGGTTCCAGCCTCTTACGGGTATTACGGCTGAGAAGCACGACGGTTTTATTTCCCCTTCCCCGGACGGAAGGATAATTATGGAATTCTCCGGCAAGGAGCTGATCAAGGGCGAGCCTGATGCTTCGAGCTTCCCCTCAGGCGGACTGAGGGCTACTTTCGAGGCCAGAGGCTACACCGCCTGGGACCCCACTTCGTTTGCGTTCATCAAAGGCAAGACTCTCTGTATCCCTACAGCTTTCTGCTCATACGGAGGAGAGGCTCTCGACAAGAAAACGCCTCTGCTGAGAAGCATGGAAGCTCTCAACAGGCAGGCCCTGCGCATACTCGGGCTTTTCGGCAATTCCGACGTAAAACAGGTAAAGCCTGTGGTCGGGCCGGAGCAGGAGTATTTCCTTATAGACCGGGAAATGTTCCTGCAACGTAAGGATCTTATTTATACCGGGCGGACGCTGTTCGGTGCAAAGCCTCCTAAAGGTCAGGAACTGGACGATCATTATTTCGGCGCAATAAAGCCCCGCGTTCAGTCATTCATGGACGATCTGAATGAAGAGCTCTGGAAGCTCGGGGTCTTTGCAAAAACGGAGCATAATGAGGTCGCTCCTTCACAACACGAACTGGCTCCCATATACGGATCCGTCAATATTGCAACAGATCATAACCAGCTTACAATGGAGATCATGAAGAGAGTGGCGGAAAAGCACGGTCTTGTCTGCCTTCTGCATGAAAAACCGTTTGCGGGAGTCAACGGAAGCGGAAAGCACAATAACTGGTCTCTGAGCACGGATACCGGGATCAATCTTCTGAGCCCCGGCGAGACACCTTACGAGAACGCTCAGTTTCTGCTGTTTCTCGTAGCCGTTATTCAGGCTGTGGACGATTATCAGTCTCTGCTCAGGCTCTCTGTCGCGACTGCGGGCAACGACCACCGTCTGGGTGCCAACGAGGCTCCTCCGGCAGTCATTTCCGTTTTTCTGGGAGATGAGCTGAGCGCAGTACTGGACGCGATCGAGAAAGATGTTCCGTATGAGGGAACAGAGCGGAAAAAGATCCGGCTGGGTACGGATGTCCTGCCGAGATTCACGCGCGATACCACCGACAGGAACCGTACTTCTCCCTTTGCGTTTACGGGAAACAAATTCGAGTTCCGTATGGTCGGCTCGGGCGATTCCATAGCCTGTGCCAATATAATGCTCAATACAGCTGTAGCCGAATCTCTAAAACAGTTTGCAGACCGGCTCAGCGAGGCTGAGGATTTCGATTCTGCTCTGCATGATCTGATAAGAGAGACCATCAGCAAGCACAAGAGGATACTGTTCAACGGCAACGGGTATGAAGATGCGTGGATCAAAGAAGCTGTTGAAAAACGCGGGCTTTTAAACCTCAGAACAACTCCGGATGCTCTGGTGCGTGTCCTGGATGACCGGAACATGAAGGTTTTGGTCTCACACGGAGTCTTTTCCGAGAGCGAGGTCAGGTCCCGTTATGAGATCCAGATGGAAAACTATGTGCGAACTGTCAGGATCGAGGCTCTGACCATGTGCGATATGGCTATGAAAGAAATACTCCCGGCTGTCTCTGGGTATTCTGCGTCACTTGCAGGCGTGATCTCGGAGAAAAAAGCGGCTGACGGCTCCCTTGCCTGCAGATATGAGCTTAAGACGCTATCCAAGCTTTCTTCGCTGGAAGATGAGATCGATGAAGCTTCGGATTTGCTTAAGGAGAAGATAGATCATCTTGATCGGATCGGAGATATCACGAAGCAGGCATATTATGTGCGTGATGAGATCATTCCTGCTATGCAGGCTCTGCGCTCACCCTGTGACGAGGCAGAAACCGATACCGCTTCCGAGTATTGGCCTTTCCCGACATACGGCGATCTGCTTTTCGCGGTCTGACGGAAGATCATGTGCGGGATCTGCGGATTTGTTTCAAAATCGGATACTGATCATAAAACCCTGGCCGCGATGACCGATATGCTGAGTCATCGCGGCCCGGATGATGCTGGCACCTGGATCGGAGCAGTCAACGGACTGTACTGCGGTCTCGGCCACAGGCGTCTTTCTGTTCTGGATCTTTCTTCGTCCGGGCATCAGCCGATGACCACTGAAGAAGGCGATTATTCCATAGTTTATAACGGTGAGATCTATAATTACGGCGTGATACGTAAAGAATTGGAAGCCGAAGGCGAATCCTTCAGAAGCAATACGGACACTGAAGTGGTACTGAAGGGCTTTCGCAAATGGAAAGAAGGCCTGCTCGATCGCTGTAACGGGATGTTTGCGTTTGCCGTTCTGGACCATCGCAGCGGAGAGCTCTTTATGGCAAGAGACAGGATGGGACAGAAACCGCTGTATTATTATCTTGACGGTACCTCCCTTGTATTTGCTTCGGAGCTTAAGGCGCTTTCTGCATGCCGCTCCCTGCAATTGGAGATCAACAAGGATGTTCTGCCTTATTATCTTTACAACGGATATATTACAGGCGAAAAAACGATATATAAGAATGTATACCGTCTTCATCAGGGCTGTTTTGCGAAGTATAAGGATTCAAAGCTGAGTGTCAGTACATTCTGGAGCCTTGACGGAACGGAAGAGGACATTCCCTATGAAGATGCCAAAGAAAAACTGAAGCTGCTTCTGACGGACTCTGTCAGGCTCAGAATGATCTCCGACGTTCCTCTGGGAGCATTTCTCAGCGGAGGAACAGATTCTTCCCTTATTGCTGCTCTTGCAGCCCGACTCTCCGGAAGCAGGCTGAAGACTTATACCATAAGCTTTGACAACAGAAAGTATGATGAATCCGCATATGCCGAAAAAGTATCCGGGATAATCGGTTCCGAACACCATGTACTTAAGGTGGAGGACAGGGATTTCTCGGAAATGACGGACAGGATGGCATGGTATTATGACGAACCGTTTGCAGATCAGTCGGAGATCCCGACAATGCTTGTTTCCAAGGCAGCGGCACAAGATGTCAAGGTAGTCCTTTCCGGTGACGCAGGTGATGAACTCTTCGGAGGATACGATATCCATTCCACAGTGGCAAAATATGAAAGGCTCCGCGGATTTTCACCGCTTGCTTCAATATTAACTGAAAAAAAGGTTTTTTCCGGAGTGACCGGAATGCGTACGGAAGCTCTGTCAGACTATGGAAAGCTCGGCATGGACGGAGTACAGCTCTGGAACGCCGGGAAAAGCAGAGATATAGATGCTCTCTGCGGAATGAGACCCGAACCGCAGCTGTACGGTCTCAAAGACTCTGATGCCGTCTCCAGAAGGATGAGGCTTGAATGCCTGACGTATCTTCCCGATGACATACTCGTAAAGCTGGATCGTGCATCAATGAGCTGGTCCCTGGAGGCAAGAAGTCCTCTTCTTGACTACAGGATAGTAGAATACGCCTTTTCATTGCCTCAGAGATATAAGTTTGCCGGAGGTGTCCGCAAGAAGATCCTTAAGGACATTCTGTATGATCTGGTGCCCAAGGAACTTTTCGACAGGCCAAAACAGGGCTTTAATATCCCGGTCCGGGAATATATGAAGGAGGCTCAGCGGAGAAATCTTCAGGATCTCTCTCAAAAGGACTTTATCGACAGGCAGGGCCTGTTTCGTCCGGAGGCAGTCAGCCGGCTCGTCGAGGAATATGACCGGGGTGATGAACGGCACTTCTGGCTTTTATGGAACTACTATGTCTTCCAACTGTGGTATGACAGACATATATCAGGATAATAACGTTCAACGCATACAGATGGGGCATTCATTTAAGAATGCCCCATCTTTTACAGTACATGAAATTGAAAATAGCGTTCTTGTACTTCAGCTTTATTCTTCGCCTATCTGAAGAGCGTCATAACCGGATTCACCGGTGCGTATACGGACGACATCTTCTACATCATAGATAAAGATCTTTCCGTCCCCAATCTCCCCTGTATGGAGAGCGGCATTTGCGGCAGCAACGACAAGCTCCGGATCTACCTTGGTAACCACAATATCCACCTGAAGTTTAGGGGTAAGATGCATGCTCATTTCTATTCCGCGGTACTGGCCGCTTTTTCCTTTCTGAGTTCCGCAGCCCATCACATTTGTAACAGTCATACCTGTTACCCCGATAGAAGACATCGTATCACGCAAAGTCCCGAAACGGTCTGTGTCACAGAGTATCCTTACTAAAGTATAGCGTTTCTTGCCGACAGGAGTTTCTTTAAGCCCTGAAGAGAGATTCAGCGTAAAAGGAACAAGATTATCTGTAGCGACAGGGCCTTCCGAATGCACCCCTAATGTGGATTCTATAGGCAGAAAATCTGCATATGCATTGGCAAGCCCGTGCTCGGAGATGTCAAGGCCTTCCACCTCGACTTCAGCGCTTACTCTCAATCCGCATAACGATTTGATAAGCTTGAATACAAGAATCATACAGATCACTGTATAGGAACCGATTACCAAAACACCCAGGATCTGAACTCCAAGCTGGCGGAATCCTCCTCCATAGAAAAGTCCTTTTGTCCCGTAATTGTCGTTGCAGGCAAATAATCCTACGGCGATCGTTCCCCATATCCCGTTTACGCAGTGTACTGCAACAGCCCCGACAGGATCATCTATGTGATACTTTTTATCCAGAGTTTCTACAGCAAGATCTACCAAAATGCCGGAACCGATACCGATGATGACAGAACCCAACGTATCAACGCTTGCACAGCCGGCCGTAATTGCGACGAGTCCGGCGAGGCACGCATTCAGGCACATTGATACATCGGGTTTTCCGTTTCTTCTCCATGTGAATAACATACAGCTTACTGTGGAAACAGCGGGAGCAATTGTAGTAGTTCCAAATATTCTGGCCATCTCAGCCGGATCAGCGGCAGCAGCTCCGTTAAAGCCGTACCAGGCGAACCAAAGAATGAAGCAACCTAAAGCCCCAAGCGTAACAGAGTGTCCGGGAATAGCATTGGATGTTATTGTCCCGTCCTGATTCTTAGTATATTTCCCAATTCTCGGCCCCAGGATCGCAGCCCCGATCAGTGCAGAAATACCTCCTACCATGTGTATTACACATGAGCCTGCAAAGTCAATAAAAGACAGACGGCTGAGCCAGCCTCCGCCCCAAACCCAGCCTGCTTCTATCGGATAGACCAGAAGACTGATTATTCCTGAATACATGCAATAAGCTGAAAATCTGGTGCGCTCAGCCATTGCACCGGATACAATTGTAGCTGCCGTGGCACAGAACACAAGCTGAAACACAAAAGAAGACCAGTTGAATGATTCAAAACTGCTGAACATAGACCAATCAGGCTTTCCAATTATCCCAAGTTTCCCGTGATCACCCATCATGAGTCCGTAGCCGAGCAATATGAATACACAGGTCCCGATACAGAAATCCATAAGATTTTTCATTATTATATTGCCGGCGTTTTTTGCCCTTGTAAATCCGGTTTCAACCATAGCAAAGCCGCACTGCATAAAGAATACCAGAACTGCTCCGACCAAAAACCATACCGACATATCCATATCAGCTACCTCCGGCTAACAAATAAAGTCTCTCAGAATCAAGATGGGCCGTATAATAACATGAAAATTCTTATTAATAAAATACTGATATGAATCTGACAATTATTCCTTGAAAATATAGAACATGGTGATCTGCCGCACTTTGTTTAGCCGGATTTTTGTTCATATCATATCTTCTTTATATGGTAAGACATATGTCCGCGGTATTTCCGATATCATAAATGCAATGTTATAATTCCTGCGTTAAGTAATGGTACCGCGTTATGGTGCAGGATATCAGATGATCTCCGAATAATGACCGGTAACAGTAATGAAGGGTAGCACCACGGATGTGCAGCCGTCCGTCCTTTCATGAAGGGCAGGCTGCAAACGCATTCGGAGGTGCTTTATGTGTTGTGTTATGGGCTTTCTTTCGGATCATTATCCGAAGGAAAAGATAATCGAATGCTTTGAACGGACAAAATCGAGAGGTCCTGACGACACAAGGATCGAAAGAGCCGGAAGCGGGTATCTCTGCTTTCACAGGCTCTCCATAATGGGTCTTGACGAAACGGGAATGCAGCCGTTTTCCAGAGGAAAAAATAAGATCGTCTGCAACGGTGAGCTCTACGGCTGGCGAAAGCAGCGTGAAGCTCTTGAAAAGAGAGGGTACAGTTTTATCAGCGGTTCCGACTGCGAACTGCTCCTGCCCATGTATGAGGAATACGGTCTGGAAATGTTCCGTTACCTTGACTCGGAGTTTGCTCTCATTCTCTATGACGGAGAAAGAGGACAGCTGATCGCTGCAAGAGATCCCATAGGCATAAGACCGCTTTACTACGGGTATTTTCCTGACGGAGCTGTTGCTTTTGCAAGTGAAGCCCAGGATCTGACCGGTCTCTGCGAAAAGATCATGCCCTTCCCTCCGGGGCATTATTATGCTGACGGAAGATTTACCCGCTATGCCGATCTGACGACTGTTTCCGAACCTCTCAGCGACGATCTGGAGACAGTCTGCAGCAATATCAGAGAAAAACTGATAGCCGGAGTAGAAAAGCGTCTCGATTCAGACGCTCCTTTGGGCTTTCTTTTGTCCGGAGGATTGGATTCAAGTCTGGTATGTGCGATCTCTTCAAAGCTTCTGGGCAAAAAGGTCAGGACCTTTGCAATAGGCATGGATAAAGACCCGATAGACCTTAAATACGCTCAGATCGCAGCAGATTATATAGGGGCTGAGCACACAGCCTTTCATATGACTCGCGAGGACGTTTTGAATGCTCTGGATGAGGTCGTCCGTCTGCTCGGAACATGGGATATCACCACTGTACGCGCGAGCCTGGGCATGTATCTCTGCTGCAAAGCCATTCATGAACATACAGATATCCGGGTCCTTATGACCGGAGAGATCTCCGACGAGCTTTTCGGATACAAATATACCGACTTTGCGCCATCCCCCGAGGCCTTTCAGGCTGAAAGCAAGAAACGGATCGACGAGCTTCATATGTATGACGTCCTGCGGGCAGACCGCTGCATCTCCGTAAACTCTATGGAAGCCAGGGTGCCTTTCGGGGATCTTGAATTTGTCCGTTATGTCATGTCGGCCGACCCGTCCCTGAAGATGAACAGGTACAACATGGGGAAATATCTTCTCCGCCATGCCTTTGAAAATGATCATATTCTCCCGGACGAGATCCTCTGGAGACAGAAAGCGGCATTTTCCGATGCTGTCGGGCATTCGATGGTGGATGACCTGAAGGAATATGCCGAAACCGTTTATGATGATAAGGCCTTCGCTGAGGGCTGTGCAAAATATTCGTACTGCAGGCCGTTTACAAAAGAGAGTCTTCTCTACAGGGACATCTTCGAAAAGCATTATCCCGGTCAGGCGGAAATGATCGCCGATTTCTGGATGCCGAACAAAGAGTGGGAAGGCTGCAATGTGGATGACCCGTCGGCAAGAGTACTCTCAAACTACGGCGCGAGCGGAATATAAATCAGAGGTGAAACAAAATGTGCGGAATCGTAGGATTTGTCGGAACAGAGCAGGCAGCACCCATATTGCTGGACGGGCTGAAGCATCTTGAATACAGAGGATATGACTCAGCCGGAGTTGCAGTTTATTCACCGTCCCGCGGGCTTCAGGTGAAGAAGGCTAAAGGCAGGCTGGAGGTGCTGAAGGGTCTGACCGATGAAGGCAGGAATATGGACGGGACCATCGGGATCGGTCACACGCGCTGGGCTACTCACGGCGAGCCTAATGACGTTAATTCCCACCCGCATCTCAGTCAGGACAACAAGATTGCTGTAGTCCACAACGGAATAATTGAGAACTATGTTGAGATCAAAGAGTTTCTTCTTTCAAAAGGCGTCTGCTTTCAGTCGGAAACGGATACTGAAGTCGTAGCCCAGCTTCTTGCTTTCTACTACAGACAGGACGGAGATCTGATGATGTCCGTATACCGGGTGTTGCATCGTATCGAAGGTGCTTATGCTCTTGGAATTCTCTGCGCCGATACCCCCGGCAGCTTTATCGCTGCTCGAAAAGACGCTCCTCTCCTGCTCGGTTACGGCAAGGGCTGCAATTTTATTGCGTCGGATGTCACTGCGATAATAAAGCACACCCGTGAAGTGTCTTTTATGGAAGACGGAGAGGTTGCGCTTGTCACTGCCGATTCGATAACTGTTTTTGACGCTCTTGGCCGAAAGATCGATAAAGAACACAGCTTCGTCGAATGGGACATAAGCGCGGCCGAAAAGGGCGGCTACGCGCATTTCATGTTCAAGGAGATCATGGAGCAGCCTGATGCTGTAAGAAAAACGGTAGCTCCGCGAATAAAAGAAGACCGAATCGTTTTTGATGAGCTGAAGCTCGATGAAGCCTATATACGAGGCATGAAGAAGATCTTTATAGTTGCCTGCGGCTCCAGTTATCATGTCGGTATGGTGGGAAAATACAATCTTGAGAGACTGATCAGAATTCCGGTGGATGTAATGCTTGCATCGGAATTTCGTTATGCCGACCCGCTTGTAGATGAAGGGACCTTAGTCATTGTTATCAGTCAGTCCGGAGAAACTCTGGACAGCATGGCTGCGCTGAGAAAAGCGAGGGATCTCGGCGCAAGGATCCTTTCCATTGTTAATGTAGTCGGAAGTTCGATCGCAAGAGAGTCTGACCACGTTCTGTATACCTGGGCGGGCCCGGAGATCGCTGTTGCGACGACAAAAGCCTACAGCACCCAGCTTGTGCTTCTGGACATGCTCGGCATCTGGTTTGCAGATATCTGCGGCAGGATAAGCAGCGAAGAATACTCGGCTCTTCTGGAAGAACTGAGAAAGCTTCCCGAGAAAATGGAGATGATACTGAAAAATACGGAAGACATAAAATACTTTGCCTCCCGCTATTTCAACCATGATTCAGTTTTCTATATCGGACGCAATCTGGACTATGCTCTGGGGCTGGAATCCAGCCTGAAATTAAAGGAGATCTCTTACGTGCACTCTGAAGCTTATGCCTCCGGTGAACTCAAACACGGTACGATCTCTCTTATAGAGAGCGGCACTCTCGTGATCGCACTCTCCACCTTTCTGCCGCTGTTTGACAAGGAGCTTTCCAATATCATCGAAGTCAAGTCGAGAGGCGCTGATGTCATAGCGCTCACGACCTGTGACATGGCAGAAGAACTGAAAAAGACTGTTCAGAACGTCCTCTGCATTCCTCGTACTTCTCTGATATTTCAGCCCTCTCTGGGTATCATTCCCATGCAGCTCTTCGCGTATTATGTCGCGCTTCAGAGGGGCTGTGATATCGACAAACCCAGAAATCTGGCAAAATCTGTAACGGTAGAATAAAAAGCGGAGGTTCATATTATGGATAACTGTGCAGTCGTGGGAATCAACTGGGGAGATGAAGGCAAAGGCAGAATGGTCGATCTCCTGACAGAGCATTATGATGTTGTAGTACGCTATCAGGGCGGAGGAAACGCAGGACATACCGTATTAAACGAGTACGGCAAATTTGCTCTCCATCTGCTCCCGTCAGGGATATTCAGAGAACACACGGTAAATATTCTCGGAAACGGCGTAGCTCTCGATCCTGAAAACCTGCTTGCTGAAATAAAGGACGTATCCTCCCGCGGAGTAACTGTTACACCGGATAATCTCAAGATCAGTGACCGTGCATCCCTTCTTATGCCCTGGCACAGGGATCTGGATGCCCTGGAGGAACAGAGACTGGGTGATAAAAAATACGGCTCGACAAAACAGGGAATTGCTCCGTTTTACTCGGATAAATCCCAGAAAAAAACCGTGCTCGCAGGAGAACTGAGAGATCCGAAGAGTCTCTCTGACCATCTTCACGAACTGCTGGAATGGAAAAATCTGACACTGACCAATGTGTACGGCGCGGAACCGTATACGGAAGAGAGCCTGAAGAAATGGTTTGCCGATTTCTGTGAGCCGCTCGTACCCTATCTGTGTGATACAGGTTCGTATCTGGAGGAGGCTCTTGATCAGGGAAAGAGCCTTTTGTTTGAAGCTCAGCTCGGCGCCCTGAGGGATCTGAATTTTGGAGTATACCCCTATACGACCTCCTCCGACACTCTTTCATCTTATGCTCCGATAGGCTCAGGCCTTCCGTCTTTAAAGCTTACGGAAGTAGTCGGGGTGGTCAAAGCGTATTCGACCTGTGTTGGAGAGGGGCCTTTTGTCTGCGAGATGCACGGTGAAGAAGCGTCCCGCCTGCGTGAAGCCGGATCTGAGTACGGCGCCAAGACGGGCAGGCCGCGCAGGGTCGGTCCTCTGGATCTGGTAGCGACACGTTACGGAGTCGGTGTTCAGGCGGCTACCGGAATAGCTCTGACAAAGCTTGACGTTCTCGGATATATGGAGAGGATACCTGTGTGTACGCGCTATATTCTCAATGGGGAAGAAACGGGCCGTTTCCCCTTCCCGTCCGACCTGGAAAAGGCCGAACCGGTCATTGAGTATCTTCCCGGCTGGAACTGTGATATTTCAGGGGCCCGCTCCTGGGACGAGCTTCCGAAAGCCGCAAAGGACTATGTTTTATTCATTGAACGCTCTCTTGCTTGTCCGATAATCTATGTTTCAGTCGGGCCGGAGCGCGAGAGCATCATCAGGAGATGATCTTATGACAGACCGGTATGAATCACCGTTTTCTTCGCGCTATGCTTCCGAATACATGCTCCGACTCTTTTCGGCCGATATCAGATACCAGACGTGGAGAAAACTGTGGGCTGCGCTGGCCAAAGCAGAAATGGAGCTTGGCCTGCCGATAAGCGAGGCCCAGGTGAATGAGCTGTATGCGCATATAACTGATATCGATTATGAGTGTGTCCGAGAAAGAGAAAAAGAGATCGGCCACGATGTAATGGCGCATATTTACGCTTTCGGAAAAGCAGCCCCTTCCGCCGCCGGCATCATACACCTCGGCGCCACCAGCTGCTACGTTACCGACAATGCCGATCTTATTATTTACCGGGATGCTCTTTTATATCTCAGAAAGCAGATCGTTTGCGTAATTGATATTCTTGCAGACTTTGCTGAAAAATATAAAAGTCTTCCGACTCTCGGATATACCCATTACCAGCCTGCACAGCTTGTCACCATGGGAAAGCGGGCAACGCTGTGGATCCAGGATTTTCTGTCTGATATTGAAGAGATCGATTTTGCACTTAAAAATATCAGATTCCTCGGGT
The DNA here is from genome assembly GCA_902802045.1 of Oscillospiraceae bacterium. Lineage (GTDB taxonomy): Bacteria > Bacillota > Clostridia > Oscillospirales > Oscillospiraceae > Limivicinus. The sequence continues at coordinate 59,415 of CADCKQ010000007.1, read as the reverse complement.
GCAGGGGCACTACCGGAACAGAAGCAAGTTTTCTTGATCTTTTCAACGGAGATACCGGAAAGACAGATGAGATGAACAGAAGGCTTGCAGAGGATTTCGGTTTTGATTCATGTTACGGTGTATGCGGGCAGACCTATCCGAGAAAGACTGACAGCAGAATAATGAACGTGCTGTCAGCAATAGCGCAGAGCGCCTGCAGAATGGCAAACGATATACGCCTTCTCCAGCATGACCGCCAGATCGAGGAACCTTTCGGAGAGAAACAGGTCGGCTCTTCTGCCATGCCGTATAAGAGAAATCCCGTAATCTGCGAGAGGATCTTCTCACTTGCCAGATACCTGATGGCAGACGCAGCGAATGCTCCGATGACAGCTTCGCTCCAATGGCTGGAGAGGTCACTGGATGATTCCGCAAACAGGCGTATTTCCCTTCCCGAAGGATTTCTCTGCGCCGACTCCATACTCCTTCTTATAAGAAAAGTCTCGTCCGGGATGCATGTAAATGAGAAGGTAATAGAAAGATCTGTTCGGGAGTACCTGCCCTTCATTGTCACTGAAAACCTTCTGATGGAGGCGGTCAAGCGCGGAGGAGACCGTCAGGAGCTTCACGAAGTTATCCGGAGATGTTCCATGGCTGCTTCCGAAAGAATAAAGAACGGTCATGATTGCGATCTCATTTCCATGCTTGCAGAAGAAGATTCGTTTTGTCTGAACAAATCAGAGATGACTCTATTGCTTGACCCTGCGCTGTATATCGGGAGATGTCCGGAGCAGGTTGATGAATTCCTTGGTAAATTGCGTCCGCTGCTTGAAGAAACACGGTCATAAGCGAACAGTATTATCAACGGCTCCGATTCAAAAAAGCCTTGTGCCGTAATGACACAAGGCTTTTTTGAAACTATGTTTTTTAGGCTGTCACAAGCTCATTCGATTTGTCATTTTCAGGCTCAACGAGAATGTCAGCGACAACAGCTGTATCATTCCCACTCTATTGTGGAAACAGGTTTGTCTGAGATATCCCAGAGCACTCTGTTGACTCCCGGTACTTCCGCAATAATACGGTTACGCATCCTGAAGAGAACATCGGTCGGAATATCGAAGGAATCTGCAGCAACTGCATCAATGGTATTGACAGCTCTTATTACAACTGCCCAGCCCATATAACGCTTTCCGTCTTTGATACCGGTCGATTTCATATCCGGAATGACAGCAAAATACTGCCAGGGTTTTACTTCCAGCTTACCTATCTCTTCCCGTACGATGGCGTCAGCCTCTCTGAGGGCAGCGAGACGGTCTCTCGTAATGGCGCCGACACATCTGACTCCGAGCCCGGGCCCCGGGAAGGGCTGACGGTATACCATGCTGTCAGGAAGGCCAAGAGCTTTACCGACAACTCTGACCTCATCTTTATAGAGGAATTTTACCGGCTCTACGAGCTCAAAATTCAGATCCTCAGGCAGACCGCCGACATTGTGGTGTGCTTTTACTCCGACGCTTTCAAGTATGTCAGGGTATATTGTCCCCTGGGCAAGGAATTTGATATCATCAAGCTTTTTAGCTTCCTCGGCAAAGACATCTATGAATATCTTTCCTATTATCTTTCTCTTTTTCTCGGGGTCATCCACTCCCGCGAGGGCATCAAGGAATCTGTCTGTTGCATCCACATAAATAAGGTTCGCATCCATCTGATTGCGGAACACTTCTATTACCTGCTCAGGCTCGCCCTTGCGGAGCAGTCCGTGGTTTACATGTACACATGTCAGCTGTTTGCCTATAGCACGGATCAGCAGTGCTGCAGTAACGGAAGAGTCCACACCGCCGGAAAGTGCAAGCAGTACTTTGTTGTCCCCTATCTGCTCTTTTAGAGCCTTTGTCTGTTCTGCGATAAAGGCATTTGCCAGTTCTTCGTTGTTTATGCGCTGCATGCTCTCAGGTCTCACGTTGCTCATGTTAAATCTCCTTTATATATTGTTACAGGATCAGGGTGCACATAGCTTTCATCAAAGTCCGGAGATCTGTTGCTGACCCTGCCATAGTGACCGTAAAAAATCCTGCACAGATCAAGATAGACTTCACTTGAAACTCCATAGTCACTGACCCTCCATCCCCCTGTAGCTCCTGATGCCTGCCATGAGCAGATGAAGTTGCATTCACAGTCGGGATGCTTTTTTTCGAACTCCTCTCTGCCTTCTTCACTCAGCGCGTAATCGTTCATTAGATACATCCGCTTGAGCGGCAGGTTATCGAGGGGGCTTAAATCGCTTATCTGATTACCCGTACAATTGAGGTGTTCGAGCTTTGTGCAGTTTGAAAGAGCACTTATATCTGTAAGGGTCATGACATGCTGGTCGAAGGTCTCCAGATACCAGAGGTTTTTCAGACTGCCTATCGGGGTAATATCGCTGATATTGCCGCAGGCAACAATAAGAATGTCCAGATTAGGCATATGTTCCAGAAAACTCAGATCCGAAATCGTGCTCTCTCCTATGTCCATGTGCTTGCAGTTATAGAAATAGCGGAGATTATATGCCGTTTCATCATTCAGCCCGTTTATCCAGATAGTGGGGCAGTCTGTGTACAGTTCGTTTCCGCCTAAGCGCACCTTCCACACAACTTCGGTCGTCGGAAGAAATTCAGCTCTTAATGCGTCAACAGCTTCATCTGAGGTTCCGCAGTTTTCAAGAAGGAGCTTTCTGGTATGTTTCATCAGAGGAAGTACCTTCCGGAACTGTTCAAGGCCTGAATCGCCTATATCGACATTCCGGTACTCGACGATCTCATCTGTCAGAGAGAAAGTCTGTCCGAAAAGGGTAACATCATAGTCAACGAGTGCATCCGGACAGGCTTCCGTGATGCGTCCGACCTCCTCTATTGTCAACGGAGAACCTTTGATGTTTATATTACTCAGCTCCGGAAGCATCCTGACAGCATTGACCGCCTTATCCAGATCTGCAGCTGTAACACCTCTCAGGTCTATCTCGGTAGAATCAGTCGGGTAACTTTTTCCCATTAATGAAACCGAATAACTGAAATCTGCTTTAGGAAGCAAAGTCTTCAAAGTATCGATCTGATCAGCTGTAAGCTCTGTCGCGCCAAGATTTACCGACATTACGTACGGAAGATTGTCTGCAGCAGAGACAAGAATATTATAGTCGTATGCACCGGAAGAAATATCCAGAACCCTGGCATTATGATCGGCAACAGTCCCTCCGAGGTCAACGGAGTATATAACATTGACCTCAGGATGAGATGCTATATAGGCGTCGATCTCGTCATAGCATGTGCTCCCGGTGAGATCGAGAGTTTCAAGATTTTTAAAACGATCCAGCTGCGGGATCTCTTCTGCCGTAATAACAGCTTTGTAATCGGTAATCTGCTCCAATTCATCAGTTTCTTTTTCATCATGTTTATAACTGATCTCTTTAAAAAGAAGATATCCGAATACAGCGACCAATAGCAGGAAGAAAACTGTCAAAACAGTTCTCCCTGCACCCTGTCTGCCTTTTCCTGTTGCTCTGCTCATATTCTTCCCCTGAGTTCAATTAGTTTAAAATCAAAAGCCGTAGATCATATCCCTGCTGATCTCGGAAAGCGAGTGGGCGCCGCACATAGACATTGTATCCTTAAGCTCCGCCTTGAGCTTGTTCACATAGACAGCAATTCCTTCAGAACCTCCGCCGTAGATCATAATAACGATAGGCCTGCCTATTAAAACAGCGTCTGCTCCAAGTGCGATCGCTTTAAATACATCAAGTCCGGTCCTTATTCCGCCATCGACCAAAATCATGAGTTTGCCTTTAACAGCGTCCGCTATCTCAGGAAGCACATCGGCTGTTGCGGGGCATCCGTCAAGAACTCTGCCGCCGTGGTTGGAGACAACGATGCCCTTTGCACCGGCTTCCACAGCCTTCTCGGCCCCCTTAACAGTCATTATTCCTTTTACGAAAAACGGCATTTTTGCGTTCGCTGTTATTTCGCTGAGCTCTGCTACAGTCTTGCTGCCCGCATCAGACCCGTAATTCTTCAGGAACGGGAGGCCTGCAGCATCCACATCCATTGCTGCGGCCATAACACCGGCTTCGTTGGCGCATTCAAGTTTTCCCAAGACCTTGTCTCTGTTCCAGGGCTTTATAGTGGGAACTCCTCTTCCTCCGTATTTTTTTATCGTCGAAATGGCATCAGGAAGCATCGTATCATCTACGCCGTCCCCTACCCACGCAGCTATGCCCGCCTCAGCACAGGAACGCACAAGAATGTCATTGTACTGATGGTCATCATACTTCTCCCCGTAGTGAAGCTTCATGGCTCCTATCGGAGCAGCAAAAACAGGTATCTCAAATGTGTTTCCGAAGAAGTCGAATCTCGTATCAGCATCCCTGTTCTCACAGATAGTATCCATGTTTACGAAGTATTCCTGCCAAGCGGAATAATTCCTCGCGAATACTGTTCCCGAGCCCTTTGAACCGGGCCCCGGTATATGGTTTTTACATGCAAGCCCGTTGCAGACCGGACATGCTTTGCATATCGGGCCGACCTGTGTCCTCGCAGCTTCGATGATCTCGCTGTAATTCATGATGATCCTCCTTGCAAATTCCTTATTTTTGTACCGATATAATCTATCACAAAGACCCATAAATAGCAAGCGGAGGCGGTATCCCCGCCTCCGCATTTTTATTGTTCACAGATAGTACTTTCTCTCCATATTGTCGTAGTGTTTAATGAAGAACGGCTCTATCATTGATGTGGCTTTCATATCCAGATTGAAGAAATAGATCAGGAAGGTCACTGCAAAGAGACCAAAAACAAAGAGAAATATCTTCAAAAGAATACTCAAAACTTTGGACATATCTTTACTCCTTTACCATGCATTATCGTCCGGAAGATGTTCGATGGTGGGATCCAGCGGCTCCTCGCGGAGTACGGCTCTCATATAAAGGTTGACCTGGTTTCTGATAGCCTCGCGGGTATAAACTCGCGGATCACACAGGTCGTGGCCTACCCATATCAGGTGCAGGCCTCTCTCTCTGGCCTGTTCCTCAAACTGCCCGTGCATACCTGTAAGCGCTTTGCAGGACATATGTTCCCACATAATAACCATATCCGCGTGCATCTTCTCGCAAGTCTCCCAGAGTTCATCCACAAGGACCTTATAGCCGCCGTGGGTATGGTTGCGCATGATCATCTCTTCATTCAGCATAGCCATATCGTAGTATGCCTGCTCGCGATTCTCGGGTGTGTCCTCTTCTGCGATCATCTTCGTATTTACAAGAGAGAGCATATCGGCAAGCGGGACGATGCCCCAGCACTGGATCAGCCAGTAGAGCATGTCGATCGTGTATTGCGGCTGTACGCCCCAGATGATAGCGCGGTGTCTGTACTCCGGAGCCAGCATTCTCTTGTTTTTATAACCCTTTTCTGCGAGTTTCAGGAGCTTATCGTCTTTCTTTACAAAGCCTTCATTTCTGCCGCAGTTGCCCATATAGTTGGTATCGTTATAAAGGCTGAAGCAGGCACCGACGAATTGCGGGTACGGCGAAGAGTTGATTTCCAGCTGGGCAATACGCTTGCGGGTAGCATCGTTGACTCTCTTTGCGCATTTGAAGTATGTGTCCCAGTTCCACTTGTGACCAGTATGCTCCTCAACGAAGGCAATGGCATTCTTGATCTCCTGTGCCGCATAATCCTGAACATCATCCTCAGTATGTCTCAAAGGAGTACCGAGCTGGAAGGTAGGGATACCGTACTCGCGCTCAAGGCGCTTTGCAATAATACCGTTGCCCATGAGGGATCCGTCGCAGGTCGTATTATTCTGCACAGCGCAGGCACCGAGTACGCAGAAATCATCCTCAATAGATATTCCGGCCTCAGCTTCGGGCATCGGGCATACATCTCCGGCTATACCGTACTGCTGGGCGACATCGAGATAATGTGTGGTGGAATTCTGATTGAAGATGTTGGCAGCGAACATTGTCGGAACTTCACGCAATATGGCAGGCGTCTCGTCTTTATCAAAGCCCATCATGAAACAGGTCATCGAGTTTTCATCGGTCAGGACACAACGCTTGGAGTACTCAACATCGTTTCCTATCCTTCTGTCGCCTCTGAAGCAGTTGGCGATAGCCTGTGTAACATCCGCTATGACATAGTTCATGGAGATATGGGTTATACGAAGGGCTTCATCACGCAGACCGATCGTAAACTTATCCATTCCGTGCATAACTCCCAGATAGTTTGCCATCCATCTGTAACGGAAGAATCCTTTTATATTTCTCGGGACTACAATAAATCTTGCCAGAACAGATACAAGATAAAGCCACCTGGTGTAGTCGTAGAAAGTATCCTTAATGCCTCTCCACTCGCGGCGTTTACGCACTTTTCCGGTGTCATACAGCTGGCCGAGTGTCTGCTCGCCGGCTCTTTTTACAGGATTTTTGATTACTTCCATTATTTCGCGCCTCCCTGTATCTTTTTGATCTCAAGGCTCTCGACGAAGGCCTGCACACGTGTCCTCATCTGTCCCATAGATGATTTTATGTTGTACGGCCTGTCAACGGAAAGCACCGGCATGCCGTAATCATCCCTGAGCATTGCGGAGCCCAATGTTCTCTCGTAAGCCCACGGGTCACAGAACTTGATCTGCTGGTATAAGACGCCGTCTGCCTTGTATTCTTTTGCCAGGTCGTATACATACTGTTTCCGCCCGTATACTTTCTCCATATTCATATATCTCGGGCATTGGGCGCGCATCGTATACTGTCTGCAGATCTGCGTGAGTGCGTCTTCCTCGTCGTTGAGAATTATCGGGTCTCTGCCCGGCAGGGAACCGAAGCAGTAGCGGTCCGCACAAACATATGCTCCGGTATCCTCAATCAGTTTAATGAATTCGGGGTCATCGCCCTCCGATCCGACAACAAGGACCCTGGCCCGGTAAGCCTTTTCATCCGGTTCACGCGTTTTCACTTCTTCAAGAGTCTCATTCAGTATATCCTTAAGCAGATATTTGGGAGCTCTGTATGTCGCCAGAGTAATAACCGCAAATTCGTACCCGGTTATTCTCGGTTTTTCCTCCTTGCGGAAATCGCCGAGCTGCCGTATGATATTGCATATCTCGTTGTGGTCCGCAACAGATTTCCTGATAGATTCCTCTGAAATATCTACTCCATATACCTCGTGCAAGGGCTTCAGAATATGGTTCTCGCTCTGTACCTTTAACAGCGAGACACCGTTCTCGTCTGCTTTCATCGGTATTTCCATGTACTGATAGAAAAACTTATCATTATCCTTGCCCATGGCGTGAAGCAGTTCGATATTCTCGGCCCCGCGATTAAGCATCGTACATCCGTCCGGAGTAATGAGACAGTCAGCAAAATTAAAACCGCCTTCTACCGCCCTTTCAAGGATCGCCCGGCTTGTCTCGCAGAGAAGGTTCGTCATATAATATGTGGCGATATCCATACTTCCGGAGTTGGGCGCCGTAAGTCTTACGGAGAATGCGTTGCCGACGTTCAGAAGAGGCTCCGGTGAGTTCTCGCAGAGATAGCCCACACAGATCTTCCCCTCGCTTTTGGCCTGCGTTATCAGTTCGTTGTTGGCGTTCTGCAGCAGGTTTTCAAGATAGATCAGATGCTTGAGATCTTTCAAAATTAACCACCCCTTAACAGTTTTTTCGATAAACACCCAATTAATTATAAGAATCATGTTAAACTTCGTCAAACAATGATTGATTTTTTGTCAGATATGCACAAAATTTTTTCAAAAATTTGTGCAATTTGTTCATACAGAGTTTGAGTGACGCGATTAAGCGAAAGGACATGCCGTAATGATAAATATAGTGCTTGTTGAACCGGAGATTCCCTTTAATACCGGAGCAGTAGCCAGAACTTGTGCTTGTACAGGAGCAAGGCTGCATCTTGTAAAGCCTCTGGGATTCGATATATCGGACAAAGCAGTAAAACGGGCAGGCCTGGACTACTGGCATCTTGTCGACATCTCGGTCTATGAAAACATCGCCGATTATTTCGAAAAAAACGGGGATGATAATATATTTCTTGCAACAACAAAGGCCCCGCGTGACTATTCAAGCGCAGACTTAAGCGGAAATATCTCCATTCTCTTCGGCAAAGAAACAGCAGGGTTGCCTCTCTCTCTCAGAGAAAAATACAGAGCCCGCTGTATTCGCATTCCCATGATAGATGACGCACGGAGTCTGAATCTTTCAAACTCCGTGGCGATCTTGTGTTATGAAGCCTTGAGACAGCAAGGTTTTCCCGGGCTTAAAGGTTTCGGTGAGATGGCGGGATCTTAATCGATCCTCCTGCTTCCCATGAAGAACAGTGCTACCGTTCCCGGGCCTGTGTGGCTGCCTATAGTCGTTCCGACATAATATATCTCAACTTTACCGTTTAACTTTTTAAAACGCTCCTCGATAAGATCTGCAACAGCTCTGGCATCATCATAACAGCCTGCCTGTGAAATATAGCACTTGCCGCTGTAGTTGATACCGTCGTCAGCGCACTCTTCCATTTTATTCACTATTGCATTGATAACTTTTTTCTTTGTGCGGATCTTATATCTGGGGATGAGTCTCCCGAGGTTGTCCATATTCATCAGAGGGCAGATATCGAGCAATCCGCCGAAGACGCCGGCTGTCTTGGAGATCCTTCCGCCTCTGACAAAATACTTGAGCGTCGTGGAAAAGAACCAGTGGTGCAGATTGAGCTTATGCTCTTCTATCCACCGTGCGCACTCATCAACATTCATGCCCTCATCCCTTTTGTCCGCGGCATAATCCATCAAAAGCCCGTAGCCTGAGGAAGCGCCGAGGGAATCTATTATATATATCTTTCTCTCTGGGATTTTTTCTTTTAAGAGTTCTGCTGCGCTTTTGGCAGAGTTGATCGTGCCGCTGATGCCCGATGAAAGGCAGACATGGATTATATCCTTTCCCGCCTCAAGAAAAGGCGTGAAATGAGCTATATACTGGTCTGTATTGACTTGCGAAGTCTTGGTCATCGCGCCGTCTTCAATAGCCTTGTAAAAATCCGGAAAAGGAATAGACTCCCCGAGATCGTCAGGATGCTCGACACCGTCAAGCTCATAGTGGAAACATACATAGTATATTCCCCTGGCGGCAAAGTGTTCTTTCGTAAGGTCAGCTGTTGAGCAGCAACTCAAGACATAATCACCCATTAACTGTATCCTTCTTTCAGTAGCTTTATTATTGTAAATTATATCACGAACTGGCCGCGGGCGCAACATGCCCGGGACAGACACAGATTCAGAAAATATTGCTTTTTCTATATTATTTGCTATAATTAATTGTTAAATCATTATTGTGAGGCAGGAAATCATGGCTGATAAAAAAATTAAAGATCCGTCAGCGAATAAGGAAGCGAAAAACGGAGCCCTTAAGCGCGGACTGCTTATTGCTTTAGTTGCAGTGTGCCTGGTCATATTCCTCTTCAGCGGATACAAGCTGGCAAACAGTGTCAGATCGTATCGCGAAAGCCGCGAGGCATATGACAGTCTGTCCGGAAAAGTAACCGCTACCGCAGCGCCTTCATCTCTTCCGGATCCCGAGGTTTCCGCTGACCCGGACGTCATAGAGTATCCTCCAAAAGAAGTGGATTTTGATAAGCTGAATGATATTAACAAGGACATAATAGGCTGGCTTTACAGCGAAAACACAGTCATCGACTATCCGGTCCTTATCGGCGAGGACAACGACGATTATATCTATACTCTCTACGACGGAACATACAATGCGGGCGGTTCGCTGTTTGCTAACTGTCTGAACCAGAAAGATTTTTCAAGCCGGAATACCATAATATACGGTCATAATATGCTGGACGGCTCGATGTTCAGATCACTTACAAGCTATAAGGATTCGAAATACTATAACGAGCACAAAACTCTTTATCTGATGACTCCGGATCAGGACTACAAGCTCGTTGTCTTTTCAGCATACATTACCGACTACGATTCGGACGCGTATACGATCACATTTAATGATGACAATGCGTTCCGCAGTTATCTCGACAAATGCTCCGGAAACTCCCTTGTTGAAACCGGCGTGAGTGTCGATGTCAAGGATAATATAGTTACCCTTTCAACATGTACATATGAATACAATGACGCCAGGTTTGTAGTTCAGTGCAAACTGGTCCCTATCGGAGACAAAGGACTTGGGAATGACAAATAAGATCCTGATTACTGCAGACAGCACTTGTGATGTCCCTGCTGATCTTAAGGAGCGCTATAATTTCAAGATCATACCTCTCACGATTACTCTGAAGGAAGAAAATTATCTCGACGGAGTCAACTTCTCCGTAGAGGACATGTACAAAGCTTTCTACGAAGACGGGTCTCTCCCTGCGACAGCTGCGCCGAATATAGCCCAGTTTCTCGATTTCTTCAAGCCTTTCATAAATGAAGGTTATGAGATCATCCATTTTGATATCAGTTCTGCCCTTTCAGGAACATACAGCGCAGCATGCTTGGCTGCTGAAGCATTGAAGGGTGTACATGTTATCGACAGCGAGATGCTCTCAAGCGGAGTTCTCCTGGAGATGATAGAAGCAGCAGAAGCTGCTGGGCGCGGGATGTCCCCAACTGAGATCGTCAGGTATATTGAAGATGAGATCCGTCCGAAAACAGACACGAGCTTTGTACTTGATACCCTGAAATTCATGGCAAAAGGCGGAAGGTGCTCAGGTGTTGCTGCAATGGCAGCTAATATCCTGGGGCTTAAGCCGGGGCTTGAAATGAAAAACAAAGAGCTCGGAGTATACAAGAAATACCGCGGTAACTCGAAAGCATTTTATATGCAATATGTCAAAGAGCGTATCGCCGGAAAGAAAATCAGACCCGGCCATGTTTTCATTACCGAGAGCGGCGGAATAGATCAGGAAATCATCAGTGAACTCATTGAATACGTTCAGCAAGAGGTTAATCCGAGGGAGATCCACCACACTTATGCAGGATGCACTGTTGCCAGCCATTGCGGCCCGGGTTGCCTGGGAGTCCTGTTTATAAACGAATAATAATTACAAATAAAAAAGCAGCCGTATGGCTGCTTTTCTTTTTGTATTTTCCCATTATACAGTGATAATAAAGAAACAATTCTTTAATCTTGGTGCGTATTATTCCAGATTGAGTCTGTGATCAAGGATTGCCTTGGTGCCAAAGAAGAAAGTGGCGCAGAGGACGATCTGGCTCAGGATCAGCGAGGCGCCGGCGAGCAGTACATCGCGGAGGCTCCCGTGGAAGCCCGAGGCATCGACCATAAAGAACGAAAGGTTCTCCAGGAAGCTTAGTCCGTGACTGCCGATGATGTTGAGGATGATCGAGAGAGCTATGTTGATCCCAATGTAGGCGAGGATCGCGTAAGCAACACGGTGCTTCCTGGCGAGGTGCCCGATGGCGATGGCCAGATAGATGTGCAGGGTCTGCGCCAAGCTACCGACCAGGAAGAAAACGATTCCCTCCACCACAAGACCGAAGGTTCCTTTCGGCCAGGAGATCTCACGGATTCTCTGAGCAGCGCTAGTCAAGAATGAGGAGAAATTGCTCCAATCGCCGACGGAGAAGAGAAGGATGGCGCTGATGACCACAACGACGCCGCTGATAACAACGAGGATCAGGGAGACCAGTGCTTTGGACGCGATGTGCTCCGCAGAGCTGACCGGGAGCGTGAAAGCGAGATAACCCTCATCGCCGAGCAGACCTTTGTAAAAGCGGTCACAGATGAACACCAGAATCAGGATCGCGGTCGCGATACCGAGCACAAAGAATAGAATCAGCGGCAGAACCCCGAAGAGAAATGCGAGTAATCCGTCAAATCTGCTGTTGTCCAGCACATGATTGATCGTGTATCCGTTCAGCACGGCCAGCGCCGCCAGTCCAGCCCAGAGCATCCAGAATTTCCGCAGGCATGAACGGAGATCATACTTCATCAATTTACCTAGCATTGTTGTTGCCTCCTTCCCAGTTTCCCGCGCGGAACATCTCGCGGAAGAGATCATCCACGCTTTTTCCGGTGCGTTCCCGGATACTGTCGACCGATTCCTGCAGGACCACACGGCCCTGCTGGAGGAAGACCGCCTCATCCAGCACCTGCTCCACATCAGAGATGAGATGTGTGGAGATCAGCACAGAACCTGTCTCATTGTAGTTCGTCAGAATCGTTTGCATAATGAAATCACGCGCGGCAGGGTCTACGCCGGCGATAGGCTCGTCCAGCAGGTAAAGCTGCGCGTTGCGGCTCATAACCAGCATCAGCTGCATCTTCTCCTTGGTCCCTTTGGAAAGCGTCTTGATCGGGAGTGCAAGATCCAGCTGCAGAGCGCGGCACATGTCTTCGGCTTTCACGCGGTCAAAATCATTGTAGAAGTCACCAAACAGATCGATCATGTCCCCCACCTTCATCCACTCAGGGAAATAGCCGCGGTCGGGCAGGTAACTGATCAGCTTCTTGGTTGCAGGGCCGGGTTGCTTTCCGTCGATGAGGACAGAGCCTGAGGTCGGCTGAAGGAGCCCGTTAAAGATTTTGATCAGCGTTGTCTTGCCGGAACCGTTCGGGCCGAGAAGCCCGATAATCTTCCCCGGCTCCAGAACCAGATCAATATGGTCAAGTGCCAGAATCGGGCCGAAATTTCGGGTCAGAGCAGAGCATCTAACCAATTCATTACTCATTGTTCGTTCCTTTCTCTCCGAGCAGTTTCACCGCGGCGTCGCGGTCGAAACCCAGAGCCTTCATTTCTTGAAAATAGTTTTCGATATGCGTCTCGGCTAGCTGCCGTCGCATTTCATCCAGCGCGAATGGTTGATCGGTGACGGTCCGCCCCTGGGTCCGGTTCGTTATCAGCAGACCATCCGCTTCCAGCTGGGCCATGGCGCGCTGCATGGTATTCGGGTTGACACCCGCTTCCTGCGCCAGCTCACGAACTGCAGGGAACCGGGACCCTGGCGGATACACACCGGTCACGATCCGCTGCCGAAGCTGTTCGGTGAGCTGCTGCCAGATCGGCCGGGAACCCTGAAAAACAAAGTCCATGTGGAACCTCCTGTGTGTTATTGTATTAAGCGATTAATACAATAACACACGCTTTCAGCTATGTCAACAGCTTTTTGAAATATTTTTATAATTGAAACTTCATTTTATTTGCAGATACATCCGCCTTCTATTAACAATTGAATCACTACTTAGATATATTTTTTGTCGTTATCTGTGGTGGTTATCATGGAGATCAAAGGGCTGTGCAAATCAATTCGTAATGCTTTATACAAAGAAACTCTTCTGATTCAAAAATGATAATAGAGCAAGTAAAAAGACCACATCTTAGGATCTTACCCCTAAGATGTGGTCTTTATCATTGTTGTCAGCTCTTGAGAATATCTTTCACTCAGGTTGATATTATATTGCCCATAAGTTCGTTGCTCAAAGGCTATTTTTCATTTTATATTATCCCGTTATACAGCGGGAATTCAGAAGTCAGCTCAATAACCTTCTCCTTGACAGCAGGCACTGCATCTTCACCGTATTTTATGACATCGGTTATCATGGATGCTATCCTGCGCATTTCGTCCTCTTTCATTCCCCTTGTGGTAACCGCAGGGGTGCCGAAGCGCATACCTGAGGTGACTTTGACCGAGAGCGTTTCGTTCGGTATCGTATTTTTATTTGCGGTAATATTGGCCGTATCCAGGAGGTTCTGTACTTCCGCTCCTGTTCTGCCCATACTGTATACATCCGCAAGTATCATGTGATTATCTGTTCCGCCCGAAACAAGCCTGACTCCGCCCTCCTTGAGGGCATCGGCGAGAGCCTTGCAGTTTGAAACGATCTGTTTCTGATACTCCTTGAATTCAGGCGAAAGTGCCTCTTTAAAGCAAACTGCTTTTGCTGCAATTACATGCATCAAGGGGCCCCCCTGTGTTCCGGGGAAAACTGCAGAATCTATCTTCTTTGATAGCTCATCGCGGCACAATATCAATGCTCCTCTAGGGCCTCTCAAAGTCTTGTGCGTCGTTGTGGTGACAACATCGGCATACGGTACCGGATTTGGATGAAGGCCTGCGGCTACAAGCCCCGCAACATGCGCCATGTCTACCATAAGATATGCACCGACCTCATCCGCTATCTCGCGGAATTTTGCAAAATCTATAAATCTCGGATAGGCACTGGCTCCTGCAATAATCAGCTTTGGCCGGGTCTTTAAAGCGGCTTCTCTGACCAGATCATAATCAATAAGCTCTGTCTCAAGATTGACCCCGTAAAAAGAAGCATTGAAATACTTGCCGGAGATGGATGCCTTAGAGCCGTGAGTCAGATGTCCGCCGTGGCTCAGATTCATCCCGAGTATGGTGTCTCCGGGTTTCAGCAGTGCAAGATATACTGCAACATTTGCCTGGGAACCGGAATGAGGCTGCACATTTGCATGATCAGCTCCGAAGAGTCTGACCGCTCTGTCGCGTGCAAGCGTCTCGACCACATCCACATACTCACAGCCGCCGTAGTATCGCGCTGCAGGATATCCTTCAGCATACTTGTTGGTGAGATGACTGCCCATTGCTTCCATAACTGCAGGGCTTACAAAGTTTTCAGAAGCTATCAGCTCTATGTGGTCTCTCTGTCTGGACAGCTCACTTTGCATCGCAGCATAGATCTCAGGATCTGTAATTTTGATGTGAGAATAATCCATTTATTCAGCTACCTCGATTTTTTCTACCGCATCCGCAATTTCAGAAAGGGCATCGCAGCTTATGCTCTCAACCTCTCCAGCGTCTACCATCGCCGCAAAAGAAGGGTCTATGGGGATCCTTGCAGTATGCGGGATTTCAAACTGCTTTGCGGTCTCCGCAACCTTTGAGCTTCCGAAGACCTCTATCTCTTTCCCGCAGTCCGGGCATTTGAGATATGACATGTTTTCGGCAACACCGATTATGGGCACATCCATCATCTTTGCCATATTTACAGCTTTGGCAACGATCATTGAAACAAGGTCCTGAGGGGATGTAACTATAACCACCCCATCTACAGGCAATGACTGGAATACTGTAAGAGGGACGTCACCTGTTCCGGGAGGCATATCAACAAACATATAGTCGACATCTGTCCAAAGAACATCGCTCCAGAACTGTTTGACTGCTCCTGCAATCACCGGGCCGCGCCAGACAGCGGGCTGGGAATTGTCTTCCAGGATCATGTTCATAGACATGACCTGTATTCCGGATTCTGTATATGCCGGGTAAAGATATGTGTCTGTTCCCATCGCGTGACCGGTTATACCGAAGGACTTTGGTATGGACGGGCCGGTAATATCCGCATCCAGAACCGCGGCATTATGCCCTCTTCTTTGCATTTCAGAAGCAAGAAGGGATGTGACAAAGGATTTGCCGACTCCGCCTTTCCCGCTCACTACCGCAATTACTTTTCTTACTGTTGAGCCCGGGTTCAGATCAACTCGGAACTCATGCCTGTCCGGGTTACCTCTGTCTCTGCAGCTTTGTCCGCATGTGCTGCAATCATGTGTGCAATCACTCATTTTTGATAACCGCCTTTAAATAATAATCCGTTAAATGATTATACCCGATTATTCTTTTTAGTCAATTACAAACTGCAGGCGGACTTATTGTTATGTTTTCCTCTTTATGGTATAATCCGCACATCTACAAATAACAGCCCTGTGCACTTAATTCTCGAGGAGACTGCTTTGGATTTACTGACTCAGTATGCGCTCATTGCTTCAAGATATATAATCGTTCTTCTCTCCCTGGCAATAATTGTCAGGTGTATCAGAAGTATGCTCAGCGGAGCTTATGAAGACGAATACTGGGGCTTTATTACATTCGGTGACGAAGAGATCCCGATTCTGCACTGGGAAAACATTATCGGAAGATCGCACACTTCCGATATCTTTCTTGACGCCAGAAACCTGAGCAGGACACACGCCGCTCTGGTCAGAAACGGCAAGGGAGTTTGGAAAATATACGATATCTTCTCACGTGGCGGAGTCTGGGTCAATAACAACCAGGTAAAGGCCAAAGGCCTTCCGGTCCAGGACGGGGATGTTCTCAATCTGGGCGGAAATCCGATGCTTTTCCATTCCGTCTCTGATGAAGAGAGAGCCGAATTCAGCGAGAGAAGAACGAGCGCCGGCAAAACCGTTCTTCCGTCGGTGACTCTTTTCGAACTCACTGTCCTTCAGCTGTTTCTGCTTATGCAATTGGCATTGGCAGACGATGAGCATATCTTAATGATAACAGGGGGCTTTCTTCTTATCATCCTTTTGGAGTGGGTCTGCTTTGCGCTTATGAAAGCCATGCACAGAAACGGTTTTGAAGTTGAGACCCTCGCCTTCTATCTCACGACATTCGGTCTTGCAGTTGTCTGCATATCCGAGCCCGCCGACCTCTATAAACAGATGATCCTTATAACGGTCAGCGTGGTTCTGTTTATTCTGTTGGGGCTCTGGCTCCGGAATATCAGAAGAGTCAGCCATGCGGTCAGATATGTAGTAGCTGCACTGGCATTGGGCCTTTTGGGCATTAACGTTGCTGCCGGAACAGTGTCCTACGGGGCTGCAAACTGGCTGACAATAGGCGGCTATTCTTTCCAGCCTTCTGAGCTCGTAAAAGTCGCCTATGTGTTTTGCGGCGCTGCAACACTTGAAAATCTTTACCACAGAAGAAATCTAATTCTCTTTATAGGTTTTTCCGCAGTATGTGTCGGTGCTTTGGCTGTGATAGGAGATTTCGGCACAGCTTTGATATTCTTCATATGTTTTCTTATAATATCCTTTATGCGCTCCGGTTCGATCGCGACTGTTTTTCTGGCAGTAGGAGGAGCTGTAATGGCTGTTTTCATGGTACTGCTGGTGAGGCCGTATGTTGCCGATCGTTTCAGTGCCTGGGGTCATGTATGGGAGGATGTTTATGACAAAGGCTATCAGCAGACACGGGCAATGTCTGCTGCAGCTTCCGGAGGACTTTTCGGCAACATGCCGGGTAATGGCTGGCTTCACAGGATATTTGCAGCTGATACCGACATGGTATTTGCCCTAATTTGCGAGAACTACGGACTGATCGCAGCTCTCTGCTGCATAATAGCAATACTTACCCTTGCGTTTTTTGCTATCAGAAGCGCTCGGCGCGGCAGGAGCACATACTACTCTATTGCTGCTTGCGCGTCAGTCAGTATTATGATGGTCCAGCTTGCCCTTAATGTTTTCGGCTCAGTAGACCTGCTGCCTTTTACGGGAGTTACATTCCCGTTTGTCTCAAAAGGCGGCACATCTCTTATCTCCTGCTGGATGCTCATGGCGTTTCTGAAAAGCGCTGATACCAGAAAACAAGGGAGTTTTGCGGTTATCCCGGAGTTCAAAAGGTCAAAGGAGGGGTCCTGAATGAAAAAGATCGTAAACAGATCCCTCGCAGTGACCATACTCGCTATCGGCATCATAGCAGGTCTTCTTGTATACATTACGCGTTTCTTCGAACAGGGTGAGAACTGGGCTCTGTATTTTCCCGGCACGGGAGACAGCGTCGAAGGCTCGATCTATGACAGAGGCGGGAACCTGCTTGCCTCTTTCAACGCCGACGAGCAGAGATACTCGGACTATGCCTCCATAAGAGAGGCCTGCTATCACGTGACCGGAGACTACGGCGGAAGAGTCGGTTCCGGACTTATCTCAAGCTTCTGGAACGGCCTCAGGCACTACGATATTATTAACGGAGTCACCATAAGCGACGATACTTCCATATCCCTTACGGTCGATTCCAGCCTGAATATATTTGCATACAATCTTCTTGCCGGCAGAAGCGGTGCGATTATGATGATGAATTACAAGACCGGTGAGATCCTCACTATGGCCTCCTCTCCATCTTTGGATCCGTTGGCTGAAGAAGATGAAGAGCTTCCTGAAGGCGTCTTTATTAACAGATGTGTCAACGCCACCTATGCTCCGGGCTCGGTCTTCAAGCTCATCACTTCCGCTGCCGCTATTGAGAACCTGGATAACCTCGATGAACAGAGGTTCTACTGTGACGGCGACTATATTACCTCGGGCGTTCTGATCAAATGCTCCGGGGAGCATTACAACCAGAACTTTGAGCAGGCGCTGGCCAATTCCTGCAATGTGGCCTTTGCCCAGATCTCAATTCAGGTTGGGCAGGAGCGGCTCATAGAATACGCGGAGAAGTACGGTTTTCTCAGCGAACTCAATATTGATTATATGAGAACCTCTGCAGGACATATAATGACCGAATACGCCGGAGACCCGGAGACTGCCTGGATCGGCATAGGCCAGTCTGAAGACCTTATTACGCCCTATGCAATGATGAGATATGTAGCTGCTATTGCAAACGGCGGGATGCTTGTAAGGCCACATATTATTTACGCCGATACCGTTACCGCATCACGGCTGATCGAAGAATCCACTGCGGACAGGCTCAAAGAGCTTATGATAAACAATGTGGAAAAAGGCTACGGCAGCTATTACACATTCCCGGATCTTAAGATCGGCGGTAAAACAGGCACAGGCGAGACGGGATACTACATCGAAGAAGATCTTGACGAAGATGGAGATCCCGATTCCCTTTCCAATGTGTGGTTTACGGGGTTCCTCTATGACGAAGAACACCCGTGGGCATTTGTGGCCGTTATAGAAAAAGACCTTGGCGGAGGGCTTACAACGACCGGCGTTATGATGAATACTTTCCTGCATCAGGCAATAAAATCCATGTCATGATCGATATCAGTGTAAAAGATCTTTCAAAATCCTTTGAGTACGGTGAAAAAGTGCTCGACGGCATATCCTTTAATGTGGAAAGCGGAGAAAAAGTCGCTATTCTCGGGCCAAACGGCTCCGGAAAAACGACTCTGTTCCGTATTCTGTGCGGTGAGATAAGCCCTGACTCGGGAAATGTAACGCTTGCCCCGGGCAAGCGACTCGGCCTGATCTCTCAGATCCCGGTATATCCTTACGGCTGGTGTGTTGAAGATGTGCTCAAATATGCACAGAGAGAGATCTGGGAAACCAAAGAGAGGCTGGATGATCTGGCTCTCAAAATGGAATCGGATTCCTCACTCTCTCTTTTAAACGAATATGACCGGCTTCTTTCATGGTTTCAGGCTCGAAACGGATATGATGCCGATTTTGAAAGAGATAAGGTCGCTAACGGGCTCAAGATAGACCGTTCCATGAGAGAGCGCCCATTTGCGCTTCTGTCCGGCGGTGAGAAAACAAGAGTAAATATTGCAAGGCTTCTGCTTGAAGACACAGACATTCTTCTGCTGGATGAGCCCAATAACCATCTTGATCTTCATTCCATAGAATGGCTGGAAGATTACATAGCCCGATTCAAGGGGACCTGTCTGATAATTAGTCATGACCGTTATTTTCTCGACAGGACATCATCCAGATCGATCGAGCTTTCAGACGGAAAAGTTGAATTCTACAAGGGCAGCTATTCTTTCTACGTTGAAGAACGTCAGAGGAGATTTGAAGAGCGCCTTAAACAGTATGAGAAAGACCAGGCTAAAATTGCACAGCTGACCGAGGCAGCAGAGAAGCTCCATCTCTGGGCCTTCATGGGAGCAGATAAACTTCATAAAAGAGCTTTCTCGATCGAAAAAAGAATCGATAAGCTCAGCACATCAGAAAAACCCAAAGAAGCCAAAAAACTGTCTGCGAGATTTAAAGAGAAGGCGTTTCTCGGAGACGATGTCGTCTATGCCGATAATCTCTCTAAAGAGTATTCAGGCAAAGTGCTTTTTTCAGGCCTCGAGCTGCTTATTGAAAACGGAGAACGGGTCGCGGTAATGGGTGATAACGGAACAGGAAAAACCACTCTCTTAAGTATAATTAACTCAGATCTTCTGCCGGATACAGGCTATGTAAAAACAGGCCCGAGCATAAAAAAAGCATATCTCCCCCAGATAGTAAGCTTTATAGAGCCTGATCTGAGTGTTCTTGAGACAATGATGTATGAGTGCAGAATAGAAATGCCTGAAGCGAGAAGCCGCCTTGCAGCTTTCGGTTTCCGCGGTGACGCAATAAACGCATCTGTATCCTCTCTTTCCGGCGGAGAGCGAAGCAGACTCAAGCTTTGTATGCTTATGGGAAAAGAGATCAATTTCCTTCTGTTGGACGAGCCGACAAACCATCTGGATATCATCTCTCGCGAATGGATAGAAGATGCGCTCTCCGATTATTCGGGAACCATGCTGTTCGTCTCTCATGACAGATATTTCACCGAGAAATTTGCTACCCGCATTATACTTCTTGAAAACGGAAGAATAATCGACCATCGGGGTACTTATTCCGAATTTGCCGAATGGTATGACAGGCAGAAGAGTTTTGAAAATATAAAAAGGGCTGAAGCAAAGGCTTCAACTCCAAACAGTTTCCGTTCCGAAAGGCCAAAAAACAGCCGGAAAGCTCTCGAAAGGACCGAAAAACAGATAGAAGCACTCGAAAAAAAGCTCTCCGATATTGAAACCGAAGAGCTGGAGTATTCCTCAGACTATGTGAAGCTTTTGGAATCCGAGAATCGTAAAAACGCGCTCAAAGACGAAATTGCGGAGCTATATGCGAAATTGGAGGAGCTTGACGCGTAAGGCTGTTAATCCATAAGATTTCTGTCCATATTTATGCTGAATACAAATCCCGGGAATTCTTCTGTCAGCTTCTCTTTAATTCTTCTCATAAGTTCTGCCGACTGCTCCTCATTAAATGAAAACGGTATCACCAGATCAAAAGCTGCTTCCGGGTTTTTGCCGAAAATGATTTGGAGATCATGATATGCAATGGCAGGGTCTGTCTTTTCTATGATCTCTTTTAATTCTCTTTCCACAGATGCCCTGACCTTTTTATGGTTATCGCTTAAATCAACAGGATCCAGATGTATTACAAGCGATACGCCCAATTCCTCTCTCACCTTTTTCTCAGCCAAATCTGCTATTCGGTGAGCAGCCTCCAGAGTCATATTACCCGGCATCTCTGCATGTATTGTAGCAAAGCTGATGCCGCTGCCATAACTGTGAATAATAAGATCGTGTGATTTCAGTATCCCATCCGTTCCATCTATTACGGATACGATCCTGTCATAGAGCTCACGATCCATTTTTGTGCCAATCAGTGGGGCAAGTGTGTTTTTTGCAATTGTAATACCTGTCCGGATAATAAAACAGGATACAACGGCGCCCATATATCCGTCTGCAGAAAACCTCGAAAATGCTGAGAGCAGAAGTGATACAGCCGTAACTGATGTAGTCAGCACATCTCCGAGCGAGTCCGCGGACTGGGCTTTGAGAAGCTCCGAATTTATACGTAATGCTATTTTTTTATAAAAGAAAGACATCCAAAGCTTGACTCCGATGCTTCCGATCAGGAGCAAAAACGGAACAAGAGAGAAATTAAGAGTCCTGGGATGAATAATTGCGTCGACTGAATCTCTGAAGAAATTGATTCCGACACTTATAACCGCCACTGACATTATAAATCCGGTTATATATTCGATCCTGCCGTGTCCGAATGGATGCTCCCTGTCCGCAGGCTTTACGGAGATCTTAGCTCCGATAATCGTTACGATATTCGTGAAAGAATCTGTCAGGTTGTTGACGGAATCCGCAATAACCGCTGCAGAACCTGTCACGATTCCGATAAAGAGCTTCAGTGCAAAAAGGAAGCTGTTGCAGATGATTCCGACTGCGCCGGAAAACCCCGCGTAAGCTGCTCTTACAGCGGGATCTCCTGTTTTTTCATATTCTTTTATAAATCTTTTTATTAGAAAAGCTGTCATGTGGAGATTTTACCATAAAGTACATCATATTGAAAGATAAACAGTGCCGGACTTGAGCCAGACACTGTTTTTAATCTTTAAAGAGAGACGATCACTGTCCGAACGTCATCTTTTCAACTTTTTTGGGTGGAGTCTGAGATGTTCCGCATCCGGCATAATCATGACAGTTGCCTGCTACAGGACATCCTATACACTTCGTCCCGCGTTTTTTCTCCTTCCAGATGTATCTGACGGCGAAAAAAACAATCAGAACAAGCGCTATAACTGCAATAACCGAATTAATATTCATTTTTCGCCATCCTTTCCAGAAAAACTGATACTTACGCTTTTGATGCCTTGGCTGCCTGGTGGAGAGAGTATTCCTCATCGAAGTGAGCTCGGATCTTTCTGGAGATCAAAACCACAACGAGCACCATCAGAGCTATTGCAATAAGACCGGGGATAAAGCCTGAGGCAAAGCTTCCTGTTGTGAAGAGTGTGCCGAACTGGTTGACGAGGAATGCAACAGCATAACCTGTGCAGAGCTGGAGACCGATCGCGCTCCATAGCCAGCCCCTGCTCTTCATCTCTGAATTCATGGAACCGATAGCCGCAAAGCAGGGAGGCGTGTAAAGATTAAAGAAGAGATATGCAAGAGCGCTGACTGTAGTAAGACCCATTGCAGCAGCGACTTCGTTGGCGCCGCCGGTGAGAGCGAGTTCTTCAGTATCGATAAATGATGTGAGTCCGTAGCAGACAGCCAGAGTACCGACAACATTCTCCTTGGCGATAAAGCCGGTAATGGCTGCGGCTGCCAGCTGCCATGCGCCGAATCCGAGCGGTATCAGCAGGAATGCGAAGGGGCTCGCAATCGTTGCAAGAATGGAAGTGTTCTCCATTCCTTCCTCAACAACCTGGAACTGCCAGTTGTAGGTCTGCATAAGCTGAACAACAAGGTTGCAGATAAGGATGATCGTCGCTGCTTTTATAATATAAGCTTTGGCTCGTTCCATCATGGACTTGAAAGCAAAGCCGAGGCTCGGTACCTTGTATTTCGGGAACTCCATGATGAAGAAGGACTTTCTGTACTTATAGCCGGTAACTGCCTTTACGAGAAGTGCTCCGAGGAATATGAGTGCGAGACCGAGGAAGTATGATACCGTGCTGACCCATGCCGCTCCGTTGAAGAACGCGCCTGCAAACAGAGCGATGACAGGAATCTTGGCGCCGCAGGGAATGAAGGTGCAAAGCATCGCGGTGGCTCTTCTTTCCCTCTCGTCGCGAATGGTACGGCAGGCCATTATCGCGGGGACGCCGCATCCGGTCCCGATGACTATGGGAATGACCGATTTGCCCGACAGACCGACTCTCTTGAAGATCGGATCCATGACCGCGCTGACACGCGCCATGTATCCGCAATCCTCGAGAAGGGCTATGAGGAAGTACATGATCATGACGAGAGGAAGGAATCCGACGACCGCTCCGACACCGCCTACGATGCCGTCCGCAATGATCGTTGAGAGCAGAGGCGTGGCTTCAAGCTGTGAGGCGACCCATTCCTGGAAAATATTGATGTAACCGACAAGCCAGTCAGCAACCAGAGGCCCAAGCCATGTCTGTGATACCCAGAACACACCGAACATTACTGCCGCAAAGATTATTATACCGACGATTGGATTTGTCAGAACTGCGTCGACCTTATCGGACTTTGTGGTCTCGCTGGACTTTACGGCTCTTTCTTCAACATTTTTGACCAGATCGTTGACATAGCCGAACCGTTTGCGGTCTTCAGCGTCAACCGCATTTTTGTCATGCAGGTCAATATCTGCCTGAAGGTAAGGAGCCTTCTGGCTCTTTCCGTTTAGCGCTACAGCTGCCGCAATGACGTCTTTAAGGCCCTTCTGCTCGGTAGCAGTCGTTTTGATGACAGGGCAGTTGAGCTTCTGACTCAAAGACTTCTCATCGATCTTTGTGCCTTCCTTCTGATTGATATCGTCCTTGTTAAGAGCAACTACAACGGGAATTCCGAGCTCAAGGAGCTGGGTAGTGAAGAACAGGCTTCTGGAAAGGTTCGTGGCGTCGACGATGTTGACTATGGCATCGGGGTGCTCGTCACGAACATATTCGGAAGTGATGCCCTCTTCAGGTGTGAACGGTGACATCGAATACGCGCCGGGAAGGTCGACTGCAATTGCTTCAGTGCCTCCGGTGTATTCGGACTTGATCGGATACTCTTTCATTCCGACGGTAACCCCGCCCCAGTTACCTACTTTTTCGCTTCTTCCTGTCAGGGCATTATACATTGTAGTTTTGCCGCTGTTCGGGTTTCCGGCGAATGCGATTCTCATACCGTTTGTCCTCCTTATGTTTATCTTTTATAAGCTAAATGATAATGGCTTCGGCAAGAAGATTGTCCATGCTGTAGCGGCCTTCCTTGATCACCACGACACAGCTCTTTTTCTTCTTGGAAACGACTGTGACCGGCTCGCCTTCATAGCATCCGAGGCGCAATAAAAACGAGTTCATGTCCGGGTCTTCAGTATCGATCTTTTTTACATTGTATGTAACGCCAAGATCAGCCTGAAGCAGATTTTTGTTTTCTTCCATATAAGCCTCCCTTTTCAGGCTGTTTCGGTACAGCCTGACACTTTATAACATGTGTTCGCGAGAGCCATCGCGAAATCCTCCTCTGTTCTGGGCAGCTTGGAAAGAACGTCCGCCTCTTTCTTTCCGAGATTGACTTTAGCCCAATTTCCTTCCACATCATTCAGAGCATTTTCAACGTTGGCAGCGCAATTTGAACACTTCATGTTTTCAATTGCAAGTTTATATCTGTACGGATAATGGCTCGCATCCAAGTCAGCTGCACTTTTTCTCCTTACCGGTTCACCGCTTCCGCAGCAGCTTGCCATCTTCGACTTTCCTCTCGCCTTCTGTACTGTCTGGTAAACAGCAAAAACTATAAGAGCAGCAGCAAGAACTGTTATCACAACGGATGCCATTGAGGATCATCTCCATTGAAGTTAAATTATGCTGATTTTAGTTAAGTATGTCTAATCTAGGGGCATAAAAAATGTTAGAGTAATTTAACTGTAAAAACAAATGTATATTAAACTTCTCTAACCGATTTGTCAATTGGTTTGTTGAAAAAAACTTAATTCAGTCCGGATATCCCGTCTCGGGCGAGCAGCGCGGCAAGCGCGGAATTTGTATAGCGCGGGTCTTCAGTGACCTCTCTGGTGACATTTACCCACGACGGCAGGCTGTACGGATCGTCTTCCCTTTCAAGCTCAATCTCGAGCGTCGCCCTGTCGTCCCAGAAGCTGTAGATATCGATCTCAAGCAGTTTTCCCCCGAAGGGTATGCTGTACCTTGTCTTTATTATGCTCCTTCTGTCAGGGTCCGCTTCGGAGAGGAGTCTTTCGTACTCGCTTTGCGATATCTCCCTTTCGTCTTCGATCCGCCTCATATTGGTGATATGTTTCTTTACGGTAAGAGTAAAGACGTTGTTTCCGCCGGCCGTGCTTTTTCTTACTCTTCGCGACTCCCCTTCTCCGCATTTGAGATAGGTCTGGACTATCTCCGAGCATGAGGCTCCGGGGCAGGCTTCGAGCATGCCCCGATCAGGCTTCGCTATAAGGAATTTTCTCTCTATCTCAAAATGCGCGTCCGTATGTTCCGTCTCCTGGCCTTTCATAAAACGTCAAGCTCATCCGCGACCTTCGGGAGCAGCCAGCGGACCATAAGATGCTGCGGGCAGGTCTTCTCGCATCTCCCGCACCTGATGCAGTCGTCCGCCTTTCCGACTCCCGGCCTGGACGAGATCTCCGCATATTCCTTCACCTGGGGCGCGGTCCAGCCTCCTCCGAGCTGTTTGAAGCCGTTGTAGAGTCTGAAATACTCGGGGATCGGGATATGCTTCGGGCAGCCCTCCGTGCAGTATCCGCAGCCGGTACAGTTTACCGTTATCGCGCTGTGGATAATGTCAACAGCTTTCCTGACTGCCTCCCTCTCCTTCCCATTGAGCGGCTCGAAGCTGCCCATATACGAAGTGTTGTCGAGCAGCTGCTCATAATTGCTCATGCCTGAGAGGACCATGAACACGTTTTCGAGCGAGGCGGCAAATCTGATACCCCAGCTGGGAACGGACCTATCCGGACGGATCTCTTTAAAGAGCTTTTCCGCATCTTCAGGAACATTTGCAAGCGTTCCTCCCTTGACGGGTTCCATTACGACGACCTTTTTTCCGTGTTTTACACATACTTCATAGTTCTCGCGTGAACGGACATTCTCCGCGTCCCAGTCAAGATAATTCAGCTGGAGCTGAACGAATTCCATCTCCGGGTGCTTTGTCAGAATATCATCGAGCATATCGGGCATGTCATGGAAAGAAAAACCGATATGTTTAACATTCCCCTGCGCCTTTTTCTCGATGACAAACTTCCATGCATCAAATCCGTCTGCCTGAGCTATATCACTTCTGTTTATATTGTGAAGCCAGTAGTAATCAAAGTATTCAAGTCCGGTCTTCTCCAGTTGCTCATTGAAGATGCGTTCCATGTCTTCAGCACTTTTGAGCATCATTGTCGGGAGTTTGGTCGTTACTGTATAGCTATCCCTCGGATAGCGCTTTACAAGTGCCTCCCTGACAGCAATTTCGCTCTGGTAACCATGGTACATATATGCCGTGTCAAAATAAGTGAAGCCTCTTTCAAGAAATATATCAACCATTTTCTTAAACTGCTCGATATCTATGCTCTTTGAATCGTCTTTATCAAGCAGCGGCAGTCGCATGCACCCGAATCCCAATTTTTTCATCTTTTTCAATCCTCCCTGTATTCCATCGCCTTCCATTCGGCGATCTGTTCTTCCGTCCAGGTCTGCCCGCCATCGAGCAGATTTCCGACAATCGCGTCCCATCCGCTGCCTTTGGCCCCCGTAACAACGACTTCCGCAAGGTTTTTGATCCCGTAAAAGAGTTTCTCGCTGTCATATACAAACAGGAACCGGCTCAGATCGGTGTGATAGCTTTTCACCCTGTCCGATACGGAGCTCAGGACCGACATCGCGGAAGCGTATGTATCTGGATACCGGATAAGGTTTCCGTCACCGTCAACAAAGACCGCGGTAGGATATGTACCTGTCTCAAAGCAGCTGAAATTCTCTATTGCACGGTCATTGCCAACCTGCGTGGAGATCCTTCCGGCTTCAGCCGTTTCATCCTCTCCGATGACCCTGTAACGGCGCAGATTCAGGAATCCGACATTGTTTTTTTCCAGAATTTTCGTTATCTCTTCGGTTGTCATGAGATGCTGGCCCAGCTCCTCGGTCCAGTCCAAGTCATCGACCACTCCTATGACCTGGAAGTCCCGGTCAGAATATTTTTCGCTTAAAGCCTGAATGCTCTTGAGCCCGGGATCGTCACTGTCCGTGTTCCAAAAAAACAGCATTGTAAGCTTCTTCCCCGAAAATACTGACTCGTCGACAATATTGCCGTCCATATCGGCCGCTTTGAAAGAAAGATTGAATTCATTGAGACCGAAGTCCTCGTCAGCAGTAGCCTCGTTGTACTTCTCGGTCAGGGCTTCGAACTCCTCTTCGGAGAGCGCCCCTTCATATTTGTACATGTTATAGGCATTCATCATGGCGTACTTGTGGCCGCGCGCGGCTGCTTTTAACGAATATTCGGCCGACTTCTCCCGATCCCGAGGGATGATATCGCTGAACCCGTACAGACCGTAGAGACTGTACATTGCGTCAGCATCGCCTGCGTCAGCGGCTTTCGTAAGCCACTCGAGTCCTTTTTCGGGTTCTTTACCGTCTTTGGAATAGAGGTAGTAGTATCCCAGATCCTTCATGGCGGCAACATTTCCGGTCCCGGCGGCTTTTGTCAGCAGTTCCAGGCCCTTTCCGGTGTCTTGTCCGACATCGTCCGAGCCATACAGATACTTCTCGCCGAGTTCAAGCAAGGCCTCGGGAACGCCCTCTCCGGCCTCACTGATGAGCTTTTCAAGCTCAGTCTCAGGCCTTTCGGTCACCTCCGGAGTGACAGCGGCTTCTTGTAAATCAGTCTGATTACCGCCAGCTGTGCTCCCGCAGGCACAGAGCGAAAGGACCACGGCAAAAGCGATAAGCAGTGCAGTAATCTTTTTCACGGTACGACCTCCCCTTTCAGCTATATATTGTCCTGAAAGAATAAAAAACTCTTCACTATTGGTTTACCATAATTGTATTACGTTTATATTTTTATGTTAACACTTGTTCTTTCCCTCAGTCAGAATGGGTCCTGACAAGTCTCGCCGAGGGCTCGTGCGGATTCTTTATTGCGCGGCAAGATATGCTGTCTTAACTGTTCCGCCGCTTATCTCTACTTCAAAGAACATGCCCGAATCCTTTCTGCTCTCAAGAAGTTCCGCGAATTCTTCCTTAGTAATAATTTGATCACCGGCTTCAGTACCCTTCCGATACTCAGTATTGTCATCCACTTTAAAAATGTGTGTCAGGTCTGAAGATATGCTGATCGGATCCTGGCCCTTAAAGTTCCTGTAATCCATTGATCCGCAGGCTCTCAGTTCATCACCTTCCAGTGACGCCTCATAAACTATTCTGTAGAAAACTCCGTAATCATTTATCGTATCGATCAGATCTCTGTCAGACGAAAGGAGAAACGAGCTCATGAAGCCGTCTGCCGTTTCATATTCAACAGGTTCAGAAGTGTCGTACTCTTCCGGCATCTCAACCGGCGGGGTCGGTTCTGCCGTTTTTCCTTTGCCGCACGCGGATAAGAGCATGGTCAGGCATAAGACAGCAAGTAAAAATGTTATTCCCTTTTTTTGCATCTTTTTCTCCTGTAAAAGCCGAATTCTATCACGTTCCTCCGCCCGCCAATCTCGTAATAATCTTCCGGCGAGGATCTGCCGGGAACGCCTTGCCCCAACTTGGGTTAAATCTGTTGTATTCACCCGTGTTTATAGATCTTCTTGTCCAGGGCGAAGAGGCGCTGAGAAAACAGGCCGGGTTCGAGCTGCGCGTAAGTCTCGGCGTAGATCTCCATACGGGAGTCTATCGAGTCTATATGATAGAGCAGCTCCGCCTCTGCGCACTGAGGGACAACAGCAGCGCCATGCTCCGGCTCCCCGTGATGTGAGAGGATCATATGCTGAAGGAGAATGTTTTTTTCTTCAGGGATTTTCAGGCTTTCACAGGCTTCCTTCAGCTCCATAGCACCCATTACAAGATGCCCAAGAAGCTGTCCCGGAACCGAATAGTCATTTACTGTCCCGAGTTCAGAAAAGGAGTACTCTTTTTCCTTGGCAAAATCATGAAGAAGCGTGCCTGTTATAAGAAGGTTCCTGTCAATCACCTCAGAATAGATATCCGACAGCAGGTCTGCTGCTCTGAGCATATTAGAGGTGTGCATCAAAAGCCCGTTCACAAAAGCGTGATGTATACTTTTTGCGGCAGGAATACTGAAAAAAGCGTCCCTGTGTTTTTCCAGCATATATTGGGCGATTTTTTTGTAGTCTTTATCATCAAGGGACTCAATAAGGTCCTCAACCTCTTTTAAACGCTCCTCCGGATCTATCGGAGCCACAGGGACAAGTGAAGACATGTCAAACTGGTCCGTGTCGAGTGCAAGCCTTATCCTGGAGACGGTAAGCTGTCTTGCAGCACGGAATTCTCCCATGTTTCCCCTGAGCTTTATGACCTTTCCGGCATCTGCAGAGCCTATCTTCCCACTGTAGTCCCAGACTTTAAACTCTACAGAGCCTGACATATCCGAGACTGTGCCGCTTAAATAAGGCTTTCCGTTGGATGAAGTCTTTAAAGCGGCCTCTTTGAGAAGATAGAATCCCTCAAATTCATCTCCGATATTCAACTCCGACAACAGCATTTTTTCAAGCATGAACAATTCCTTTCCCTATTTAGCTTCAAACCAGTTATTTCCGGCAGAGCATTCCACAGTCAGCGGCACATCGAGCTTCATTGCAGTTGTCATCTCATCTGTTACGATCTTTTCGACGGCTTCAAGTTCGTCTCCGGGTACGTCAAAAATCAGCTCGTCGTGCACCTGAAGGATCATCTTTGATCTGTATCCGCCCTCTTTAAGTTTTCCGGAGATATTAATCATCGCAATTTTTATAAGATCGGCAGCAGAGCCCTGAATCGGGGCATTCATCGCTGCCCTTTTGCCGAATTCTCTTACATTGCGGTTTTTGTCCTTTATCTCGGGGATCTCTCGTCTTCTGCCGCACAGAGTGCTCACATATCCTTTTTCCTCACAGGAAGCAACCACACTGTCCATATAGGACTTTATTCCGGGATAGCTTTTATAGTAGCTTTCTATAAATGAATGTGCTTCCCTTCTTGATATCCCGAGCTGTTCAGACAGGCCGAAATCAGATATTCCGTATACTATCCCGAAATTGACTGTCTTGGCACGCCTTCTCATCTCCTGTGTGACATTCTCTGCTTTTATACCGAAAACATCACAAGCTGTCTGCGTGTGAATGTCTATATCGTTTTTAAAAGCGTTTATCATGGTTTTTTCTCCGGCCATGTGTGCCAGCATCCGAAGCTCTATCTGGTGGTAGTCGGAGGACAGCAGTACATTGCCTTCCGAGGGGAAAAATGCTTTTCTTATAAGTCTTCCCTGCTCATCGCGCACGGATATGTTCTGAAGGTTCGGATCGCTCGAAGAAAGACGCCCTGTCGCCGTGACACATTGATTAAAGACTGTATGTATCTTTCCGTCCGGCATTATGAATTTTTTGAGTCCTTCGGCATAAGTCCCCAGTATCTTGGAAGCTTTTCTGTAAGAAAGGATCAGTTCTGCAATTGGAGAGATATATTTCAGTTTTTCCAGCACATCGGCAGCAGTGCTCTGCTTTTTTCCCGAAGGAAGACCCATCTCGTCATATAAAACAGAGGCAAGCTGCTTCGGGCTGTTTATATTGAACTCATGTCCTGCAATAGAATATATCCCTTTTTCAAGTACCGATACCTGCTCTTTCAGCGTCTCCGCAATCTCGGAAAGAACATCTTCTTTGCACCTGATGCCCTCCTCTTCCATTCCACAAAGTATAAAGGTGAGCGGCAGTTCCATATTTCGGTAAAGCTCCAGCATATTTTTCTCACGGAGCTTATCAACGGCTTTTCCAAAAAGCTTTCCAATGTTCTCCGCCATAAGGCATGAGTATTCTCTCTCCTCCCTTTCATCAGCAATGCGCGGCCTTGAAGAGGTCCCGTATATACTCTCGAAAGAAGGCGCTTCAAGCCCGAAGCTGCGGAATACATTATCAGGTGAGGAGAGTCCCGAATCAGCGATAAAGGCAGCGAGGAGTGCGTCATCTTTAAAAGTTGCCTCTATGCCCCGGGCCTTAAGGATATGCATGGATTTCTTGATATCAAAACCTGTTTTCCTGTGCGCTGACGAGCAGAGATATGAAATAAGCTCTGTGTCGGATAAAAGGTCTTCAGCTTTTACAAAAGCAGAAAGCTTTCCGTTTGACACTGCAACACCTTTAAACTCAGAAAACTCGAACGGTTCACTGCTGCAGGATACGAAAACGGAACAGTCTCCTTCCAACAGTTCACCGGGGCAGAACGGTCCGACTGCTCTCATCGGTTCCGCGTTTTCCGAGTCTATTATTCCTTCCGGGAAGATTGCTTCGGATGTACATACACGCTGCGCTTCGGCTTTTTCTCTGTATTTTGAGGCAATCGTTCTCATACCAAGGCTCAGGAGATACTCAGTAAGAGAGATATAATCGGGATCAAATGCACAGCTTTCGGCGCTGATATTCAAAGAGACGTCTTTCTTTATAGTCGCGAGCCGTTTTGAAAGCAGGGCGCTCTCTTTGTTGTCTCTTATCTTTTCCCCAAGCTTCCCCTTTATCTCAGCCGCGTGGTCCAATACGTTTTCAACAGATCCGTACTCGTAAAGAAGCTTCAGTGCGGTCTTCTCGCCCACTCCCGGAATGCCCGGGTAGTTGTCTGAGGAATCACCCATGAGGCCTTTGAGATCAGTGATCTGAATCGGAGAGATACCCATTTCATCCTTAAGAGAGGAAACTGTCATCTCGTCCATGTCTGTTATACCCTTTTTCATAAGGAGCACAGTTGTATCCTCATCTATGAGCTGAAGCAG
This sequence comes from Oscillospiraceae bacterium, assembly GCA_902802045.1. GTDB lineage: Bacteria > Bacillota > Clostridia > Oscillospirales > Oscillospiraceae > Limivicinus. Next base: position 27,483 of record CADCKQ010000007.1, on the reverse strand, counting down.
ATCATGGTCTGAGGTAAGTATGATCGACTCATAGCCTTCCTGATTATCGGACATCGTACCGATCAGGTCATCAGCTTCTATATCCGGCATCTCCGCCCATCTTATATTGAAAGCATCAAGATAATCGCGTGCCAGTTTAAACTGTGGGACAAGATCATCGGGAGCAGGCTTGCGCCCTCCTTTGTATTCGGGATAAATGTCGTGACGAAATGTATGTTTTCCCGCGTCGAAAGCAACAAGAATACTGTCCGGAGATATCAGGTCGATCGCCTTCTGGAGCATGTTTGCGAAAGCAAATACAGCATTTGTCGGAGTTCCGTCCGGCGCTGTCATTCGCATCCCGTAAGCTGTCGCATAGTATCCGCGGAAAAGCATCGAATTTCCGTCTGCCAGGAGAAGTTTTTTCATAATCTGTGCACTCATTTTCTTTCTTTTTTCTTCGAATTTCTTCTTCCGAAGAATTTCACCGGTTCGTAGACGTTTCCGATACGATTCATGAGCACCAGAGCGTCATGCTCGCTTTCATACGCTCTATCCGGGAGGATCTCCACCTTCTCGAGTCCGGTTTCTTCCGTGCCGAGATAATCCATCAGAAAGTCGGCAGCAGATTCGACTGTTGCTTTTTCCGAGTAAATATAGAGCCCGCTCACTCCGCTCATCTGCATCTGAGGTCTGATTACGGATCTCAGACCGTATTCGGGGATGAAATCCTTGAGTTGAAAAGCAATTCTCTTCATCTCCTCATCCACTGCATTTATCTTGAAATAGACTATCTCTTCCGGCTCGTAGAGTTCTCCTTCCAGATATGAACGGTAAGGGGATGAGCGCATACGCTCATAAACCAGCTTTTCCGGAGCTCTCAGCTCACCGCGATGAAAAATACAGGTTCTGTCCTTGTGGATAGTGTAAATAAATTCGCTGAGCGACAGTTCGTCGAGTTTTTTCTTAAGGGCTTTAGAGGCTTCTGCAGGAATCGGCTCAAATTTCAGATAAGAGTTTTTCGAAAGGTCATATACAGCTGCCCCATCCATCACTATCATAGGGATCTTCAGCATAGCGTCATTCATCTGTATACTGAAAAATGCCGGAGCATGCTCGGTTATAAGGCATATCTTAGCCCCGTCTTTGTAGAAATTGTTCAGCTTGAAAAGCACTGCCGGAGATATTCTTGCAAATCTGTCGGGGACAAGATCCTTTGCTCTTACAAATATAACTCTTTCCGGATGTTTTTTTCTCGGCAGACGCACAACATTCACAAGTATCGCGCTGAATGTTCCGACAGCAATACCCTCAAGTCTGCGAAGAGCCTGCAGCAAAGGCTCATCTATGTCAGGATATGCGATAACGACGCAAACGAAAACAATAGCCGCAAGTCCCGAAGTATCCGGCATACGTACTGCCACTGAGGTATACAGACTGAGTGTGACCCCTACACACATCAGTGCATATACGACAGGCATGAATCTGCTGAGCGCAGGAAAATCAGCGAGTATAAGAAGGAACAAGAGTCCCCATACAGCTCCTATCAGCGTTCCTATTACTCTGTTCAGTGCATACTGCTCTGTATCGCTCACAAACGGCTGCATACAGATTATAGCAGTCAGGGCAGCCTCTGAGGGCATATCCGCCCCTGTGAGTCCCATCAGATAATATATTATGAGGCATATAAAAACCGACAGCGATGTTTTTACGATCCTTTGGCCGAGTCGCGGAAGGATCCTTTGTTCTTTTGGTGCTTTAGTGTTTTTCTGCATATGATTTTCAGCGATAATAAAAATTCTGCATATAAATGCAGAATTATTATCGGGCGATTATTTCTTTATTTCTTCTTTCCCTGATTGGCAACTGCCTGCATTTTTGCATTGATCTCATCCTGGTTTCCGAGATAGTAGTGCCCTGTTACATTGAAGTTTTCATCAAACTCGTAGACAAGAGGAACTCCTGTCGGAATATTGACTCCGATAATATCATCGTCTGAAATGTTGTCAAAGTACTTTACCAGTGCTCTCAGAGAGTTGCCGTGGGCAGCGATAATGACTCTCTTGCCGGCTGCCATATCTTTTTTAATTACTTCTTCATAATACGGGACAACTCTCTCTATAGTTGTCTCGAGGCTCTCACACGCGGGCAGAACAGAGGGGTCCACATCACGATAGCAGGGCTGTTTTGCAGCTGCGCGTTCGTCGTCAGGATCAAGCGCGGGCGGCTTTACGGCAAAGGATCTGCGCCAGAGTTTGACCTGGTCTTCTCCGTATTTTAATGCAGTCTCTGCTTTATTGAAGCCCTGAAGTGCTCCGTAGTGACGCTCGTTAAGCTTCCAGCTTTTGATAACTGGCAGCCATGCTCTATCCATCTCGTCAAGTGCTATATTGAGAGTATGGATGGCTCTCTTGAGGTAAGAAGTGTAGCAGACATCGAAATCATAGCCTGCTTCTTTCAAAAGAACACCGGCCTGCTTTGCCTCCTCGCGACCTTTATCACTCAGATCAACATCGGTCCAGCCTGTGAAAAGATTGAGCTTGTTCCATTCGCTCTCACCGTGTCTTAAAAGTACAAGTTTCATTTTTCAGATAATCTCCTTAGGATATATTTACCCGCTTACTGCTTTGCAGCTTCGTCACGCATCTTTCTGATTGCTATCTTCTGCTGCCTCTCGGCTATGAATTTGGGGACCACTTCCGCGCGATCAACGTACGGGATGCTCTCCACGTTAGTACGCTTGGTAAGGTGGATGGCATCAAATTTGCACCTTGTCGTGCAGACTCCGCAACCCAGGCACTTGTTCGGGTCGACTCTGCTGGCTCCGCAGCCCAGGCATCTTGCCGTCTCAGCTTTGAGCTGATCCTCTGTAAAGGTAAGTCTGTCATCGGTAAAGTCTATTGCCTTGATCCTCTTTCCGGGCACCTGGCGCGGAGTATCGTCATAGCTTTCTTTGACCTTATCGAAATCGACGTTGTCCTTGTCGATAGCCTTGATGGGGCTCGTCACTCTCCACAAATCGAGTCTCTGCCCTTCCTGGACGAATCTGTGGATGGACTCGGCTCCTTCTTTGCCGGCAGCAATCGCGTCAATCGCGAACTTCGGTCCGGTATATACATCGCCGCCAACAAAGATATCCTTCTGTGCAGTCTGATAGGTGAGACTGTCAGCCAAGGCATTGCCTTTCTCACCCTTCTCCATATCTCCGGTATCAAGCGTGCCCCAGTCTATCTTCTGGCCTATGGCAGCTATAATGGAATTGCATTCGACCTCGCCCGCATCACATACAAAGGCTTTGACTTTTCCGTTCTCACCCTTTACTTCGACGGGCTTGTGCTCGAAGAGGAACCTGATTCCCTCTTCTTTCGCTTCGGCGACTTCATCCTTATCGGCCTTCATATCGCTTTCTTTTCTGCGGTACACGATTGTGACCTCGGTACCGAGACGGGCAGCGGCTCTGGCGACATCCATAGCAACATTGCCGCCTCCGACAACTACGGTCTTTGCGCCGAGCTCTATCTTTTCACCCGCGTTGACTTTTCTGAGGAATTCGATCCCTCCAAGAACTCCTTCGAGATTTTCGCCCGGTATTCCGAGTGAAGATGCCTTCTGGGCGCCGATCCCGAGATAGAAGGCCTTGAAGCCTTTTGCTCTGAGATCCGCGAGCGTGACGTCTTTTCCGACCTCAACACCGCATTCAAACTTTACGCCAAGAGTTTTGAGCACTTCTATCTCTGCGTCAAGAACCTCTCTATCAAGTCTGAAGGAGGGGATGCCATAGCGAAGCATTCCGCCAGGGGCCGGGTTCTTATCGAATACCGTTACATCATAATTCCATGTACCGGCAAGATAATAAGCACATGAAAGACCTGCAGGGCCGGCACCGATGACGGCGATCTTTTTGTCATGGTAATTGAACAGCGCTTTGGGAACGAATCTGTTCTTCTCTTCTATCTCACGGTCCGCTATAAACTTTTTGATCTCGTCGATTGCGACCGCTCTGTCTATGTTCCCTCTGGAGCACTCGTCCTCACATCTTCTGTTGCATATCCTTCCGCAGACTGCAGGCAGAGGGTTGTTCTTCTTTATGAGCTCAAGAGCATCCAGATATCTGCCCTGGGCCGCGAGCTTGATATAGCCCTGTACGGAGATGTTCGCGGGGCAGGCAGCTTTGCACGGAGATGTCCCGCACTCTTCAGTGTAGTTTCTCGCGCCTCTGAAGGCCTCTCCTGCCCATCTGTCTTCTCCCCACTCAAGATCGTCCGGAAGATCCGCGTTTTTGAACTCAAAAGGCTTCTTCTGACAGATCTTCTCACCCATGAGTATGGCATTGTTGGCGCATGTAGGTGTGCATTCGCCGCAGGCGACGCACTTCTCAGGGTCTATTTCCGCAACATAGTTGCTCTGTGACCATGCGGGAGTATTGTAATACTGTGCAACTCCGAGTGCCAGACAGCTCTGGGGCTGGCAGTTGCATATCGCGAAAGTGTTGCCGCCTTCCAATGTCGTTATCTGATGGACGCAGCCGATCTCATCGGTATGTTTTATGATCTCTTTGGCTTCTTCAACAGAAACAGCTCTGCCTCTGCCCTGGCGTATGAACATATCGGCAACATGACCCATGAACAGGCAGCGGTCCTCGTCCAGGTCTCCGGCGCCCTCGCCCATCATTTTGCGCACTCTCCTGCACTGGCAGGGGGATATGCAGAGATGACCCTTGTTCTTCTCGATATAATAACTGCACTTTTCATTGTCTATCTGCTTGGCTTCAGCGGGTATGGCGCTTTCCACCGGTATTACTCTCATTACGCCGGCACCCATGGGAGTATTCATCGCGTGATGCTCCTGGCTCTTGGATGCATGCCCGTAGAAAGACTCCGCGACCTCGGGATGTACTTTCAGGAACTTTTCGTTGAGCATCATAAACTCGTAGATTCCCGGAGTATAAAGAGGAATCAGATAGAGTTCCATATTGACCAGGGGTATGATCGCCTGGACAAGCAGGCCGATATCCGTGCACTCGTGTAGCAGCTCTTTGGCTCTGGCTTTTGTCATTCCCGCGCGTTTGGCTATGCCTCCGACGGTATTGATCTTCATCGTGCCCTTGATACCCATAAGGACAGCTATCTGATCATCCGTTATCCACTGTTCGAAAAGCTTGTACTCCGCGCAGTCCGGAGTGATCTCATAGTGGTTGTCATTGATCTTTTTGCAAAGCTCAATGAGGTTTTCTCTTACTTCCATAAACACCTTTTCCCTCTTATAAATTGGTTTATAAGACATAAACCGATTTATGATATCACGAAACCCCGCAAATTTCCATAGCTCAGACAGGAAAATTTGCGGGATCTTCATAATAGCTTTGTTATTCTTAATACAGCTTTGCACCTGCTGGGATGTGCGGATCAACCATCAGAAGATGGAGTTTTTCTTCTTCTCCTTCATGATGAACAGCACTAATCAACATACCGCAGGAATCAATACCCATCATCTTTCTCGGAGGAAGATTTGTGATTGCAATACAGGTCTTTCCGATAAGCTCTTCAGGTTCGTAATATTCGTGAATACCGCTTAAAATCACACGTTTTTCGGCACTTCCGTCATCTAACAAGAACTTTAAGAGCTTCTTCGACTTAGGTACTGCTTCACATTCAAGAACCTTTACCGCTCTGAAATCTGACTTGCTGAATGTCTCAAAATCGATATATTCTTCAAACAGAGGTTCAATCTTCACGTTTGAAAAATCTAGCTTTTCTTCGACCACAGGAACAGCTTCTGCAGGCTTATCTTCAACCTTGTTTTCGGTCTTTTCCTTGTCTAAAGGTTTCATCGTCGGGAACAGAAGTACATCTCTTATTGCGGCGGAATCGGTCAGCAGCATAACCAGTCTGTCTATCCCGTAGCCGATGCCTCCTGTCGGAGGCATGCCGATCTCAAGAGCAGTCAAAAAGTCTTCGTCCGTATGATTGGCCTCTGTATCTCCTGCAGCAGCCAAAGCATCCTGCTCCTTGAAACGTGCGCGCTGGTCGATAGGATCATTGAGCTCGGAATAGGCATTGCACATCTCACGACCGAAAATGAAGAGTTCAAATCGCTCTACCTTTGATGGATCTCCGGGCTTCTTTTTTGTCAGGGGGCTTATCTCTATCGGATGATCCATTATGAAAACCGGTTGAATAAGCTTTTCTTCGCAATATGTCTCAAAGAAGAGATTCATAATATCTCCGCGCTTATGACGCTCTTCAAAAGCAATATTATGCTCTTTGGCAAGCGATCTCGCCTGTTCAATGGTCTGGATCTCCTCAAAATCGACGCCTGAGAATTTTTTGATAGCGTCGTTCATTGTAAGACGCTCAAACGGCTTTCCGAGATCCAGTTCTGTCCCCTGGTAAACTATTGTTGTGCTGCCGCAAACCGTCGCTGCAAGATGGCGGAACATTTCCTCTGTAAGATCCATCATCCCGTGGTAGTCGGTATATGCCTGGTACAGCTCCATAAGGGTAAATTCCGGATTGTGCCGTGTATCGAGTCCCTCGTTCCGAAATACTCTCCCTATCTCATATACTTTTTCAAGACCGCCCACAATAAGACGCTTGAGATAAAGCTCCAGAGAAATACGAAGCTTGACATCCATATCAAGGGAATTGTAATGGGTCTCAAAGGGTCTTGCAGCGGCTCCTCCGGCATTCGATACGAGCATCGGAGTCTCGACTTCCATAAAGCCCTTATCATCGAGGAATCTCCTGATCTCGCTTATTATCTTTGACCTTTTTATAAAAGTATCGCGAACCTCAGGATTAACAATGAGATCGAGATAACGCTGGCGGTATCTCGCGTCTGTATCTGTCAGACCATGGAATTTTTCCGGAAGCGGCTTTAATGATTTCGACAAAAGGGTGATCTTCTCTGCATGGACAGTTATTTCTCCTGTCTGTGTTTTAAATACATACCCTGTTATTCCGACTATATCGCCAATATCCAGCTTTTTAAAGCCTGCATATGCATCTTCTCCGAGAGAGTCACGGGCAACATAGCACTGAATAAGGCCTTCCCTGTCCGATATCTTACAAAAGGAAGCTTTGCCCATAAGCCGCTTTACCATCATTCGGCCTGCAATTGCGACCTGCTTGCCCTCGCAGCTGTCATAGTTATCCTTTATCTGCTGCGAAAGGGCAGTTCTGTCAAAGCGGGTCTGCACAAAAGGATCCATCCCGGCTTCCTGAAGCGCCTTAAGTTTTTCTCTTCTGATCTTGAGGATCTCGGAAAGCTCCTGGTCCTCGCTAATCTTCATCTCTGCCATATTCCCTCCGGGTGATTAATTGCGAACTGATTTTATTTCAAATTTAAGTTTTCCGGCGGGAGCGTCAATAACTATGATCTCTCCGGCTTTATGACCTTTCATGCCTGCTCCGAGAAGGGAGTCATCACTTATGCGGCCTTCTGCAGGGTTTGCCTCCTGGGAGCCGACGATCTCAAATTCCAGCTCTTCTTCAGCTTCCAGATCCACGACTTTCACCATGCTTCCGAGCGTAACAGCATCTTTGGGAAGGTTGTCTTCATTTGCTTCTATGATTTCGGCATTCTCGATAAGATCTTTGACTTCAGCTATCCTGGCATAGACCTTTGCCTGCTCATTTTTTGCCTCATCATATTCGCTGTTTTCGGAGAGATCTCCGAAGCTTCTGGCTTCAGCGATCTGGTCAGCGACTTCCTTTGCTCTGACGGTCTCAAGATAGTTGAGTTCTTCCTTTAAAGTTTCGAGCCTTTCTTTGCTCATTCTGTATCTCTCGGGATTCTCCATGTCTTTTCTCCTTTATTGCATTCTTGTATTTACGGTTTATGCACCATAGCTCATGGACTTCAAAGCCGCATCGAGCTGATCATCCGCCAGCGCGGGGTCGCTTGTCTGATAAACGACCTGATCCGGTATGACTCCGCCGGAACTCGAGAGATCCACTCTCAACGGAGTCAGATATTTGTGTGTCGAGAGCCTGACAGCACTCCCGTCCTCCAGCTGTATGGTCTCCTGCTGACGGGTATTGCCCGTCGTAGCTTCACCGACAACATCCGCCCAGTTATACTCCTGCAGAGCTGCCGCAAACAGTTCAGCAGCACCGAATGTATTGGCATTTGTGAGAACAGTCATCTTCATACTGATGCTCAAGTTGTCGGATTTTACTATCTCTTCCTTACCGTATTTGTCTACACTCACAAAAAGATCTCCGGATGGGAGCAGATAATCCAGAATGGTTTCAAGCTCATTCATGAGCCCTCCGGGGTTATCCCTGACATCGATACAGAGTTCTTTTATCCCCTGGTTAACAAGATCTTCGATAGCGGTGACTGCATCAGATCCCCCGCCTGCTTCGAATGAAGATATCTTGACATATCCCGCTCCGGTCTTTGCGATCTCATATGTGACCGGACTTATATAGAGAGCCTTACAGTCTACCTCTACATCTGTACCGTCTTTGAGGTTCAGCGTGAAGACCGTATTCATCTTGGATCTGATGAGAGTCCTGACCTCATCAAGAGACATGTTTTTTACTCTCTGCCCGTCCACTCCGTCGATTATACTGCCGGCTGAAAGGCCTCCCAAAGCTGCAGCCGAACCGGAATTGACTCCTGTAACCTGAAACTCGCCGTTTTTAGTCTGCATTATCTGCATTCCCAGCGACGCGTATTCATTGGACGACGAGAGAAGGAAGTTGTTATACTCATCCTCTGACATATAATAACTCCACTTGTCGCCGAGACCGTTTATTATCGCAGAAGCGGCGTATCCCAAAAGTTCTTCTTCATCCACTTCATCAATATAGTTGTCTGCAACAATGTCTCTGATCTCGATATACTGTTTGGCATCAGAATAGTTCTTCGTCCCGCCTATATCGCGTATTATAACAGCCGAAGACACGGCTGCTGCTGCTACCGCAAATACCAGAACAAGTATCAGAAGATACTTGAGACTGACTTTGATATTGAAAAAACTGCCGAAAGCCCGGCCTAGCTCGTAAGAAAGCTTTCTAAAAATAAATATCAACCCCGATCTGCTGAATTGTTCTAACAGTTATAGTAGCTAAGGGCAACTCCCGGATACAGAGAGATCGGATCCATCGTCGAGCCGTTGTACCTGACCTCGAAATGAAGATGAACACCTGAGGCAAGCCCTGTTTCACCGGCATATCCTATGACCTGGCCGCGCGATACCGTCTGACCCGCGGATACTGCCAATCCGGAACAGTGAGCATATACCGTAGTGTAGCCGTTACCGTGTGTTATCATGACATAATTGCCGTAGGAGTTGTCAAATGTGGCTCTGGCGACGGTTCCGTCATCGGCCGCGTATATGGGAGCTCCCGAATTCGCGTTTATATCGACTCCCGCGTGGAAGCGCTCGTATCCGAGTATCGGATGCATGCGGCTCCCGTACCGGGACGTTATAAGAGTCGAATTGATCGGCCAATACCACTGCCCTGTGCCGACCGTGGCGTTATATGCCTCACCCTGGTTTTGGGCCGCCTGTCTGGCCGCCTCTTCCTCCGCAGCAAGCTGGGCCGCGAGATTCGATAGTTCGTTCGCCTTTGCCTGCTCCTGCGCGAGGATAGCCTCATACTGCTCTCTGGTGTTCTCTATATCTTCCTCGAGCTTGGTTATCAGGGCCCTGGCCTCTTCGATCTCCGCTTCCAGCTGTCTCTGTTCTACTTCCAGTACTGCTATCTTGGCCTCGAGCTCAGCCTTGTATGCCTCATACTCCGCCTGGATAGCCTCATGGTTTTCCCTTGCCTGGATATAGGCATCCTCAAGGCGCTTGTCGCTTTCCATTATCTCGCCAATATCGTCGATAGCTGTCAGAAGCTCTTCAAAAGAGCTGCACTGCAGTATGATCGCGAGATAGTCGTAGTTGCCGTTTTCCTCCATAGTCCGGACTCTGGCCCTCAATCGCTCAAGCTGCTCGTCCTCTATGGCTTTGGCCGCCTCGACATCTTTCTTCTTTTCCTCTATCATCTGGTTATAGAGCGCGACTTCCTGCTTGTTCAGCTCGATCTGCTCGAGAGTGATCTGATTTCTCTCGTCCAAAGCCTTTTTCTGCTCCAGAACATCGGCCTGCTGAGCCTCGAGCTCATCGATCTTGGCCTGAAATGTCTTCTTCTGGGCTGTCAGCGCTTCCTTCTCTGCCTTTACCGCGTCAATATCCGCCTGGGAGACGGCGTAAGCCCGTACAGGGATCACCATCGCCAGAAGCGATATGAGCATAAGAGCTGCCAGAATAATACAGAGTATTTTTCTGAATTTCCTGCTGTTCATGACTCAGACCTTCAGATAATTCCTTATTGCATTCAGACTTCCGAAAACACCGACCAGAACACCGCTCGCTACAAAAGCGACCAGCACGGTCGTAGACACACGGCTGAAGGGAACGATCGTAATAAAACTGTTTGCAAGAGACTCCATAAGTCTCCTGGTAAGGCCCGCATAAAGACCGAGTTCGGCAAAATAAGCAAGGATTCCGCCGAGAAGCCCCAGTGTGAGTCCCTCTATGATGAACGGCATGCGTATGAAGTGATTGGTCGCTCCTACCATCTTCTGGATAGCGATCTCTTCTCTTCTGCCGTAGGTCGCAAGCTTTATTGTATTCGTCATTATAAATACAGACACGAAAGCAAGTATAACTATCAGTATCAGCGATACCACGCTGACTATATTCCTGATGGATATAAATGCATTTGCGTAGTCAACATGAGCGTTTACCTTGACGACTCCCGGTATCTCTCTGAGTTCGGCCACAGTATCTTCCATCTGGGAGATATCTTCCATATGGATCACATATCTGTGTCTGAATACAGATACATCGATATACTCTCTCATCGAGGAGTCATAGTTGCCCATAAAGTTCTCCATCGCCTCTTCCCTCGGGACAAAATCAACGAGTGAAACGTTGTCCGTTGAGGCGATTTTTTCCTCCAGAGCAGCTGCCTGTTCATCCGTATATCCTTCATCGACAAAAGCCACGACTTCGTTCTGTGATTCGAGACCGCCGATGATCTCGTCGATATTCAAAGAGAGCAGGGATACGCTTCCCATTATTATAAGGCAGGCCATGATTATAGTGACTGAAGCAAAAGACATGAACGCGTGAGTCCCTATACTTCTGAAGCCCTCCCGTATCAGATAGCCGATTCTGTTAAGCCTCATAGCTGTAATACCCGTCCATTCCGTCTCTGACAATACGTCCTTTGTCGATGGTAACAACTCTCTTTGTGAAAGCGTTGACCAGTTCCTTTTCATGAGTTACTACAAGGAGTGTCGTGCCGAGATCATTTATTTTTTCTAGCAGAAGCATGAGCTCCAGGCTCTTTACAGGGTCGAGGTTGCCTGTCGGCTCGTCTGCGATAATCATTCTGGGATTGTTGACAAGTGCTCTTGCGACAGCAACTCTCTGCTGCTCGCCGCCCGAGAGCTCCCGCGGGAATCTGTCCTCTCTTCCGGAAAGGCCTACAAGATCCAGAACATAAGGTACCCTGTTTCTTATCTGTCTCGAAGAAGCGCCGACAACACGCATGGCAAAAGCGACATTGTCATATACCGTCATGTCCTCTATAAGTCTGAAATCCTGGAAAACTACTCCGAGAGTTCTTCTTACCTTCGCGAGCTTTGATCTCTTTAGCTTCGTCATATCATAGTCATTGACAATGATCTCTCCGGAGCTGGGTTTGAGTTCACCGGTCAGGAGCCTGATCATTGTTGTCTTGCCCGATCCTGAGGCTCCGACAAGAAACACGAAGTCGCCCTCGTTGATGTTGAGGTTTATGTCGTACAGAGCAGGGGTATCGCTCGTCGGATAAACCATGCTGACATTTTTCATTACTACCATAAATAATATTTCCTCCGATAAAGGATCAGTATTTCTGTTTGTAACCGCCAAGAGATTCGAGGTACATCTTAACCATCATAGCGACCTTGAACACTATGGCATGGTCGAATTCTCTCAGATCGAGACCTGTCAGCTTCTTTATCTTCTCAAGCCTGTAGACCAGGGTGTTTCTGTGGACATACAGTTTTCTGGAAGTCTCGGAAACATTCAGATTGTTCTCGAAAAACTTGTTGATCGTATCAAGCGTATCTCCGTCAAGATCCTCTATGGAGCTTCTTTTGAACACTTCATTAAGGAACATCTCACAGAGAGTGGTCGGCAGCTGATAGATAATACGGCCCAGACCAAGATTTTCATAGTTAATAATGGAATTCTCACTGTCAAAAATATTTCCAACATCAATGGCTGTCTGCGCCTCTTTGTAACGGTCTGCCAGTTCGCGCAGATGGTTGGAGACTGTACTGATGCCGATCTTAACATCGATGTTCAGTTCTTCATGAAGGCGTTTTTCTATGACTTTGGCGATCTTCCTGCAGGAAATGGCATCTTCATCCTCTTCAAGACGTTTAATGACGACTATATCCAGATCGTTCATACTGATAACAAAGTCGTTCTGATCGTCCGGGAAAAGCCTGGCTACCGTCTCCGTGGCTGCGACATCCGGATTGGTGACCTGGCGAACTACCAGAACCGCTCGCGGCTCATCGGTTATAAAATGGAGTTCCTTGGACCTGACATAAACATCACCGGGAAGAATATTGTCCGATATTATATTCTTTATAAAAGCACCTTTGTTGTGCTTCTCTTCATAACTTGTCTTTGCTTCGTTGAATGCAATCGCAGATAAGAGACATATCTCCTCAGCAGTCTTTCCGGTCCCTTCAACAAAGGCAGCATAGCAGAGCCTGCCTGCTCTGGTAAGAAGCGGTGAATAGACTCTCTCTCCGGTTATGAATATCCTCTCCCCGTCTGCAATACCGGATTCAAAGTCGATATCCGTAAAATCATCGAGTACAGTCCCGATAAGCGAAAGGTTGCTGCTGGATATGACCTGTCCCCTGTCATCAGTGATACCGACAGTTTCTTCGATCCTGTCCTTCATCTGAATGATAGTGTTCTGAAAAATTTTTGCAGCCATTGTATATTTCCCCCATAGTTACGTCAAAATGACAAAAGAACCGAACAACAATGTTTGCTATAATACAGCATTCTTTCGTTATTTTCAATAGAAATCACGCTTCATTTTTGTGAAATATGATCAAACATTTTGCATATTTGTCAAAACTCCTTTTATTTTCAAAGCATTTTTTGAAATATTAACCAAATGAAAACTTTTGTCAAATTGCACAAAAGAAACGGGAGAAATTGCTTTCCCCCGCCTTCTTTATGCGATTTTATGACACGACTGCTGTTTGATTTTATATATCCTGCAGAGTCTGTCCGTTTTCCACGCGTGATAATTCTCGCCTGTAAGCCCGAAGTAACCGTCAGGGCATGTAAAGAGAAATGACTTTCCGAAGTAAAGAAGACTCATGGATACTATGTCGTGAAACATAAACTCCCTCTCTCCGAAAACCATCCTGTCTTTGTACAGCTTAAGTGTACCGGTGGAAATATCCTTCGTTTTATGCTCTGCAGGGAATATCTCATAAAGCCTGATATTTTTTTCTGTAAATACCGGCTTATCCGGATCAGTCTTTTCCATATCGCTGTCAAAGCGCGCGGAAAGCCAGTCGGAATAACTGTCCACTCTTGAGAAAGGCAGGCCGTCCCCCTTTAAGAAACCGTATTCATCCATCTTTCCTCCAAGGCCGCAGCATTTGCATTTAAAACGGTCTCCTTTGGCAATGACGGAATCGTATGAGCCGCAACGGGGACAGATTATGAGGATATTCTCAAGTCCTTCCGCAAGACCTTTGGCGCTGTATATGTAAGCCTTTTTTTCCTGCCTGTCATAGGCGTTCTCAGCGAGATCCCTGTTTATGGCGTCGGTAATTTCACTGGAACTCATTTTTGAGATCTGCTCCGGAGTATATATATTGACGATCTCCCCCTCCGCATGTCCTCTGCGAAAATGATAAGCCCATCTCGGTGCAATAAAATATCCTCCGTGCATGCGGTAAGTGACCAGCCCGCAATGAGCCTTTTTCAGCAGTTTGCCGGCTGCAGGAGTTGCTTCGTCAGTGACTCCCGTGAAGGATCTGGCTCCTTCAGGAAACATCATTATATTATTTCCGTTGGCTATACGCCTCAGTATCTCCTTTACCGTTGTCTGCATGGATCCGCCCCTTGGAGCCGGTATCGGATCAAAAAGCTTCCTGATCACATGGCCGAATTTTGATCTCAGCAGATGCTCGCCGCACACAAAGTACATATGTTTTTTAAAAGCCCGCATCAGCATTATCATGTCGGCTTCTGTTGTATGGTTTGACATTACCATATACGGAAAATCAAGTTCCGGAGCCTGTGCAGTCCTGTAGCTGTATTTGCCGAGCAGCAGAGGTGAGACTAAATGTGAAAGCGAATAAATGAACCGGTGAAGCTTTTCGTCTTTTCTCAATGTATGCCCCTCCCTGAGGACCAAACTGTTGTTCATTATATACTTTAAAAAGAAAACTTCAACAAAAATTGAATATGTGCTCCTCTCTCCCAAACAATCATCTCAGTTTTTTCTTGTGCAAAATCAGTTGTGAAAGTATAATCAAACAAGGACATGTAATAATCTGGTGAATCGAACTTTCGGACCTTTCCGGGAAAGGAGAAAAGAGCATGAAAGAACAGCCCAGAAGCCTTCCTGTTTATTATGCTGTATATGTTCTGGCAATGCTGATCTTCGGCACAAACGGATATGTGGCGTCGAATATCTCTTTTCAGGGAAGTCAGGTCGTTCTGTTCCGCACACTGATCGGCGGGGCGCTGCTGACTGTTCTGGTACTGCTGCGCGGCGGATTCGACTGCTCTGCATTACGTGCAGAAGCTCTTCCTCTCCTGCTGGGCGGGGCGGCGCTCGGATTCAACTGGATCGCGCTGTTCGAGGCTTTCAGGCTTTTGAATGTCAGCCTTGCAACTCTGATCTACTATGCAGGCCCGATGCTGATCCTGCTTTTCTCCCCTCTGCTGTTCCATGAAAAACTGACCGGCCGGAAGATTCTGGCGCTCTGCGTTGTGGCAGTGGGCCTGGTCTGTATCAGCGGAAGCATTGCCTTCGGAGGAATGAATACGATCGGGCTTGTCCCGGCACTGGTATCCGCGCTGTTCTATGCATCGCTGATCGCATTCAACAAACGGATCTCCCGGACAGCAGGCATGCAGACAGCAGCCATCGAACTTGACACCGCCTTTATCGTCGTCCTGATCTATGTGATGTTAACTGTCGGTCTCCCGCATCCTAAGCCCTCAGACATTCCATATATTGCTGTAATGGGTTTCATCAATACAGGCCTTGCCTATCTGCTCTATTTCTCGGGACTGCAGAAGCTTCCTGCACAGTCCGTCGCGCTCATCAGTTATGTGGACCCGGTATCTGCTCTTCTGTTTTCATTTCTGCTTTTACACGAGACCATGACGTCACTCCAGATGTTCGGCGCCGTGCTTATTATCGGAGGCGCTATGCTTGGAGAACTTAAGAACCGGAGATGAAAATCCGTAATGAGTATTCCTTGACACAGAAATCAATAAGTGTAAAAAACTCTTTGAAAAAAAGATCCTGACACAGATATATCATCAAATAACAGTGTGGAATTTATGAAAAAAGAAGAACGAACTAAAGGAAGTATAATCCAACAGGTAACCGCCTTTTTCCTGCTTGGTGTCCTGGCGACCGGGCTGATCACTTTTGTCTCTCAGCACCATATATCCGACTCCTTCGTTAAAAGCCAATTGGAAGACCGGGCATCAAACATCGCGGAGGAAGTAAAGCTGGCCATTGAGGAATATCCAGCTTATGATTGGCTGATCAGGTACTGGTATGAGCATGCGGACAGTCTGGATATCGAATATGACGCGGACTTTTCCGCAGAAACGGAAACCGGGAAGAAAAGCAGTCTGCTTACTGAACGCTATCCCGGTTTACCGCTGAAGTACGTGAGCACAGAGAAGCTTCAGACGATGCCCGAAGAGGACCGCAAGCTGTACGCGGAGATCGTATATTCTTGGCTTACTGCCCGTATCGATCAGATACATCAGGCAAATGACACCGATTATCTGTTTTGCGTAATGACAGATGAAAGCTGTGAAACACAGTTTTTCCTGTTCAGCGGAGCTGAGCCGGGCGCTTTGCGCGGGAAAGAATATGAGGAAGTCTATACGCTGGGAACGACAGTTCGCGTCGGAGAAAGCCAGAAGAATGCCATGCGCCTTGCAAAGGACGGTTCGGGGCAGCTGGCCAATGCCGGCAAGTATATGGATTATTACGCTTATTTCACTTCTGAGGGTGACCGCGAAGTTTTTATCGGCCTGACTTACAATCTTACCGATTTGCTGGCTGCTGTCGACAGACAAACTGAACGCAATACCTCTTTAGCCATGCTCTATCAGATCCTGCTTTCGGTTCTGTGCCTCGGACTTATCTCATATTATGTTCTGAAGCCGCTGAGAAGGGTCCAAAAGAATATTCGCTTATACAAAAAAACCAAGGACAGCAATACTGTCCGGGCGAACCTGGCAAAGATCATGCCAAGAAATGAAATTGGCGAGCTTTCGTCAGATGTGTCCGATCTGGCAAAAGAGATAGATGAGTACTTAAACCAGATCGAGATCGCCACAGCAGAAAAAGAACGTGTCAGCATAGAGCTGGAACTTGCCACCCGGATCCAGGAAGATTCGTTGCCTACTGATTTTCCTGCTTTCCCGGGACGGCAGGATTTTGACATTTACGCCAGTATGGATCCTGCCAAGGAGGTAGGAGGAGACTTCTATGACTTTTTCCTGATCGATGAGACCCATCTGGGTCTTGTCATGGCAGACGTGTCGGGAAAAGGTGTTCCGGCAGCTTTGTTTATGATGGTCTCAAAGATCCTTGTTGAGAACTACGCCATGGCGGGCAAAAGCCCGGCAGAGGTGCTGTATGCGATCAATGAACGGATCTGTTCCAACAAGCATGAGGAGATGTTCGTGACAGTCTGGGTGGGCATACTGGATACAGTTACCGGAAAGATCGTCGCTGCAAATGCAGGACATGAATATCCCGCGATACAGTATTCCGACGGGTGCTTTGAACTGCTGAAGGACAAGCACGGCTTTGTTGTCGGGGGCCTGGAGGGCATCTGCTTTAAAGAGTATGAGCTTCAGCTTACTCCCGGCTCCAGGCTCTTCCTCTATACTGACGGTGTACCTGAAGCAACAAACTCCGAGAATGAATTGTTCGGTACTGACCGTATGATCTCCGCGCTTAATGAGGAACCTGCTGTCCCGCCTGAGAAGATCCTGAAGAATGTGCGCAGAAGAGTTGACGAGTTCGTTCAGGATGCTGAGCAGTTTGACGATCTGACTATGCTCTGTCTGGAATACAAAGGAAATGCTCAGTCTGACAACAAATGACAGTCTTTTCACATTAAAAAGCACCCGGCCGGGCCGGGTGCTTTTTCTGTGCAATTATAACGATCTCCGGACCGGCATGCTGAGGTTGAAGGACAATTTCTTAACAAAATGTGAAAAATACCGGCAGCAATTGCCGTTTAGTCAATTATATGTTATAGTCCCCGATTGTAAAGGAGACTTCAAATGAAAAAACAATCTGTTCGAATAACAACTGTTTTGACACTGACACTGGTATTCATGCTTCTGATGCTCGGAGGCTGCGGCAGGCAAAAAGATACGACAGAGATATCCGAGCCTGTTTCAGCAGCTGAATCCCCAAGCCAGGCAGAGCCTGCAGACTCTTCTGAAGCAGGGAGCGGAAAAAAAGACGGTGAGCGTTTTGAAGATGTTATCATCCTTGAGGGGATGGAGGAGACCGTAAGGTACGAGCATGTCAGAAACGACACTATAGGGATCGAGATGGACTATGACTATGAGTCCTTCGTGCGGAAAAGCGAACCGGCTCGGGAACGCTTCATCTCGATATGGGATGATCCGGATCATCCCGTGAACTATCTTGAGGTGACCTGCAGTCCGGAGGATGCCGAGACTGTCGCAGCGTCTGTAAGTGAGACACTTTCAAACGATTATGATATCATCTCGGGATCGTACGATCTTGAAGGTGCAGGCAGCTGCATCCGGATCGACGCGTCCAATGCCAAAGGCAACGGAGGAACGCCCGATCTGCTGCAGACGGTGTATATCATACCTGCCCCGGACGGCTGCAGGGTCGCCACGGCACATTACTCGTTTGAGAGTGCCGAAGGCTTCGGCAGACGCTTCTCCTATATCGTGAATACGCTTACGATCATCGGAAGCCATCCGGAACGGATCCTGTCCGTGTCGGGAACATGGCAGACTGCTTCTATGGCTTATGAAGCTGACGGAACAATATATCCCGAGTATTATGTACGTTTCACAGACTCGGAAATAATATACGGGCATATGAAAGGCTCAGACTTTGCTGCAGATCATTCCGATAAGATCACACTGCTGGAAAGAACTGCATCAGGCGGATTAAAAATTCAGGCCGAATCTTCCGGCGGAGTCCGTTACACGTATCTGACCGGCGAAAGCGACCCGGATATACTGGAATACTATGAAACATGGGAAGAAGAATCATTTCCGGATGCATACAGAGGCGGTGCATCACTGAGCAGGAGCATCTGAGGATATTGGATCATAAGACTGCATGACTTTTCAAAGCATTCCGAAATAAAAAGGACCGTTCCAATCATTGGAACGGTCCTTTTTTCAAGCCCGCTCTTGCCGCTTAAAATAGAGCAGTGCGCTGGGATAATCGCCCAGAAGCGCAGGGAGCGTTATTCCCGCATACATCAGAGCAGCGCCGGTGAAACTTCTTTGTTTCATACCCGGATATTCTGATCCCGAAGAGATCTGCTGTTCTTCCAGAATGTATACGGCCTTCGGATCCAGTCCCTTCAAACGCAGATACAGGGGTCTCGGATTGGCCTCCGCATTACGCATTACAAGACTTACCAGACACTCGCTCCTGTCTCCGGAAAGATTCTCCCATGCGGCAAAGCGGCTTTGATCGTCCGTAAGGCGCAGGTAATCTCCCTGAGCGAGAAGCTTTTGCCAGCGGTGATAATCCCGGATCTGCAGTTGAATCGCCTCACGCTCTTTCCTGCTGAGTTTTCCCGGATCCAGCTCATAGCCGAAAGTTCCGGCCAGGGCGACACAGAAGCGGGTCCCGAGAGGCGTTGTGCGTCCGGTCTGATGATTGGGTGACGCGGAAACATGGGCACCCATAGTCGCGGGAGGATAACCGAAGGATGTCCCGTACTGGATATTCAGGCGGGCAATGGGGTCGGTATTGTCACTGCACCAGATCTGAGGGCAGTACGCAAGCATCCCTGCGTCAAAACGGCCTCCGCCGCCCGCGCAGCCTTCAAACAGCACCCGTGGGAATTCGCGTGTCAGCCGGTCCAGCAGTGTGTATACTCCAAGAATATACCTGTGGGCGATCTCGCCCTGTCTGTCCGGCGGGAGCTCTGCGCTGTACAGATCCGTCATATTTCTGTTCATATCCCATTTCACATAGTCTATGCCTGAGCGGCGCAGCAGACTGCTCAGAAGATCGCTCAGATAGTCGATCACTTCCGGGCGGGACATGTCCAGCACCAGCTGACTGCGTCCGATGCTGGGCTTGCGTCCGGGCATGATCAGTGCCCAGTCCGGATGGCTGCGGAACAGGTCGGAGTCCTCGCTGACCATCTCCGGTTCCAGCCAGAGTCCGGCCTGTAACCCCATTGCATGGAGCTTATCCACCAGTCTTTCGAGACCGCCGGGCAGCTTCCGAAGATCCTCTTTCCAGTCGCCAAGGCTTGTCCTGTCATCATCTCTGCGGCCGAACCAGCCATCGTCCAGAACAAGCAATTCGACACCAATATCTTTAGCATCCCTTGCGATGCGGAGGATCTTTTCCTCGTCAAAATCAAAATACGCCGCTTCCCATGTATTCAGCAGTACAGGTCTCGGTCCTGACGCATAAATGCCGCGGCAGACATGCTTCCGGATAAAACGGTGAAGATCATGTGACAACGCCGTGAGCCCCCGGTGTGTGTAACTCAGGATCAGCTCCGGACAGACAAACTGCGCTCCGGGCTCCAGTTTCCAGCGAAAACCTTCATCCTGGATTCCTGCCACCAGACGGACCGAGCCGCTCTGGTCTTTCTCGACATCCATACGAAAACTGCCGGAATGCATAAGCATTGCGGCATAACACTCTCCCGCGTCTTCCGTGGCGGAAGGCTCACAAAGTATCAGAAAGGGATTGTGCTGATGACTGGAGGCTCCCCGCCTTGAGCCGATGCTCAGGGTCGTATTGCCGACGGGCAATCTCTCCGTCTGCCGCTCCATAGCATGACGGCCGTGGAAATGCAGCAGCTCCCAGTCTCCGAAGGGCAGATCCAGGCAGGCCGAAGCTGCCTTTTCCAGATACAGCGGCGCCGAGCCGCAGTTGGTGATCCGAACTGCACGTGTTATAACATTATGCTCGGGAAAGACTCCGTACAGAAGTTCCGCCTCCACAGAAGCTGCCTCATCCTGAAGAATGACAGACAGAGTCTCCGCCTCATCCTCACGGGCAAAAGAAGACGGCAGGCCGTCAAGAGAATACTTCCCATGACAGATCTCCCAGCTTTTTACCCGCAGATCTGCTCCGGAAATTCCGTCGGCAGTCTCGACCCGTATGGAAGAAAGCCGGTAATCTCCGCAGTTTGAGCCGCTGTATTCCTGCGGCATGGTGTCCAGTGACCAGCTGCGCTCCGCCTGAAGTTCGTACGGATTGGGTGAAAATCCGCAGTCCCGGGGCAGATGAAGATACGCTGTGCTCTCCTCCACCCGGCGGCCGTAATACAGGTGCAGCAGATAGCCCAAAGGGCCGATCTGCATCTGATAACTGGTATCAGCCGTGTGCAGGCTCCATGTCTGACTTATTTTATCAAAGGCAATGCCCATGTCGCATCCTCCAAAAGTATGCTGTAATTAATATAACGAGAAGCTGTCCCGTGTTCCGGGAACCGGCCGGAATACTGTATTGTCGAGGCCTTGTACGTGCTTAAAATGCGGTTTATTATATCATCCTTCTTCAAGGGTTTCAACGACAGACATTCATAAAAATGCCCACACGTATAACATAATTAAAATGATCTTCTGCAGGAATTGCCGATTAACATGTTTTATGTTATAGTGTCCTCTATTAATGTATTAAAGAGGATCTGAAATGGCTAGACCCGTATCATTCTGTACATGTACTGATACAAAATGCCAATACAACCCTGTAAACCACGATCAGGGCTGTACGCCGTGCATTGCCAAAAACCTTCGTGAAGGCGAGATCCCGACCTGCTTCTTCAACAAGATCGATCATCCCAAACCGACCGGCGGCTGGCACTATGAAGACTTCGCCGCGCTTGTGCAGGCAGCGAAAGAGAAGGCAGGATCGTAACATCTTACTGCTCAACAGAAAGGAAATAATATGGAAAGATACACATCTCTGGAACAGGCGCTTCAGGACCCTTCACTTGTCATAATAACCGACAATATAAGCTCGCAGATCGAGCTGGACAAGATCTACCTCAGATACAAGGTCCTTCCGAAAAGGCAGAAACGGTTCTCCAACTATTACTCAGACGAATTCCTGGGTCATAACGTGCCTGTAATGTATTACCTCCTGAAAGAAAAACTGATCTCTGACAAAGACATCTTTAAAGACCTGGATCTGCCGAAAGACACCGTCATTGTTTCTGAGCCGGATCTATACTACAAGGAAGACAGCTTCAATTCGGGCGAAACAAACATATGCTTCATTCTCGGGCATTCCGGGAGCGGAAAATCCATAATGGCAAGGACCATTGAAGGCGACGATACAGATCATATTGAGCTTGACGACCTGCTTCTCACCAAAGATCATTTTACAATGGATGAGCTGGAGGAGTATTCCGATATGTTCTACAGCTTCTTTAACGGCGAGGGAGCAAAATACTATATCGGTGTCGAGGAGAGGAACGATATCCCCAAGGAAGAATATGAAGACAAGGTATTTGTGGACTTCGTAAAGTTCGCAACGGATTATGCGAAGCTGCACAGAGACAGGAAATACATCATCGACGGGATCTGGATCTATCTTTATTTCGACGATCCTTCCGTATTCAAGGATTATGCGGTATTCATTAAAGGAACTTCTTTCCTCAAATCCAAGATTCGCGCCATAAAGAGAGAGATGCAGAGAGACAAGGAAATTCTGCAGGACAGGAAAGAGATGTTCGACAGAGAGGTCAGAAACTATCTTCTCGATGAGGAGAAGATCAACAGCTATCGCAAATATTTTGGCGACAGCCCCGATACGATCTTCAGAGAAGAGCCGGACGACGCTCCCAAAAAGATCGATATCGTAATAAATGAAGTGGACAGCATCGATAAATGCTTTGTAAACGGCGATAAAGACGGAATCACCGCGATAATGAAAAAAGCTGAAGAAAACGCCGAATTGTCCAACTTCAGCAGATTATGGATAATCAACGAATGCAGATCGGCTCTGGAAGAATTGGAAGAATAATATGCAATAAAGAAAAGCGGGACAGATGGGTGCAAAAATGCACCTGCCTGTCCCGCTTTTTGTTTGTTCAGTATTTACTATAAGATAAGGACTTTTATAAAGATTTCCAAATATTAAGCATCTTGATCATCATAGTTTACCGGGAAGTCCAGACTGATCGCTGATCCTCTCAAGCACCGTGTCCATATAGTCCGCATGCATGCCGTATTTTGTCAGCGCTTCAAAGTCCAGGATTATATTTCTGACTGTTCCTTCCCCCAAGGCAGCCAGAGCATCAAACACCTGCCCCGCTTCCTCGTAATAACCGTTGTACATAAGTGAATAACCGTAGTAATGACATGCCATGACCGAATCAGGCTGAAGGCTGACAGCTGTATAAGAATCGCGAAGTGCCTGCGGAAAGTCTTTCTCAAAGATTATCTCATAATAAGAAAGCCACGCATAATAAAGTGAAGAATAATACGATCCCATCCTGTCCTTCACAGGATTCAGCAGATCAAGTCCATCTTTCAGATAAGATCGTGATATATCATATTCCCCCGCGTTGAAAGAATTGACTCCGACATTGAAACAGCTCAGTGCAGCACTTGCTTTAGAAGTATCTGAGCCTGTCTTATCCGACAGTTCCTTATACAGTTCCGCTGATTTCCTGAACCAGATATCAGCTTCAGTATATATCTCCTGCATATTATAGCAGAGTCCGTACTGATTATACATCTCTGCCAGAAGCATTCGGGCTTCGATGTTCTCAGCATCGCTCAGATATACGATCTGATTTTCCGCGCTCCTGTATATATCCATCGCCTCTTCAAATCTTGCAAGCTGTGTCAGATTTGCCCCGGCGGCGGATTTTGCTCTCAGAAGCTTGATAACATTGTTTTGTATGGGAGCGGCCTCAAATATGGCGTTATACAGACTCAGACTCTGTTCCAAAGGCCCTTCCGCTTCTGTGTAATTCCCCGCGCAGTGAAGTGCTATTCCGTAATTGTACACGCTGTCTGCATATTCTCTGCTGACATAACCTTTTTCTGCAGTATAGTCTTCAAACAGCGAAGAACTCTCCTTAAAGCAGTCTCCTGCCTTCTTATAATCTCCCAGACTGACCCAGTTTGCTCCAGAATTGCTTAAAACCGAAGCTAACAGAAGCTTATCCTCTCTGTTCTCCGGCAAAAGATCCAATGCCTTGCTGAAGGATCCGGAAGCACTTTCATACCTGCCGGAAATATTGTACAGCCTTCCAAGATTATTATAGGCTGACGCCAGTTCTGTTTCGGCTCCTTCAAGACTCTTTTCCGCTCTCTTCGAATAGATGTCAATTGCATTGTTTTCAGCCTCTTCCGCTTCCTCATAAAAACCCAGGGTCGTATATGCGGTAGCAAGCTTTTCATAATTGGATGCGATCTCATCTTCCACGGAATCCTTATCCCTTGAAAGCTCAAGTATTTCGTTTATCTGGATCGTGTTCTTTTCAAGGATATCCGCGATCCTTGAATAGGTTCCCGTATATCCTGTAAGTTTATCCGGAATCGTATATGTCATTCTGTCCAGCATCATCATGGAACTGGCCTGAGCTCTCTCCGCGCCTGCCCTGTATTCCTCCGCCCTGTTCCAGAAGGAAAGGCAAACTGCTGCAACCAGTGCAAATACCGCCGCTGCAGATGTCCAGCCTGCCAACGTCCTGCGCCGTTTCCTGAGTTTGTGCTCTCTTGAAAGTTCCGCAAAGCCGCATCCTGCTACCCGTGCAATTACTTTAAGAAGCTCTGTATCTTCCTTCTCCAGGATCTTCTTCGGATCAAGGCTCTCATCCCTTACATCCATCACCCTGTCCGTTATATCCGGAACAAGTTTCAAAGACGGAGGAAATGATTCCTCTGGAGTGCCGGAAATAAGCAGCGGATAAATATTCTGGGATTTTCCGAGTTCAATAAATGTCGCTACTTCACGGTCAACCCATTCCGAACTTGGCGTGTCAGTAGAGCAGACGATTACAAGACATTTCGCGTCAGACAATGCCTTTTGTATCGTGTCGGTCAGGATCCTGCTTACTGCAAGTTCTTCGGTATCCCTGAAGACTCTCTTAATATTCTGACCGCCTTTTTCCATTATCTTTTTCGGGAGCTTATAGCTCTCCAGTCTGTTGAAAGTATTGCGGGTAATGGTCTCATCAAGAGGTTTATGGCGGTAGCTGATGAAAATATCATACTTGTATTCCTGATCCATTTTCATTCCTCCCCGTATAGATCCGTTTGAGCTTCGGCTATTATCTCTTCGATCGCCTGCTTTGCTTCGGGAATATCCGAAAACTGATCGGGAAGTTCTTTAGTAAGCCGCTCGGCCACTTCAGTACTGATCTCCGTCTGTCTGGTGAATATATCACCTTCATGCTTTGCCTTCAGACCGAAACCAAGGAAAATACCGGCTATAACGGAAAGAATCAGAGAAGCGCTCACAGCAACAGTTATGATAGCTCTTTGCCTTCGTTTTTCATGTCTCCGCTCAAGCACATCGGGATGCAGTCCGAGCACTGAGGCGACAATACGTACAGTCTCATATCTGAGTTTCTGTTTCGCTTCTTTACTGTCCCCCGCCCTGATATCCGAGGCGACCGGTTCAACGGTTTCAGTATATTCAACAACGCTCATGTCCGGCATCAGCCGACGGACATGTTTTTCTTCAATGAACTCCGGAGGAAACGATTCCTGCGGTTCTCCTTCAACCAAAACGGCTATAACGTTTTCTCCGTCATTCATGTCCTTGAATCTGACAAGTCTGTCGGAAAGCGGTTTTGATGCTCTGGCAGCAGGTGAACATATTATCAGCAGATATCTGCTTGAAGCCAGAATCTCTTCAGTCTTCTCATCATACTCTGATTCTGTCGGATCGGTATAAATTCTGTTATATGTCAGATCCGGGTCAGGCAGTATTACACCGGAAGGGAGTCTGTACTTCATGATACTGTCGTACAGGATCTTTATCCAGCGCTCATCCTTTTTGGTACTGCAAATACAGATATCGTATTTTTTGTTCTGATCCATAAAAAACCTCTTTAAAAAAGTACGTTCAGAAAAGGAATTATCCCGCCGCAAAATATGGGTTGCGGCGGGAATAAGATATTATCAGATATTTTCGGAAGGCTCACTGAATGTAATCGTAAAATCTCCGAGCCTGTTCGTCCAGAATATCACCATTCCCGTTGCTTCGTCAAAAGTGCAGTTTATCTCTTCGCTGCGCCCGTCAGAATATGTCCCCATTACTTTAATGTCTTTTGCGTTTTCGCCTTGTTTGAGCTCATAGGGAAGCGAGATCGTATACAGGCCTTCTATGTTCCCTATCAGCACATTGCCCGAATACAGGGACACCGTATACACGGTTTTTGTTCCGGCTTCCGTTTCTTCTTCCCGTGATGATATAACAAGCCTGAAGCTCTTGCTCTTTGTTTGTGAGATCAGTTTTTCCAGATCTTGTTTTTCTATTCTTACATTTCCGATCTCGGTGTTAATAATGAGGAGCTGTTGCTGTCAGAGATGTGCCGGTTATATCTGCAGGAACATCGGGATCCTCAGGATCAACAGGAGTATCGGGGTCCTCCGGGTCGGAACTGCTCGGGATAACAATTAAGATGCTGCTCCCGTCTGTATTGATCATTCCGCCTTCGCCAAGAATACCGGATCCTGTGTATGCCGTATTTGTAGATACATGCGTTCCTGCGGGGAATATATGGGGTTCGATATTTTCGAACATTACAGTAATATTGACAATATCAGAAGTCGGAATACTTCCTGAAGAGTCTTCTGTCAGATTTACAACTTTTACCGTTCCGTTTTCTTTATATACAACCCGTATATTCGTAAAAATATTATCGTCGGTACTTTCCGTGCATTCCAGATTATTCAGAACAGTCGCATACGTCTGGTTTTTCTCGGAGAATGTGCCGGATCTGTATAAAATATCATCTGGATCCGCAACTTCTATCTTTACTGCTTTTTCAGTAAAAGTAAATTCAAGTTCCTGGGTCCTTACCGTCGATATAACTGTTCCCCCTGAAACCGGTCCTGTATCTGCAGATGCAAATACCAGTTCATTATTTGAAAGCGTTGTGATGCTAGGAGTTGAGATCCCGTTTTTTCCGGAATATACCAGTATTCCGTTCAGGTTCATTTCAGATACGGATATGTCTCCGCTGACTATCATAAGTCCGCTATGCAGATTGAGCGCACCTTCGCCAATGATGTCTGTTGCAGCAAATTCCTTCCTGCAATCAGTTGTTTCATATCCGAACGCTTCGTACGGCCATTCAGGAAGAAATATATCTGCAGAACAGTTTTTATCGGCCTGTATGGTATTGACTTTAACACTATCCGGCGTATCGGGTATGACAAATATTCTGGCTGTTCCGTTGCTGATAAGCTTATTAAGATCCGCATTGATATATATATCGCATTCGCCATGGCAGTTTAAACATTCTGCTTTTGAATCGATCCTGACCCCTATATTTTCAGCATTGATCGTCGTATCAGATTTTTTGGATTTGTATATCAGTTTTGCAAAATCATTGCTTCCGCTAATTA
Source organism: Oscillospiraceae bacterium (assembly GCA_902802045.1). Classification (GTDB taxonomy): domain Bacteria; phylum Bacillota; class Clostridia; order Oscillospirales; family Oscillospiraceae; genus Limivicinus. The sequence continues at coordinate 404 of CADCKQ010000007.1, read as the reverse complement.
TCCCGTCGCCGGAAAGAGTCCCTTCTTCGCTTATTTCCAGCGAACCGCCTATCTTGACTTCTGCGCCGCTCTCAATGGTAAGTCCGCCTTCTATTTTGATCTCGGATTCAGCAGCATGCTGTCCGTTTATGTCGATCTTATATTCAGTAGATATTTTAGCTCCCGATTCTATTGTAAGGTTACTGTCGGATGCTACGGTCAGCGAAGGTGCAGAAACCGGAATCGTATAGATGGCCCCTGTGTCGGGATCTTTCACATCTTCTGTAGTAACCGGCATTAATATTTCTGTCCCGTTAGGGATAATGAAATCGTATCCGGACAGTATATATGCCTCATCCAGGATACCCGGCGCAGAAGAAGGATTCATCAGAGTATACTCATCTGCCCCGCTCTTAAGAAACAGT
>CADCKQ010000006.1 GCA_902802045.1 Oscillospiraceae bacterium | reverse complement strand
AGAGATGGCAGTGGCGAAGAGATGCTTTGTCATGGCGAAGAAGGCCGGCGCGACGGACAGCATAACGCTCACTGGGGGATGTGCGAAGAACGACGGACTAAAGGAAGCGATCGAGCATGTGCTGAAACTCAAGGTCATTAACCTGAAGACAGACCCGCAGCTGATGGGAGCGCTTGGCGCGGCAGAATATGCAAGACAGAAAGGCCTTGCAAAGAAATAAAATTATATAATGTGTTTCGGGACGGGTATCCGCTTGGGAACCCGTCCCATTTTGTTTTATGTGCAATATATCCTATTCTGACTTTTAAAGAATTGCAAAATTCACACAATATTCACAATTGCATAAAAAAACAAACGGTAGTAAAATGGACCAAGATGTCCGCAGGAAGAGTTCTTTTGCTTTTCTCAGACGGACACGACCGGTAAAGAGGCATGTTAATTATGACAAAAGAAGAGCTGAAAATAGAAGCCTGTAAAGCAATAGATGCCAGACGAGATGAGATAATAGCCTTTGCTGATTCTGTTTCATCGGAGCCAGAACTCGGCTTTAAGGAAGTAAAAACATCCGAAAAATTTGCATCACTTCTTAAAAGTCTGGGACGGGATCCCAGATGCAATGTTGCAATAACAGGCGTTGTGGATGAGTATACCGGTAATGATTCAGGTCTTAAAGTAGCCGTTATGGGTGAACTTGATGCTATTCTGGTCCCGGACCATCCTGACGCGGATCCTGTGACCGGTGCAGTGCATGCCTGCGGCCATAACGCCCAGCTCGCCTCTGTCGCAGCGATCGCTTTTGCTCTTCACGATACCGATATAATGGAATACCTCGGTGGTAACATAGTTCTTATGGGTGTTCCGGCTGAGGAGTATGTTGAGATAACTTACCGCAAGAAATTGCGTGATGAAGGGAAACTATGGTTTTTGAGCGGGAAGCAGGAGTTTATCCGTCTTGGGGTGTTTGACGATATTGACATATCTGTTATGCAGCACAGCGCGACCCGCTTTCCGGGATTTAAAGCCGGAGCAAGTTCGATATGTACGGGCTTTGCCGGCAAGCTTATAAATTACACCGGAAAAGGCGCACATGCCGGAGCAGCTCCGTTTGACGGAATAAATGCATTGAATGCAGCTATGCTCGGTCTTATGGCGGTTCATGCCCAGAGAGAGACCTTTAAGGATGAGGATCACATACGTGTTCATCCGATAATAACCAAGGGCGGAGACATCGTAAATGTCGTTCCTGCAGATGTCAGACTTGAGACTTACGTCAGAGGTGCCAATACCGAAGCTATCATAGCCGCGTCCGGGAAAGTGAACAGGGCTTTCAGATCAGGAGCAGACGCGGTAGGGGCCAAATGTGAAATTATTGAGCTTCCGGGTTATTTGCCTGTTGTGCAGTGTGATATGCTTAACGATATGATGGTCAGAGAGATGGAAAACACTGTTGGTGAAGACGTCATGAAAATATGCCCGGGGTTCGGGGGAGGCTCTACGGATCAGGGAGACGTCTCGCAGATCATTCCGTCCATACAATCGTTCTTTGCGGGCGTCACAGGCGGGCTTCACGCGACTGATTTCTGCCTGGCGGATAAAGAACTCGGTATCATTACGGCAGCAAAAACAATGCTTTGCCTTGTAATAGAGCTACTTTACGGCGACGCGTCTCAGGCAAAGAAAGTTAAAAGTGAATTCAAACCCGTCCTCACCAAAGAGGAATATCTCCGGATGTGGGGCGGATTGGAATAAAAGAGAAAAAGAGTAAAGGTGGACAAGAAATGAAGGATTTTAAAGAAAACTTCAATCTAAAGGACTGGAAAGTCCATGTGCTCTGTTTCGTGATCATGGTCATCGCCGAGCTGATCGGAACTATCAAGATCACGATGAACGGCGCACGCGGAGGCGGTATCAGCTTCTCGCTCATTCCGATGCTGTTTGCGATCCTGATCGGCATCATTCTCGGCGGAGCGAAAAAGATAAAGAAAGAGACCATGATTACCGCGTCTCCGTATATAAGCATTTGTGTTATGTTCCTGATCGTGAAACTCAGCTGCTCTATCGGCCCTTCGTGGAGCAAGATTGTGGCTGCTGGCCCTGCGCTTATCCTGCAGGAGTTCGGTAACCTTGGCACGATTATTTTCTCGATGCCTCTGGCGGTTCTGGTATTTCGCATGGGCCGCGCTTCCATCGGTGCTGCGTTCTCAATCTCCCGTGAACCGTCCATTGCAATTGTCGCCGAGCGTTACGGTCTCGACGGTCCTGAGGGCTCCGGTGTTATGGGTGCTTACGTAACCGGTACAGTATTGGGCACTGTATTCTACGGCATTCTGGCCTCAATATTTGTGGGTCTCAAATGGTTCCATCCCTACTCCCTGGCTATGGCGGCAGGTATGGGATCCGCTTCCATGCTGACTGCGGCAATGGCCCCGCTGGTAGAAGCCTTCCCGGATCTGGCAGAAGACATTCAGGCCTTTGCCGTAACTTCCAACACGCTGACAAACGCAGACGGCCTCTATATGAGCCTTCTTATAGGGCTTCCTCTTACAGAATGGCTGTATAAGGTGTTCAGCAAGAATCATCCGCAGAAGGGTGTTGAATCGCTGGATGAAGCGTCCGATATCGTTGTTGAAAAGGAGGATATGTAATCATGGCTGATAAGAAAAAGAAAGAACAGGCTGTTGAATCCCCGGGAAAGGTTTGGGCGACCCGCATCAAGGTTCTGCTCATCAGCGGTATTCTTGCCTCCATCGCCAACATGATCTATGATTGGCGTACCGGCGCGGAAGTCATCCATATGCCTTGGGAAGTGTTTCCGGCACTGCTGTACATGTTTATTATCGTAATTCTCGGCTGCCTTATTCATGACCTGCTGGCCAAAGTGCTTCCGTTCCAGGTCCCTGTGATTCTGTATGTGGCGCTGATCACTACGATTCTCAGTTTCCCGTTCGCAGGTTGGTTTGCCACTACAATGCAGACTGAATTTGCAAAGATAGGTCTTCTGCCCCTCTGCACGCCGATCCTCGCATATGCGGGTATTTCAGCAGGTAAAGATCTGGATACCTTCAAGAAACAGGGATTTGCAATAGTATGTACCGCACTGATCGCATTCATTGGTACTTATATCGGTTCTGCTATCATCGCTCAAATTGTTTTGAGACTGAGCGGCGTCATCTGATTCATCGAAAACACATATCCGATTATCCGGCAAGCTGCGGCACGAAAAAGTTGTGCCGCAGCTTTTTCTGACAAATAAATTTTCGGCATTTTCAACAAATTTTCTTGACTAAATTTGTGTATTATGCTACAATCGCAAAGCGTGTGCGGGTGAACTATGCCCAAACGCAGAAAATTCCGGAAGCCTTGAAAATAAAGAGTTTCCGAGACAATAAAGGAAAGGAGGAACAAAATGCCGACCTTTAACCAGCTGGTCAGAAAGGGCAGAGAAACAAGTACCTACAAGTCAAAGTCTCCTGCGCTTCAGAAAGGTTTCAACAGTGTAAAGAACACAGAGACAAATCTTTCGTCTCCGCAGAAAAGAGGCGTATGTACAGCAGTACGTACCTCAACGCCCAAAAAGCCTAACTCAGCACTTCGTAAGATCGCACGTGTAAGGCTTACCAATGGTTACGAAGTCACTGCTTACATTCCCGGTGTAGGACATAACCTTCAGGAACACTCTGTAGTTATGATCCGCGGCGGCCGTGTCAAGGACCTTCCTGGCGTACGTTATCATATCATACGCGGAACGCTTGACGCACAGGGCGTCGATGGCCGTATGCAGGGCCGCAGCAAATACGGCGCCAAGAGGCCGAAAGCATCCAAGAAGAAGTAAATATCGCAGCGGCAACGCAACAAAATTGCCCTGTCGTTTATCATAGAACAGGATAAACCCCGGGGCGCAAACGGGTATTTTAGTATACTCGAGTACCTGTGAATCCATTTTCTAATGAAGGAGGGAAGTTAAGTGCCCAGAAGAGGTAATGTTCCCAAAAGAGAAATTTTACCGGATCCTCTGTATAACAGTGTGTTGGTAACAAAGCTTGTTAACCAGGTTATGCTGGACGGTAAAAAGGGTGTTGCTCAGAAGGTCGTTTATGACGCTTTTGATATAGTCAAGGAAAAGACAGATAAAGATCCCCTTGACGCATTCACTGAAGCTATGAACAACATCATGCCTGCTCTCGAGGTCAAGGCTCGCCGTTTGGGCGGAGCCACCTATCAGGTTCCTATCGAGGTCAGGCCGGAACGCCGCCAGACATTGGGTCTTCGTTGGCTTGTAAGCTATGCACGCAAGCGCGGCGAGAAGACAATGAAAGAGCGTCTGGCAGGCGAGATCATGGACGCGTGCAACAACTTAGGCGCATCCGTCAAAAAACGCGAAGACACTCACAAGATGGCAGAGTCCAACAAGGCTTTTGCCCACTTCAGATGGTAATCCATCCAGGAGATTTTTTCCCAAATGCCCAGACAGTACACACTTGAAAAAACACGCAATATCGGAATCATGGCTCATATCGACGCCGGCAAGACTACTACGACCGAGAGGATTCTGTTCTATACGGGCGTAAGCTACAAGCTCGGCGAGGTGCATGAGGGCACAGCTGTCATGGACTGGATGCCGCAGGAGCAGGAGAGAGGAATTACGATCACCTCAGCGGCTACCACATGCCATTGGCGCGATACCCGTATTAACATCATCGATACCCCGGGTCATGTGGATTTTACGGCAGAAGTCGAAAGATCGCTCAGAGTTCTCGACGGATGTGTTACTGTTCTTTGCGCAAAAGGAGGAGTCGAGCCCCAGTCCGAGACAGTATGGCGTCAGGCGGATCACTACAATGTTCCGAGACTCATATATGTCAATAAGATGGACATCATGGGCGCAGATTTTTTCAATGTTCTGAGGATGGTCCACGACAGGCTCAAGTGCAACGCAGTTCCGATCCAGCTGCCTATCGGTGCTGAGGAGGATTTCAGAGGCATAATAGACCTGGTGGAGATGAACGCCCGCGTATATTATGACGATCTCGGCAAAGATATGCGTTTGGAAGAGATCCCAGAAGACATGAAAGAACTTGCCGCCAGGTACCGCGACAGTCTTCTCGAGGCCGTTTCGGATTTCGATGATGATATTATGGAACTGTATCTGGATGGCGAAGAGGTTCCCCAGGATAAGATCAAAGCCGCGATCCGCAAGGCAACCGTATCGAATCATATGGTGCCCGTAGTGTGCGGCACATCTTACAAAAATAAAGGCGTGCAGAAGCTGCTTGACGCAATAGTCGACTACATGCCGTCCCCGCTGGATATTCCTCCGATTGAAGGGATAAATCCCAAAAACGATCAGATCGAGACAAGAAAAGCTGACGATGAAGCCCCGTTTTCCGCGTTGGCATTCAAGATAATGTCTGATCCGTTCGTTGGAAAGCTCAGCTTTTTCCGTGTGTATTCCGGAAATGTTGAGACGGGAAGGACAGTAATGAATTCGACCAAGGGAGTCAGAGAGCGCTTGGGAAGAGTGCTGCTGATGCACGCAAATCACAGAGAGGATCTTGAGCAGGTTTACTCTGGCGATATAGCGGCTGCCGTCGGTCTCAAGAATACGACGACTGGAGATACCCTCTGTGACGAGAAACATCAGATAATCCTTGAATCCATGGAATTTCCTGAGCCTGTCATACGCATAGCCATTGAGCCCAAGACTAAGGCTGGCCAGGAGAAGATGGCGATAGCGCTCTCAAAGCTCTCTGAGGAAGATCCGACTTTCAAGACCTATACGGACGAAGAGACTGGCCAGACCATAATCGCCGGCATGGGCGAGCTCCATCTGGAGATTATAGTTGACAGACTGCTCAGAGAGTTCAAGGTCGAAGCCAACGTCGGCAAGCCTCAGGTTTCCTACAAGGAAACTATCAGAAAGACTGCTACCGTATCTACCCGGTACTCCCGCCAAACTGGAGGAAAGGGCCAGTTTGCAGAAGTGAAGCTTATGATAGAGCCGAATGAAGGCAAGGGCTATGAATTCGTCAACAAGATCACGGGAGGCGCCATCCCAAAGGAGTTCATACCGTGCGTCGACCAGGGAATACAGGGCGCAATGCTCTCTGGGAACCTGGCGGGCTATCCGGTCGTGGATGTAAAGGCAACGCTGCTCGACGGGTCTTTCCATGAGGTAGACTCTTCGGAGCTTGCGTTCAAGATATGCGGAAGTATTGCTTTTAAGGAAGCATGCCAGAAAGCGGATATGACATTGCTCGAACCGATCATGAAAGTGACGGTCACTGCTCCCGAGGAGTATATGGGGGACGTTATGGGTGATATCAATTCGAGAAGAGGCCAGATCACAGGTTCGGATATCAGAAACGGCGCGGCCATAATAAGCTGCCTTGTACCGCTTTCCACGATGTTCGGTTACGCGACAGATCTCCGCAGCAAGACCCAGGGCAGGGCCACATATTCGATGGAGCCTCACAGCTTCGTCGAGCTGCCCAGAAATCTGCAGGAATCCCTGACCAATCAGGGCCGGGGCTTCAATACATTTTCATTTTAATTAATTTACAAAAAACATTTAGGAGGATATTCTAATGGCAAAACAGATGTACAACAGATCCAAGCCCCATGTAAACATCGGCACCATCGGTCACATCGACCACGGCAAGACCACTCTTACCGCTGCAATCACAAAGTACCTCGCAATGTTAGGTTCAGCTGAATACACCGACTATTCTTCCATCGATAAAGCACCTGAAGAGAGAGAACGCGGCATCACCATCAACACCGCACATGTTGAGTATGAGACTGCAAACCGTCACTATGCTCACGTTGACTGCCCGGGCCACGCCGACTACATCAAGAACATGATCACCGGCGCTGCTCAGATGGACGGCGCGATCCTTGTTATTGCTGCTTCCGACGGACCTATGGCTCAGACAAGAGAGCACCTTCTCCTTGCCCGCCAGGTTAACGTTCCTTCCGTTCTTGTTTTCCTGAACAAGTGCGACCAGGTCGATGACGAAGAGCTCCTCGAGCTCGTCGAGATGGAAGTAAGAGAGCTTCTCGACTTCTACGGCTTCCCCGGAGATGACACACCTATCATTCGCGGTTCTGCTCTGAACGCGCTCGTATGCGAGTCCAACGATCCGAACGCACCCGAGTATCAGTGCATCAAGGAACTCATGGATGCAGTTGACTCCTGGATCCCGACTCCCGACCGTAAGTCCGACCTGCCCTTCCTCATGCCCATCGAGGACGTCTTCACGATCTCCGGACGCGGCACTGTTGTTACAGGCCGTGTTGAGCGTGGCCGCGTCAAGATCGGCGACAAGGTTGAGATAGTCGGTCTCAAAGACGAGAGCAAAGAGACAGTCGTTACCGGTACCGAGATGTTCCACAAGACCCTCGAGTACGCAGAAGCAGGCGACAACGTAGGCTGCCTCCTCCGCGGCATCGACAAGAAAGAGGTTGAAAGAGGCCAGGTCCTCGCAGCTCCGAAGAGCATTCACCCCCACACCAAGTTCAAGGGCCAGGTCTACGTCCTCAGCAAAGAAGAGGGCGGACGTCACACCCCGTTCTTCAACAACTACAGACCTCAGTTCTACTTCCGTACAACTGACGTTACCGGCGTTATCTCCCTTCCCGAAGGCGTTGAGATGTGCATGCCCGGCGACAACGTTGACATGGATGTCGAACTGATCACCCCGATTGCAATAGAGAACGGACTCCGTTTCGCTATCCGTGAAGGCGGCCGTACCGTCGGCTCCGGTGTTGTTATCGGAATCAACGAGTAATTTAAACCCGAAATTATAAAAAGCAGAGGAGAGATCCTCTGCTTTTTGTTTTATAAGCTCCGTTGCAGTCATATGGTAAACCAAAGAAAACGTCTGCAATATCACTTTAATAAATAATACTAAAATCATGTTGTGAAAGTCGGGTTCTCTGATATAATAAATAAACATGAAAACAGTCAGGGGAAGCTGCAATTTAAGAATACTGTATGAGAAGAACCCGGAAGGCATCACGGTAAAGAGAGCGTCTTCAAGCGATGAAGAGGTCTTTGTACCGGATAACATAGAGGGAGTTCCGATCACACAGATAGGAGACTATGCCTTTTCTGCGGAGGGACCCTCATGCGAAGAAGGAGAGGAGATCCTATATCTCGGAAAGCCTGACGCCGGAGATTTCGATAATTCGAAGATAAAAAAGGTGTTTATCCCCGAAACAGTAAGGTCTTTCGGGAGCTATGTGTTTTACAACTGCTACAGTCTAGGTTTTGTTGAACTGTACGACACTTTCGACTCCTGGGGAGGAAGCGTTTTTATAAACTGCCTTGAGCTTCACGATTTTAAACTCAATATGACTGAGGGTCCTGAAATAACCCTTTTTCGTATTGCCCATGAGATCGACGCTGAGTTCGAGGCGGAATGCATATTTCCTGACGGAAAGAGAATGGTGCTGCTTTTCCCGGAGTACAGAGAGATGTATGAAGAAAATGCTCCGGCGAGACAGTTCGATTATAAAATATTCGGCTCAGGCTATGGTCATCACCACAGTTTTAATGACAGAGCTTTCTCGCCTTTGGATTACGATGCTTCTTGGGATGGCTTTCTCCGTATGGAGGACAAGCCGGAGACAGCAGCCAGGATTGCCGTGAACAGGCTGATGACACCTGTCGGACTGACCCCGAAAGCAAAAAAACAGTATGAGGACTATCTGAGGACGGACCCGTATCCCGCTCTCAGGGATTCTGTCAGAAGAAGAGATATGGGTGCTGTCTCCTTTCTTATAAAGAAGACGGAGCCCTCAGCAGAAATCCTGAGCAGGGTATGCAGCTTCGCGAGAGATAATAAAAATACGGAAGCTCTCGCGGTTCTGATGAACGCGATGGGAAACGGAGCAGCGCCAAGACGAAGCAAAACATTTGATTTCTGAGGAGAAACCGTTTGGCAGCAGATATTATGCAAATAGGGAGAGAGATCCTGATAGCGGCCAGAAACGAGCTTTTTATGAACATGCCGTATCTGGACCTTGCTTTCAGTGCGCTCGGGATCGAATCCGGAGAGGATAAAACGGATTCTCTTGCGACCGACGGGAGATATCTCTATTATGACGGCCCTTATCTGAGTGAAAAATACATCAGGTCCCCGAATAGAATAAACAGAGCCTTTCTGCACGCCGTTTTGCACTGCATGCTGAGGCATCTGGCCAAAAAAAAGGATAAAGACGGGGAAATATGGGATCTCGCCTGCGATATCGCGGTCGAGAGCATTATCGATTCTCTCGACTATCCCTGCCTGAAAGCTCCGGTAGCTGTGATGCTCCGGAACAAGTATTATTCGCTCTTTGAAACCCGCATGAAGGTGCTTACTGCAGAGGGAATATACAGAGAACTCCTGAAAAATGAACTTGAAGATCATGAAATAAACGCTCTGCACAGGGAGTTTTTTGCGGATAGCCATAACATGTGGATCTCCGACTCAAAATCTCAGCAAGAAGGCTCAGACGACCAGGACAAAAACTGGGAAAAGATGTCCGAAAGTCTTCAGAGCAGCATAAAAAACGGCATGTCCGATGACGCCTCCGGAGGGAAAGCAGTTTTCGAGCAGCTGAAGGTGCTCTCACGCAGAGGGACCGACTATAGAGAGTTTTTGAAGAAATTCTCAGTCCCCAAAGAGATCATGAGCGTGGACGGGGACAGCTTCGACTATATCTTCTACACATACGGGCTGTCGCTCTATGGGAACCTGCCGCTCATTGAGCCTCAGGAGACCAGGGAAGCGAAACGCATCGAAGATTTCGTAATAGCAATAGATACCTCAATGTCCACCTCGGGAGACACGGTCAGAGAGTTTCTGAGCGTAACATATTCGGTCCTGCTCAGCACCGAGACTTTCCTGAACCGGATGAATATACACATAATACAATGTGACGATAGAATAAGATCTGATGTGCTGATCAGAAACACGGATGAGCTTAAAACGTATATGGAAGATTTTGAGCTTATCGGGCAGAGCTCAACAGATTTCAGACCTGTTTTTGAACATATCGGCAAGCTTCTCGAGAGCGGGCAGATGTCGAAACTCAGAGGTCTTCTGTATTTTACGGACGGGCTCGGGCGATACCCGGAGAAGAGGCCACCCTATGAGACAGCCTTTATAATCCCTGATGAGGGAGCCCTGGATATAAAAGTACCGCCCTGGGCACTGAAAGTGAGTCTGACGGGAGAAGAACTTAACAACGCGCGGAAGGGGAATATATGAATATCAAACAGGCAAAAGCCGAGATAACGAATACGATAAAGGCTTATCTCTCGAAGGATGAGCTCGGGAATTACGCGATACCCTCTGTCAGGCAGAGACCTGTCCTGCTGATGGGCCCTCCCGGGATCGGGAAGACCCAGATCATGGAGCAGATAGCCCATGAGACGGGCATAGGCTTATGCGCTTATACAATAACCCACCATACGAGACAGAGCGCTATCGGGCTTCCATTCATCGAGCACAGAAACTATGGCGGCGAAGACGTGACCGTTACCGAATACACAATGAGTGAGATCCTTGCCTCCGTATATAGTCTGATGGAGAAGACAGGGCTTAAAGAGGGCATACTCTTTCTTGATGAGATAAACTGCGTCTCCGAGACACTGGCGCCCATGATGCTGCAGTTTCTTCAGTGCAAGACCTTCGGCAACCGGAAACTTCCAGAGGGTTGGATAATCATAGCTGCCGGAAATCCCCCGGAGTATAACAGATCAGTCAGGGATTTCGACGTCGTCACCCTCGACAGGGTAAAGAGAATAGACATCGAGGCAGATTTCTCAGTGTGGAAGGAATACGCGCAAAGAAAAGGCCTTCATGGGGCTGTTGTCTCATATCTGGATATCAACAAGGACAATTTCTTCCGCATGGAAAACACGGTCGACGGACCGCAGTTCGCGACTGCCAGAGGCTGGGAGGACTTGAGCGAGCTCCTGACAGCCTATGAAAAACTCGGCATCCGGGCCGGAAGGGAAGTAATAGGAGAGTATATCCAGCTGCCCGCGATTTCCAGAGACTTTGCAAATTACCTAGAGCTATACTACAAATATCAGAGAGTTTACCACGTCGATGATATCCTAAAAGGGTCATATGAAAAGATAACTCTGATCCAGATGAAGGCCGCACCTTTCGACGAGAGGATCGCTGTCATGAATCTTATGCTCTCAAGACTGAAAGATTCGTCCGGGAAAGCGTTTGCCGCCGACAGGCTCACCGAGGCCCTGTATGATTCTCTAAAAAAGACCTTCAGCGCAGCCGATAAGGGAGAGCACGCGGAGAAGGTGTTGGAAGAGCTTGCCCGGGAAAAGAGGGCCGAACTCAAAAAGACATCGGATGCCGGCAATTCCGATCTGAAAGAGAGAAACGGGATGCTGAGACTCATCGCGGCTCTGGAGGACTTTGCACTATATCTTAAAACTGAGGGGATTCCGGACAGTGAGAGCACGGACGCTCTGAAAGAGAGATTCAGGAGCTTTCCTGAGATGCGTGAAGAAGCCGTCAATACAGCCTCTGAAGAACTCAATAATGCTTACTCTTTCCTTGAGGAGGCCTTCGGTGATTCCCAGGAGATGGTAATGTTCACGACTATGCTCACATCCAATGCAGACACATCCCTCTTTATTGAGAATTTCGGCTGTGAGCCTTATTACCGCCACAATAAGGAATTGCTATTCGACGACACGAGAAGCCGCATAACCAAGGAAATACTCGACGCAAAAAAAGCACCGGCAGAAGATACTGCCGATGCCGATGTGCTGAAAGAAATAATAGAAAAGTTTTAAGATCAGTAGGTCTCGCCGTAATAATTGTTCCGGTCGTATGTGACCTCCGTCATTGTCCTGTACTGCTCCGCGTGTGTGGAGTAATAATAGGGCGATTCGTAAAGGATTATCGCAATACCGAGGGAGATTACGCCGAGCAGGACCCAGCCGATGAAGCTCAGGTCGAGTACGAAGGTCGCGCCCTTATGGCCATTCATCATATCGCGGGACCTTGCGATTGCTTCATTCGGGGCAATGTCGGGATTCTCGATCAGAATATACGGTACCATTCTGTACGAATAGCTCTTTATTATGCCGGGTATGATGAAGAGCAGAGTCCAGAGAAAGATATAGATATCGTTAACAAGCATGACCTTGACTGTATTCGCCCATCTGCCCTCTTTAAAGGCGTATCCGAATTCGCTGATCTCCGCCTTTTCTCTCGTGTTTTTGAGAAAGAACTTGTAGCCACCGACTGCAAGCGGGTTTAAAAGCAGAACCTTGATCAGGATTCCCGAGATTCCTCCGCCGATCAAAGCAGTGCTTATGATACTGCCGTTTCCGGGCTGTGCATATGAGTACTGGTATTCGTACGGATCATCTTCCAAATACTCCTGACTTGTGTTTACGGCCGATCTTCCCGCGTTGCCGCCTATACACAAGGCGAGTATAAGAGCTGCCAGAACGCAGGTCCAGTAATTTCTCTGAAATGCTGCCTTGCCGCGCTGCTTGACGCTTATCCTGTCCCACATGTTTTTTTCCTCCGGTATAGGTTATTATGAGATTTGCTCTTTGCCGTGAGTATACAGCAAAGGGCAGAATTTATCAAGGATTTAAACGGTTCTGCAGGGGGTTGACTAAGAAGACTGCAAGGGATATATTATTATCAGTTAGACAAGACTAAGAGGTTTTTTATGGATAAATACACGGTAAGCGGAATGAGCTGCGCTGCATGCCAGATGCATGTGGAGAAAGCTGTCTTGAAGGTGCCGGGAGTCGAGAGCTGCACGGTAAGTCTGCTCACAAATACCATGGCAGTCGAAGGGACGGCTTCAAGCGAGGACATAATTAAAGCCGTTGCTGATGCGGGATACGGCGCGGAAAAGATGGGCGAGAATAAAAATGCCCGGAGCGCATCAGAAAAGCTCGCGGCGGAAGAAGAGGCACTGAAAGACACCGAGACTCCGAAAATGGTGAGGAGACTCATATCCTCCGCAGCAGTGCTTCTGGTCCTCATGTATTTTTCCATGGGGCATATGATGTGGAATTTCCCGGTGCCCGCTTTTCTTGAAAATCATGTTTGCATGGGCATACTCCAGATGCTTCTGTGTATGGTGATCTTATATATCAACAGAAAGTTCTTTACCCAGGGATTTGGAGCGGTACTGCACGGCTCGACCAATATGGACACGCTGGTTGCTCTCGGTTCTTCTGCAAGCTTCCTGTACAGCCTCGGGGCCCTTTTTGTCATGGCTTATGCACAGGGGCTCGGAGATATGGAGACTGTACACGAGACGGCCATGAAGCATCTGTGGTTTGAATCCGCAGCAATGATACCGACGCTCATTACTGTCGGCAAAACACTTGAGGCTTACTCGAAAGGAAGGACGACCGATGCACTCAAGAGCCTGATGAAGCTTGCTCCGAAGACTGCAGTTGTTGAAAGAGACGGGGTCGAGACTGAGGTCGGAATAGATGAGGTCAGGGTCGGAGACATATTCGTTGTAAGACCCGGTGAGAATATCCCCGTGGACGGGATAGTGACTGAGGGCAGCACGGCTGTGAATGAATCGGCGCTGACAGGGGAGAGCATTCCTGTCGACAAGGCTGAAGGAGACACGGTCTCTGCCGCGACAGTAAATACAGGAGGCTTTATAAAGGCAAGGGCGACCAGAGTAGGTGAGGACACTACGCTTTCACAGATCATAAAGATGGTCTCTGACGCCTCTTCCACAAAGGCTCCGATCGCGAGGATAGCGGATAAGGTGAGCGCGGTCTTTGTGCCATCGGTAATAGCTGTAGCAGTTTTGACCTGTATCGGATGGCTGCTCGCGGGGCAAAGCTTTGCTTTTTCCTTTACGAGAGCCGTCTCGGTCCTGGTAATCAGCTGCCCCTGTGCGCTCGGTCTTGCAACACCTGTCGCCATTATGGTAGGCAACGGCAAGGGGGCAAGAAACGGAATTCTTTTCAAAACTGCCGCTTCGCTTGAAGCTGCAGGAAGAACAAAGATCGTTGCTCTGGATAAGACCGGGACCATCACCAAAGGAAACCCGGAGGTCACGGATATTATTCCTTCGGAGGGAATCTCTGAAGGCGAACTGCTCTCATATGCCTGCAGCCTTGAAATGAAAAGCGAACATCCTCTTGCAAAAGCGATAGTCGCTTACTGTGGCGGAAGAAGTACAGACGTTAAAGATATTGCCGGGTTCAAAGCCTTGCCGGGTAACGGGCTTACAGGTATGCTCGACGGAGAAGAGCTTACCGGCGGAAGTTTCAAATTCATCTCTTCGAAATGTGATGTCCCAAAGGTGCTGAAAGACAGCTATACTGAGCTTGCCGAAAACGGAAAGACGCCGCTGTTTTTTGCAAAAGGCGCTAAGGTGCTTGGAATGATAGCGGTTGCGGACACGGCCAAGGAAGAAAGCCCGGATGCAATAGAAGAGCTTAAAAATATGGGCATCAAAGTAGTCATGCTGACAGGCGACAATGAAAAGACCGCAGCTGCAGTCGGAAAAACGGCCGGAGTCGACAAAGTCATAGCCGGGGTGCTTCCGGACGGGAAAGAAGAGATCATCCGCCTGCTTCAGGAGAAAGGCAAAGTCGCCATGGTCGGAGACGGAATTAACGACGCACCGGCTCTTACAAGAGCGGATACGGGTATAGCGATCGGAGCCGGGACCGACGTGGCTATCGACGCCGCAGACGTGGTTCTGATGAAGAGCGAGCTTACGGATGTTTCGGCCGCAGTGCGCTTAAGCCGCGCAACTGTCAGGAATATACATGAGAATCTTTTCTGGGCCTTTTTCTACAACGTCATCTGTATTCCGCTTGCAATAGGTCTGTATCAGAGCCTGTTCGGCTGGAATTTCGAATTGAAACCCGTAGTCGGGGCTCTGGCGATGAGCTTCTCGTCTGTGACGGTATGTCTAAATGCCCTGAGACTCAACCTATTTAACGTTCACGACCCGTCCGGGGACAGAAAAATAAAGAACGGCGCGGAGATCGCGGATGTCTTTGAAATCGCGGAAACTGAAGAAATAAACAATAGTTTGGAGGATGCGGAAATGACCAGGACACTGAATATCGAAGGAATGATGTGCACCCACTGTGAGGCGACTGTAAAGAAAGCGCTTGAAGCTCTCGACGGAGTCGTTTCGGCAGAGGTAAGCTACGAGAAGGGCACTGCAGTCGTTACGATGAATGCCGACGTGGCGGATGAATTGCTGACGAAAGCTGTAGAAGACAAAGACTACAAAGTACTCTCGGTAGCATAAGATCTGCCGGCTTCCCAAAAAGGAAGCCGGTATTTTTACGCAAAAAATCAGCCAAAGCTGCAAAACAGTAGTATAATATATTCAATATGAACAGATCGGAGGCAAGTGCCGGAATATGGACAACTCATGGTTTAAGGAAATATCCGTATATCAGATCTGGTGCCGTTCGTTCAAGGACGGAAACGGAGACGGAATAGGGGATCTGTACGGTGTTCTGGAAAAACTCGATTATATAAAGAGCCTCGGAGTGGACGCAATCTGGTTTTCCCCGATTTACCCCTCTCCCAACGCGGATTACGGATACGACATATCCGACTATACGGATATCAACAAGGAATTCGGGGATCTGGACATCTTCAAAAAGGTTCTGAATGAGGCGCACAAAAGAGACATTAAAGTGATAATGGATCTCGTAGTCAACCACACCTCGGATGAGCACCGGTGGTTTAAGGAGAGCAGCAGGAGCAAAGACAACCCTTACCGCGACTATTATATTTGGCGCAAGGGTCGCACGGGAGGCAGAAGACCCAACAACTGGCTCTCGGTCTTTGAAGGCAATGCCTGGGAATACTCTCCGGAAACGGATGAGTACTACCTGCACATCTTTGCAAAAAAACAGCCGGATCTCAACATGGACAACCCGAAGGTCAGGGAAGAGGTCAAGAACATCATGCGCTTCTGGCTGGATATGGGCGTGGACGGATTCCGTGAGGACGTTATTACATTCATATCGAAAAAAGAAGGGCTTCCGAACGGATTCCCTCTGCCAGTCGCGACCGGTATCGAGCACTACAGGAAAGGCCCGCATATCCATGAGTACCTCAGGGAGTTCCGCAGGGATGTGATCAATAAATACGACTGCTTCGTCGTTGGGGAATCCCCGATGACCTCCTGGCGTGACGCGGTCGAGTTCACATCGGGAGAGGACAGGGAGCTCGACATGATGATCTCTTTCGACCACATGTCTGCGGACTGCTTTATAGTCGACACTCTGGTCCTCCCCTTCAGCCTCAGAAAGCTCAAAAGAGTCATGGGGCACTGGCAGCATATCCTGCACGAAAAAGGCTGGAACGCCCTTTATATAGAGAACCACGATCATCCGAGGATCATAAGCCGTTACGGGAGCGAAAAATACCGCACCGAGAGCGGAAAATCGCTTGCAACAATGTGCTTTATGCAGAGCGGAACGCCCTTTATATATCAGGGGCAGGAGATCGGGATGACGAATTCTTCCCAGGATTCGATGTTAAATTTCAGGGATGTACAGACTTTTAATACAAGCAGAGTCCTGAGGCAGTTCCATATCCCGGAAAAAACCGTGCTTAGAATTATCAACAGGACATCCAGGGAGAACGCGAGGACTCCGGTACAGTGGAGCGCCGGGAAAAATGCCGGATTTTCGGATGCTGAGCCCTGGTTTCCGGTAAATCCCAATTATACCGATATAAACGTGGAGGCGCAGGAAAAGGACCCGCAGTCCCTGCTCAACTATTACAGAAAGCTCCTCAAGGTCAGAAAAGAAAACCCGGTCCTGATTTACGGGGACTTCACCGAGTATTACCATTTATCGGGCAGACTCTTCTGCTACTCCAGATCTTATAAGGGGAAAAGAGCGCTTGTGATCTGCTCGTTCTCAGAAAGTAAACTCAGATTCAAAACGCCAAAAGGCTTTGATCTTCATGAAGGAGAACTGGTCCTCTCTTCGCTTCCGGAGGCTCCGCTGACAGACTCGGGCTGCGTACTGAAACCCTATGAGGCAAGAGTTTACCTTTTTGACTTCACAAATACGGGCAAATAGTGTATAATACGCTTCACGCGCCACAAAATATGCTGTTTCGGAGAATAAATGAGCGTTTTAGATAAAATAAATTCCTCTGCTGATGTCAAGAAGCTCGACGAAAAGGAGCTTACGGAGCTCTGTGCGGAAATAAGGACTTTTCTGACAGAAAACGTTTCGAAAACGGGCGGCCATCTGGCTTCGAATCTGGGGGCTGTCGAGCTCAGCGTTGCGCTTCACAGGGTGTATGACACGTCCGCGGACCGTATAGTTTTCGATGTCGGGCACCAGTCGTATGTCCATAAGATACTGACAGGCAGAAAAGAAAGGTTCGGAACATTAAGACAACTCGGCGGGATCTCGGGTTTTCCTAAACCCTATGAATCAGACGACGATGCATTTATTGCAGGTCACGCATCGAATTCCGTCGCTGTAGCTCTCGGAATGGCCCGTGCCAGAACGATGAAGGGCGAAAAGTATAAAGTTGCCTGTGTTATAGGCGACGGTTCAATGACGGGAGGTATGGCAACAGAGGCGATAGCCAATGCAGCCGCAGCAAACGAGCCTCTCGTAATAATCCTGAACGACAACAATATGTCCATAAACCGCAATGTAGGCGGGATGGCGAGAGTATTCGACCGTATGCGGTTAAAACCGGCGTATTTTAATTTCAAGCGCGCGTACAGACAGGTGTTCAGAAATCTTCCGGAGCTCTACCGATTCAATCACATAATAAAGGAGAATGTGAAGGAACATCTGGTATCCGACAACATTTTCTCTGAAATGGGCATGTATTATCTCGGCCCTGTAGACGGACACAACATAAGTAAGCTGGAGAGTGTTCTGGAATACGCTGTGGAGCTCGACAGCACCGTGCTTGTCCATGTCATTACAAAAAAAGGCAAGGGAGTCCCGTACGCGGAGAACAATCCCGACAAATATCACGGAGTCGGAAAATTCGACCCGCTGACAGGCGAGATGCCTTGTCCCGGTGAAAGCTTTTCCTCCAAAGCCGGGGAAGTCCTGAGCTCGCTTGCAGACGACAATAAGGATATAGTCGCGATAACTGCCGCCATGACAGAAGGAACGGGAATGGATATCTTTGCCCTCAAGCATCCCGGAAGGATATTTGACGTGGGAATAGCCGAGCAGACGGCGGTCGCTATGGCGGCAGGCATGGCAAAACAGGGCATCACTCCATTCGTGGCTATCTATTCCACATTCCTCCAGAGAGCCTATGATATGCTCATCCATGATATTGCCCTTCAGGGGCTGCATGTCATCTTCGGAGTGGACAGAGCGGGGCTTGTCGGAGCGGACGGAGAGACGCACCAGGGCACCTTTGACGTCGCCTATCTTTCTTCGGTTCCTGGCATGAAGATCTATTCTCCCGCAAACTTCGCGGAGCTGGAGTATACTGTGCGCAAAGCGGTATACGAAGATAAAGGTCCCGTAGCAGTGAGATATCCCAGAGGCGGGGAAGGGGAATGGAAAGAACTTCAGACAGATGAGGTCGCCGTTATCAAAGAGGGGACGGACGTGACGCTCGTTTCATACGGCATAATGATAAACAACTGTCTTGAGGCTGCCAGGCTGCTCGAAAAAAACGGCGTATCCGCCGAAGTCGTGAAGATCAATGTAATTAAGCCTCTGGATTATTCGGTGCTGGACAGTTCTATTCTCAAAACGGGAAAGCTTATGACAGTCGAAGACGTGTGTACCGAGGGCTCCGCAGGAGAGAAGATAGCGGAGCACATCGCCGTATCGGATATAAAGCTTTCGTACCTGAAACTGCTCGATCTGGGAGACGGAATCGTAGAACACGGGTCCGTTGCTGAGCTGCAGAAGAAGTACGGTCTCGACGCTCTATCAATATGCACAAAATTCCTTGAGGATAATTGTCTAAAATAGACAAAAAACCTTATTTAGACAAAGCAGTGCAAATTATAAATTGCGCAAACATACAAATTGTGGTAAAATTTATCAAAATGTATGAGTGCGCTTTTTTTGCACCTTCATAAATTACGGAAAAATAAAATAATAAAGGAAGGAAAGGGTTTGTTGTATGAACAAACAATACGAACCTCTATTCACCCCGTGGAAGATCGGCAATGTCGAGATCAAAAACCGCATTGTCCAGTGCTCCATGGGCGGAACATCTCTCTTCGGCTGGCTTGAACCTAACCACTTCGACAGAGAAGCGGCTTACTTCCTGCTCAACCGCGCGGAAGACGGAGTCGGTCTCATACTTCCCGGTATGCAGTGCGTCAAGGATACGCTCGGCGTTCCGGGCAGAAAATGGCTCTGGCAGAACGACAGAATGTTCAAACAGCTTGCTGAGTATATGCCCAAATTCCATGCGACGGGCGCAAAACTCTTCATCCAGCTGGCTGCCGGCTTCGGCCGTTCGATGGCCATTACCCCCTGGATGGTCGAACTGCTGAAACATCCCGTGATCGGCAAGATCGCGGCACCCATCGTAGACGTCGATTACTGCTGCGCGTCAGCTTCCGCGACTCCCAACCGCTGGTACGAGGATATCAAATCCCGTCCGATGACGGTCGAAGAGATCCACGAGATGGTAGATGCCTTCGGCAAGACCGCAAAGAAACTCCGTGACGCCGGAGTTGACGGCGTCGAGATACACGCTGTCCACGAGGGTTACCTGCTTGACCAGTTCACCATGAAGAACTGGAACTTCCGTACCGACGAATACGGCGGATCCTTTGAGAACCGCTACCGCTTCCCGGTCGAGATAGTACAGGATATCAAGAGACAGGCCGGAGCGGACTTCCCCGTATCTCTGAGATACAGCGTTGTCTCCAAGACCAAGGGCTGGGGCAAGGGCGCTCTTCCTTATGAGGAGGACTTCGAAGAGTTCGGTCGCGACATGGAAGAGTCCGAGAGAGCCATCAAATATCTGGGCGATGCCGGATATGATATGTTCAACTGCGACAACGGCACCTATGACGCCTGGTATTGGGCACATCCGCCTCAGTATGTTCCCGACAACCTCAACCTGCCCTATGTCGAGCACATAAAGCAGTTTACCGATAAACCCTGTGTCTGCGCCGGCCGTATGGATCCCGTCAAGGCAGCTGAGGAGATCGCTGCAGGAAGACTCGACGCGGTAGCTATAGCGAGACAGAACCTCGTCGACCATGAATGGATACACAAGATCCTTGAAGGCCGCGAGGACGAGATAAAGCCCTGCATCCGCTGCCACAATGGCTGCTTCAACTTCGCAAAATACAAAGGCACGGCCAATATCCAAGGCCTTGGGGACTCCCTGCACCTCGCGCGCTGCGCTCTGAACCCGACAACGATGCAGCACAACAAGTACAAGATAGTCCCGACAAAGAAGCCCAAGAAGGTCGCGATCGTCGGCGGAGGAATCGGCGGTATGGAGTGTGCTCTGGTACTCAAGCAGCGCGGCCATTCCAGCGTTATATTCGAGAAGACCAACGAGCTCGGCGGACTCTTCCTCACAGCTTCTTCCGAAACATTCAAAGAGCAGGACAGAAAGCTTGTTGAGTGGTACAGACGCGAGATCGAGAAGCAGGGCATAGATGTCAGATTCAATACCGAAGTCACTGACCTCGGCACACTCAGAGGCTTTGATGAGATCATTGTCGCAACAGGTTCTGTTGTCAGAACGATGCCTCAGATCCCCGGCTTCGATAAATGTCTTACCTTCACACAAGTCCTCAAGGACAAGGTTCCCGTAGGCGACAGAGTCGTATTCTTCGGCGGCGGACAGTCCTCCTGCGAGACCGCTCTGGATCTGGTACTTCAGGGACATCATCCGATTATAGTCGAGTACGCCGCGGATCTTGTAGCTGCCCAGGCGACATGCCTTGCAAACACCTCCTATCTGCGTGACGCTCTCGAGTATCATAAAGTTCCCACTTACCTCAACTCCACGATCACCAATATCGGCGACAAGACCGTCACTATCAAGGGCAAAGACGGCACTGTTACCGAAGTCGAGTACGATAATATCGTAAACGGCATTGGCTTCGTTCCTGCTCCTGTCGGCGGCACCGGCAAGAATATCCACAGAGTCGGCGACTGTGTTGCAATAGGCAACCTGAGAACTGTTATCTGGAGAGCATGGGACGTCTGCATGGCGATCTGATATTACTCTTCAAAACATCAGCAGGCACCCTTTTTCAGGGTGCCTGTTTGTTAATTAATAAACCTGATTGTCAGAAACTTGTCCAGCCAAAAAGCCGATTATAACTTGATATAAGCGGCGGTATTTGGTATTATTTTCATATTGTTAACACTTTGTTAAAACATATCAGGTTATCGAGGTGAAGCTTATGCCAAAAACTTTTAAGGGCGGTGTGCACCCGAACTATAACAAGTTCCCGGATGTGCCGGTTACTGTTATTGCCCCGCCCGACCAGGTCGTCATTCCGCTCATACAGCATATAGGAGCTCCGAACAAGCCCCTTGTGCAGGTGGGTGACTATGTGAAGATGGGGCAGAAGATAGGGGAGAATGGCGATGCTCCCGTTTCCGCGCCGGTACATGCTTCAGTTTCGGGCAAAGTCATTGCAGTGGAGCCCCGCCCTCATCCTCTGGGCGATCTGATCCCGGCTGTCGTGATCGAAAACGACCACCAAGACACTCCATGCACGGATCTTGCACCGCTGACTGAAGAGGAACTGAAAAACGGTGAAGCGATCCTTCAGAGGATGCGCGACGCAGGGATAGTCGGAATGGGCGGCGCCATGTTTCCGACTGCATTCAAGATCAAAAGCGGACTCGGAAAGGTCGACACGCTGATAATCAACGGAGCCGAGTGTGAGCCTTATTTGAACGGTGACCATATTACCATGCGCACATATCCGGAGCAGCTGCTCAAAGGCATTGAGTGTGCAAGGATCGCCGCGGGTCTCGACAAGGCTTATTACGGAATAGAGGTCAACAAGCAGGACGCAATCGATATCCTTAATTCCTTCCATCCCGAGAAATACGGCATAGAGATAGTTCCCGAAGAGGTGAAGTATCCGCAGGGAAGCGAAAAGCACCAGATCAAGGCCATAACCGGAAGGGAAGTAAAACCGGGCGGACTGCCCGCAGGAGTCGGATGCACGGTCATCTCGACCCGCACTTGCTACGCCATCTATCAGGCCTGCTATGAGGGAAAGCCGGTCATAGAGAGGATCGTCACGGTCGCGGGAAGCGCCATGAATCAGAAGGCAAACGCTCTTACAAGAGTCGGAACGCCGCTCGGGTATCTCGCGGAACAGTGTGGAGGATACCATGACCTCAGGAAAGTGGTTCTCGGCGGCCCGATGATGGGTATTTGCGCTACGTCTCTGGAGGCTCCGACAATAAAGGGGACTGCCGGCGTTTTGTATTTTACGAAAAAAGAAGACCGTATGGTCAAAAACCCGACATGTATCAGATGCGGAAAGTGCACAACGGTCTGCCCGATGCATCTGCAGCCCTGCCTTATGTATATGTACTACTCCAAGGGCGATTTCGAAGGAATGAGCAGATATCACATCACCGACTGCATAGAATGCGGCAGCTGTTCGTACAACTGCCCGGCCAGAATGCCTCTGACACACGCGTTCAAGACCGCGAAACTGATGTTCCAGGCAAAAGCGGCAAAAGAAAAGGCTGCGGCTGAGGCTGCAGCGGCAAAGGAGGCCGGGAAATGAAAAACGACAAACTTATACTTGACGTTGCATACCAGCCTCAGGAGAGGACCGCAAGAAATACAAGCTCGATAATGCTCGATGTGATAATCGCGCTGATTCCCGCTTCTGTATGGGCGGTCTGGCAGTTCGGGATGAAATCTCTGATTCTGCTTGTCGTATCCGTATGTTCCTCCGTATTCTTTGAATGGGGATACCGCAAGCTCCTTCACAAGGACTCGAGCATCGGAGATCTCTCTGCCGTGGTCACCGGCCTTATGCTTGCAATGACGCTCCCGCCCACGGCCCCGGCCTGGGTAGCGGTCATCGGCTGCTTCTTTGCGATTGTTATTGTAAAGCAGCTGTACGGCGGCATCGGAAAGAACTTCCTTAACCCCGCTCTTGCCGGACGAGCGTTTCTGATGGCTTCATATGCCACAATAATGAGCTCTTATGCGGTGCCCCGTTCTCTGGCGAAAGAGGTCGACGCAATCAGCATGGCTACTCCTCTGACATATATGTACGGGGGACAGGAAGTTCCGGAATTCTTCACTTTAAAATCCGTCTTTCTTGGGACGATGCCCGGAACACTTGGCGAGGTCAGTGCCCTGCTGCTTACAATAGGCGGCATATATCTTATAATCCGCAAGGTGATCTCCTGGCGCATTCCGCTTTCGTTTATAGGAACAGTTGCTGTAGTATCCCTGATCGCAGGTTCCGCCACGATGGATCACGGCAACTGGATGCTCTACAACATTCTGTGCGGCGGCGTTATCCTCAACGGATTCTTCATGGCCACCGACTACGTGACCAGCCCGATAACGGCTAAAGGGCAGATCATATACGGTATCGGCTGCGGCGCGATCACAATGCTTATCCGTTATTTCGGCAGTTTCCCAGAAGGCTGTTCTTATGCGATCCTGATCATGAACCTCTGCACCTGGGCAATAGATAAGGCATTCAACAACAGGCAGTTCGGTGTGAGCAGGGAAGATGTCAAAGCAGCCAAAGCCTCGAAGAAAGCAGCAAAGGAGGCGGCAAAATGAATAAGATACTGAAGCTTGCTTTGGTCCTGTTCCTTGTCTGCGCTGTTACTGCAGGAATTCTCGGCGGAATCAATGAGCTTACCAAGGACCGCATCGCCGAGATTAACAGGTTGGCAACGATAGCGGCGTATTCCACGGTGCTTAAGGCTGACGGATATGACCTCGTGGAAGCGGATATGTCTGATTTTCCGACCGTGGACAAGATCAGCCGCGCGACAAACGGCGCGGGTCACGTTGTTGAGCTTACCGTCTCCGGAGCTCAGGGACTCATCACCATAGCCGTCGGCGTCGCTCCGGACTACACCTGCACAGGCATTTCAATCATTGACCACTCTGAAACATCCGGACTCGGAGCAAATGCCGCCGCGGAATCCGACGTCGGGCGCAACTTCCGCGCACAGTTCGTCGGCGCTGATGAAAGTGTTGCGCTGTCTAAATTCGGAGGCGCCATAGATGCTCTCTCCGGTGCTACTATCACGTCCAACGCAGTTACCACCGCGGTCGCCACCGCGATCCGCGCGGTCATGGCACTCGGTTGAGGAGGCATGGGAATATGAATATTAAAAATCAGTTTAAAGAAGGTTTGATCACCAATAACCCCGTCCTTGTGCAGCAGATAGGAATGTGCGCCACAATGGCCATCACGACAACGCTGTTCAACGGAATCGGAATGGGACTTTCGGTCCTGATAATCCTCACGTGCTGCAACGTCGTTATTTCTGCGCTGAGAAAGATCATACCGAACGAGATCAGACTTGCCATATTCGTTGTTGTTATCGCGGGATTTGTTACGATAGTGGATCTGCTCCTGCAGGCCTTCATTCCGGCGCTTTCAAAATCACTGGGCGTCTTCATCCCGCTTATCGTCGTCAACTGCATCATTATCGGCAGGGCAGAAGCATTCTGCCAGAAAAATACGGTCGGGGCATCCTTCTTCGACGGAATATTCCAGGGCTTCGGTTACACATGCGTGCTTATCATTATGTGCGTAGCGCGTGAGCTTCTCGGTTCGGGCCGTTTCGGCGGGGGACTGATCGACGTTGCCAACGGCTTCAGGTTTACGCTCGACGGTACAGGCTCCGGCGTTCAGATCTTCCCGGCCGAATACGGAGCGTCTATACTCAATCTCCCGTTCGGCGGCTTTATAACGCTCGGAATGCTTATAGCCGTAATGCAGTACGCCCTGAAGAAATCGAAAAAGAAAAAAGAGCTTGCAGCCCGTCTTGTACTGGAAGAAGCGGAGAGAAAGGAGGCTGAGGCATAATGTTTACCACTGTTATTTCAATTTCACTCGCCGCTATACTGACCAACAACTTTATCTTTGCTCAATTTCTCGGATGCTGCCCCTTCCTCGGCTGCTCGAACAAAGTCGATACCGCGACGGGTATGGGTCTTGCCGTTGTGTTTGTCATGGGTCTCGCGAGTGCGATATGCTGGGTCGTAAACGAATACATTCTGGTCGTTATGGGGCTTGAATTCCTTCAGACTCTGACCTTCATCCTTGTTATCGCGGCTCTGGTGCAATTCGTTGAGATGTTCCTGAAGAAAGCCGTGCCCTCGCTTTATTCTGCACTGGGCATCTATCTTCCGCTTATCACGACAAACTGCGCGGTCCTCGGCGTCGTTCTGCTGAACGTACAGAACAATTACAACTTCATAGAATCTGTAGTATACGGCATAACCGGCGGCCTTGGCTTCATGCTGGCAATAGTGCTCTTCGCGTCCGTGCGTGAAAGAATAGCCTTCTCTGACTATCCCGAATGCTTCGAGGGATTCCCGATCTGCCTTGTATCCGCAGGCCTTCTGGCGCTGGCCTTCATGGGCTTCAGCGGCATGAAGATCGTATAAGGAGGGCAGGGATATGAAAACAATACTTTTGTCCATGCTCGTGCTTGGAGTGACCGGAGGCATCTTCGGCGCGCTGCTCGCGTTTGCTTCAAAGATATTTCACGTAGATGTCGACCCGAAACAGGAAAAGGTCAGAGCGGCTCTAGCCGGCGCTAACTGCGGCGGATGCGGATATCCCGGATGTGACGGATATGCGGCTGCAGTCGCCAGAGGCGAAGCTCCCACAAACAAGTGCGTTGCCGGCGGAGCTGCTACAGCAGCCGCGGTCGCCGAGATCATGGGCGTGACTGCCGGGGCTTCCGAAAAAATGGTCGCCTTCGTTCCCTGCTCGGGAACGGAAGGACATGCGGAAATGCGCTTCAATTACACGGGACCCAAAGATTGCCGCGCCGCCATGCTTTTCGGCGGCAAGAGCAACAAGACCTGCACATTCGCGTGCATAGGTCTCGGCAACTGCGTAAAGGCCTGCAAGTTCGACGCCATGCATATTGTTGACGGAATCGCGAAGGTCGACCGCTACAACTGTGTGGGCTGCGGCGCCTGCGCAGATGCCTGCCCGAAGAGTATCATAAAGCTGATTCCGGAATCCCAGAAGGTTGTTCCCGCCTGCTCCAACAAAGACAAGGGAGCAAGAGTCATGAAGATCTGCGATTTCGGCTGTATCGGCTGCATGAAGTGCCAGAGAGAGTGCCCGGCGGACGCGATAGTCGTAAAAGACAATCTCGCCACGGTGGATCCCGCCAAGTGCGTCGGCTGCGGACACTGCGCGGACGTCTGCCCGAGACATATCATCAACTGGTTCGGCAAACAGTCCCAAGCTGTGTAACAGCATCTTATCTCAACTCTCGCGAATGAAAATATCTTCACATCTCCGGTGCCCGAAAGACGGTACCGGAGATGATCGCATCTAACGGGGTATGACAGGTGAAAAATGACCTGTCATGAAATGTTATTCTTTTTCGGACAACCACTATGACAGCTTATACAGGGGTGACAGCACGGAAAAGCAACTGTCACCCGTCAAACCGCTGGGCTGCAAGGGCCGGTGACAGGTGACAGCTGAAACGGCATATACCCCCAAGCTGTCATCAGTTTAAAACACAATAAAAAAGGTGACAGCAGCAACTTAGCTGTCACCCTGTCATCAATCCTGTGTTTTCAATGCTTTGAGCGATGACAGCAAGATTATCGAGCTGTCATCGTCTTATATGCTGTCATCCGGTTCTTCGGAAGAAACACACTATAGTACGGAAGAACGACGCCATGTACGAACTGACAGATCTGGGCAACGGGACATACGCGATCTCGTATCAGGACAACACAGTCCCTGCCAAAGCAGCAGGTATCCTTGGGGGAAATTCGAACGAAACAACCTTATATAAAAAGTTAGTTTCGTTCGTTTTTTGACTGAAAGAATAGCGAATATATATGTGCCTTTAGAAATCGGCACATATATATTCGCTTTCTTTCCTTTCCGCGGGAGTATATTGAATTAAGAACTTCAAATCAGGCTTTGGCACGGAGAATACCGCCTGCCTGTTGCATCGCGACATTTGGTCTTAATATAACGACAGAGTATATGACGATCAGATTTGGCGCTTTGCACAAAACAGGCAAGATATTTTTGTATAGGATGCTGAAAAAAGTATTAGAAGTGAACAGCTTCTCAAATTTGTGCTAGGGTGGCACTAAGAAAGTGACCTTTAAAATATATCAGCGTAGTGCAAACAACTGGTGGCAGAGGTTTCTCGGAGAATAGCATTACAGACCATAGCCCAGTGAAAAAGGATACTTCACCGGGCTTTTAGAACAAACGTCAGTTGATAATACGGTGTATGATTGTACAGATTATTATTAACATAAAATAATTATGGTAAACTAATTAGGATATAATAAAACGGTCCCGGAAAAGGGACCGTTTTATTGTTGATCCGGTTTTATGCCGCGCTTTAAAGCGGTCTCTTTTCCGACGGCGCAGCCGGGGCTTGTGAGAAGGCAGTTGTTTCCGCACCCGCCGCAGTGCATGTTCCGTTTTGTAAACTGGAACTGTTCGAGCGGTTTTGGGAAAAATGAGCCGCTTCTTGTGACAACGTAATTTCTGTTTCTGAGCTTCCCGAGCAGTACCCGGGCAACCTGGGGAGGGCAGACAAGAATACAGCTTTTGCCTTTCTCTTCCAGCCGTTTCAGCAGCTCTTCCGTCTGCTTCGAGAGCGCTTTATGACCGGCGCCGAATGTATACCACAGGTAAAGCAGGAACTCCCAGAATTTCCTTGACCGGATTTTACCGGTCGACGTATCCTCTTTCAAAGGCAGAGAAGACAGTTGAGGTTCCTCTATTGTTTCCGCGTTTTCAAAAAACAGCTCCGCGGTCTGGGCAGCCGCTCTCCCCGGGGCGATATAAATATCATAACCCCTGCTTTTCATTTTCGGTACATCTTCTTTGATTATCGGGAATTCGGCCACTCCGTTGCAGAAAGCTCCGAACTGCCCGGCTGTACAGTGTTCGGGCGGTGAAAGCTTTGATTTCCCGATGCATATCACCCGGATGATCATAAGTATTCAGGTTTCCCCTTCATTTTTATCGGTTGCATATAAAAAATATACTATATTTACCATTGCGGCGCAAGCTTTTGCGTGGTATTCTGTTAAATATGAAAAAGATTCTGCTTATGTCTTTGTTTACTGCGCTTATCCTTGCTCTCTGCGCCTGCGGCAGCGCGAAGCCGGTATACATTTCTGAAGGCGAGACTAAATTCACGTCTGTTCTCGGGACGACCTTCGAGTATGACTGCATGACTTCGCCATATGAACCGGAGGAGAAATACGACGGGCTTTTGTGGCTCGACACCTCCGGAGATCCTTATCATCTCAGACGTTATTCGGAATCAGTATCCTCCTGGAGCGAGGAGACGGTATATACAAAGATCACATTTTCGTCGAAAGGGGTCCTGCCCGGTATCTTAAACCCCGGGGACGAGATAGAACTGAAATATGAGGAGACAGGTGAAACGGTCCCGGCAAAGATACTCGTAGTCGGAGGCAGCACGGTCTATGAGGATTTCATAGTTACGGACCTGCCTCTCTACGAAAACGGCTCGACTGAGGGAACAGTCTCCATATACAAATAAAAAAACAGAGGAGGAGATCTGCATGGGGCTTCCGGATTTGCTCTGGAATACTGTAGCGACAAAAGATACCAGACTGCTCGGATTCGAGCTGTCCAGAGTGTTCTCATCCGGCTTGTCGGACGGGCATGTTAATACCCTGTGCTGCCGGGAGGGCATCTCATGGGATCTTGACTATGTTTTTCTGAAAGGCATCGGATCGTCCGAGGAACCTCACAGAGAGTTTTTGAACGGCTATTTCAGCGGTAAACTGCCCGGTTCTCCCGCCAGAGGCATTCTGGCCGTTTCGGAAGACGGGGAAACGAGACTCGTTTCGACGACGGCTTCTCTCTGCGGAATAGAGGCGGCTATGTATTCGGGAGACAGCGCTATGCTCGAATGGGCCGTGAGGCTTCATATCATGCTCCACGCGTTTATCTTTACTTTAAAGGGTGAGCCTCTGGTCACGGAGAGCGATGAATGCGCGCTCACATATCCCGAAAGCATAAAAGGGCAGAAGCCCGCCCGCGTCACAGGCAGCGTATCGAATGAGGTCTTTACCGCAATAGAGCAGCTTCGTGAAATAAGAGCTTCGCGCAGAGCATTCAGCGAAAGCTCCGGAATAGGACTGCTAGACCTGAAGGATCGCGGAATGCTGGCCATATGGAGATACTTCGAGGGCGACAAGCTGATCGCCGTATTCAATTTCTCCGAGACGGAAAAAACAGCGGACTTCGGAAAAGAATTCGGAGCCTTCAGAGACCTTATGACCGGTGAGAGAATAAAGAAAGAATCCGTAACGGTCCCCTCCGGCGGTTTTGTCTGGATGGCAGACGATTTCAGGGAAGAGATTACGGAATAATAAAAATATCCGGCAGAAATGCCGGATATGCTATTTCATAAACTGTTCTATGGCCTTGTTAAGGGCATCGATGGACTCTAGATCGTTCGAATCCACGGCGTCGACTATACAGTGCTCTATGTGGTCCTTCAGTATGACCTGGGCAGTGCCGTTCAGTGCGGAGCGGACCGCGGCCAGCTGCATGAGCACATCGGTGCAGTCCTCGTCATCCTCGACCATCTTCTTGACCTTCTCGAGGTGACCTATAGCCCTCGCGAGCCTGTTTATCACTGCCTTCGAGCTCTCGTGGTGGTGCTTGTGTTTGTGTGAATGCGTATATGTATGCTCTTCACCGTTTTCGTCGGTGTATGTATGGGTATGCACGTGCTCGTCCATAGCCTTCTCCCCGGAAAACAATAAGAATCGGTTATTTTGAAATTTTACATAAAATACCGAAAAATGCAAGCCCCCGAGGGGGATATTGTTCACAAGAATGGAAATACTTTTCTTGAAGTTTTTGCTTTAATAATATAAAATATCTTGATAAATATTTACACGGGAGGAAATTCTGATGCCCGACAGATCAAATGACAGAGAGAGAAGAACGGCCTCCGGCACTGCCCATGTCGGAAAAGGCGAGAAGGTCAGCACCTCGGGCCCGCTCGGCGGCGGCTCCCGGCCTTCCGGGAATAAGGTTGGGACGGGAAACAATTCTGAGCAGGTTCGCCCTTCAAACTCTCAAAGAGCCTCCGGCGCCTATGGCAATTACTCCTCCGGAGGCAACAGCGCCCGTTCCGGAGGGCTTAATCTGAGAAGCCTCATTTTTATAGTGCTGGCTATTGTTGTGCTGGTTTCCCTTTTCAGATCCTGTTCGGGAAGCAAGCCTTCATATTACGACTCAAATTCGGGCTCTTATCAGTCATCTTCGTCCGCTTCAGATCACAGCAGCATATTCGACGCCTCGAATTTCCAGAATTATTACCAGACAAGCAATGACTATCAGGGGCTTCAAAGCTCGTCTGCGTCATCATCCGCATCTGAACCGCAGGCTCAGGCTTCATACTCGAATGTCGACCAGGCTGTTTCGAACAAGGCCAGGGACAAATATATCACGCCTCTCGGAAACGGCAGGGATACCGTTACGGTCATGTTATACATGTGCGGAACAGACCTGGAGTCAAAGTACGGCATGGCGACATCTGACCTCAAAGAGATGGCCTCCGCGAACATCTCGGACAAGCTCAACATCATAGTTGAGACCGGAGGCTGCAAACGCTGGCAGATAAGCGGCATCTCGAATTCCGTTAACCAGATATACAAGGTAGAGACCGGCAAGCTTATCCCTCTGGAGGACAATCTGGGCTCCGTTCCGATGACGGATCCCCGAAATCTCACCTCCTTCATAGATTATTGCGAAGAGAACTATCCGGCGGACAGAAATATCCTGATCTTATGGGATCACGGCGGAGGTTCGATCTCCGGATACGGCTACGATGAGAAATTTACTTCCGCTTCTCCCATGTCCCTTGCAAGTCTGGACAAGGCACTCGCGGATGCTGACTGCATCTTCGACTGGATAGGCTTTGACGCCTGCCTTATGGCCACCCTGGAGAACGCTATAGTCTGCGAGAAGTATGCGGACTACCTTATAGCATCCGAGGAAAGTGAGCCCGGCACGGGCTGGTATTACACCGACTGGGTAAATCAGATCTCCTCCAACACTTCTACGGATACGCTGAAGCTGTCCAAAACACTTATAGACTCCTTCATTCAGGCCAGCTGCTCTTCGTCGTCGAGAGCTCAGGTAACTCTTTCGTGTATGGATCTTGCAGAGCTTGACGGAACAGTTCCGAATTCGTTCAAGGCCTTCTCTGCATCTGTTTCCGACCTTGTTGATAACGATTACGCCAAGGTCTCAAAGGCGAGAAGCGCTACGCGCCAATTTGCTGCGAGCAACCGCATAAACCAGGTCGATCTTATCGATCTCTGCGACAGGCTCGGTACGGATGAGTCCAAGGAATTTGCCGAAGTGTTGAGAAGCGTTGTGAAATACAACAAGACTACGATTTCGAAGTCCTACGGCGTGAGTATCTATTTCCCTTATGAAAACCTCAGGACGATGAACGCTGCGGTCAGTGTCATGAAATCCATAGGGCTCGACGATTACTCGAAGTGTATAACCAAGTTTGCAAGCGTTGAACAGAGCGGACAGATAGCTTCATCATCGACCCAGTCCCAGTACGGTTCGCTATTCGACTCATACTCGGGCTATTCGAATTACAGCTCCTCAGGCTACGGCACGGAAGATCTTCTGAACCAGTTCCTGCAGTCTTATTCGCAGAGTTACGGCTCATCATACGGCGGCGGGAACTCCGGGTATTCGTCATATTCGAACAACTCACCGCTCGGATCGCTCTTCGGCAACTACAGCGGATCATCTTCCGGAGGCGGCTATTCGTCCGGCGGAAGCGGATATTCGATCGACGCATCACAGCTTATAGGTCTCCTCTCCGGACTTTCTTCTTACAATAACAGCGGCAGAAGCATGCCGGAAAACCTCATCTGGCTGGATACGGAAACAGCTGCCGCGTCTGCGGAGTATATTGCCGGAAGCTTCCTCGATCCTTCGGAGATCAGGGTATCGCAAAACACCGCCGGAGAAAATGTCCTTGCTCTCAGTGACGCGCAGTGGGATCAGATCGATACCGCTGAGCTCAACCTGTATGTTGACGACGGAGAAGGCTTCATCGATATGGGCTATGATCCGCTCGCCGTATACTTCGACGACAACGGCAATATGTTAACGGATTGGGACAGGATGTGGATTGCCGTAAATGATATACCGGTCGCTTACTATACACTCTCCGATGTGACGGATACGGACGGTACCAGGACCGTTACAGGGAAGATCCCTGCGATCCTGAACGGCGAGATGGTCTACCTCATGGTGGTCACGGATGACGAATACAACGGAGAGATCACAGGCGCCTATCCTGTCGCGACCTACAACGGCGAGCAGGGTAAGGGCAATATAGAGATCAGACAGGGCGACAGACTGGAATTCCTCTGCGACTACTATTCATACGACGGAAGCTATGAAGCATCATACACTCTGGAAAACAGCTCGCTCACAGTAGGACCCGAAAGGCTTTACATCTCTATTATGGAACTGGATAATGAAGATGTGAGCGTTATGTACCGGCTCACGAATATCTACGGCTATCATTACTGGCTCAATGCCAACTGATCAATATAAGGAGGAAAGAAATGAAAAAATTAATGAAGGAGTTCAAAGAATTCATATCCCGCGGCAATGTTATGGATATGGCTGTCGGTATCATAATCGGCGGCGCGTTCACCGCGATCGTGACCTCTCTTGTCAATGACGTGGTCATGCCTGCAATAGGGATACTCCTCGCAGGAGTGAACTTCAAGGATCTCAAGTGGGTGATTACGCCCGCCAGCGGAGACATTCCCGAGGCCGCCATCTACTACGGCAGCTTCATCCAGAATGTCGTGAACTTCCTGATCGTTGCGCTGGTCGTCTTCAGTATCGTAAAAGCGATCAACAGTATGCGCAAAAAAGAGGAAGAGGCACCTCCTGCGCCACCTAAACCCAGCGATGAAGCGGTTCTGTTGGGTGAAATAAAGGAACTGCTCGAGAAGAAGCAGTAATCATCAGAAAGAAAAAACACAGTCCCGATAGACACGGGGCTGTGTTTTTATTAATCTATGATGGACAGGATTATCCGAAAATGCTGAGGAGAAATCCTGCCGCGATGGCAGAGCCTATAACGCCTGCAACATTCGGGCCCATGGCGTGCATCAGAAGGAAGTTGGTCTTGTTGTATCTTCTGCCTACATCCTGTGAAACTCTTGCGGCCATAGGAACAGCACTGACTCCGGCGGAGCCGATAAGGGGATTGATCTTTTTTCCGGAGGCGTAGTACATGATAACGCCGCCGGTGAGGCCTCCTATAGTGGAGATCGAGAAAGCGATGAGTCCGAGAACTATGATATAGATGGTTTTTATGTTCAGGAAAGACTCTGCTGTCATGGTTGCTCCTACTGAGGTCGCGAGGAAGATCGTGACTATATTCATAAGAGCGTTCTGTGCGGTATCGGAAAGACGGTCCGTAACTCCGGTCTCACGGAAGAGGTTTCCGAGCATAAGACATCCGACCAGCGGAGCTGTCGAGGGGAGAAGAAGTATAACGAAGGTGGAGACGACAATGGGAAAGAGAATCTTTTCCGTCTTGGAAACTTCCCTGGTCTGTTCCATCCTGACTTTTCTCATCTCCTCTGTCGTGAAGAGCTTCATCAGCGGCGGCTGGATAAGCGGTATCAGGGCCATATATGAATATGCTGCTATAGCTATCGGCCCCAGAAGTTCCGGAGCAAGCTTTGTGGTGAGATAGATAGCGGTAGGTCCGTCTGCTCCTCCGATTATTCCTATTGATGCAGCCTGAGGTCCTGTAAAGCCTAAGAGTATGGCTCCGAAGAACGCGACAAAAACGCCGAGCTGGGCTGCAGCGCCGAGGATCAGGCTCTTGGGATTTGAAAGAAGGGGACCGAAATCCGTCATGGCACCGACGCCCATGAATATCAGAGAGGGATATATGCCCGCTTTCACTCCGATATAGAGGAAGTCGAGCAAACCGCAATGAGCCATAATATGTCCGTAGCTGTGATAGTAGGGTGAGGTAGAATCGAGGAATTCGGCCCACAGTTCCGGATGATAAAGAGCATTGGTGTCTCCGAGGGAGACAAAATAGCTGAGGTTTGAAAGAAGGCACCCGAAAGCTATTCCGCAGAGCAAAAGCGGCTCGAACTTTTTTACGATCCCAAGATAGAGCAGGACAAATGCTATCAGGATCATAACCAGGTTCTTCCAGCCGCCGGCCATGAAGAAAGCGGAGAAGCCGGACTCAAGCCACAGATTTTGGAGAGTACCGAGTATATCCATACAACTCTCCTTTATGCGATAACGAGCAGTGGACTGCCCGTTTCCACAACGGAGCCTTTACTGACCAAAACCTGGGCGACAGTTCCGGATTTTGAAGCTACGATCTCGTTTTCCATTTTCATGGCTTCAAGAATGATCACGACTTCACCCTCATTTACATGCTGGCCCTGGGAGACTTTGATCTGCAATATATTGCCCGGCATTGGGCTCTTTATTGCCTCACCTGCGGCAACAGCCTGGGCAGGGGCGGCAGGAGCTGGAGCGGGGGCGGCGACTGCTGCCTGAACGGGAGCAGCGGGAGCCGGGGCGGCTGCTGCGGGAGCATAGGCTTCATACTCGTCGACGAGCATAGCCTCGCCCTCTTCTACCTCGACCTCATATGTGCGGTTATTTAAAGTTACTTTGTATTTCATTTCTTGATCTCCTTTATGGACTTGAAGCGAAGCTCATTGATTGGCTTGCCCAGTTTGTTCGCGACTATTGCCATGATCATTGCGGCATCTTTCGGGTCTGTGTCATAGAGCTTGATCTCACCGGCAGAACCTTCGGCATATGCTTTCGGAGCTTCTGCGGGAACTTCTTTGACCGGGACTTCAACAGCAGCTGCAGTTTCAGCCTTTTTGCGAGAGGCGATCATAACCTTGCCGAGGATCATGATTACGATCATAAGCATCAGAAGCCCGAGGAAGACCACTC
This sequence comes from Oscillospiraceae bacterium, assembly GCA_902802045.1. Classification (GTDB taxonomy): domain Bacteria; phylum Bacillota; class Clostridia; order Oscillospirales; family Oscillospiraceae; genus Limivicinus. Next base: position 69,691 of record CADCKQ010000006.1, on the reverse strand, counting down.
CGTAACCGAGAAGGGCTATACGGGCGGCATGGCCGACCTGGAGGTTAACTAGATCCATATATTTCCTCCTTTAAGCCTCGGTGATCGTATATTTGACGATCTTTTCTTCTTTGGCTTTGCGTTCCTCAAAGAACTTCTCGGCGACCGGCGGAAAAGAAATGTAGCTTAAGACGTCCTCTTCGCATTTTGCTGTATCGCCAAGTTTTTCTGCGGCCTTTTCAAAGGTATCCGTCGGAAGGGTATCAGCATATCTTCCTTCAACTATTTTATCTCCTGCGAGTATTTTCTCGCGGATCTCGGGATCTATCGGAGCCGGAGTTCTTCCATATTCTCCGCGGCAGTATGCTTTGAGTTCGGCTCCGACATTCTTGTATCTCTCACCCGCAAGTACGTTCTGCACGGCCTGAGTACCTATGAGCTGTGATGTGGGGGTTACGAGCGGGGGATAACCCATGTCTTTTCTGACCTTCGGTGTCTCGGCGAGGGCCTCATCGAACTTGTCCAGAGAATTGAGGGATTTGAGCTGGCTGAGAAGATTTGAAAGCATCCCGCCGGGTATCTGGTAGTTAAGGCATTGGGTATCTGTTCCCATAGAGATGGGATTAAGCTTCCCGGACTCGAGGAATTTTGCCCTTACCGGCTTAAAGTAGTCTGCGATCGCATAGAGTTTGTCCTCTTTGAGATCCGTATCATAACCAAGCTCTCTCAGAGCATGGTTCAGGGTTTCGGTCGCAGGCTGGGAAGTACCGCCGCTGAACGGGGAGATGGCAGTATCGATCACATCCGCTCCTGCCTCTATGCTCTTAAGGATGGTCATGTAGGCAAGACCTGTGGTGCAGTGGGTATGAATAACGACCGGCAGATCGACAGCGTCCTTGATGGCGGAGACGAGGTCATAAGCAGCTGCAGGAGTCATAATGCCTGCCATGTCTTTGATGCAGACAGTATCGACCCCCATTTCCTTCAGCTCCTTTACTATCTCCACATATTTTGCATTTGTGTGGACGGGCGAGGTGGTATAGGAAATGGCGCCGGACGCAACAGCACCGCATTTTTTCGTCTCATCTATTGCTACCTTCAGGTTATCGGTATCGTTGAGGGCATCAAAAATACGGATTATATCGATTCCGTTTTTTACCGCACATCTTACAAATCTTCTGACTATATCATCGGGGTAGTGCTTGTATCCCAATATGTTCTGCCCGCGCAGCAGCATCTGAAGCTTTGTGTTGGGGACTTTTTCGCGTATCTTTCTGAGCCTTTCCCACGGGTCCTCGCCTAGAAAGCGCAGGCATACATCGAATGTTGCACCGCCCCAGCATTCGATAGAGTAAAACCCGGCACTGTCAATCGTTTCAAGTATCGGCTCAAAATCGGAGTAGGGAAGCCTTGTTGCGATCAGAGACTGATTCGCGTCTCTGAGAACTGTCTCCGTGAACTGAACTTTCTTCATGTAATCCTCCTTGAAATGTTTGTTAATTTCCAGACAGAATTATACTGTAAAACAGATGAAAAAGCAACTTGGCTCTTGTAGATTTGTTCATATTTCGGATATATAATTATTTGATATTTTATGGTTCAATCTTTTCTTCACACTGGAGCTTTATTTTGAAACGGCAGAACTTATCAAAAAATATATTTGTGTTTGTAAGGTTTGTATGTATCGTAATGATGCTTGCAGGCCTTGCGGGCATCATATCTGCTGTCGCAGAAAGAAGCAACTCACTCTCTGAGCTTACTCTGCTTGAAGAGAGAAGTTCGCGAGCAAATGAGCTTGAAAGATACCTCAAAAAAGACGAAAACAAATACAAGAGAAATTCGCTTACGCTTGAAAGAAAAGAAGACTTGTATGAAAAGAGAATGAGCCGCCATAAGGCAGAGCTCGCCTCTTACAGCGCTGCTTCAGGCGGGATAGAGATGGGAGAAAAACAGATAACAGACGGATACTACCAGACAGACATGGCTTATGAAAAATTCGATGCCGCCAGGGATTTTTTTGAGGATCTGGGAGAAGCTCTGTATACGCTCAAGCTTATTACGGACGATGCTTCGGCTGCCGCTTCCGGGGCTGCCGAAGCCGTATCACGGAATACGGAAGAGATAAGGGCTGCATTGATCGCCACAGCTTCAAGCGATGAGATTATGAATGCCGACGAACTCAGGGCTGCATTCGCAAGCATTGAAGGAATGGATGAGGAACTGAAAGCACGTATCGGAGCGTATCTGGAAACGGTTGCGGATGAAGATATCGAATCGGCGAGAGAAGCTCTTCTGTCCTATGCACAATCCATGACAGACGAGGAGGCCGCGTATGCAACATACACGGCAGCTTACTATGCAGCTGCAGCATCAGATCCGAGACTTCCGAATGCGATCACGGCCGCAGAAAAAGCTGCTGAAGAAAGAGGCGCGCTTGACGGACTTCAGACTATGGCAGAGGAAATGGGAATGTCCGGATACGGGGATCTCTCGGGAATGAGTTCCGTTCCGGACGTTGAGGATATAATAAGCATGACCCCTGCGGAGCAGCGAGAACTGATCGCGTCCGGAGTCTCCGGGGTGAGTTATGCGCTTTCCGAGATGAGTAAAGTACAGGACCTTTTTACGGAAGCTTATACAAAGCTTTATCTCGCCAAAACAGAACTTGAATCAAAAAAGGAAGAGCTGACCCTTAAGCAGGATAAACTTGAAGAGGAGAAAAATGGGCTCGAAAAGCTTGGAAAAGATATAGAGGAGCTCAGAAGCTTTACTGACGAATATGAATCAAAGAACAGCGAATACAATACGTTGCTGCTTCGGCTCCGCGGCAACTCAAAAGTCCGTGAACGTTTCGAAGAGAGCGGGGACGTTCTTACAGCTTCAGTAGAGATCGTCTCTGAAATGCAGGAAAAAATCCCGAAGTCTTTTGCATATAAGACATCGGGATTCGGAGCTTTGACAGTATCGGGGGCAATTATATATATAATAACAGGAAAAAGGCGCAAAAAAGATCCCGCGAATGCCGTGCCGGCTTAAAGTTAACCTGCACAGTCGGCAGGTGGGTCGCCTAAGTTCTGTTTCGCTGCTTCCAACGTCCGGTATAGACCGGGAGGCCTGCAATCCGCAGACTCAAATCAGCGTCCCTTCAGAATGATGTGGGTTTATTAAGCCGTTGTTCCCAGAAAGGAAAGCACAAACACCGCAGGACCTGTTTAATTGTCAGTCTTCTTCGTCAGGGTCAAAGAGGATACGCATAAAGGCTTCATAGACTGCCTGTTCTTCGGATTCGTCCTCGACAGATTCATACATTTCTTCTCCATTTTCTTCCACTACACGGAGAATTATCATACCGTAGTCCGGATCATCCTCGTCAAGGTCTGTCGGGAGAAAAGCCATATACGTCTTATCTTTGTAATCTATTGTATCAAGTATCTCAAGGTTGTATTCAACACCTTCATCATCGACTATCTGCAGATACTCGGGGCTGTATTCTTCACTCATTTTTCTGCCTCCGTTTCTTTAGTAAAATATAAACCAATACAAACAAATATGCAAGTGCTATCCAAAATCGGATTTGTATGATATAATAATAAAATCGCAGTAATTCAGGCTGATTTTTTCAGACAGGAGGTGTTCGGGATCAGCGGAGATTTACAGAAGAAAGAAGGACTTACTCCGGTGGAAAAGGCCGAGCGTAAGATCCGACGCGCAAAAAAAGCAAAGGCTGTAAAACATGTTGCCGGAAAAGCAGCAACAGCTGCTGTGAATACTGCTGAGAGCGTTGTCCTGGGCATTCTGAAAGCTGTGGGGACAGTGCTCCTCATAATACTTGCGACGTCGACCCTGTTTGTAGGTATATTCTCTGTCTATGTAAAGACCTGCCTTACTCCGACCTTCGATCTGACTCTTGAGGAACAGAAGCTGAATGAGTCGAGTACCATCTGGTATGAAGACCCCACGGGTCAGTGGAAGGAGCTCGTGAATCTTAAAGGCTCTGAAAACAGGATCTGGGTCTCATATGAGGATATACCTAAATATATGGAGCAGGCGCTGGTGGCCATAGAGGACAAAAGATTCTATGAGCATAAAGGCGTGGACTGGTACAGGACTGCCGGAGCTTTTGTGGAGATGTTTCTCACGATGGAGAACAGCTTTGGGGGGTCTACAATAACCCAGCAGCTTATCAAGAACATCACCGGAAAAGATGACATTACGGTCAGAAGAAAGCTGATGGAGATCTTCGGCGCACTTGAGTTGGAGAAACTGTATGATAAGCAGGAGATCATAGAGTGGTATTTAAATGCCGTATACTTCGGTGAGGGATGCTATGGTGTTCAGACAGCCGCCAAGACATATTTTGGTAAAGATGTGCAGGATCTGTCTCTCGCAGAGTGTGCGGCCATTGTCGGAATAACCAACAAACCGACTTACTATGACCCCTTCTACTCGCTGGAAAACAACAAGAACCGCCAGGAAACGATCCTTCATGAGATGTATGAACAGGGCTATATCACGGCAGAAGAGTACAGAAATGCATGTGATGAAGAACTTGTGTTTGTACGTACTCCTGAAGAGGATTATTCACAGGAGATTTATTCGTATTATGTTGAGGTCGTTATTAGTGATGTTATAAACGACCTGGTGGATATAAAGGGAATAAACAGGACTTCAGCAAGAAATCTCCTCTACAACGCCGGATATCAGATTTACAGCTGTTATGATGAGACCATCCAGGCTGCTATAGATGCTGTGTATAATGATATAAGTTCGGTCCCCGGTGCAGACAGGAAAGATGCACAGGACATGCAGAGCGGAATCGTTATCATGGATCCGTATACAGGAGAAATAAAAGGCCTCTCCGGCGGCCTCGGAGAGAAAGATGCAAATTTTATCCTGAATCGCGCCGTGGATACAAAAAGACCGCCCGGTTCTTCGATTAAGCCTATTTCTGTTTACGGGCCTGCTACTGAATACGGCATAATCACTCCGTACACGTACGTAAATGACGCTGCAAATATCCATCTCTCTGGAACTACATGGTATCCTCATAATGATGACTACTCCAATTCAGGCATCATAATGGTTCAGGATGCGCTGAAATGGTCGCTTAATACTGTTTCTGCCCAGATCCTCGATAAGCTGACGCCTGAGGTCTCATATAACTTTCTGATAAACAAACTCGGCGTGACCAGTCTTGTGCCTGATGACTGTTCATATGCGCCGCTCTCTGTCGGGCAGCTTACGAACGGCATTACTGTAAGAGAGATGGCGGCGGCATTTTCCTCTTTTGTAAATGACGGTACTTTTACATACTCCAGAGCTTACACAAGAGTCACCGACTCTGCCGGCAATGTGATTATAGACAATGAGCCCAGGACCATAAAAGCATTCAGTGACAATACGGCGCATGTCATGACATACATGCTGGAGAGAGTTGTTAATTCCGGAACCGGTACCGAAGCCTATCTGGGAAGTGTACCGGTTGCGGGCAAAACGGGGACATCCGGAGATAATCAGGACCGTTGGTTCGTCGGAGTCACGCCATATTACTCATGCGCGGTTTGGACGGGTTACGATATACCTGAGCATATGTATTTTTCCGGAAATCCGGCAGCATATATCTTCAACAGAGTGATGGCGCCCATTCACAAAGGCCTTGAGTATCGGAGCTTTACATATCCACTTCTCGAGCCTGATACAAAAGTGTTCGGAAACTGGGCAGAAGAGTGGGCGGAAGCCGCAAGGCAGGAGCGTGAAGCGCTGCAAAACCAGGCAGATAACAACAATTATTATCCGGTACAGGATGACTACAGCCAGTATTACGGATAGAGCGGAGGTAAACATGGGAAAAACATTGATGTACAAGGGCCGTCCTCTTATGAGGAAGGATAATATCATTTATTACGGCAGTATGCAGGACCCGTATATTATCTTTATTCAGATAAGCGAGACAAAGAAAGTCGGTGATCTGGATGTGGCTTCAAAGGTATTCGTCCAGCTTCAGCGTACAGACCCGAACGTCAGGTCAAGAGACAGAATAGTAAAGTCCAGTGAGAAAAACGGCCTTTACCAGGCTATGGATGTCGGAGCTATCTGGCTGGAGCGAGCCTTGGCGGACAGATAAGAGCAATGCCGAAGCGACTGGCAGCTGCATTACTTGCTGTATTGCTTGCTGTTTCAACTTTCTCAACAGTTTCAAGTGCCGATACCAAAGGATTTATATCCGGTTCTGATGTTCAGTTCAGGAATGCTCCCGGAACAGATAGTGATGTAATCAGGTTTCTTTCAAAAGGAACTGAGGTCACCATCTTGGACATGTCTGACAGCGACTGGTATCAGATCTCACAGGGTGGGAATACCGGATATGTGTACTCACAGTTTGTCAAGATCAGTTCAGCCGGAGAAGGCGATCTTCAGAACATCAGGAGGGGAGTAATCGACGGCCTCTATATCCGCCTTAGGAACGGCCCTACAGTCCAGAGCGACATTATTGCCGAGTACAATACAGGGACGGAGCTTACGATACTTGACGAACTCGACGGCTGGTACCGGGTAAAGATAGGAAATATGACGGGGTGGATCCTGGCCCAATACATAGTCCCTGATGAAAAGCCGGCTGAACCGGACCAGATGTCTTCCAAGTCTCCACAGTCCGGGACGTCCTCTGCCACCGGGCAGAATACTGTATCTGAAGAAATAAATGTTGTTTCCGGAGTTAATGGTAAAACCGCATATATAAAAGGCACTTCTGTAAGATTCAGAAAAGGACCTTCCACTGTTGAAGGCATAATCTCAGAATACAACACCGGCAAAGAGATAGTTGTTACCGGAACAGCTGCCAATTGGACAAAATGTCTCATTGACGGAGCAGAAGGTTTTGTTTTCAGCGATCTTATCACATTTGACAATCCTGTGTATGTCGGAAGCGCTGGAAATGCCGGAGGCAGAGAGATTGCAAATTTTGCTCTTTCCTTAAACGGTTCCAAATACTGTTGGGGCGGGCAAGATCCTGCCATCGGTTTTGACTGCAGCGGCTTTGTATATTACTGCTTTAATCATTTCGGGTATGGGATATACAGAACCGCGAATGATATGGCCAAAAACGGGACAGGTATTATATTTGAAGACATCCAGCCGGGAGACATTCTGCTTTTCACAACTACCGCCGGAGGTTCATACATCAGTCATACAGGAATATATATAGGGGATGGAAAGTTCATCCATTCATCCTCCTCAACAACAGGAGTCATTATCACCGAACTGACCGGTTCATATAAGGATCGCTTCTATGGCGCAAGAAGAGTAACTTCAGAATAACAAAATTATGAAAGAAGAGTAAAAATGCTAGAGTACAGATACGATACACAGCTGCTTATCGAAGGAGAAAACCTCGATGAAGATGAGATCAACGATTATTTTGTCGAAAACTTTAAAGGAGACTGCCTCCTTGCGGTTGGAGATGAAGAACTGATCAAGATCCATTATCACACGAATGAACCGTGGAAAGTTCTTGAGTACTGCAGATCCCTCGGAGAGATATATGATATTGTCGTAGAGGATATGGTCAGGCAGGAGAGGGGCCTTAAGGGCTGATAACTCTGATTATTGTAAAAGAAAGCACTCTGGTCAATCCAGAGTGCTTTCTTCTATTATGTATCGAGGCCTTCGTTTTGTCTCAAGATAGATCTTTCCGATATATTCGCCAATAACGCCAAGGCTCAAGAGTATTATTCCGCAAAAGAAACAGATAATACATGTCATGCTGGCCCAACCGGCTACCGTGTGCCCGGTAAGAGCACGGATAACAGCCCAAATGATGGCTATGAAACTCAGAAATGAAACCGCAAAGCCGAAACCGGTGATGAGCCTTATTGGTTTTACCGTCAGTGAAGTTATTCCGTTAAAAGCTAAAGCCAACATTTTACCGAGAGGGTAGTGACTTTCACCGGCAATACGTTCATGCCTTTCATAGAATACATCTTTTGATTTGAACCCGAGCATCGGAACAAGTCCTCTTAAATATAGGTTAACTTCCCCATATTTTTCAAGTTCATCCAAAGCCCTGCTGCTGATAAGGCGGTAATCTGCGTGGTTGAATTTGACCTCGGCACCCATTGAATTCAAAAGCCTGTAGAAGCTCTCAGCGCTGAATCTTTTGAAAAAAGAGTCGCTCTTACGGCTCCCACGTATGCCATAAACTATCTCACATCCCTCATCATTGTATGCGGCAACCATCTCATCAACTGCGCAGATATCATCCTGTCCGTCACAGTCTAAACTGATTGTAATATCGCATCTGTCCTTAACAGTCATCAGCCCGGCCAACAGAGCATTTTGGTGACCGCGGTTTCTTGAAAGTGAAATACCTTCAAAGATCTCGTCGTTCTTGGAGAGATCTCTGATTATACTCCAGGTACTGTCCGAAGAGCCGTCGTTAATAAACACGGCACGGCTTTTTTCGGATATTGATCCTGTTTGGATCAATGATAAAAGCTTCTCCCGAAAAATACCTGCGGTGACCGGGAGAACGGCTTCCTCGTTATAACATGGAATAACAAGATATAAAACGGGAGACATTATTTTGTTCCGAAGATACGGTCTCCTGCATCTCCGAGTCCGGGAACTATATATCCGATTTCATTCAGATGGTCGTCCTCAGCAGCAACATAGATATCAACATCCGGGTGATCCTTCTGCATTCTGGCGATACCTTCAGGAGCTCCTATAATGCTCATAAGCTTAATGCGTTTTACACCGGCGTCTTTGAGAAAGCTTATGGCTGCGCTGGCGCTTCCGCCTGTTGCCAGCATGGGGTCAACAACGATGGCATCTCTCTCGGAGACATCAGGAGGCATTTTGAAATAGTACTTGACCGGCTCAAGCGTAGCAGGATCTCTGTAAAGTCCGATGTGTCCGACTTTTGCACTCGGAATCATATTAACCATACCGTCAACCATACCGAGTCCCGCTCTTAAAATCGGAACAATAACTATTTTTTTGCCCGCAATTCTGTTGCAGTGTGCAGTCCCGCATGGAGTTTCCACATCAACAGGCTCGGTCACAAGGTCGCGGGTCGCTTCATAGCACATCAGCATAGCAACTTCTGAGACCAATTCTCTGAATTCTTTTACGCTGGTGTTTTTGTCTCTCATAATTGACAGTTTGTGCTGGATAAGGGGATGATCGAATACACATACTCTGCTCATTTTGTTTTCTCCTTTTTATTGGTGGCGGCCTGCCTTTCTCTCTCGGCCTGTGAAAGCCTGAGATAGACAGGCAGCAATTCCTGACTGGTTCCGAATTTCGCATCCTGCGAAGCCATTGCAACGCCCCAGGCGCTTTGCATCCTTAGATTGTACGGGGCCATAATATATGAAATTCCGTTTATATCAAAATACTCTGCAGTGATCTCGGCTCCGTCTCCGACGATAAAAACCGGAGCACTGAGCGCTTTAACATTTGAAGCGAGCTCTTCAAGAGAGACAGCTCTGTCTTTACAGATTCTAATAGGCTTTCCGCAATCTGTACGGAACAGCGCATTGTAAACCTGATTCCGTCTGGCGTCCATGACAGGACATATAAAACTGCTGGCACTGACTCCATGCCAAGCCATGGCTTCTAATGTGGAAACTCCGGCACAGGGCTTATTGGCCGCCAAAGCGAGACCTTTGACTGTAGATATGCCTATTCGTATACCGGTAAAAGAGCCCGGACCGCAGGCGACAGCAAAAGCGTCAACGTCTGAAATGGAAACACCGGCATCGGAAAGAAGCGTTTTTGCCATAGGAAGCAGAGTCGTACTGTGAGTAAGCCCGCCGGACTGTGTGTATTGGGCTATGAGCCTGTTGCCGTTTGTCAGTGCGACAGAAGCGGTTTTAGCGGATGATTCAAATGATAAAAGCCTCATATATTGGCCTCGTATATGCGTATTATTCTTTCATTTTCACTCAGGCGTTCTATCTCGACCTTGATCTCATTTCCCCAAAAAGCGCCTTCTACGTTTTCACTCCATTCTACAGCACATACTGCACCGCTTGCAAGATAATCTTCCCAGCCGATGTCAAAAAGCTCGTCGGCAGAATTGAGCCGGTACATATCAAAATGGGCAAGCTCTCGCTCGCCTTTGTACTCATTGACTATAGTGAAGGTGGGGCTGCTGACGCGGCAGGAAATCCCGAGCCCTCTTGCCATTCCTCTGACAAAAGCGGTTTTCCCTGCTCCGAGTCCGCCATAAAGAGCAACAACAGCACCGGGGCTCAGACTTTTTGCAAAGCTCTCTCCAAGCGCTTCTGTTTCCTCTGTGTTTCTGCTTTTGTATTCCTTAAACATGAGCATATTATAAACCAATTATTGCGTTGCGTAAAGAGCGGAAATGTGCTAAAATCAGCTCTGTATGTATATAGGATTTTTGTGAAAGGTAACACATGCTCAAGAAAATACGGCCATATATAAGAAAATATTTTGAGCGGGCAGATGTATTTCTGCTTGTTGTTTGTCTTATATCTTCCATTTTGGGTACGGTCATGATTTCCAGTGCTGTTTCAGCTTATACAAGCCCTGGAAGATATATTTTTATTCAGATTTTCTCAATATTCCTCGGAGTTGCTGCCTTTGTACTCTTTACAGTTATAGATTCCGATATCCTTGGAGAAAACTGGCAGTGGCTTTGCGTGATAAATGTCGGCCTCCTCATATTGCTTGTTTTTTTCGGACAGGACGACGGAACAGGAAACAAAGCTTGGATCAGATTTGCCGGAATAGGTATCCAGCCGTCTGAAGTTATAAAGGTGCTGTATATCATAATATCTGCATATCAAATGACTTTTATCAAGGAGCACGGCGACATAAACAGTTTCCGGTCTGTAGTTATGATGGCTGGACATTTTATTGTTGTTTTCGGACTCATCGTTTTTGTATCTGCAGATCTCGGCTCTGCGTCTATCCTTCTTTTTATATTCCTGGTTATGCTGTTTATGCTGGGAGTCAAACTATATTGGTTTGGTATAGCAGGAGCAGCAGTAGCAGCAGTGATACCTCTTCTCTGGAGTTTCTTTCTTAAGCCGTATCAGCAGCAGAGACTTCTTGCCCCTTATGACAAGACTATAGATCCTGAAGGGTATGGCATCACATGGCAGACATCTCAGAGCAGATTGGCACTTGCATCCGGAAGACTTACGGGTATTTTTGCTGAGCACGGCTTACGCACACAGGAGTCGACAGCTTTTACAGGAAAGCATACAGACTTTATCTTCTCTGTATTCGGAGAAGAATTCGGAATGATAGGCTGTCTTGTGGTTATTCTGCTTCTGGCAATAATTGTTATTCACTGCGTCAAGGTAGGGCTTCAGGCTACGAGAACATTTGATATGCTTATATGTTTTGGCGTTGCAGCATCTTTCTGCTTCCAGTCGTTTATTAATATCGGCATGTGTATTGGAATAACACCTGTTATAGGAATCACGCTCCCGTTTTTCTCATATGGAGGATCGTCAATGGTTACATCATTTGCTGCAGCGGGACTGATATCAGGCATTAAATTCAAGCCAAAGCCCGAGCTGTTCAGGATAGTATATTGATTATAATCCTTTATGCGCATACAGGTGATTCTGAATCTATAGGAAAACTCGGCAGAGAATAATCTTACGAGATCATAATTGGAAAGGATGAAAAGAGATGGGTCTGTTTACCGATAAAACTCTTCTCATTACAGGCGGCACCGGGAGTTTCGGAAATGCAGTATTAAGGCGTTTCCTGACCACAGATATTGGTCAGATCCGAATATTCTCCAGAGATGAAAAAAAACAGGATGATATGCGGCATGAGTATCAGCTTAAGTATCCGGAGTACGCGGAGAAAATTAAATTCTATATAGGCGATGTCAGAGACTTGAGCTCTATCAAAGGAGCAATATACGGGGTCGACTATATATTTCATGCTGCGGCATTAAAACAGGTCCCGTCATGTGAATTTTTCCCGATGGAAGCCGTCAGGACCAATGTCATCGGGACAGATAATCTCCTCTCAGCTGCTATAGAAGCCGGAGTAAGAGCAGTGATCTGTCTTTCTACGGACAAAGCCGCTTATCCTGTCAACGCGATGGGAACGTCAAAGGCTATGATGGAAAAGGTGGTAGTAGCCAAATCAAGAACTGTAGACCCTGAACGAACAAAAATATGCTGTACGCGTTACGGCAATGTAATGTGTTCAAGAGGAAGCGTTATCCCGTTGTGGATAGATCAGATAAAAAAAGGTGAACCGATAACCGTTACTGACCCGAATATGACAAGATTCATAATGTCTCTGGATGAAGCTGTTGATCTTGTCCTTTTCGCTTTTGAGCACGGAACTTCAGGAGATATTCTTGTTCAGAAATCTCCGGCATGTACTATCGGTACTCAGGCCAAAGCTGTTGCACAGCTCTTTGGCGGAAGCGAAGATAATATTAAAGTTATCGGTGTCCGTCACGGTGAAAAAATGTATGAAACCCTTCTCACCAATGAAGAATGCTCAAGAGCCGTGGATATGGGAAGATTTTACAGAGTTCCGTGTGATAAGCGGGATTTGAATTATGATAATTATTTTACTGTCGGAAATACGGAACGTACAAAGCTATCGGAGTTTAATTCAAACAACACAGAAATACTCAATGTTGAGCAGGTGAAGGCCAAACTTATGGAGCTTGAATATATCAGGGAGCAGCTTTGAATATACTTGTTACCGGGGCAAACGGATTTTTGGGCAAAAATCTCTGCTGTGCCCTTGAAAACTTAAAAAACGGAAATGACAGAACAAGGCCGGATCTCCATATTTCGGAAATATACAGATATGGAAGGAATACCGGAGCCGATAAACTTTGGGATTTTTGCAGCAAAGCAGATTTCGTATTCAATCTTGCCGGAGTCAATCGGCCGAAAGATACTGCTGAATTTATGCAAGGAAACTTTGGCTTTGCAGATACTCTTCTCGGTGTATTAAAGGAATGCGGAAACAAATGCCCTGTCATGCTCTCAAGCAGTATTCAGGCATCACTTGAGGGAAGATTTACTGATTCGGAATACGGGAGATCGAAACTTGCAGGAGAGAAGCTGTTTTTTTCTTACGAAAAAGAGACCGGTGCAAAGGTTTTTGTATACAGATTCCCAAATCTCTTCGGCAAATGGTGTAAACCAAATTATAACAGTGCGGTAGCAACATTCTGCAATAATAAGGCAAACGGTCATCCTATAACTGTGAACGATCCGGAGACAGAACTCGAGCTTGCCTATATCGATGATGTGGTTTCAGAACTCCTTGATATACTTGAAGATCCGACTAAGGGACACAGGACGGGAGAGTATTATTCAATTCCGATAATATACAGGGTGAAACTTGGGAAAATAGCAGATCTTCTTGACAGCTTTGTAGCTGTTCCACAGACGGGAATCATACCTGAACTGCCTTTCGGATCGTTTGAAAAGAAGCTCTATTCTGCCTATCTCTCGTACCTTCCGGAGAGTAAAGTGAAATATCCTCTTTATATGAAAAAGGATTCCAGAGGAAGTTTTACGGAAATTTTGAAAACAGTCTCTTCCGGACAGTTTTCTGTTAATATTATAAGGCCCGGGGTTACAAAAGGGCAGCATTGGCATAATTCCAAATGGGAACTGTTTATAGTCGTCTCCGGCAAAGCCCTTATCCGGGAGCGTAGGATAGGCTCGGATGAAATAATGGAATTTGAGGTTTCAGGGGAGAAAATTGAAGCGGTTCATATGATTCCGGGATATACACATGAACTGATCAATCTCAGTGACAGTGAAGATCTTGTTACGCTGATGTGGGCAAATGAGATATTTGATCCTTCACATCCTGACACATTTCATGAGGAGGTATGAGCAGATGAAAACCGACTATTCGGACATATCATTTAAGAATAACGGTGCACTGAAGCTTCTCATTATAATTGGAACAAGGCCGGAAATTATCCGTCTCTCAGCAGTTATCTCAAAGTGCAGGAAATACTTCGATTGCCTGCTTGCACATACAGGACAGAATTACGACTACAACTTAAACGGTGTTTTTTTTAAAGATCTTATGCTTGATCCGCCTGATGTGAGCATGGATGCAGTCGGAGAAGATCTGGGAGAGACGATAGGCAATATTATCGCTTGTTCATACAGACTTATGTGCGAAGTAAAGCCGGATGCTCTGCTTATTCTCGGTGATACAAATTCCTGCCTGTCTGCAATCCCCGCAAAAAGACTGCATGTTCCTATTTTTCATATGGAAGCAGGGAACAGATGTAAGGATGAATGCCTGCCGGAAGAAACCAACAGGAGAATAGTTGACATAATTTCAGATGTCAACATGGCTTATTCAGAACATGCGAGGAAATATCTCCACGAATGCGGATTGCCAAAAGAAAGATGCTATGTGACGGGATCTCCCATGGCTGAAGTGTTGGAATCAAGCAGAGAGGCAATATTATCAAGCAGAATACTTGAAAAGCTCGGGCTCGAGAAAGGGAAATACATTCTTCTTTCTGCACACAGAGAGGAAAATATCGACACTGATGAGAACTTTTTCTCACTTTTTAGTGCTGTAAACGCTCTTGCTCAAAAGTATGATATGCCGGTTTTGTATTCCTGCCATCCGAGAAGCCGCAAGCGTTTGGAAAACAGCGGTTTTAAACTGGATGAAAGAGTTGTTATGCATGAGCCGATGGGATTTTTGGATTACAATTTCCTTCAGATGAATGCATTTTGTGTTGTTTCGGACAGCGGGACACTTCCGGAGGAAAGCAGCTATTGGACCTCTGCAGGAAAACCGTTCCCTGCAGTATGCATCAGGACGTCCACAGAACGCCCGGAGGCGTTGGATAAGGGCTGTTTCATAATAGCCGGAATATCGGAAAAATCGCTCCTGCAAGCTGTGGAAACTGCGACAGAAATGCATAATAATGGAGATTTCGGGATACCTGTTCCCGATTATACCGATGTGAATGTCAGCTCAAAAGTTGTAAAGATCATCCAGTCGTATGTCTATGTAGTTAATAAGTTTGTCTGGAGGAAGACTCAATAATACATGTGGTTCTGGTTTTCAGTATTAGCATTGCTGGCTTGGAGTGGGAGCGATCTCTTTTCAAAGATCGGCTGTGTGGATGCAAAGGATAAATACAGCCATCTGAAAATGGCTATGGCTGTCGGTATCGTTATGGGCATTCATGCTGCATATGAGATTTATATCGGTGGTGTAGAAGTTACTGCAGAAGTATTTATAAAATATCTTCCGGTCTCGGCTCTTTATATACTCTCAATGACTATTGGCTATCTGGGCCTTCGTTATATAGAGCTTTCAGTTTCATCTCCTATATGCAACAGCAGCGGAGCAATTGTTGCCATTCTTACTATCATTCTCGGCGGAGGTTTCTCGGAGATCCATCCGGTCGCGCTCATTGCTGTAGCGCTTGTAAGCATTGGCGTAATTGCCTTGGGTTTTGTTGAATCCAACGAAGATGAAGAACTCAGAGCCGAACGACAGAGCGAATCCGGGCATAAATATGCAAAAAGTGCTCTGGCTCTAATAATTCCCATAATTTACTGCCTTCTGGACGCTCTCGGTACATTCGCAGACAGCAGGGTCCTGGAGGTGCTTGATGAAGATGCAGCAAACACAGCTTATGAGCTTACATTCTTTCTCGTCGGTATAGTATGTTTTGTATTTCTGCTGGTTAAGAAGCAGAAATTCATATTCAAAGCTGAACTTCCGAAATACACAGGAGCGGTATTTGAAACGATCGGGCAGTTTTTCTATATCTATGCTCTTGCAGATTCGAGGCATGTAGCATTCGCCGCACCGATTATTTCCTCTTACTGTGTAGCATCGGTGATTTGGAGCCGCTTGTTTCTCAAGGAAAAGCTGTCAAAGAAGCATTATGCTGCAATTGTTACGGTAATAGCGGGAGTTATCATTCTTGGAATTCTGGATATATAAACTGTAAACCGGAAGGAGATACTTTATGAATTATAAAAGAGTATTATTAAAAGTAAGCGGGGAGGCTCTTGCCGGAGCTAACAGGAAGGGCTTTGATTTTAACTTTGTAAAGGATGTCTGCAGAGCAATAAAAGAATGTACCGAAGAAGGAGTTCAGGTCGGTATAGTCATCGGAGGCGGGAATTTCTGGCGCGGCTTAAAAGACGGGGGCGGAAACGTGGAAAGAGTCAGTGCGGACCGAATGGGAATGCTCGCAACCTGCATGAACTGCCTAGCGGTAGCCGATGTTTTCAGGCAAATCGGATGCAAGGTGAAGGTCCAGACATCTGTGGATATCCAGGGAGTAGGTGAGCGTTACTCTACTGAAAAAACAATACAGTATCTGGAAGAAGGAAATGTTGTCCTCTTTGCGGGCGGTACCGGTATGCCGTTCTTTTCGACGGATACCGCTGCCACTCTGAGAGCAGCCGAAATACATGCAGATGCCATTTTACTTGCCAAGAATGTTGATGGTGTCTACAACGATGATCCAGTAAAAAATCCTAATGCTGTAAGGTATGATGATATCAGCTATGACGAAGTGTTGGCACAGAGACTTGCAGTCATGGATTCAACAGCTACCTCGATGGCAATGGACAACGATATACCTGTTATAGTTTTTGCACTGGCTGATCCCCGGAATATTAAGAGGGTACTTGCAGGTGAGAAGACAGGCACCTGTGTTCATGCGTGAAAAGAAGATAATATATAAAAAAGATATATAGGAGGAAAATTCAATGTCTGATTATCCTGAATTCGAAAACAAAATGAAGAAGACCTGTGACGCACTGACATCCCAACTGGCCACGATCAGGGCAGGACGTGCCAATGCATCTGTTCTGGATCAAATCCAGGTGGATTATTATGGCGTTCCGACTCCCATCAACCAGATGGCCTCGATTGCTACTCCGGATCCAAGATCACTTCTTATTCAGCCTTGGGACGCGTCTACACTCAAGAGTATCGAAAAAGCTATACTGACGTCTGAGTTGGGAATCAATCCTCAGAATGACGGAAGAATGATCCGTTTGGTATTTCCTCCTCTTACGGAAGAGAGAAGAAAAGACCTTGTTAAACAGACAAAAAAATATGGGGAAGAGTCCAAAGTCGCTATCAGAAATATCCGCAGAGACGCGATGGAAAAAATGAAAAAACAGCAGAAAGCGTCGGAAATAACCGAGGATGACTACAAGATCGCAGATAAGGATATTCAGAAGCTGACTGATGACTATATTAAGGAAATAGATAAGATAATTGTGTCCAAGGAGAAAGAACTCACAGATATTTGATATCAATAAAAAACTGTTGTTGCGGGGGATATAATTAGTGACAGAATCCAATATTGCCAGAACGAGCGGGATAAGGCTTAAAGACAAGATCGGTTATGCATTCGGTGATCTCGCATCATGCCTTGTTTTCGGTTTGACACAGAGCGTTCTGAACAAATATTACACTGACGTACTTGAGATAAGTGTCCTTCATGTAATGATTATGACTATCATTGCGCGTATTTGGGATGCAATCAATGATCCGATCTGGGGCCGAATAATTGACAGAGCCAAAGTCGGCAAAGATGGGCGCTATCGCAGATGGATTAAGATATTCTCATTGCCTGTCGCTCTGGCCGCGGTACTGATGTTCCTGGATGTCAGGGGAATGGTTCCTGCAGGAAGACTCGCGTGGATATACATCACTTATATCCTGTTCGGAATGCTGTATACCTGTATCAATATCCCATACGGCTCACTTGCTCAGGTAATTACGTCGGATGACAAAGAGAGATCCTCGCTTTCGGTTTTCCGCTCAATAGGATCAACTTTTGGCGCAATGCCCGCCATGGTGCTGGCTTCTGTCTGCTATGTTACTCTGGCTGACGGAACGAAGCAGATGGACTATAAAAAGGTGTTTATCGGAGTCTGTCTCATAGCGGCACTTTCTGTCATTTTCTACCTGCTCTGTTACAGACTTTCCAAAGAGCGTGTTGAATCAAAGCCTGAAGCTGCAAAAAAAGGCGCTTCTTCAGAAGTAATAAGAGCTCTCCTGAAAAGCCGTCCCTTTATGGCTGTATGCCTTGCCAGTATGCTCTATCTTGCAGCGCAGATGTTTGGTCAGGGGTACAATACGTATCTTTTTCATTATTATTTTGAAAAACCGGGACTTACGATGCTGCCGACAGTCTGCCAGTATTTGCCTGTTGCAGTTGTCATGTTTTTCGCCACAAAACTCGGCAATAAATTTGGGCGCAAAGAGGTGTGCTCATTTGGCATGCTGATAGCTGCAGTCTTCTATATTATCCTTTTCCTCCTCTCACTTATGGGAGTAACAAGTGTTTGGCTTTACCTGCTTGCGAATCTCATGGCAGGTATCGGAACTGCATTCCTTTTCCTTTTAGTTTGGGTCCTGGCGACAGATGCCATAGATTATAACCGTGTAACATACGGACTTAAGGATGAAGCTACCAGCTACGCTTTTTACTCGTTCATGAGGAAGCTCGGACAGACAGTTGCAACTGTACTGATAAATGTGCCTCTGCTGAGGATCGGCTACAACGGAAGCGAATTAAAAACTGAGGGCCTCAGTGCTTCGGCCCTCAAGACAATGTATAATTATTCTGTTATGATCCCGGCTGTGTTGTTCCTGCTTGTATTTATACTCTTAAAGTTTGTGTATCCTCTTGACAAAAAGCGTATAGAAAAACTCCAGGAAGAAAAAGAGGCCAGCCTTGCAAATTAAAGGCCGCCCTCATCTATAAATTTCTGAATAACCAGAAGTCCCGCCGCTGCATCTTCGAGTTTGAGGTTGCAGCGGCTCTTTTCTACACTTACATCATGACCGCTGTCGACGCCTTCCCGCATTTCAGCTATAAAATGATCCAGGAAGTAAGCATTCTCAAATAAATGACCGTAGAGCACTATCTTTTCCGGGTCGATGATATATATAACGGATTTTAGAGCTTGGGCGAGTGCGGTTACAGCTTTGCCTACTATTGATGCTGTTGTGCTGTCCCCTCCTGCAGCGGAATCCAGAACGTCCTGAAGGCGCATCTCATCAATGCTTCTGCCAAGCATACGTTTATACAGCAGCGGAGTATTATCCTCAGAAAATGCTGCTTTAGCTTCTTCAAGGATAGCATTTGGAGAGGCCACGGTCTCAAGACACCCGCTCTTACCGCAGGAACAGGGCTTTCCGCCTTTTCTTATTACTGGGATATGCCCTATCTCGCTGCATTGTGCGCTTCCTCCGTGCCAGATTCTGAAATCGACTGAAAGAGCGGCACCTATGCCGTATTCACATCTGAGAAAAAATTGAGAACTGATTTCTTTATCCTTGGAGAAAAACAAGTGGGCAGAGAAAAGGGATCTGACATTGTTATCGGAAATCACCTTTAAACCGGTTAGTTTCTCGACTTCATCTGCTATCGGATAATTATACTCGTTAAGAGCACCGAAACTGTTTTTGAGTATCCTCCCGTTATCGGATACCTGTCCTCTCAAAGCAAGACCTGTACCGATGATCTTATCCCGCGGGATACCATTCTGATCGCTGAGATCAAGAAGCAGATTGCAGAGCGTGGTTATGGTCTCGTTTGCAGGAGCATTGGAGGGCAGAACCGCATTTTCGGAAAATACAACGGTTCCTTCCAAGTTTACAGCAGAAAGGACAGCGAGCCCCTTATTTATGAAAATACCGAGTGCAAAGCGGGAAAAAGGGTCAGTCTTCAGGAGTATCTCACGCCTGCCGGCACCGCCGCTGAAAACGGCTTCTCCTTCACGCAGAAGACCTTCTTCTATCATCTCACCTGTTATTTTAGTTATGGCTGCCGGAGTAAGGCCTATGTAGGCTGCCAGCTTTTTTCGCGAAACATCGCCGTTTTCATGCAGAACACGCAGAACCGCACTCCTGTTGGCACGTTTCACATCTGTCATATTGTCGCCCTGTTTAGCCATTTGGCAGCACCTCCGGTGAAAAGATTTTTCAGGTTATTTGTTGATTCTGTCTCTGAGTACTATAACGGAAGCGCCGAGGAGCACTGTTGCAATACCAGCAATTTTGAGGGGCGTCATCTCTTCTCCAAGGAAAAAGATGCCTATAAAAAGACTTACAACAGGCATCAGCAGCAGATAAAGCTTGACCTGCCATACTTCATGTATTTTCAGATTCCTATAGTAGAAGAAATATATTCCGGTCTGGCCGAGACCGCCGAGAATGACAAGGGGCCAGAAATAAGGGATATTTACAGTTTTCAGGGCTTCAAAATCACCCAGTACTGCTGAAGCAATGCAAAACAGCACCAGCACGGTGAAATTGTTATAGTAAGAGATCATGTCTGTACTTGCGCCGTATTTTTCCTGTGCGGACTTGATTATGAATGCGTTGGCAGAAACACAGACTGCACTTAAGATGAAAAACAGATCGGTAATGTTGAACGTAATACTGCCGAAGCTGATCCCGAGTACAAGCAGGACTCCGAACAGCATAATAAATGTGCCGATCCAGTCGCTCAAATAGAGCTTTTTCTTGTATATGATGACACTTGCAAGGTTGACCATAAGGACATCTGTCTTCAGCAGCGCGGTTCCGGTACTGAGAGAGCCTTTTGCATATCCAAGGTTTGCAAACATATCGAGGAGGAAACCGAATACGCCTATAATCAGAAGAATATATGCTGTTTTGCCCTGTCTGAATACTTCCTTCAGATTTTTATCTGCAGCAAGCTGCAGAGTCAGAAAGACCAAAGCCGCTGACCGGAGCAGGAAGCCTGCCAGAAAAGCAGAACCTGTTGCCCCGACCACTACTTTAGAAACAGCGTAGTATATTGACCATGAGATCACCATCCCGGCGATCATCATGGTATTTTTAGTATTTGCACTCATCTGAGCGCGTCAAACATCTCTTTCAGTTCTGCAACAGACAATTTAACGGGATTGTTGTTCATCAGAGGATGAACAGAGCAAGCCTCGGCAAGAAGTCCGGGGTCGACATTTTCTCCGAGATCGGAAATCCTGGATCTGAGCCCTGCGAGAGCCTTAAGTTCTCTGATCTTCGCGGCAAGCTCTTCGGTATCTCTGAGCCCGACTGCATGGGCAAGTTCCTCAAGGCGATCATCAGCATTGATCTTGACAAAGCTGTCGAGAGTAAAAGCACATGCCTCACCATGGGGCAGATGATACACCTCGGAGAGAGGATAACTGCAGGCATGGCAGGCGGCAGTCTTCGGCAGCGCGAAAGACATGCCTCCGAGAAGAGCGGCATAAGCCATTGCAGATCTGGCCTCCATATCGCTGCCGTCTTTATATGCCTTTTCAAGATTTTCAAGAACGAGTTTGACTGCAGCCTTGGCAATAGTATCCGTTATCGGCTGGTGATTTATGCTCCAATACCCTTCAAGGGCGTGCGCCATGGCGTCAAGGCCAGTGTTCATTGTTGTGCGGGGAGGAACAGTAGATGAAAGAACCGGGTCTACAATAGCAGCTCTCGGCATAAAAGCCGGATTGTTGATGGTTTTCTTCTCAGTCTCGTGGCTTACGACAGATACCTGCGTGACCTCGCTTCCGGTCCCAGCAGTTGTCGGGACCGCGATTACTGCAAGACGGCTGTGGGCGTTAAATGCTCTGTCGCCTCTGTAATAATCCAAGGCTCTACCTTCATTCGGAGCTACAGCTGCCGCGAATTTCGCCGTATCAAGCGAACTGCCGCCGCCTATTCCGACAATGCAGTCAGCACCCGTTTCGCGTGCAAGCGCGGTTACCGTTTCAACTCCGGACAGCCTGGGATTTTGCTCAACACCCGAGAAAACTCCAACAAATCGGGGATCCGAATCTTTCATCGCTTCCGCTTCAGGTCCGAAATGGCGTCCGCATACGAGTACCGCCCTCTGCAGACCCTGCTCTTCGAGAATCGCTCCAAGATTTTTAAAGCTTTCCGCTCCAAAGTAGATTTTGACAGGCTGGGAATAGACAAATGAATCAACCATAGATCTTTTCCTCTATTGCATCGACCTGAGCAGCGAACTTATGCATGTTCTCCGCTCTCCAATCCTCCAGATCCTGACACCAGTCGGTAGTCAAAAAAGTCTTGACCATCTCAATCGCCATCTCAGGGCCGACTATCCAGCCGCCCATGCATAGGATATTAGCGTTATTTATAGCTCTGGCCATCTTTGCGGAATATACACCTTCGCATGCGACTGCATAGACACCTTTATACTTATTTGAAACAACGCTCATTCCAGCGCCTGTTCCACAGATCAGAACAGCCTTTTCATATGTGCCGTCCTGAACCTTGGGTGCCACTTCTGACGCAACTCTGTAGTAGGGATGTACGTCATTGAGATCAGTTGTTCCGAGATCATCGAATTCGATACCCGCCTCTGTAAGATATGCTTTTATGGCTTCCTTGGCAGCGAAGCCTGATTTGTCGCTTCCTATTGCTATTTTCATATATTATTCCTTTCTTATCTGAATCTGCCTGCTCACAGAATTGGGGAAGGCAGATAATATATTTGTATTTTGTATAAGATATTTACTTTAGCGATACTGCTTTTTTTGCCGTCTCTATGACGTTTTCTTTGGTAAGCCCCAATGCCTTGGTGAGATAAGGGAGTTTACCGACTTCACCGAACCTGTCCTGAATGCCTACCGCGAGAGCAGGTATTTTTTCAGCTTCGAGGGCCTCGAGAACTGCGCTGTGAAGTCCGCCTATAACATTGTGGTTTTCAACTGTAAGTACAGCTCCGGTCTTTCTTGCGGAGGCTGTTACCGTCTCTCTGTCAATCGGCTTGATGGTGTGGATATTTATAACTTCAGCGTCGATGCCTTCCGCAAGAAGCTCGTTTTTTGCGGCTTCCAGAACTTCTGCTGTCTGAAGACCGGAGACAAAGATCGAAAGATCTTTGCCCTCTTTAAGCAAGTCAGCCTTAAAGAGGTCGAACTTATAGCTTTCTTCAAATACCTGCGGACGCTCTTTGCGGAAAAGACGTATATAGACAACGCCGTTGTAATCGTTGATAACGGGCAAAGCTGCTCTGAGCTGCACCTCGTCGACCGGTTCAAAAATAACCATGCCTGGAATCGAACGCATGACGCCGATATCTTCCATACTCATATGGGTGGCTCCGTTGAGCTCTGCAGAGATACCGGGGTCTGTTCCGACTATCTTGACATTGTTTTTCGCATAGGCAATAGAGATGGCGACCTGATCGCAGATGCGTCTGGTAGCAAAAGGAGTGAAGCTCTCTATGTACGGTTTGAAACCGTAGCTTGCAAGCCCTGCAGCGATCGAGGCCATATTCTGTTCCGCGACTCCGCAGTCGAACATCTGGTTCGGGAAGCTCTCATACAGATTCCGTGTGCCGCTTGCTTTCGCAAGGTCTGCGTCAAGGATAACTACATGCCTGTCTTCTGTCATTAGCTCGGACATGACTTCGGCATATGCTTTTCTCATTTCCATATATCAGTTCCCCCTTATCTCTGCTATAGCAGCTGCAGCCTGTTCTTCAGTAACATTTGTATTGTGGTTGCCGGTTCCCAAGTCTTCGATCCATTTGACGCCGCAGCCCTTCTTCGTATTCAGAATGATCATTGTCGGCTTTCCGCTGCCTCGATTTGATTTTGCCTTGTCAACTGCAGCCTTGACCTGATAAACATCGTTACCGTTTTCAACATTAATGACATTCCAGCCGAAAGCTTCCCACTTTTTGTCGAGAGGCGCGATCCCGTTGACCTCTTCAACTGTTCCGTCTATCTGGAGCTTATTGTAGTCGGTGGCAACGATAAGATTATCGAGTTTCTTGGACGCGGCAAACATTGCAGCTTCCCAGACCTGTCCCTCCTGGCTTTCTCCGTCCCCGACGATGGCGTATACCGTTGCTCCGTCGTTTTCTATCTTGGAACCGAGTGCGGCGCCAACTGCGCAGGAAATGCCCTGGCCGAGTGAACCTGCAGTCATATCTATTCCGGTCGTAAGATTCATATCACAGTGGCTGGGAAGATGGGTTCCGCCTTGGTTTAAAGTCAGAAGATCCTCCTTGGGGAAATAGCCGCGCTCCGCAAGAGTTGCGTAGACGGCGGGGCCGGCATGACCTTTGGAGCAGACGAATCTGTCCCTGCCCTGCATTCTGGGGTTTTCAGGGTCAATGTTCATCTCGTCGAAATAGAGAACGGCGAGATACTCTACTATTGAAAGGCAGCCGCCTATGTGGCCTACTCCGAGATGTCCGATCGCGGTCAGGATTCCGCAGCGGATATCTTTGCATACTTCTTTGAGATCAGTATTCAAGGTTATAAAATCCTCCTTTAATTAAAAGGTTTAATCAAATGCATATTAGTCTTTTGCAAAGCTGTTGTCAAGTGCCTGAAGCAAGAAAAATAAGGAATTTATTCTGAATGTTAAATAAATATACAGTTGACAGTTTGAATGCAAAAGACTATTATGAAGCCTGTATTGGTTAAATCCATTAAATAATTAAAAAAGAGGCAAAGATATGAACGGATTTCAGTGTGTTTATGTTCCTGTAGGAGTCGGTACATACCATATGGAGACGGCACAGGACCAGTTTGAGAGAAGCGTAAAGACATTAAAATCGGCGGATGAAGGCATTGCCTGTCCCGAGAAGATACTGCTCTCCGTCGAAGAACTGAGGGAATATCTTAAAGACAAGGCTCCGGATCTTATTGTTTTTCAGAACATAACGTTTGCCAACGGAGCATACATGTCCGAAGTGCTGAGAACCTTTAATGTTCCGATGCTGCTTTGGACACTCAGAGAACCGGTAATTGACGGCGGAAGACTCAGGTCCAATTCGCTTACAGGCGCATACAGTGCGGCAAATGCCCTGAGAGCTTTCAACGACAGGCCTTTTATGTGGTGCTTCGGAGCGCCCGAGGAAGACAGCGTTATTTCAGCAATCAGGGCGTACCTTTCGGCAGCAAAGCTCAAGAAGGCTATGAAATCGCTCAGAATGGCAGCAATAGGCCTTACTCCCCAGGGCTTCGGATTCGGCAGGGCGCTTGACAGCGAACTTATGAACACTTTCGGTGTAGAGCTCGAGTCTGCTGAGGCAAGAGAACTTATAGATATGGCAAAATCCTATACAGACGAAGAATGCAAAGAATTCACGGATAAGACGGCATCGGTTACCTGCGGTCTTGAAAAGACACCCGCTAAGAATGTGGCAGATCACTCAAGACTTATGAGAGCATATACTGAATTCGTGAAAAGCCATGGTATAGGAGCACTTGCATCCAGATGCTGGCCGGATTTCTTTACAGCCTATGGAACGCCGGTCTGTACGGTTCTGAGCATGCTTAATGATCAAGGAGTTGCTGCTGCCTGTGAAGCGGACATATACGGAGCCCTCTCCATGTGGATAGGAATGCAGCTGTCCGGAGAACCGGTCTTCTTCGGAGATCCGGTCTCCCTCGACGAGAAAGAGAGCAGCATAACGTACTGGCATTGCGGAGCCGGAGCCTGCAGCCTTGCAAGAAAAGATACCGGAGCCGTTGTCGGAGTTCATCCGAACCGTAAAATAGGCCCGGCCATGGACTTCGGTTGCGAGGCCTTCCCTGAGGCTACGATCTTCCGTATCGGCAGACAGCCCGACGGGACATTCCGCTTCTTCATTGCTGAGGGTGAAGCTCTCGACAAACCGAAGCAGTTTATCGGAACATCAATCGTCGTGAAAACGGAAAATCCGAGCCGCGATATAGTTGAAGACAGCATACTGAACGGGTTTGAGCCACACTTCGTCGTAATGAAAGGGCATTTCGCGAAAGAACTTGAGGCTCTGGCTCTTATGATGGGGTTTGAAGTATACGCTTATTGATGACCGATGAAGGGAAAAGGCCTGAAAATATATGAAGCCGCGACCAGAGTGATCGATCTGCTCTGGGCGGGGATCCTCTGGATCCTCCTCTGCCTGCCTGTTATAACGGCGGGGGCTTCGTGCTGTGCCTTTTACTACACCGTCGTCAAATGCATAAGGCATGAAAGGGGAAGAACGACAAAGAGCTTCTTCTCCTCTTTTGCTTCCAATTTCAAGCAGGCGACGGCATGTCATTTGTGTATTCTTTTATATGTCGCGTTAGGAATCGCCAATGCTTTTGCCCTTGGCCAGATGCGGGGAAGCAGCGAACCGTCTTCTGCGGTGGCGATAATATTTGCTATTCCCGCTCTTGTCCTGTTGCCATGGCTGTTTCCTTTAATCTCGAGAATTGCGCTGAGGTTTGGGCAGATATGGAAAACAGCTCTGTATATGAGCATAAGACATATAGCTCAGACAATAGTCTGTATTCTTTTGGCGGCTCTTACGGCGTCTATCGCATTTCTTGTGCCATATCTGCTGCCGATACTGCCGGGACCTGTCTGCATTATCATCAGCTTCCTTATAGAGCCCGGGCTTAAGGAACTAACGGATATCATTGATGATACAAATGACGACAAATGGTATAACGAATAAGGAAGAATAATAATTATGGACATATCTGAAATCAGATATTACATCGGAAGAGGAAAAGAAAACATTTCAATGTATCGGGGAAATTTCAATATCTCCGATAAAATACTGTTTCGCAAAGAAGCGGGTAACGATGATATAAGTGTTGCTGTATCAGAAGATAAAGGACTCACAAGAATCAGTCTTTCATGCAGGGATAAGAGCATAAACAGAATATGGATACGGATACCGGCAGAACCTTCAGAACGTGTTACCGGAGGCGGGGAGCAGTTTTCCTGCCTCGATCTCAGAGGAAGGCTCTTTCCGATATGGACCCGCGAGCAGGGAGTCGGACGCAATCCCTTAACCGAGATCACACGCCTTTCAAATGAATCTGACGGAGGGGGAGGGGATTACCACACCACGTTCTTCCCCCAGCCAACCTTTGTCTCTTCCGGGAAATACTTCTTCCACCTGATGAACTCCGAATACTCCGAGCTCGACTTCAGAAGCAGCGATTACCATGAGGTATGTGTCTGGGCAAACAGAGCCGAGTTCGTCTTCGGCTTTGCGGATTCGTACAGGGAGCTGCTTATTTCTCTCACCGGGCTTCTCGGACGCCAGCCCCGGCTTCCCGATTGGGCAATGGAAGGCGTCTGGCTCGGAGTTCAGGGGGGAACGGAAAGAGTAACAAAACTCCTTCAAAATTGCAGGAGCGAAGGAATGGACGTTTCGGCCGTGTGGATCCAGGACTGGGAAGGAAAGCGGGTCACTTCCTTCGGGAAACGTCTCCAGTGGGACTGGAAATGGAACAAAGAAATGTACCCCGGCCTTGACACTCTTATAGCCTCAGATCCCGCCACAAGATGGCTTGGCTATATAAATCCCTATCTTGTCGAAGGCGGAGCACTTTTCAATGAGGCAAAGAAAAACGGATTTTTTGTAAAAAACGCCGCCGGGGAAGACTATCTTTTTGATTTCGGCGAGTTCGATTGCGGAGTGGTTGATCTCTGCTCAGAAGAGGCCTTCGCCTGGTATAAAAATGTCATAAAAGAAAACCTTGCAGGCATGGGATTCAAGGGCTGGATGGCGGATTTCGGAGAGTATCTTCCTGCGGATGCAGTCTGCGCCGGGGGAAGGACAGGTCTTGAGGTCCACAACCTGTGGCCGTTTCTCTGGGCAAAATGCAACAGGGAGGCGGTGGAGGAAGCCGGTCTCTTGGGTGACTGCGTGTTCTTTATGCGCTCCGGCTTTTCCGGCAGCGGAAAGTATTCGACATTTCTTTGGGCGGGAGACCAGTGCGTCGACTGGAGCGACGACGACGGTCTGCCCTCGGTGATCACCGCAGCCCTTACGGCGGGAATGAGCGGCTTCGGCCTTCACGGCTCCGACGCGGGCGGCTACACCTCGCTTTTCGGCCTCCGACGCTCGAAAGAACTCCTTCTGAGGTGGCTTGAGTTCGCAGCCTTTACCCCTATCATGCGCACCCATGAAGGCAACCGTCCCGAGAGCAATTTCCAGGTCTACAGCGATGAAGATACTATGAAAAAGGCAGGCAGGCTTTCAAAGCTTCATACCGCGCTGCTGCCATACATTCGGGAATGCGTAATGATAAACTCCGAACTGGGGGTCCCCGTCATGCGCCCGCTCTTCTTCGCTTCGGAGGACAGCAGAGCCTGGGAGAGGGACAATTACTCCTATCTGCTCGGAGACGATATGCTTGTCGCGCCTGTCGTAAGGGAGGGAGCGAATGAGAGAACACTATGGCTTCCGGAAGGGGAATGGGTGTATCTCTGGAGCGGAGAAAGCTTCGCTTCGGGAAATATCAGAATCAAGGCTCCCTTGGGCAAAACACCGGTTTTTTATAGAAAAGAATCAGCATTCAAAGAACTGTTTGAACAAATAGCATCCGATTTCAATTGACAGAAGAATTGCATAATTGTGCAAAATATCCAAAAATCCAGGTAAATTTTTGTAAGTTATCAACAATTGTTTTCCTCAAGGTTTTTATTTATAATAACAGCCAAGGGATTTGGCCCGTTCTTTTATAACAAATTAATTAACTCTTTTAATTAAACCTGTTAAGTATTAGACGCATTTAAGGGCATAAGCCGTTAAATAGAATAAAAAGGAGAAAACAAAATGAAGAAATTCCTCGCACTTATTCTCGCTCTTGCGATGATCTTCGCTCTGGCAGCCTGCGGCCAGTCCGCAGCAGCTCCTGCGGCACAGGAAGCAGCTCCCGCGGCGCAGGAAGCAGCTCCCGCTGAGGCAGCAAAAGAGATAACGATCAACTTCCCCTGCATCTGGGTCGGCACAGACTCGAAAGCTGCATATTTTGCAGAGATGGTAGATTCCTTCAACAAGGAAAATGAAGGACAGATCAAAGTCGTTATTGAAGAGCAGACAGACTACCAGGCATACCGCGACAAGATAAGAACTCTTGTAACGGCAGGCGAAGTTCCCGATATCTGCACGATGGATACCGCTGCAGACGTAGAGCTCTATACCGCGTCCGGCAAATTCATGGACTTCACGCCTTACCTTGACGGCGGCTGGAGAGATACTTTCGCAACTGGCACGTTCGACAGCTATACCTATGACGGCGTAACCGCTGTTATTCCCTTTGAAAGCGCGATCTTCCCGATAGTTTACAACGTCGAGATCCTCAAGGAAGCAGGATGGGAGACCTTCCCCGCAAACTGGGACGAGATGTTTGAGATGTTCGACGACATCAAAGCGGCAGGCTACAACGCAGTCGGCCAGATGGCGGGAGAGAACGCCTGGACCTCGATGCTGTGGTACTCGGCTCTTGTTCAGGCAATCGGTGGCAAGGAAGCTTTTGAAAACGGCCTCTCCGACCCCGCTTTCGTTGAAGCAGCAGACGTTCTTAAGAGAATGTATGATTACACCTTCGACGGAGCAATCTCTGCAGGTGCAGGCGATGTGAACGGTCACTGGATCGCCCAGGATACGGCACTCTACCTCAACGGACCCTGGTGGATCGGCAACCTCTACAAGGAAGACAACGCAAAGGACGGAGTCCTTCTCGCTGATGTCTGTGACGTGGCGGCCAACCCCGAATGGGTCGGCGGCAAAGGCCAGGGCGGGCTTGTAACCAAAGTTCAGAGCTTCATCCTCGCTGCTAAGCAGGACGATCCCGCCAAGGAAGCTGCGGTTGTAAAATTCCTCCAGTACATCACGGATCCCGACCGTATGCAGACGTGGTCCGCTTCCGCAGGCTCGATGTTCTTTGTAAACTACGAGCCGTCTGAGGATACGACCGTTATTGCCCAGAAATTCGCGGAAATAAAGAAGGACGCGGCTTTCACGGTTCTGGCTGTAGACGCGAACTTCGGCCCCGCTTATGAAAGCGCATTCCCCGCAGCAGTCTCTGCTCTGGTGCTCGGCCAGGTCGACGCACAGGGCTTTGTGGACCAGCTCCAGACTGCAATAGACAACGCAGCATAACACACCGCATTTTCTCACAGGGAGCGGAATAATTCCGCTCCCTTATTTCAAATTCTGACGCTGCTTTTGAGTTTCCAATAACGGAGGTGATATCTTGAGGCTTACCCGAAACGATAAAGGTCCTCTGATAGCCTTTATGGCTCCCGCCCTTATCATGATGCTTCTGTTCTTCGTGATACCGGTCGTATATGTCGTCGTCGTTTCCTTCTTCAAATGGAACGGAATAACGGACCCGGAGTTCAGAGGAATCAGAAATTTCGCTCTTTTGTTCAAAGATAAGGCATTTTTAAGATCCGTACTGAATAATGTTATCTGGGCACTGGTCGCGGGTTTTATACAGGTGCCCATCGCCATGGTCATGGCTATTATCCTCTCGCGCAAACCAAAAGGCTGGAAGTTTTTCAGAACGGTGTATTTCCTTCCGCAGGTCATATCCGGCATCGCGCTTGCCATGCTGTGGAGAGCTATATACAATGCCAACACGGGTCTTTTAAACGGACTCCTTACTCTCTTCGGAAGGGGCGACCTTGCCAGAGACTGGCTCGGTACTATAGAGACAGCCTTTCCCGCAGTGCTTATCTATTGGGTCTTCTATATTGGTTATTATATGGTCATCATGATGGCCGATATCACGACTATAGACGAATCATACTATGAAGCCGCAACGATAGATGGCGCGACAGAATTTCAGCAGGCCATACATATCACGATCCCGCTGATAAGAAAGACCTCGCTCGCGACCTGCGTAACTCTCGCCTCGGTCATGGGCTTGAGACAGTTTGAGCAGGTGTATATGCTTACAAACGGGCAGCCAGCGAATACGACGTCCACCATTGTCCTGTATATGTATAAAAAACTGCAGGAACCCAACTACGGGATGGCCTCGGCCTCGGCAGCGATCCTGATCATTGTCGGAATAATTTTTATTGTCTCGCTGAGACTCCTCTTTAACGGAAAGCAGGAGACGAGGCAGGTGAAGAAGAGAAAGGGGGGCATGAAATGAACACGAATAAAGTTCATGCAAAGCTCACCGGAAAGGAACTCTTGCTCCAGATAATCCGCTGGATACTTATAGTATTCTTTACGGTATATGCTCTTTTCCCGCTTTTCTGGCTGTTCATGTCATCGTTGAAGACAAACGGTGAATTCCTGGCGGGAAACCCGTTCTCACTTCCCAAGACACCTCAGTGGCAGAACTATACAAATGCCCTCACTGTCGCGGGGCTCGGCAGAATGCTTCTGAACTCGGTGTTCGTGGGCATTGCCGCAACGCTGTTTAACGTCCTCGTAGCTTCACTCAGCGCGTACTGCATGTCCAGATTCCGCTTTAAAGGCAGAGACAACTACTATACGCTTTTTACCACGGGCATTCTCATACCATTAAACGCGCTGATGGTTCCGTACTTCGTTATCATCAACAGGCTCGGTCTTTACAACACTTACGGGGGACTGATCCTTCTGTACTCTGCAATAGGCATACCCATGTCCACGTTCCTTATAAAAGGTCTTATGGACTCCATTCCTATGGAGATCGAAGAGGCTGCGTATATAGACGGAGCCGGTTTTATGGGCAGATTCTTCCATGTGATACTGCCTCTGTCCCGTACGGGAATAGTGACCGCCGCGACATTTGAGTTCCTGACCTGCTGGAACGAATTCGTTTTCGCGAATCTGATCGTTTCTTCCGAGAAGCTCCGTACCATTCAGGTCGGCATACGTTACTTCACAAATCAGTTTTCCACAGACTATGTCTCCATGTATGCTGCGATCGTTGTTTCGATAGTGCCTTCGATTCTCGGATATATTATATTCCAGGAGCAGGTCATCTCCGGCATGACCTCTGGCGCCGTCAAAGGCTGAGGTCGGATCTGTTCTCGACCGTTTATGCAATCGAATATATCTTCACATCTCCGGTGCCCGATATGCGGTACCGGAGATGATTGCACCTTTTTGGCAAAACGGACAGTATATGTGCTTATCCTGTCCCGTATAATAAAGCGAAACATGCCGTCTCCGGCATGTTTCGTTATTTCCGTTTTTTGTATGTCAGTACTGCAAGGCAAATGTTTTTTCCCGGGAAAAGAGATCACGCGCCCATGATGACCTGCACGTCGGCGGTTTCACCTGAGGGAAGGAGCGGTAAAAGATTGTTATGGCAGATATCGCCGTTTAAGCGGATTTCCTTTATGCCATGCTCAACTGAAGCAGGATTTTTAACAGTTATATTGTATACTGCTCCTCTGTATCTGCGCGATACGCTATATCCTTTGCAGTCCGCAGGAATGCAGGGATCGATCAGGAGCCCGTCCAATGTAGGCTTAATTCCAAGAATTGCCTGGCTGATACTGAGAAAAGTCCAGGCGGCAGTTCCTGTAAGCCAGCTGTTTTTTGCTTCTCCGAAACTGGCAGCGTCTTTACCGGCAATCATCTGACTGTATACATACGGTTCGGTACGATGGATATCGCTGATATCTTCAGTATAAGACGGGCAAATGCGGGAATATGTTTCAAATGCCCTGTTGCCGTGCCCCAGAACTGTTTCGGCGCATGTGATCCAAGGGTTGTTATGGCAGAATATTCCGGCATTTTCCTTATATCCGGGAGGATAGCTGCTTATCTCACCAAGTTCCAGACGATAACGTGTATAAGCAGGGGTGAGTAAAACGACTCCGTATTTTGTATCAAGATATTTTTGAACGCTCTCCAGAGCTTTTTCCGCTTCTCCGCTGTCTTTTCCTATTTCTGCCATTACGCACATTCCCTGAGGCTCCAGGAAGATCTGCCCCTCGTCACAGTCACGGCCTCCGACAACATGTCCGAAAGCGTCATAGGCTCTTCTGAACCATTCTCCGTCCCAACCGTGCTCAAGAACGGTTTTTTCCATGCTTAAGACAGCAGCTTCTGCTTCTGCTGCTTCTAAATCCAGTTTCATATGGCGCAGAATATCAGCCCATGCCTTGCCGTATTTTACAAACATTCCGGCAATAAAAACACTTTCAGCTACAGGTCCTTCATTCGCTCCCGTGATCTGGAAGCTTTCGCCGGGATGTTCGGAAAAACAGTTCAAATTAAGGCAATCGTTCCAGTCAGCTCTTCCTATCAGCGGAAGACCGTGCGGACCGAGATGTGATGCCGTAAAAGAAAAACTGCGACGCAAGTGCTCGATCAGGGGCTGCGCAAGCGAGGCGTCATTGTCAAAATCGACTGATTCGTTGAGAATACTCCAATCCCCCGTCTCACGGAGGTATGCGTCCGTACCTGCAATGAGCCACAGAGGATCGTCGTTGAAGCCGCTCCCCACAGCCAGATTTCCTTTCTTTGTGAGAGGCTGGTACTGATGGTACGCACTCCCGTCCGGAAGTTGGGTGGATGCTATATCCAGTATACGCTCTCTGGCCCGCTCAGGTATCATGTGAACAAAGCCGAACAGATCCTGGCAGGAATCGCGAAATCCCATTCCGCGCCCCATACCGCTTTCAAAATAGCTCGCAGACCGGCTCATGTTAAAAGTAACCATGCACTGATATTGATTCCAGATATTAACCATACGGTCCAGCTTCTCAACCGAAGAAGAGATACGGTAATTCGAAAGCAGCTTTTCCCAATAATCGTGAAGATCATTGAAGGCACGGCTGAAAGCTTCAACTGAATCGTATTCGGATATCATTTGCTTGGCCTGAGTTTTATTAATTATTCCGGGTTCTTCCCATTTGTCATCATCGGAGTTTTCTATATATCCCAAGCCAAATATCAGACTGTCTGTCTCACCGGGACCCAGTGTGATATCAAACTGCTGAGCAGCTATCGGCTGCCAGCCGTGAGCCACAGAATTTCTGCAGTATCCGGATATCACAGCATCAGGAACTGCAGGGCTGCCGTACGTGCCTATGAAAGAATCTCTCGAAGTGTCAAAGCCTGCCGGATCACGGTTGGCCCAAAAAACGGCATAGTGATTGCGCCTCTCCCTGTATTCAGTCTTATGATAAATGGCGTTGCCGGAGACTTCAACTTCACCGGTTGAATAATTTCTCTGGAAATTTGAGGAGTCGTCCAAAGCATCCCAAAGACAAAACTCCAAATAAGGAAAAAGAGAAAAGCTTTTGTAAGCACCGCTCTTATTCTCGCATGTCACACGCATCAGTAGGCAGTTATTGCCCATAGGAACGATAAACTCCTGTTTTGCAGAAAGGCCGTTCTTTTCACCGGAGATGACCGAGTATCCGAGACCGTGGCGGCAGCAGTAAGAATCAAGCGGAGTCTTAACAGGCTGCCAGCCGGGATTCCAGATCAAATCTCCGTCCTTAATATAGATATGAAAGCCTTCGGAATCCAGAGGGCAATTGTTGTAGCGGTAACGGGTCAGACGGCGCAGACGTGCGTCACGATAGAAGCTGTAACCTCCGCATGTGTTGGATAATATGGTAAAGAAATCCTCATTTCCGAGGTAATTGATCCAGGGAAGAGGTGTATCCGGGGCAGTTATAACGTATTCTTTGTTTAAATCATCAAAATGGCCGAATTTCATTATCATTCTCCCTGCAGCTTAAACGATTAAGGACATAACTTGTCAAAAGATTAAACTATTATTCCGAAAAAAGCAATAGGATTTTGGATAGATTCTGAAAAAAATATACTAATTAAACGATGATAATTAGACATCGGTTTAAGAATTGTCTATTTTGCATAAAAATATCAGGCACAATTTGTGCAAATTCACTAAAAATAAAAAATAATTGTATTTTCCAATATAAAATACTTGAAAAAAATTGAGGAATAAGCTAAATTAGACTTGCGTAAACGTTTAAGTGAGGAGGCCGGCTGAAGTGATATCCATGAAAGACATTGCGCTCGAGTGCGGTGTTTCGGTCGCTACAGTCAGCAAAGCGCTGAACGGACAGCAGGATATAGGCGAGGAAACCAGACAGAAGATCGCGGAGACCGCGGAGAGACTCGGGTATACAGCCAATTCCGCAGCGAGAGCTCTTAAAACAAACAAGACATTCAATTTAGGTGTTTTGTTTTTGGATCCGATGCATGGCGGGCTTGCACATGAATTTTTCTCCACAGTTCTTGATGCCATCAGAAGTGAGGCAGAGAGTAACGGATATGATATTACATTCATAAACCGGGGAATCGGTAATCGCGAGACATCTTATCTTCAGCATTGCCGTTACCGCGGCGTGGACGGGGTGATAATCGCCTCTGCAGATTTTGCTGATCCTCAGATTATAGAGCTTGTTAATTCAGAGATCCCGGTTGTAACGATAGATCATATATTCAATGGCAATATTTCAATTATTTCGGACAATACGGGCGGTATGGAGACCCTTACCGATTACATTATCAGCAAGGGGCATAAAAAAATAGCCTTCATCCACGGCGAAAAAACAAGCGTCACGGTCAACAGGCTTTCGGGGTTCTACCGCTCCTGCGAAAAACACGGGATTAAGATCCCGGACGAATATGTCAGGGAAGGAGTCTTCCATGATCCCAAGACCTGCTATTCGATAACCAAAGAGCTGCTTGGATTAAAAGACAGACCGACTTGCATAGTATTCCCGGATGACTACTCCTGTATAGGAGGCATTAATGCTGTATGGGAGTCGGGCCTCAGAATTCCGGATGATATTTCGGCTGCAGGATATGACGGTATTCCGCTCTCGCGAATCATTTCACCCGAATTGACGACATGGGTGCAGAATACTACAGAACTCGGCAGAAGATCGGCTGCAAGACTTATTGAACAGATACAAAAACCGAAAAGCGTTATACTTGACAGGGAAATAGTCAGGGGACATATCCAGGAAGGTGCTTCCGTAAAGGATATCTCACAGCTCGGGTGATAAGCGGCATTGCCGCAAATATATATTTATCTTTATCACAGAAAGAAAACAGGAGGAATTACAATGAAAAAACTCATCGCATTGCTCACAGCTCTCATAATGGTATTTGCGCTGTGCGCCTGCGGACAGGCTGCAGCACCGGCTCCGGCCGCTGCTCCGGCAGCAGAACCCGCAGCAGAACCCGCTGCAGAGCCTGCAGCAGAACCCGCTGCAGATCAGACTGTTCTGACCTTGTGGTGCATCGCAACGGAAAGCGACGCAAACCGTCCCGCTTATGAACAGGCTATAGCAGAATTTGAAGCAAATCACCCCGATATCAAGATCGAGTGGGAAGCATTTGAGAACAACTCTTACAAGACAAAGATCAAAGCTGCCATGAGCGATCCTGAGACTCTGCCTGACATTTTCTTCACCTGGTCCGGTGCGTTCCTTGGCGACTTCGTTGAAGCTGGTAACATCTACTGCCTTGACGACGCCTATAAGGCGTTTGCAGCTGATCTGCCTGAAGTCATGCTCCAGAACTCCACATATGACGGCGGACACTATGCTGTTCCTCTGACATACAATATAGTCACACTCTTTGCCAATATGGATATGCTTGCTGAAGTCGGTTGGGATCATGTTC
The DNA here is from genome assembly GCA_902802045.1 of Oscillospiraceae bacterium. Classification (GTDB taxonomy): domain Bacteria; phylum Bacillota; class Clostridia; order Oscillospirales; family Oscillospiraceae; genus Limivicinus. The sequence continues at coordinate 33,333 of CADCKQ010000006.1, read as the reverse complement.
CCGAGACATACGAAGATCTCACTGCCTGCTGCGATGCACTCGTTGCAGCAGGAAAGATCCCCTTCGGATGCGCAGCTACTTCTGCAGACACATGGTGTGTCACCGAGTATCTTGAGCCCATTATTGAGAAAACCATTGGTTTTGAAGACATGAACGCGATCTTCAAAGGCGAGGCAACATGGAATGATCCGGATATCGCTGTTGCAGTCAACAATTTCCAGGATATGGTCAATAAGGGATACTTTGATCCCAACGGCACTGCTATCGGAAATGACCAGGTCAAAGCAAACTTCATAGCCGGCCAGTATGCTTTCTATCAGAACGGCTCCTGGAACTGCGGTGAGATCAATGACCAGGAACTCTTCCAGCCTCAGGCTGCCCTCTTCCCCGTAATGAATGCTGACCGCGCTACCTACGGCCAGGTTATTGGTGGCCCGTCTGACTCTCTCACGGTCTCCGCATATTCCAAGAATGTCGAGCTCGCCGCATCTGCAGCATTCGAACTCGGTAAAGCTATTTGCCACTACGGTTACCTCGCAGGTTCCGGTCTGCCCGCATGGACTCCTGACTACGATACCAGCGCCGTAAAGCCTCTTGTTGCTGCTGTTGCCGATATCGTTTCTGCATCCGACGGCATGGTCCTCTTCGGTGACACTGCTATGAGTGCAGATCCTGCAAACACCTATCTTGAATATGTTTCCCAGGTTTATGGCTGTGCCATTAACGGCGAGGACTTTGTCGCCGGCCTGACCAATGACCTCGGATAAGTTTTGAGACCCGCAGGTTTATCCATTTAAGGATCAAACCGAAAGGCGGCTTTCCTCAGAATGTTCATACATCTGAGAGAGCCGCCTTATTCAACAGGTAAAGGATCTTAAGATGAAAAAACAATACAGCAATAAACTGCATATCATTCTCTTCCTGCTGCCGGCACTGCTCCTCTTCTGCGGAGTACTGATCGCGCCTATCGGCGCCTCTGCCTATTTCAGCCTCTTCGACTGGAAAGGGATCGGACCAAAGACATTCATAGGTCTGGCAAACTATAAGGAGCTGTTCACCAGCAACTCCATAGGCTTTATGAAGGCGCTTCGCAATTCTCTGCTGCTCGCAGCTCTTTCTGTGGGCCTGCAGCTTCCGCTTGCTCTTGCGCTCGCATTGACTCTGGGTAAAAGTATAAAGGGGGAGAGAATGTTCCTCTCGGTCTATTTTATGCCCGTTCTGATCTCAACGGTCGTTATCGGCCAGCTCTGGCTGAAGATCTACAACCCGGACTACGGTATTTTAAACGTATTCCTGCGCAGTATCGGACTTGAAAAATGGACAAGGATCTGGCTCGGCAAAAAAGAGACCGCACTTGGAGCTGTGCTCGTACCTACACTGTGGCAGTACGTAGGATATCATATGCTGCTGCTTTACGCGGGTGTCAAGAGCGTTCCCGGCGAATTGCGCGAGGCAGCTATGCTGGATGGAGCGACGGACGGGCAGATCAACCGATTCATTGTCCTGCCATATATCAAGCCTATTCTTCGTATCAGCGTAATCTTTGCTGTCACAGGGTCGCTGAAATCATTTGACCTTATTTATGTTCTTACCAATGGCGGCCCCTTGCATGCGACCGAAGTTCCAAGTACGTTGATGATAAGTATGCTTTTCCTTCGTAACCGATATGGAATGGGAAGTACGATCGCAGTGATGCTGATCATTCTCTGTTTCGGATTTGCGTTGCTGATCAACGCAATATTCAAGGAGGATGCCTGATATGCTGAACACTAATAAGAGCACAAAAATTATAAGCTATGTAGGACTGATACTGTGGATGCTGGTAAACCTTTTTCCGGTCTACTGGATGTTCACTTTCTCTTTGAAGAACAACGAAGAGATATTCGGCAAAAATGTTGCGGGTCTTCCACAGCATTGGCTTTGGTCAAACTACACCGAGGCGATGAAAACCGGCCATATGGGGCGCTACTTTTTAAACAGCGGAATAGTTGCTGTTTCGACTATTCTGATCACTTTGGCTGTAGCGCTTATGGCAACCTTTGCGTTGACGCGTATGATCTGGAAACGCAGAAGAACTATGAACAAGTTTTTCATGCTTGGTCTGACTATACCTATTCATGCTTCGATAGTTCCGATCTATGTTACGTTGTCCAGAATGCATCTTCTGAATACGCGCTGGGCGCTGATAATACCTTATGCTGCGTTTTCTCTGGCCATGGCAATCCTTGTCTGTACGGGATTTATGAATGAGATCCCGCGTGAACTGGATGAGTCTGCCTGTATTGACGGATGTAATGTGTGGGGCATATTCTTCAGAATAATTGTTCCACTGATGAAACCTGCAGTCGCGACAGTCGGCATATATACTTTTCTTCAGTGCTGGAACGAACTTATGTTCGCAAATATCTTCATCAGCAAATCCGCGCTGAAAACTCTGCCGGTCGGCGTTCAGGCACTGTCCGGACAGTATACGACCGCATGGGGACCAATTGGCGCAGCTCTTGTTATTGCTACTTTCCCAACGTTGTTCATGTATATTTTCCTGAGCAGGCGCATTCAGGAGAGTTTCATTGCAGGGGCTATAAAAGGCTGATTTCAGTATAGTTAAAATTTCGATAAAGGGGATCCTATGGAGCTCTGTGATCCATGCGGGTTCCCTTTTATTTCAATTTGGAGGTTAGGTATGGACAGAAAAAAGGCAGAAGAGAAAGCAAGAGATCTTGTCGGACAAATGACTCTGGAAGAAAAAACGAGCCAGCTGCGATACAATTCTCCTGCTGTAGAACGGCTCGGCATCCCTGCATACAACTGGTGGAATGAAGCGTTGCACGGTGTCGCCAGAGGCGGCACTGCGACAAGCTTCCCTCAGGCCATAGGACTGGCGGCTATGTTCGATGATACTCTTGTTGAAAAACTGGGTGATGTGGCTGCCACTGAGGGGAGAGCAAAATATAACGCAGTTTCTGTACGGGAAGACAGGGATATCTACCACGGGCTGACTTTCTGGTCTCCGAATATAAATATTTTTCGCGATCCCAGATGGGGGCGTGGTCACGAGACATATGGCGAAGATCCCTACCTGACATCCAGAACCGGACAAGCATATGTTCACGGACTTCAAGGTAAGGGGGAAACCCTTAAAACTGCAGCATGTGCCAAGCATTTTGCTGTTCACAGCGGACCGGAGAGCATAAGACACAGTTTCAACGCTGTGGCAACACCCAAAGATATGGAGGAGACTTATCTGCCTGCATTTGAAGATCTGGTAACCAAAGCGGAAGTTGAGGCTGTAATGGGCGCTTATAACCGCACTAACGGAGAGCCGTGCTGCGGAAGTAAAGCATTGCTTTCAGATACGCTGCGCGGAAAATGGAAATTCAAAGGCCATATCGTATCCGACTGCTGGGCAATAAGAGATTTTCATACTGGCCATATGGTTACAACCCGGCCTGAAGAATCTGTCTCACTGGCGCTGAAGATGGGCTGCGACCTGAATTGCGGTGAGAGCTACCAGTATCTCCTGGAATCCTTAAAGGAGGGCTTGATCACAGAGGAGCAGATTACTGAAGCTGCAGTTCATCTGTTTACAACCCGCTATCTGCTCGGAATTATGGGAGATGGAACGGAGTATGATGATATTCCGTACACAGTGATCGAGGACGAAAAGCACATTTCTCTCGCACATGAAGCTTCCCTGAAAGCATGCGTTCTTTTGAAAAACAACGGGATCTTGCCTTTGAAAGCCGCCGGAACGATAGGCGTTATCGGCCCGAATGCGAACAGCAGAAGGGCATTGAAAGGCAATTATTACGGGACGTCTTCACGTTATATAACAGTACTTGAAGGTATTCAGGACATTATGGAAGGCAATGGCAGAGTTCTTTATTCGGAAGGCTGTCACTTGGTTTATGACCGTGTCGAACCTCTTGCAAAAGCGGATGACAGGCTGGCAGAAGCTTTAGCCGTAGCAGAGAACAGCGATACTGTTATTCTGGTATTGGGATATGATGAAAGGATTGAAGGGGAAGAGCCGGATGACGGTAATGCGTACGGATCCGGAGATAAAGAAGATCTGCTTCTGCCCCCGCCCCAGCGGAAACTTCTGGATACAGTACTGGCATTGAACAAGCCTACAGTTGTTCTTCTGATGGCAGGCAGCAGTGTCGATGTTTCCTCTGCTCAGGAAAAAGCAGACGCTGTAATGCTTACATGGTACCCGGGTGCCCGGGGAGGAAAGGCAGTTGCTGAGCTCCTGTTTGGAAATGCATCTCCTTCAGGCAAGCTTCCGGTTACTTTCTATCACAATGAAGCTCTTAAGGAAATGCCTGATTTTACAGACTATTCAATGACCAACCGTACTTATCGGTATTACAGAGGAACGCCGCTTTACCCGTTCGGCTTCGGACTGAGTTATGCAGATATGAGATTGTCTGATCTGTCTGCAGATTACCGGACTGCATCCGTGACAGTTACAAACTTAAGCAATTTTGCCGCAGAAGAAGTAGTAGAGCTGTATATAAAAGACGAGCTTTCCTCCGATGTACCCGTGAACCCGGTCCTGTGCGGATTCAGCCGTGTCAGCCTCGAAGCGAAGGAGAGCAGGAGAATTGATCTTGCTATCGAACCCAGGGCATTTACAGCTGTTAAGGAAAACGGTGAACGTATACCGGGCAGCGGCAGATGGACACTGTATGCCGGTTTTGGACAGCCTGATGAAAGAACAGAAGAACTTACAGGAAAAGAATGCCTTGCAATAATAATCCAAGATTAAGATCAGCAAGAACAGGAGAGTATCCTTTCTTTCATATATGGAATCGGTGGGCGGAGGCTATGAAAAAATGAATGGCATTCTGAAATGCCCGGTGTGCTCAAAGGCTCTTGATAGAAAAAAGAGAGAATACAAATGTCCGGATGGGCATAGTTTTGATATAGCTAAAGAAGATTATGTCAACCTTCTTGTGAGCTCAAAAAATGGTGATCTGAAGGGTGACGATAAATACTCCGCCAGAAGCAGGAGAGATTTTTTAAACCGGGGTTATTATTCACCGCTTCGTGATGCACTGAATGCTGTTTTCAGCGATAAACATGGGATTCTTCTCGATATATGTTGCGGAGAAGGCTATTATACTTCCGCTCTCGGGAACAACAGTGGTCTGGAGATATACGGATTTGATATCTCAAAAGAGATGGTGCGTCTTGCAGCAAAAAGGGGAGGCGCGTGCTATTTCGTAGCCAATATGGCAAATATCCCGGTTTTTGATGAAAGCATCGATTATGCCATACATCTCTTTGCTCCATTTAATGAAGAGGAGTTCTGCAGGATCTTAAAACCCGGAGGTGTTATTTTTACCGTTATCCCCGGTAAGAGGCATCTGTACGGTCTCAAGGAGCTGCTTTACGATACACCTTATGAAAATGACGAAAAGTTTCCGGAGACATGCGTTCTTGAGCAGATATCAAAGAAAACAATAACCTCAAAAGCAATTCTTGAGGGGGAAGATGTAATTGCAGAGCTTTTCCGTATGACCCCGTATTATTTCCATACATCGGAAAAAGACAGGGATAAATTGGAAGGCATAAAAAGGCTTGAAACAGAAACAGAATTTGTTATCGGTGAATTCAGAAAGCCTGTTTAAGATGAAAAGGTCAGAGCAGATAAATCTGCCCTGACCTTTTCCATGTTTTGGATTTACACTTTTGATTCATCTGCAGAGCAGGCTCTGCAATGAATCAGAAGCTTCCTCAAGAGCCGAATTGACTTCAGATCTCAAACAGGTTATAAAAACAGAACCCATCATAAGATGGATTCTGTTTGGTGCGAGAGAGGAGACTTGAACTCCCACGTCGGTTGACACACGCCCCTCAAACGTGCCTGTCTACCTGTTCCAGCACTCTCGCATATCACGCCGATGCCGTTTCCGCATTTAAGGTATCTCTGGCATCTCCTGGCGCTCGCCGCATTTAAGGCAGAAGTAATTATAACAAAAATAATATGTATGTCAAGCATTTATTTTCAAATACTTCGCTTCCGCCAAAAGTATATGGATGCAGGGATTTGGCTTGATATCGCATCTTCTTTCTGTTAAAATTACAACACAGAACAAAATAAACCTTGTTTAAATTTAGATTTAAGGAGATTTTAAAAAATGAAAAAATGGGTTTGCCAGGTTTGCGGTTATGTTCATGAGGGGGATGCCCCTCCCGAGAAGTGCCCCATATGCAAGGCGCCAGCCTCCAGATTTACAGAGCAGGCTGCAGATATGGTATGGGCAGCCGAGCATGTTGTTGGTGTAGGCAAGGTCTTCGGCGATGATGTCCCGCAGGAAGTTCGTGATGAGATAATCGAAGGGCTCAGGTCCAATTTCCAGGGCGAGTGTTCTGAGGTCGGCATGTATCTTGCCATGAGCAGAGTCGCTTACCGCGAGGGTTATCCTGAGATAGGCCTTTACTGGGAAAAGGCCGGGCTTGAGGAAGCCGAACATGCTGCCAAGTTTGCCGAGCTTCTGGGCGAGGTAGTGACCGACTCCACGAAGAAGAATCTGCAGATGAGAGTAGACGCCGAGAACGGCGCTACCCAGGGAAAGACCGATCTTGCAAAGCTTGCCAAGAAGTACAATTTGGATGCCATCCACGATACGGTCCATGAAATGGCTCGTGATGAGGCCAGACATGGGAAGGCCTTAAAAGGACTTCTGGAGAGGTACTTCAAATAATGCATTGCACGAGAAAAGTAACATCCGATCTGACATGGGTTGGAGCAGACGACAGAAGGCTCTCGTGCTTTGAAGGAGTATACGGGGTTCCCGACGGCGTATCCTACAACAGTTATCTTCTTCAGGATGAGAAGACGGTTCTTTTCGATACCTGCGACAAAGCGGTCTTTGAGGTGTTTCTCGAGAATGTGGACTACGCTCTCGAAGGAAGAAAACTCGACTACCTGGTCATAGACCATATGGAGCCTGACCATGCGGCGACTGTTGAACTTCTGGTCAGATGCCACCCGGGAGTAAAGATCGTATGCAATGCTAAGATCCAAAAGATGCTTACGCAATTCTTCAATTACGATTTTTCTTCCGATATTCTGCTGGTTAAGGAAGGGGATACTCTTTCAACGGGCAGACATGAGCTCACATTTGTCATGGCGCCGATGGTCCACTGGCCGGAGGTCATGTTCACATTTGATAAAACTGATGGGATACTCTTCTCGGCAGACGCATTCGGCACATTCGGAGCCTTAAACGGCAGGCTCTTTGCTGACGAAACGGATTTCTTCAACGATGACCTGAACGAGGCCAGAAGATATTACACTAATATAGTCGGCAAATACGGCCAGCAGGTCCAGATGGCTCTGAAAAAAGCGGCAGGTCTTGATATAAAGCTTGTATGCCCGCTCCACGGATATGTCTGGAGACAAGATTTCGGCAGATACCTTGAAAAATACCAGCTCTGGAGCACATATGAGCCTGAAGAAAAAGGCGTTCTGATAGCCTATGCCAGTGTATACGGGCACACTGCCAATGCTGCGAATATCCTTGCCTGCAAGCTGTGCGACAGAGGTATTAAGGTAAAGATGTATGACACCTCGGTCACTCCGGCAAGCTATATACTTTCCGACTCATTCAAATACAGCCACCTGGTGTTTGCCTCGACGACATACAACAACGGCATATTCGTCAATATGGAAGATCTTCTTCATGACATCGTGAACCACAACCTGCAGAACAGGAAAGTCGCTATTATTGAAAACGGCTCCTGGGCTCCGGCGAGCGGAAAGCTCATGAGAGAAGAGATCTCCAAGATGAAGAACATGGAGATCATTGGAGACGGAATCAAGCTTCTGAGTGCTCTTAAGGAGGACCAGCTCTCACAGATAGACGCTCTGGCTGATGCAATTGCAGAAAGCATTAGAGGCTGATAAAGACATAAAAAAGCGTTCAGGAACTTTCCTGAACGCTTTTTTTACCGGATCGTTTGTAAAGCCATATCATACACAGCGTGATTGAGGCAATAAGGGCGAAAGCTCCGTATCTCATCGGCATCAGATAGCGCATCTTGAGGTAGGCGTGATAGCCCAGAAGGGAAGCAAACTGTGTTAAAACAGCAACAGGCGCAAGCTCCGGAATGACGAACGCAAGTATCAGTGCTGAGATATCGGCTGCAAAGAAATAACGGTCGTGCATATGCGGCAGAAAGAAGGGGATGCCTGCAGCAAGCAGGTACAGAATAACAAGCATGTCCTTTCTTCCGAGCTCTTTTCTTGAGAAAAAGGCAGGCACGAGGACAGAGAACATATAGATGAAAGCTATAATAATAAATACAGCGGATACGTTGTCCTCAGGCGTGAGTTTATCGAATATTGCAAATACGGAAGAGGAATTGTAGTTAAGCCCGTCACCGATAGAACCTGTCTGTTTGAAGTACAGCGTGAGAGTGTCGATAAACGGACGGCCGGCAATCACCGCAGGAGTGACCGAAACGGCATAAGTCAGAGGAAACAGCATGATATGCTGAGGCTTTATGTATTTTTTCATGAGCAGGACAGCATAGAAGGGGAGAATGAACACCGCCTGAAGTTTTACGGCAAATGAGAGCGTTATCAGTATCACACTAAACGCGCTTTTCCTTTTTAAGCCGTAATAGACGCCCAGCATACCGAGAGCGGTATAAACGCTGTCACACTGTCCCCATAGGGAGCCGTTGAGAAAAACGGTTGGAAGAAAAAGTGTCAGGAAAAAAGCCGTCAGTTTTCTGGTGGGTGAATCATAGAACAGGCCGGTGATCCCTGCTGCGGAGAAGGCCAGCAGTACATCGAAAAATATACTGAAAAGCTTAATTAGAAACAGATCATAAATACCGGAATACGATATAGCAGCGAGAAAATAAAGATAAGGGATGTTGTAGTTCCCGACAGAAAACCTGAGTCCTTTGAAGCCGTCCCAGTCCCGGAAATACTGAACCCAGACTTTCAGAAAATCCTGATAATCCAGCGTTTCATACGGAAGTGCGAGCGCTCTGGCATAAAAAGCAGCCGCGAGAAGCAGAACTGCCGCAGCCGTGTGATATATATCCTTTAATGTTTTGAGCCGTGCAAGCAGGAAGAGTGCGAAAAGTGCTTCCGCCGCAAGCAATATAATAACTCTTGGATCCATTGATATAAAATATAGAAATTAACAAATTTTCCTTGACATTGATAAGCCGCCGAGGTATCATAACTTGCTATGTGCAAAAAATAATGAGGCAATACTGCCCCACCTTCAACAGAAGCATTATAGCAGTTGATAAAATCAAAATCAATATATCTTCGCAAATTTAAACAACGCCATCAGGCGTCCAATTCATTTCAAGGAGAGTGTTCAGATGCCAAAAGATGTCCTTTACGGCAAGACCCTTCGCAAGAGTTTTGCCCGCACGGAAGAGATCATCGAAATGCCTGATCTTCTGGAGATCCAGAAAAAATCCTACCAGTGGTTTCTGAAAGAAGGACTTAAGGAAGTCTTTACTGAAGCGGAGCCTATCACGGATTTTTCCGGCAATCTGGTGCTGAGCTTTGTCGGTTATCACATCGACGAGGAGCACAAGAAGTATTCCGTTGAGGAATGCAAAGCGAGAAAGGCCTCATACTCCGCACCTCTGAAGGTCACTGTCCGTCTTGAGAACAAGGAGACGGAAGAGATCAAGGAGCAGGAGATATACATGGGCGATTTCCAGCTCATGACAGACAGCGGTACCTTTGTTATCAACGGCGCAGAGAGAGTTGTTGTCAGCCAGATAGTCAGGTCGCCGAGCGTATACTATGAGATAACGAATGACAAGTCATTTATCAGGATCTACAACACGACTATAATCCCGTATCATGGCGCATGGCTCGAGTACAGAACGGATGCGCAGGATGCTATGTATGTCGAGATAGACAAAAATCGCAAGATCCCGATGACATGGTTCTTAAAGGCCATGGGTGCATACAAAGAGGACAATCCCTGTACCTGGCTCAGCTGTGTAGATAACAGAGTTGTCGGTTGCACAAATAACGAGAAGCTGACCGAGATCTTCGGAGAGAATCCGTATCTAACCGCTACGCTTGAAAAAGACACTACCACATCGCGTGACGAGTGCCTCCTTGAAATATTCAGAAAGCTTCGCCCGGGCGATCCTCCCGATGTCGAAATGGCGGAGAGCAGTCTGGAAGGCCTTTTCTATGACAATCACCGTTACAGCCTCACCAATGTAGGGCGTTACAAATATAACAAGAAGCTGGCACTCTTCCCGAGAGTGGCAGGCTTCAGACTTGCCGAGCCCGTTGCTGACCCTGCTACAGGCGAAGTCATCTTCGAAGAGGGCAGAGTCCTCTCGAGAGAAGACGCCCTCAAGATGGATGAGTGCGGAGTTATCTCTGTAGTGCTTGAAGTCGGAGAGAGCAAAGTAAGGATCTTCTCAAATGGCACTGTAAATATGGCTCACTTCGTCGATTTCGACCCGGCAGAGTGCGGTATCAAGGAAAAAGTCAGATGGATCGTTTTAAAGGATCTTCTCGAGAACAACAGCGGCGAAGAGCTGAAAAAGGCTATAATCGCCAATAAGGACATTCTCGTTCCGAAGACCATAATAGCAGACGATATCTTTTCATCGGTCAACTACCTTATAGGTCTCACATACGGAATAGGCACAGCAGACGATATTGACCATCTGGGAAACAGAAGAGTCAAGTGTGTCGGCGAGCTTCTGCAGAACGAGTTCCGCAAGGGATATGCAAGACTCGAGCGCAATATCAAAGACAGAATGACTCAGCAGGATATGGAGATCGTAACCCCCCAGAGCCTTATCAATATCAGACTCATTTCCGCACCTGTCAAAGAGTTCTTCGGATCTTCGCCTCTGAGCCAGTTCATGGATCAGACCAACCCGCTCTCTGAGCTCACGCACAAAAGACGTATGTCCGCTCTCGGCCCCGGCGGTCTCTCCAGAGAGCGTGCCTCATTCGACGTCCGTGACGTTCACTACAGCCACTACGGCCGTCTGTGCCCGATAGAGACTCCTGAAGGACCCAACATCGGTCTTATCAGCTATCTCGCATCATTTGCCAGAGTCAACGAGTACGGCTTCCTCATCACCCCGTACAGGAAGATTGAAAAAGGCACATGCAGGGTTACTGACGAAGTCAAATACATGTCCGCTGACATGGAAGACGATTTCATAGTGGCCCAGGCAAACGAGCCTCTGGATGAAAACGGCTGCCTTGCCAATAAGAGAATCACCTGCCGCCACAGAAACGATATCGTCAGTGTCAATAGGGAAGAAGTCGACTACATGGACGTCAGCCCGAGAATGATGGTCTCCGTCGCTACTTCTATGATCCCGTTCCTTGAAAACGATGACGCAAACCGTGCTCTGATGGGTGCAAACATGCAGAGACAGGCTGTTCCGCTTCTCACAACGGAAGCTCCCATCGTTGCCACAGGCATAGAGCACAAGAACGCAGTCGACTCCGGCATATGCATCCTCGCTGAAGGCGACGGAAAAGTTACATATGTCGACGCCAGATCTATCAAAGTCAAATATACAAGAAAAGAAGAGAAAGAGTATAAGCTCAGCAAGTATGCCCGTTCGAACCAGGGCACGTGCATCAACCAGCGCCCGGCTGTAAAGGTCGGAGACAAGGTCAAAAAAGGCGACGTTCTGGCAGACGGTCCTTCCACAAAGGACGGAGAGCTTGCACTCGGCAAGAATATCCTTGTAGGATATATGAACTGGGAAGGCTACAACTACGAAGATGCAGTCCTTCTGAATGAGCGCCTTGTAATGGACGATGTGTTCACATCGATCCACGTTGAGGAATACGAGTGCGACAGCCGTGATACAAAGCTCGGACCCGAGGAGATCACGAGAGATATTCCGGGCGTAGGTGACGATGCTCTCAAGTATCTCGATGAGCGCGGCATTATCGCAATCGGCGCCGAGGTCACTGCCGGCGACATCCTCGTCGGAAAGGTCACTCCTAAGGGCGAGACGGATCTCACAGCGGAGGAGAGACTCCTCAGAGCCATTTTCGGCGAGAAAGCAAGAGAAGTAAGAGACACCTCCCTCAAGGTCCCGCACGGACAGAGCGGAATAGTTGTCGATGTAAAGGTCTTCACTCGCCGCAACGGAGATGAGATGAGCCCCGGCGTAAACCAGGTAGTCAGAGTATATGTCGCACAGAAGAGAAAGATCTCCGTCGGCGACAAGATGGCCGGTCGTCACGGGAACAAGGGCGTTGTCTCGAGAATACTCCCGAGAGAAGACATGCCATACATGCCGGACGGCACGCCTCTTGACATAGTACTGAATCCTCTGGGCGTTCCTTCACGTATGAATATCGGTCAGATCCTTGAGGTCCACCTCGGCTACGCTGCCCAGGCACTCGGCTGGAAGGTCGCGACTCCGGTATTCAACGGCGCAAACGAGCTCACGATCAGAAATACCCTTAAAGAAGCAGGACTTCGCGAGGACGGAAAGAGCGTCATGTACGACGGACGCACCGGAGAGAAGTTCGACAATGACGTCACGGTCGGCTGGGTTTACTTCCTGAAACTCCACCATCTTGTTGACGACAAGATACACGCAAGGTCCACAGGCCCCTACAGCCTTGTAACCCAGCAGCCTCTCGGAGGCAAAGCCCAGTTCGGCGGCCAGAGATTCGGTGAAATGGAAGTCTGGGCATTGGAGGCATACGGTGCTGCCTATACGCTTCAGGAGATACTGACCGTCAAGTCCGACGATGTTGTTGGAAGAGTCAAGACATACGAATCCATAGTCAAAGGCAATAATGTACCCGAACCGGGTATACCCGAATCCTTCAAGGTCCTTGTCAAAGAACTTCAGGCTCTCTGCCTGAATATAAAGATCCTCGATGATCAGGGCAACGAAGTCATACTTAAAGACGATGATGACGATGATGTTTACCCCATCTACCAGGAGGAGTACAGAGCTGACGACCAGGAGTTCCTTGATTCCGGAAATTCGATTGAGGACATCCCGGAGGACGATTTTTTCCCGTCTGAAGACAGTCTCCTTGACGATTACAATGATTATGCAGAGGAGGAGAATTGATAAATGAGCTACACAACATTTGATGCCATTCAAATAGGTCTTGCTTCTCCAGAGATGATCAGGTCCTGGTCTCACGGCGAGGTCAAAAAGCCTGAGACCATCAACTACCGCACATTGAAACCGGAACGCGACGGACTTTTCTGTGAGCGTATTTTCGGACCGACGAAGGACTGGGAATGCCATTGCGGAAAGTATAAGAAGATCCGCTACAAGGGCAAGATCTGCGAGAGGTGCGGAGTCGAAGTCACGAAATCCAAGGTAAGACGCGAGCGCATGGGTCACATTGATCTCGCAGCTCCTGTAAGCCATATCTGGTATTTCAAGGGTGTCCCCTCACGTATCGGACTTATGCTCGATATGACTCCGAGAATGCTCGAAAAGGTCCTCTACTTTGCAAATTATATAGTTACAGACCCCGGCTATACTCCGCTTGAGAAGTGCCAGATCCTCACAGAGCAGGAATACCGCGACATGCGTGAGAGATATGAGGACGACTTCGATGCCGGAATGGGCGCCGAGGCGATCAAAAAACTCCTTGAGCAGATAGATGTAGAAAAGCTTTCAGAAGAGCTCAAAGAAGAACTTGAGACAGCTTCCGGCCAGAAGAAGGCCAAGCTGGTTAAGAGACTTGAGGTCGTAGAAGCTTTCCGCCTGAGCGGAAACCGCCCCGAGTGGATGATAATAGATGTTCTGCCCGTAATTCCGCCTGAGATAAGGCCCATGGTACAGCTTGACGGCGGCAGATTTGCAACATCCGACTTAAACGATCTCTACAGAAGAGTCATCAACCGCAATAACCGCCTCAAGAAGCTCATTGAGCTGCATGCCCCCGACATCATAGTCCGCAATGAGAAGAGAATGCTCCAGGAAGCTGTAGACGCTCTCATCGACAACGGCAGGAGAGGCAGAGCAGTTACCGGAGCCAACAGCAGAGCGCTTAAATCTCTCTCCGACATGCTCAAGGGCAAACAGGGAAGATTCAGACAGAACCTGCTCGGCAAGAGAGTTGACTACTCAGGAAGATCCGTTATCGTCGTCGGCCCGGATCTCAAGATCTACCAGTGCGGCGTTCCGAAGGAGATGGCAATAGAGCTCTTCAGACCTTTTGTCATGAAAAAGCTCGTCGAGGACGGAGTAGCCAACAATATCAAATCCGCGAAGAAGATGGTCGACAAGCAGAAGACCGAAGTCTTCGATGCTCTCGATTATGTCATCAAAGAGCACCCTGTGCTGTTAAACCGCGCGCCTACACTCCACCGTCTCGGTATCCAGGCATTCGAGCCGGTTCTCGTTGAAGGCAGAGCTTTGAGGCTCCACCCGCTGGTCTGTACTGCATACAACGCCGACTTCGACGGAGACCAGATGGCCATACATCTTCCTCTCTCCGCAGAGGCGCAGGCTGAGGCGAGAATACTGATGCTCTCGGCGAACAACCTGTTAAGACCGCAGGACGGAAAACCTGTCACCATTCCTACACAGGATATGATCCTCGGGTCCTATTACCTCACAATGGTCAGAGAGAATCCTGAGCACGAAGGAAGGCTCATGGCCTACCGCGACAGTGATGAAGCCATTATGGCCTACCAGGACGGCACACTGAGTCTGCATGAGCCGATCAAACTGCGCGTTACAAAGACTGTAGACGGCACACCCGTGTCCAGAGTTATCGATACGACTGTCGGAAAGATCATATTCAATGAGCCTATTCCCCAGGATCTCGGTTATGTGGACAGGACCAATCCCGAGACAGCATTCAATTTCGAAATAGATTTTCAGGTCGGCAAGAAGCAGCTGGGCGATATCATCGACAGATGCATAAAGAAATACGGCTTCACGATCTCCGCCGAAATGCTCGACTCCATAAAGGCTCTCGGCTACAAGTATTCCACTAAGGGCGCTATAACGATCTCTGTTGCAGATATGACAGTGCCTTCCGCCAAGAATGAATACATCCGCGAGACCGAGCAGAAGGTCGTCGGGATAGAGCGCCAGTATAAGCGCGGTTACATCACGGATGATGAGCGTTACAGACTCGTCGTTTCCGAGTGGGAGAAGACCACAAAAGAAGTAACGGACGCGCTTTCGGGCTCACTCGACAAGTTCAATCCTATCTTCATGATGGCAGACTCCGGCGCCCGCGGATCCATGAACCAGATCAGACAGCTCGCCGGTATGCGCGGACTTATGGCCAACACTTCCGGTAAAACTATCGAGATTCCTATCAAATCGAACTTCCGTGAAGGCCTCTCTGTTCTCGAATACTTCATCTCCACCAGAGGCGCGAGAAAAGGTATGGCTGATACGGCTCTGAGAACTGCCGACTCAGGATATCTGACAAGAAGAATGGTCGATGTCTGCCAGGATGTCATTATCCGCGAAGAAGACTGCGGTACTAAAGAGGGCGTATGGGCCAGTGCCATATACGACAGAGGCCAGCAGGTCAAATCTCTTGCGGCTGCTATTTCCGGAAGATTCCCTGCAAAGCCGGTCACTGATCCTGAGACCGGAGAAGTGGTTTTCGATACAGATCACATGCTGCTTGATGACGATGCCAAGATTCTGGAAGCACATCACATCGACAAGGTCTATGTCAGATCTGTTCTGACTTGCGAAGCAGCAACCGGTATCTGTGCCAAGTGCTATGGCATCAACCTGGCTATCAGACGCCCCGTACACAAGGGTGAAGCTGTCGGAATCATCGCCGCCCAGTCCATCGGCGAACCGGGCACACAGCTTACGATGCGTACCTTCCACACCGGCGGCGTAGCAGGTGACGATATCACACAGGGTCTTCCCAGAGTTGAAGAGCTTTTCGAAGCCAGAAACCCGAAGAAGAAAGCCCATCTTGCAGCCTGCTCCGGAACGATAAAGATAGAAGACGCCAAGAAAGGCGCTATGTATGACGTAACAGTCGTTCCCGATGAGGGCGGAGATCTTGACGTACATCATGTGCCGCACTCTGCAGGTATCCTCGTACATGAGGGCGACCACGTCGACAAGGGCCAGGAGCTCACCTCCGGTGCTCTGAATCCGCACGAGATACTCGAGATCCGCGGAGTTAACGACGACGAGTTCGGGCGTCAGGGCGTAAGATCCTACATCACATCTGAAGTCCGCAAGGTCTACCAGCAGCAGGGCGTTGATATCAATGAGAAACACATTGAGGTTATCGTACGTCAGATGATGAGAAAGTGCCGTGTCGAAGATGCAGGCTCGACCAGATTCCTGAGTGGAGCAATGGCTGACGTGGCAGCAGTAAAGCACGCTAACGAAGAGATCGACAGACGTATCGCCGATGGCGAGGAAGGACTCACCAAGGCGAGCTACAAGCAGCTCCTTATGGGTATCACTAAGGCCTCTCTCGCTACGGACAGCTTCCTTTCCGCAGCATCATTCCAGGAGACCACAAGAGTCCTTACTGATGCCGCGGTCAAAGGCAAGATAGATCACCTCGTCGGACTCAAGGAGAACGTCATTATCGGTAAGCTTATTCCCGCGGGAACCGGTCTTGCCGACTACAGAAACTTCGAAGAGGAGACGGATGAAAGCCTCACGGCCGAGGCTGAGTACCTGGATCTCTCTGCCCTTAAGGCAAAGACGAACGCACTCTGATCCGAAATACAGTTATTATGCGGGGGCGCTAAAGCGCTCCCGCATTTTTTTGCTCTGCAGTACCTGTATTATGGAAAGATAATGTCCCGACAAGCGCACAGAACCGCTGCGCTTATCTTGTTAATTTACACAAATTGTGCTATTATCATATCGAAAAAGAATAAGCGGAGAGGCAGCATATGATAGATCCTTCAGAAGTTGACAGGGTACCCGATGAGGAATGGGACGAGTTTCGCGACAGGGCAGTAAAAGACGAGCTTTTCTACAACGGTCCGGGCGATCTTCTCGACACGCCTGAGGGTAGGGAAAAATTCTGCCGACTCAATGTTTCGGGAGCTTTCAGAAAACCCGACCCCGCCTTTCCCGGATATTATATCTGGGTCTTCAACAACCAGGGGCAGGGACTCGTCATAAAAAAGAGAAGCAAGGCAGATCCCGCTCTGATGGTCAATACCGAATATGACGCCGCGGGAATCGAAATGAGCAAATCATACGAACCGGCTTAAAGGCGGGAAACGGTTAATTTGATATTTATTTGTATTTGGAGGAAATATGGAGGACTACAGAGTACTCGAGATCAAAAAAAGTGTTTTTGAAAACAATGACAGGGAAGCCGATGAACTCAGAAGAGAGTTGAAAGAAAAGAAAGTCTTTCTCCTTAATCTGATGTCTTCTCCAGGAAGCGGCAAGACAACCACTCTGAAACGCACCATAGAGGCCCTTAAAGATGAGATGCGCATCGGAGTCATGGAAGCCGATATAGATTCTGATGTTGATGCTGCAGCTATAGCCGAGACCGGAGCCAAAGCCATACAGCTCCATACAGGCGGAATGTGCCACCTCGATGCCGCAATGACGAGACAGGGGCTTGAAGGGATAGATACAGGCGATCTTGATCTCTGCATTCTCGAAAACGTGGGCAATCTGGTGTGCCCGGCAGAGTTCGATACAGGCTCTTCCAAAAATGCCATGATCCTTTCCGTTCCTGAGGGCGATGACAAGCCACTCAAGTATCCGCTGATGTTCACGATCTGTGACGTACTCCTGATCAACAAGATCGATGTGCTGCCGTATTTTGATTTCAGCATTGAAAACTGCACAAAGTATGCAAAGAGACTGAATCCCGATATACAGATAATTCCGATCTGTGCACGCACCGGTGAAGGAATTGACGCCTGGGCAGACTGGCTCAGAGAACAGATAAAGGCTTGGAGGGCTTAAAATAATGGCAGATTATGCAGAACTGAAGAGCAGGTTTGACGAACTTAAAGCAGAAGGACTGAAGCTCAATATGATGAGAGGCAAGCCCGAGACAAAACAGGTCGCGCTTTCTATTCCCATGCTTTCGCTCATTACGCAGAGAGATGACATGGTCAGAAACGGGGTCGATGCTGCCAACTACGGCGAGCTTGCCGGCATGCCTGAGGCAAGAAGATTCTTTGCCGATATCCTGGGATGCAGAGAGGAGCAGGTGTTCGTCGGCGGGAACGCGAGCCTCACGCTCATGTATGATACAGTGGCAAAAGCCTTTACACACGGGCTTCTGCACAGCTCTTCGCCTTGGGCGAAACAGGAAGGACTCAAATTCCTCTGCCCGGTCCCGGGGTATGACAGACATTTCCGTATAACCGAGAGTTTCGGATTCGAACTCATATCGGTTCCGATGGATGAAAAAGGGCCAGACATGGATATCGTAGAGGAGCTCATAAAAGACCCGAAGGTCAAGGGAATGTGGAATGTTCCGAAGTATTCCAATCCCGCGGGAATTATATATTCCGAAGAAACGGTCAGGCGCATAGCCTCCATGAAGCCTGCAGCTGAGGACTTCCTGCTGATGTGGGACAATGCCTACTGTGTCCACGAATTTGACGGAGACTATGTTGAGATGCCGGATATCCTCTCGCTCTGCGAGAAATACGGCAATGCTGATATGGTGTTCGAGTTTGCTTCCACTTCAAAAGTGACCTTCCCGGGCGCCGGAATAAGCTGCTTTGCCTGCAGTGAAGCGAACATGGCATATATGAAGAAGCTTCTCGGCGTTCAGATGATAAGCGCAGACAAGATGAACCAGCTGAGACATGTGCTCTTCCTCAAAGATAAAGAGAACACGATCGCCCATATGAAAAAGCATGCAGTGATCATGAAGCCCAAATTCGACATGGTCTGTGATATGCTGGACAGGGAAATAGCGCCCGAGGGGATCGCCACATGGACAAGGCCGAAGGGAGGTTACTTTGTTTGCGTCAGAACGAAGCCCGGCCTTGCGAAGAGAACCGTAGAGCTCTGCAAGGAGGCGGGCGTGGCCGTAACTCCGGCAGGCGCTACACATCCCTACGGCATCGATCCCGATGACAGCGTTATCAGGATCGCCCCGTCCTTCCCGCCGATAGACGAGCTTGAAAAAGCCATGGAAGTATTCTGCGTCTGTCTGAAGCTTGCAGCTGCAGAAAAAAACGTATAAAAACGACATAAGATAAGATCCCGTGCTTTATTGCGCGGGATCTTGTGCTATAATATGGAGTATGTATTCCTTTATCTGCAATGACTGCCCGCGAAACTGCGGAGCGTTCAGAGATGAAAATATCGGAGAAGGCTTTTGCGGATGTCCGGCACTGCCGCTCGTCGCAAGAGCGGCTCCGCATTTCGGCGAGGAGCCCTGCATAAGCGGTGAGAGAGGCTCGGGGACCGTATTCTTTTCAGGTTGCAATTTAAGTTGCGTCTTCTGCCAGAATATCAGTATAAGCAGTGAACCTGTCGGAAAAATGATGAGTGCTTCCGAGCTTGCGGAGTGTTTTCTGAGGCTCCGGGACAAGAACGTTCATAATTTAAATCTCGTCACCGGCACGCCTTATGCAAGGGTCATCGCGGAGGCGCTCGATATGGCTTCCCTGGATATACCTGTGATCTGGAACAGCTCCGGATACGAGAGTATTGAAACTCTTGAGATTTTAGATCCCTATGTCTCAGTCTACATGCCCGATCTCAAGTATCTGAAGCCGGAGATGGCTAAGAGATACTCAGCAGCGCCCGACTATCCGGAAATTGCGACAGCTGCCATAAAGAAGATGTATGAGCATAAGGGGAACTATGTGCTGGATAAAAACGGCATGCTGCTCTCCGGGGTGCTTATTCGGCATCTTATCATGCCCGGCTGGGAAATGAATACAATGGACTGTATAGATTGGGTGGCTGAGAACTTTGAGGAGGATGCCGTTTTGTTCTCGCTCATGAGCCAGTATACGCCGATGGGGAAGTTTGAAAAATATCCCGAATTAAATGAAAGAATAGACGCGGAGACGAACCTAAATATGCGCATCTACATGGAAAAGCGGGGGATATCCGGCGGCTTCTGGCAGGAGCTCAGCTCGGGCACGGATGAGATGATACCGGACTTCGATCTGACAGGAACAAACTGATATAAAAGAAAAAAATCTGTTGACTTTTGAATCCCCCTTTGCTATTATATCAAGGCTGGTCGCGCTGGTGTAGCTCAGCCGGTAGAGCAGCTGATTTGTAATCAGCAGGTCGGGGGTTCGAATCCGTCCACCAGCTCCACAGCGAACCGAATATGGGGGAATTCCCGAGTGGCCAAAGGGGACAGACTGTAAATCTGCTGGCAATGCCTTCGGTGGTTCGAATCCACCTTCCCCCACCAAAAACCTGATTTCTGAAGAAATCAGGTTTTTCTTTTGTACTGATTTGTAAGCCTTGATCAGGTTTGATCCGCGAAAAGCGCTGTTGAGAGATATCTGTCGCCGGTATCCGGAAGCAGGACTACAATAGTCTTTCCCTCAAACTCGGGGCGTTTGGCAAGCTCGATGGCTGCCCAGGTCGCGGCTCCGGAAGATATTCCGACTAAAACGCCTTCCTTTTTGCCTATGAGCTTCCCGGTCGCAAAGGCATCTTCATTCTGAACGGTTATGATCTCGTCGTAGATCTTCGTGTTGAGCACATCGGGCACAAATCCTGCGCCTATGCCCTGGATCTTATGCGAGCCTCCGACGCCCGTCGAGAGCACGGGAGAAGCTGCAGGCTCCACGGCGACCACCTTAATAGAGGGATCCTTTGATTTCAGATACTCACCAACGCCGGTGAGGGTACCGCCTGTTCCCACGCCGGCTACAAAAGCTGCTATGTCTCCGTCCGTGTCTTCATAGATCTCCGGGCCGGTAGTGGCTTTGTGTATCGCGGGGTTCGCGGGGTTAACGAACTGCCCGGGTATGAACGAATCGGGGAGTTCTTCTGCAAGCTCGTCCGCTTTGGCTATAGCGCCCTTCATTCCTTTTGAGCCTTCGGTCAGGACTATCTCCGCGCCATAGGCTTTCATTATCTGGCGCCTCTCGACGGACATGGTCTCGGGCATGACGATTATAATGCGGTAGCCTCTCGCCGCCGCCACGGAAGCGAGACCTATGCCTGTATTTCCGGAGGTCGGCTCTATGATAACGGAGCCGGGCTTAAGCAAACCTTTTTCTTCCGCGTCGTCGATCATGGCCTTGGCTATTCTGTCCTTTACGGAGCCTGCCGGATTGAAATACTCGAGTTTCGCTGCGATCTTTGCTTTCAGGCCGAGTTCTTTTTCGATATTGGTGAGTTCAAGAAGCGGTGTGTTGCCGATAAGCTGATCGGCTGCTGTAAATATTTTTGACATGATAGTTTCTCCTTATATTTAGTATTAATTATTATTATTTCAGATCCCGCTGCCGTCGGATTCTCTCTGCCCGGAGATCTCCGCTATCTGCGCTCTGAGCGCAGCAAGCTCCATCTCGACCGGGTCGGTGACGTTTATCTGATCCACATCGGAAACATAATTGACTTTTTCTCCGTTGACTTTAACGATCCTCGCGGGGCTTCCGACAGCCGTGCAGTTCGGTGGTATATCCTTCAGGACCGCGGAATTTGCCGCCACTCTGCTCCCGTCTCCGATCACCACAGGTCCGAGAACCTTTGCTCCGGCGCCTATGAGTACATTGTTTCCTATCGTCGGGTGACGTTTCCCCGATTCCTTGCCTGTACCGCCGAGCGTAACGCCGTGGAACAGGAGGCAATCGTCGCCTATCTCGGCGGTTTCGCCGATGACCACTCCCATTCCGTGGTCTATGACAAGCCTCTTCCCGATCTTTGCACCCGGGTGTATCTCTATTCCGGTGTGATGACGGCTCCGTTGTGAGATGAATCTGGCAAGGAATTTGAGATCGTGCTCATAGCACCAGTGTGCAGCCTTGTGGCTCTGTGTAGCTTTGAGACCCGGATACAGAAGGAGTATCTCCATGGTCGAACGGGCTGCGGGGTCTCTGTCTTTGTATGCCTGGACGGTTTCGCGCAAATCATTAAACATCAGACGGTTTTCCTCATTACATTCTTTCATTTCGGGTCCGAACACAAAAAAACCGGGGGCTCATTCAAGCTCCCGGACAATGGTCGTGAAAATCTGTTATTCAGAAAGAGCAGAACAGCGCACGCCGAATGCCCCGACCATCATTGAAAGTCCGGGAGCTGATCCGACAACATGCAGCTTTTTTCATAATGTTGCGGCTTGGCATTGCATCATATTCCTTTCTGAAAAATATGCTCAGATCCGATGGAGAGAATTTAGCACCTATTACCCAGCTTGTCAATAGGAAATTGAAAAATATTGAAAACCCATTAACAAACGGGTATAATATCTTTAAATATAGATTCCGGAATTTCCCAAGGGAGAAAATGAGATGCTGATTTCAACGAGAGGGCGCTATGCTCTGAGAATGCTGGCAGATCTTGCCGAACACCCGGATGACGGGAATATACGTCTGATCGATATCGCCGGAAGACAGGAGATCTCGGAAAAGTATCTGGAGCTGATCGTAAAGGATCTGGTGAAAGCAGGCTTCCTGGAAGGACTTCGCGGAAAAGGCGGCGGATACCGTCTTACAAGGAACGCGGATCAGATCAGCGTATACGATGTTCTCAAGGTAATGGAAGGGGAACTGGCCCCTGTCGCCTGTCTGGCTGAGGACAGCAGGCCTTGCAGCAGGGCAGGGATATGCCGTACACTTCCGCTCTGGAGCGGACTGAATGAAGTCGTCAGCGGTTATCTGAAGAAATACACCCTTCAGGATCTTGTCCGCTGCGAAGAGGACTGCTGACAGCACATCATCTGACCGAAAGAGCGGCCGATATCGATTCGGCCACCTTTTTTGATGTATAAACATATTTAAACAGTATTTAAATATATTTACCTGCCTGAAACTGCACAACGAATCACCGAAAGAAGATAAAAAAGATACATTCAGGAGGAATCGAACATGGAAACGCTGCACGGTAAAATTAAGGCGGTCTGTATCAGCGGGAAAAAGGGCGAACAGAAACACGCGGTAGAAAGCATAAGGCTTGTGCCGCACCTCGGGATCCCCGGCGACGCGCACGCGGGGGACTGGCACAGAATGGTAAGCCTCCTCGGGCAGGAGAGCGTTGACAATCTTCAGGAAAAGATCAGTGTAAGGCTCTACCCGGGGGCATTTGCGGAGAATATCCTGTGCGAGGGGATATGCCTGTACAAACTGCCCGTCGGGACGAAACTGAAGATCGGGACAGCCGTCTGCGAGGTGACCCAGATCGGGAAAGAATGCCATCAGGACTGCGCGATCCGCAAACAGGCGGGAGACTGTGTGATGCCCAGAGAAGGCATTTTCGTAAGCGTATCGGAAGAAGGAGAAGCAAAAGCGGGCGATACGGTGGAAGTAATCCTGTAATTTGGGGGCCAGAAGAAAATGAATGTATACAGGGAATTAAAAATCGCTCTTGCCGAAGGCAGAAACATGTCTGTTGTCACTGTATTCAAAGATAGCGAGGGGACGATAGGGACCGATCTGACCAGAACAGTTCAGGAAGGCATCGGCGCAATCGCTCCGGATTCAAAGCAGGGCATCAGGCCTCTTTTCGAGAAAAAAGAAAACGGTTTTGTCTTTACTGAGCCGGTGCTTCCCAAAGGCAGGCTCATAGTGCTCGGCGCGGGGCATATAGCGGTCCCCGTGTGCTCGTTTGCCGCGGACTGCGGCTTCGACGTATATGTGGCGGACGACAGGCCGGCGTTTGCGAATGAGACCCGCTTTCCGAAGGCAAAGCAGGTCATCTGCGATACTTTTCCGGAAGCGATAAAGAGCCTCGGGATCAACTCATACGATTATGTGGTAATAATCACAAGAGGCCACGTCCACGACGCGGACTGCCTGAGAGCGATACTTCCGGGAGTCCAGCCCGCGTATCTGGGACAGATAGGGTCGAGGAGACGCGTGAGGGGACTTCTCGAGATGCTGGTAAAAGAGGGCTACAGCGAAGAATACATAAAAAGGATAAGCACGCCGATCGGGCTCGACATAGGCGCGCTGACTCCTGAGGAGATCGCGATCGCTATCGTAGCCGAGGTGATCGCATACAGGAGAAAGCCCGAGTACAACTCAAATCCGGAGAGGTTCCTGAATGCGTCGGACCTCGATACGGACATAATAGATCATCTCGCGGAAAACGACGAGCCTAAAGCCGTAGCTACAGTTCTGGAAACAAAGGGCTCGACTCCGAGGGAGGCTGGAGCAAAGATGTCCGTGGACAGGAGCGGAAGAGTGACCGGAAGCATCGGCGGAGGCTGCAGCGAGGGAGAAGTGATCAGGGAAGCCGTAGATATCATAGGAACCGGCAGATACAAAACGATATTCATAGATCTTCGCGGGGAAGTCGCTGAGAGCGAGGGAATGGTGTGCGGAGGGACCATGCTGGTCCTGCTTGAGGACGGAAGCGGGAGCGGAATATGACGGATTATATCTATGCGGATAATGCCGCGACCACAAGTCTCGCGCCTGAAGTCCTCGAAGCCATGAATCCCTGGCTCACCGACTGCTACGGCAACGCGTCCGGGCTTTACAGAGCCGGCCGTGAAGCGAGAAGGGCGATAGAAAAGAGCAGGAGCACCATCGCGGAGCTGTTAGGCTGCGAGCCCGGGGAGATATATTTTACTTCGGGCGGAACCGAGAGCGACAACTGGGCGTTGGCCGGAACGCTGAAAAGGACAGCCCCGGAGGGAAAAACTCATCTCATAACGGATGGCATCGAACATCATGCGGTCCTTCACACGGCGGAAGCTCTTGAAAAAGAGGGCTTTTCCGTAAGCTACGCGTCCGCTGACAGGAAAGGGAGGATCGGCCCCGAATCGGTCAAGGCGCTTATAAGGCCCGAAACAGCGCTTGTCTCCGTGATGTTTGCAAACAATGAGATCGGAACGATACAGCCGGTAAAGGAGATAGGGGAGATCTGCCGTGAGTACGGAGTTGCTTTCCACACGGACGCGGTCCAGGCCGCAGGCATTCTCCCAATCGATGTCGATGCCCTGAATATAGACTTGCTCTCGATGTCTGCACATAAATTTTACGGCCCTAAGGGCATAGGCCTGCTGTATTGCAGAAGGGGAAAAGCGCCCCTCAATCTGATGCACGGGGGGAAACAGGAAAAGACCAGAAGGCCGGGCACCGAGAACACCGCGCTCATAGTCGGAATGGCGGAGGCCTACCGGATAGCGTGTGAAGAGAGAGAAACAAAAGCGCAGCAGCTTCAGGAAATGAAGGATATCCTGATCTGCGGCCTTTCCCGTATACGGGGGTCGAAGATAAACGGAGATATTGTCGGCAGTCTTCCGGGAACAGTCAATTTCTCGTTTGAGGGAACTGACGGGCAGTCCCTCGTGATGGAGCTCGATTCGCTGGGAGTCGCCGCTTCTTCAGGGTCTGCCTGCACCTCAGGCAATACGGAGCCTAGTCATGTCCTTCGCGCCATCGGCCTGCCTCACGGGCTTGCGCAGGGGGCACTCCGCATTTCGCTCGGCAGATACAATACCGAAGAAGAGGCGCGGGAGCTTGTGGCAAGGATCGAAAAAGCGGTGGAGACGGTAAAGCGTTGAGCGGATATGAGTCTGTTAATATGAAAGCCCTGATCGCGATGAGCGGCGGGGTCGACAGCAGCGTCGCCGCATGGCTTACCCTGCAGGCGGGATACGAATGTATCGGTGTAACGATGAAGCTGTTTGACAATGCCGATGCCGGCATCTCATCCGCGAAGACCTGCTGCTCACTGACGGATATTCAGGATGCCTACAGTGTAGCGCTGCATCTCGGGATAACACATCATGTATGCAATTTTACGCAACAGTTCCGGGAGCAGGTCATAGTCCCTTTCGCGGAGAGCTATGCCCGCGGGCTGACGCCGAATCCCTGTATCGCGTGCAACCGGTACATGAAATTCGAACTGCTCCAGGAATACGCCTGGCAGCTCGGTTGCGAGGCGGTCGTTACCGGGCATTACGCACGCATAATACACGACGAAAAAGGCTGGCACCTGTATAAAGCCCTCGATCCCGAAAAGGACCAGAGCTATGTGCTCTATAACCTTACTCAGGAGACGCTGCCCCACACCCTGTTTCCGCTCGGCGGAGGCATCATACAGAGACGCTAAGATCGATATAACACTTTTCCATATCCCGGACAGGCAGCAGAATAATGTTGCATTATCCGGGACTTTATGTTATATATAATTCATACTAAATAAGTAGGGATTAAGCGAGGAGGAAAATGTATGGCGGCAGATATGCTGACAGTTAAAGATCTGCGTGTCTCGGTCGAAGATTCAGAGATACTTCACGGCGTGGATATAAGCATAGGTCCCGGCGAAACACACGTTTTGATGGGGCCTAACGGAGCGGGCAAGTCCACTCTCGGCAACGCTCTGATGGGAAATCCGCAATATACGGTCACGGGCGGAGAGGTAAGGTTTCACGGCGAGGATCTTCTGGAGAAGAGCGTAAATGAAAGGGCTGCAAGCGGGCTTTTCATGTCTTTCCAGAATCCGATAGAGATACCCGGGATCTCCCTTGAGAATTTTATGCGGAGCGCGATCGAACAGCGCAGCGGGACAAAGCTCCGTCTCTGGGATTTCCGCAAGCAGGTCCGCGCGACGCTGGATACGCTCCAGATGGAGCACAGCTACGCGGAGCGCGACCTGAACGTCGGATTCTCCGGCGGCGAGAAAAAGAAGGCTGAGATACTCCAGCTTTTACTGCTCAAACCGTCGCTGGCAATTCTTGACGAGACGGACTCGGGCCTCGATGTCGACGCCGTAAAGACCGTCTCCCGAGGAATAAAAGAGTTTCAGAAGGACCAGGAGGCGTCTCTTCTTGTGATCACGCACAACGCGGCGATCCTGGACGCTCTTCATGTCGATAAGGTGCATGTGCTCGTCAACGGCAGGATTGTGAAAGAAGGCGGCGCGGAGCTCATAAAGGAGATAGAGGAGAACGGTTTTTCCGCATTTGAGGAGGCGATCGCTTGAGTGAGACCAAGACTCATATAGAGGACGTAAAACGCGCCTTTTACGATTTCCGTTTTGAGGAAAATGACGCATACAGGGTGAGAAGCGGCCTGACTCCGGAGATCATAAAAGAGATCTCAGCCGAGAAGAAAGACCCGGACTGGATGCGCGATTTCCGCCTCAA
The DNA here is from genome assembly GCA_902802045.1 of Oscillospiraceae bacterium. Lineage (GTDB taxonomy): Bacteria > Bacillota > Clostridia > Oscillospirales > Oscillospiraceae > Limivicinus. The sequence goes on along the minus strand of CADCKQ010000006.1, from coordinate 6,122 downwards.
GTCACTTGAGATCTTCGAACGCACCCCGATGCCTGACTGGGGGCCCTCGATAGAAGGCCTCGACATGGACAACATCGTGACCTATGTCCGCCCCAACGCCGAGCGCATGAACACCCGCTGGGAGGATGTCCCAGACGACATAAAGGACACCTTCGAGCGCCTCGGGATCCCTCAGGCGGAGCGTACTTCGCTTGCGGGCGTCGGAGCGCAGTACGACAGCGAGCTCGTGTATCACAATGTCCGTAAGGAGGTTGCGGCCATGGGCGTGGTGTATACGGATATCGAGAGCGCGCTTCACGGCGAATACGCGGATATGATACGTGAAAGATTCATGCATCTCGTTCCCCCGACGGACCACAAATTCGCCGCCCTCCACGGAGCGGTCTGGTCCGGAGGTTCCTTTGTCTATGTGCCGCCCGGGATCTCGGTGGAGATACCGCTCCAGTCCTATTTCAGACTGAACGCGCCGGGAGCGGGGCAATTCGAACACACGCTGATAATCGTCGACGAGGGCGCGGACCTTCACTTCATAGAGGGCTGCTCGGCCCCCAAATACAACGTCGCTAACCTGCATGCGGGCTGTGTGGAGCTCTATGTGGGGAAAAACGCCAAACTCAGATATTCGACCATCGAAAACTGGTCGAAGAACATGTATAACCTGAACACCAAACGGGCAAGAGTTGAGGAAGGCGGCAAGATCGAGTGGATAAGCGGCTCCTTCGGCTCGCACGTAAGCTACCTGTACCCCATGAGCGTTCTGAAGGGTGCCGGAGCAAGAAGCGAATTCACGGGCGTCACCTTCGCGGGCGCGGGCCAGAATCTGGATACCGGATGCAAGGTAGTGCATGGCGCGCCTGACACGACGAGCTATGTCAACACGCGCTCCATTTCCAAGGACGGCGGCATAAGCACATTCCGCAGCGCCATAGTCGTGGAGCCAAAGGCTGTAAACAGCAGATCCTCCGTCTCCTGCCAGTCGCTTATGGTGGACGATATCTCGCGCTCGGATACGATTCCCGCGATGGACATAAGAACGGCAAAAGCGGACATAGGCCATGAGGCGAGGATAGGCCGTATCTCGGATGACGCCGTGTTCTATCTGATGAGCCGCGGCCTGAGCGAGGACGAGGCCAGAGCGCTGATAGTCAGCGGCTTTGCGGACAATGTCAGCAAGGAGCTGCCGCTGGAGTACGCCGTTGAGATGAACAATCTTATAAGAATAGAGATGAAGGGGGCGATCGGCTGATGACGGAAAAGACTGTAACGGTTAATACGCCGCTCGCGAAGACCTTCGGCTGGCTTCATGTAAACGGCACGCATCTCCTGGCCGGGGAGAGCGCTCCGGAGAAGCGGCTCGCTATCGCCTGCGGTGACGAAAAGATCCTGATCCTGAACGAAGCGGTAAGGCTGAAAGCGGAGCTTGAGGACAACGCCGTATTCCGCCTCATCCAGGTCCGTTACGCGGAGGAGGAAAGCCGCGCGGTGAACGACATACAGGTCACCTGCGGCAAAGACGCCGTTTTCGAGTGGTACCGCGTGATCTTGGGCGGCAGGGCCACATACGACAACTGCAGCGTGACGCTCGCGGGAGCGGGCAGCCGCTTCGAAGCGAACATCGGCTACCGTCTGGAAGGCGAGGAGCTCATGGATATGAACTGCGAGGCCATACATACGGGGAAGAAGACCGAGAGTCTGATCCGCGCCTCTGGCGTCCTCTTCGACAGGGCATCCAAGCTTCTGCGCGGAACCATAGATCTGCGCCGCGGCTGTGCCGGAGCCGTCGGAAATGAGACTGAGGACGTGCTCCTCATAGACGATACCGTCCGCAACAGAAGCGTACCCGTGATCCTGTGCTCCGAGGAAGATGTGGTCGGAAACCACGGGGCGAGCATTGGCCGGCTCGACGAGGATCTGCTGTTTTACCTGCAGTCGCGCGGAATAGACAACGCTTCTGCCACGGAGCTCATGGCCAAGGCCAGAGTTGACGCGATAATCCGGAGAATACCCGACGGGCAGCTGAGAGCCGCCCTTCTGAAAGAGGACTGACATGAACTGGAATGACGTAAGAAAAGATTTCCCCCTGCTCGTAAGCGACCCGTCGCTTTGTTATCTGGACAGCTCCGCGACCGCACAGAAGCCATGTTGCGTTCTGGACGCGATGCGGAAATATTACGAGGAATCGAACGCCAATCCTCTGAGAGGTCTCTACGACCTCTCCCAGGCGGCGACGGATGCCTATGAGGATTCGAGAGAAGCGGTAAGAAGCTTTATAAACGCTAAAAGCACAAAAGAGATCATATTCACCAGAAACGCCTCCGAGAGCCTTAACCTGGCCGCTTTCTGTCTGACGGAGCGCCTGTGCCCCGGAGATGAGATAGCCATAACGATAATGGAACACCACAGCGATCTGATCCCATGGCAGATGACTGCGAAACGCTCCGGAGCGCTGCTCAGGTTCATAGAATGTGACGAAGAGGGTCTTATCACCGACGAGGCATTCGACGCTGCAGTCGGCGAAAAGACGAAGATCGTCGCGATGACCCAGGTATCCAATGTCCTGGGAGTCCGAAACGACATAAAGAAGTTCGCGGAAAAAGCACATAAGCTCGGCGCTCTGTTCGTCTGCGACGGAGCCCAGAGCGTCCCGCATTTCAGGGTAGACGTGCAGGCGCTCGGTGTCGATTTTCTGGCGTTTTCCGGGCACAAGATGTGCGGACCGATGGGTATAGGCGTCCTGTACGGCAGAGAGAAACTGCTCGAAGAGATGCCTCCGTTCCTGACGGGCGGAGAGATGATCGAGTACGTGACGAGGGAAGGCGCCACATGGGCGGAGCTTCCGCACAAATTTGAAGCGGGGACCGTAAACGCCGGCGGAGCCGTCGGCCTCGCGGCTGCGATAGACTACTACAACAAAATAGGCCGGGAAAACATCGAGGCCAGAGAGCAGTATCTTGGAAATATCGCCTTTGAAGCCTTAAAGTCCGTGCCGCATTTAAATCTCCTCGGTCCGCGGGAGGCCTCCCTTCACAACGGGATCTTCACCTTCACCATAGACGGCGTCCACCCGCACGACATAGCCGAGATCATGAATGCCGACAGGATATGCATCCGCGCCGGGCATCACTGCGCACAGCCTCTCATGAAGTTCCTGAACACGCCCTCCACTGCCAGGGTAAGCCTTATGTTCTACAATACGGAGGAGGAGATCCTGCGCCTTGAGGAGAGCCTCAAAACGGTAAGGGGGAGAATGGGTTATGCAGAATAGCTTCTACAGGGAGATCGTAAACGACCACAACCTGCGCCCCGCGCACAAGCATGATCTTCCTGGCGCGAACATGGAGCTTCGCGGGGTAAACCCGAGCTGCGGCGACGACATCACACTTTTTTTATACATAGAAGACGGTATAATAAAAGACGGGGCTTTCACGGGCGACGGCTGCGCGATCTCGCAGGCTTCGGCGGATATGATGCTGGATCTCATCATCGGAAAAAAGAAGGAGGAGGCCCTGCATCTGTCGGAGCTCTTTCTCCGCATGATCAAAGGCTCCGTCAGCGAGAGTGAGCTTGATGAGCTGGAGGAGGCCGGAGCGCTCATAGACATCTCGCACATGCCTGCGAGGGTGAAATGCGCAGTGCTCGGCTGGCATACGATGGAGAGCCTGATAGACCCGAAGCTTATCGAATCGGAGGCTTAAAAAACACCATGGTTATTTCTACACGCGGCAGATACGCGCTGAGACTGCTTCTGGACCTTGCGGAGCACGCGGATGAGGGCTTCGTTTCTTTGAAGGATATAGCCTGGAGGCAGGATATCTCGCTTAAATATGTCGAGCAGCTGATGCCTCAGCTCATAGCGGCGGGGATGCTCGATACGGCGCGCGGCAAGAGCGGCGGCTACAGGCTCTCGAGACCTGTCGGAGAATACTCTCTCGGAGAGATCCTCCGCGCTACGGAGGGAAGCCTTGCCCCGGTAAAATGCCTCTCCACGGACGAGAACCTCTGCCCGCGCAAAGAAAAATGCGAGACGCTTCCGGTCTGGACGGAGCTCGACAGGATCATCAGCGATTACCTGGACGGCGTAACTCTCAAGGACATAATAGAGCAGAAAAATCAGTAAAAAAGTTGTCTGTTACGATCGGCTGACGTCACTCCCGGTCGAAAGGGGGGAGTCAAACATATTCTGAAGAATGCAGACCGTCTTTTGGAAGAATACAAAATACGTGTCACGAGCAATAGAAATCATGACGGAAGAACTCTAGTGGTTTCAATGCCTGTGACACGTGTGACACGTGTGACGGGAAAATTGATATATGCCTTAAATGCACTTTTGAGGTGTATTCAGATACGCGTCACTCGCGTCACACGTGTCACGAATCCAGTTAAATCAATACTTTCTGATTTTCAGCTCTCCTGTCACGCGTGACGCGTAAAAAGCAGGCACTTCGTATTAAACGAAGTGCCTGTCTGATGTATATATCTCAGGGTTCGAATCCCTCGCTCTCCGCCATAATAGTGCGGAAACCGATTTTGAACAAAATCATCAAAATCGGAGACCAGTCTGTATGTTGTGTGGAGTCTACTCATTTTTCCTAAATATTATAAGACAATTACCCCCGGATTGACATCCGGGTCGTGGCTGCACAGCACGGCTACGCAGCCCGGGTCTGCGGCCATGTCCGCGATCCAGCGGAGGCTCTTCCTCTGAAAATCCCGGGCGAAGCCGTAGCCCGGTACGATCATCTCCTGCCAGTTGTGCGGAGAGAAGGCTGCGTCCGCCGTCAGAAGGGCAAAGCGTTTGCCGTTTCGGATCACAACCGCCGCCTGACCTTCCGTATGACCGGGCACATTGACCAGCTGAATGCTCTCATCCCCGAACAGATCGATGACCCAATGATTCGGCCCGAGAGACGAGCCCCGATAGAACGGGCGCTCCATGGGGTATTGGATCCACAGATCCTGCGGCTGCCGGATCTTGTACACAGTGCGGCAGGACCAGTAGTACTCGTATTCCGGCAGAACAATGTGCTTTGCTCCGCTCACATGTCGGAGACCCGACACATGATCGACGTCAAGGTGCGTCAGCAGCACATAGTCCAGATCCTGTGGCTGAATGCCCATACCCGCCAGCTGCTCGTGAATTGCCATCCCTTTCGGTACAAAGGGATGAAAGAGCGCCACCATTTGAGACGGGAGAACTGCGGCTGCCGCCTTGGGATCGTATACGCCGTCTGGACTTATCTCCCGGCACCAGCCGGTATCCACAAGAATCAGTCCCTTCGGGTGCTCGATCAGATAGGTAAAAACGGGGAGCGTGATTCGGTTCTTATCCGCCGCAGTGAGCTGCTTTGCCGCTTCGATCAGATCGAGTCGCTTGCCAAAGGGAACGGTCGAATCGACGCGGATGCTTCCGCACTGCAGCACGTGAATCTTCATGGAATCATCCTTTTTATGAAAGTGTTAAATTACCCAGATATCCGATGATATTGTCGCTGATCTCGCCGGTCAGCGCGCCGTTGTAGTTGCAGATGAAGGTACCGGCAATGAGGATCATCATGGCCTCAGCCTCACGGTGCCCGACCTCCGGGCCATAGATCGCCACGAGGCACTGCTCCATGGTCTCGCGCCACTCGCGAAACTCCCCCTTGACCAGATCCGCGACTACGTCGCTGTAGTGAGCCAGCACGTAGGTCTGCGTGGTGGCGTTGGGGCGCTTCTCCTCGGGATCGCCCTTGGCAACATAGGCCATGAAAGCGTTCATGTAGGCGAGGTTGCTCTCATAGTCCGCGCGCGGATGCGTTGCAAACCAGATCTTGCATTTCTCGGTCATATAGTCCTTGGTATAGCGCAGATAGCTGACCACCAGATCGTCCCGGCTCTCAAAATAGTGCAGGAGCTTGGGATGCGACATCCCTGCTTCCTCCGCAATATCCCGCAGGGTGATCTTCGTCATGGGTTTCTTTTCAATACAGCGCTCAAAGGCCATCAGGATTTCTTTGCGAACGGCCTCTTTATCGACGATCAACGGCATATGGATCCCTCGCTTTCGGAAAAAGTATAACGAATTATCCCCGCAAAAGCAAGAGACCGCCGATCAGCATTTTCAGTCCCATGGACGTGACCAG
>CADCKQ010000005.1 GCA_902802045.1 Oscillospiraceae bacterium | reverse complement strand
GTGTATGTCAGTCTCGCTTCTATCGATATCCCGTTATCTGACATTCCGTCGCCAAAGAACTGGTGTCCTATTGCAGGACTCATGAAGTACGGCCTAGTTCTCAGGTACAGAACATCCGGATCTCCCTGATCGACAATGCTCTGGCTCGGTGTTATCGTAAGGAATTTATATCCTTCATTTATTTTAACAGGCATCTGACTGTTGTTTACATTCAGTGTTACATTGCTGCAAGCCAGAAGTCCTGCGTACTCACTGCTGTCTATAACATTCGTTTCGTTAAATGCAGCAAGGTATTGCGTTGTCAATGTATAACCGTTCAGATCAAGTGTTCTTCCTACGGGAACCATTACCATATCATCGGAGCAGTCCTCGAGCAGCTCTACTGTCTCTTCAGATCCTGCCGCAATAAGTGCATCGGATACATCTGTATACCCTTTTCCTGTATTTTTATTCCTTGCAGCAGCTTCTGTCCATGCTGCCTTCAGAGTAATGTCTCCTGTAACAGGTGTTGTAAAGTCATACGATTCACCGTTCAGAGTCCAGCCGGAGAAAATATAGCCGCTTTTAACAGGATCTTGCGGCTGTGTCACGGTTTCGCCGTAATTAACTGACACTTCTATTGTATCTGTGCTGTTGTCAGCATCAAAGGTTACTGTACAGGGCACCGCATCGATCTCACACACGAAAGGCCATTGCTCACAGCTCGGTGCGTCATTCCACGTACCGGTCTTCCACATCTGAAGGTAGTTTTCTACTCCTTCTTCCGGGCTGGGATTGTTGTTTGGCTGTCCGCTTTCCCAATTTGTATAGGAAAAGCTCTCACCGTTGATCCACTTAAAGGTACCCTCGCTGTCCTTATCGGTACCGCCCATCCACAAATGCTGATCTGTTGCAAGATTTGCAAAGTTGAAGACAAATGAATTCTCCGCTTCATCGGCAATCGTTACCAAGTGTCCGCCCATTTTTTCACATATCTGCTTTGCGGCATACCAGGTATAATCCCCGCTGAACAGATAATAGGCAGATCCGTTGTATGATGCAGTGGCAGGTGTCTCCGTGGCATCGGAAATTGTGTTAAACTTCAACCGGATCGTAGTTATATCAGTAAGCGTGCCAGATATGCTGTCTTCCAGATGTCCTAAATACTCTTTCCCGTCAAACGGCTTTATATCCTTAATGGCATATCTAGTATTCAGCGGATGTGTCTCGCAATAATCACCCACATCGTCTGCCACCAGAACGTCATTAATATACATATCGAATGAGCCGTAATTGGGCAATCCTCCTACCTCTGCCCCATCCAGCAAGCCGTTTACGTCGATGGAGAAACTGGATGCAGGAATACTGTAGTTTGAAACATACCAATATTTTAACAATGAATTAAGTACTTCCTGCTGTGTTGATCTATACTGTCCAAGAGAAGAGTCTTTCAAAGGCATACGTTTATAAGGATTCCAATTCATGTCTGGATCAGCACAATAAAAAATGTCATTCTCATCGTAATCGGTCAATAATACTGAATGCTTATATCCTTCCGCTACCTGAGTGTAAAAAACAATTCCTTCTGGATGAGCATCAAGTATCTGTTTGAGTGCAGAGACCGAAATGCCTGAAGAATTTGCACATGTAACTGTGATGCTCGCACCATATCCGCTATAAGTAAAAGTTCCTCTTAATCCTTGACCATTAACCCAAGCGATTGAATTAATACCTGATTCGGTAATATTGCGCCAATTGTTATTTCCACTTAGATACATCCTTGAACGAAGCAACATCGCAGCCGACGCCAATGTGCATGATTCTGGATATTCTTGTTTTAAATAAATACTTTCAGGTAATACTGCTGAATAAGCAGAAACTTCATTCAACGATCTACCATCAAGATCGTCCGATTTATCAGCTTTAGTTATCAACGCAACAGAAAGTACCTGTGATCCTGTGCTTTCTGTATTTCCTGAAATAGTAAACTCCTTTAATTCAAGGGTATCATATCCTTCACGCACCGCATCATAATAATATGTTCCCGGAAGAAGCAGATAACTGCCATCTGTCTCAGGCTCTATTATTCGGAGCTTATCTTCTTCCTGCTGTGAATCTCCAGGGGCGTAAACGGTTATTTCCGTGTCCTTCGGATCACATTCAAATCTGACGGTAACCAATTCCGGCTCCGTCCGGTCCGGTTCAAGATCCTCCGGAGTTTCTTCATTCTTTATTTCATCTGTTTCCGATTCGTTTTCCACCAATACTTCTTCCGAAACAATAGTGTCGGAAGAAGTTGTCAGTTCCTCTGCAAAAGATGAAACAGGCAGCAGAGAAAACGCAAGTATAAAGCAAAGAATAAGTGAAACCAGTTTTTTCATTTTTTCTTCCTTTCTTACTGCAATTATATAATACTGTTTAAGAAAAACTAAGCTCCGGACAAACGAACTCAACTCCTGTATCAGACCTGATAATCGTTGTCGCCTTTACATTCTGAAGTGTACTTACTCCGGTAAATCTTACATAGAATCTTACGCTCGGAGTTCCTCCATTATACACGCTGCTCGCATGTGTGTCGTTATATGAGAAGAATGTATTGGAACTGCTTCCCTGGCTGTTAGTATATGTCAGTCTCGCTTCTATCGATATACCGTTATCTGACATTCCGTCACCAAAGAACTGGTGCCCTATTGCAGGACTCATGAAGTACGGCCTAGTTCTCAGGTACAGAACATCCGGATTTCCCTGATCGACAATGCTCTGGCTCGGTGTTATCGTAAGGAATTTATATCCTTCAACTGTCTTCACCGGCATCTGACTGTTATCTTTGTTAAGTGTGACATTGCTGCAAGCGAGAAGTCCGGCGTGGTCACTGCTGTCTATCAGATTCGACCCGCTGAATCCTGCCACAAAATCCGCTGTCAGCGTCTTTCCGCTCAGGTCAAGCGTTCTGCCTACCGTAACCATTACAAAATCATCGGAGCAGTCTTTCAGAAGCTCAACTGTCTCTCCTGACCCTGCAGCCATAATCGCATCAGATACGTCCTCATATTCTTCTCCCGTATTATTATTTCTTGCAACATATTCTACTGAAATCACAGGAACAGGGTCTCTTCTTATGATGTCCCGCGTATCATAGAATGCAGTGTTTGGAGTCGCAGACAGATTGGCCGTTTTGAAATGATCAACGAAGATACTATCGTTGGAAACAGTAATCGCAGAACCGTTCCAATCTCCGGCGCTTTTATTTGTATAACCTGCCAGAGCATACGTGAAATTGATCTGCGTGCTGTTGCCTCCTTCCGGGACGATGGAACCGCCGGGCGCTACAAATTCACATGAAAAATCATTACCGTTCGATTGGGTATGGTTATGCCCCCAAAGGAAAATAATGTCGTTGTTTTCCGCGGCGATATTGATCGCATTGAGCCAGACAGCAGCGCCGGCATTGTCTCCACGCCTCTGATGCATGGGGACATGACTGACAATAATAATGACATGATGATCTTCATCTCCAAGACTGTCGACCCAGCTTAAAAACTGATTTGCTGCATCCGCTGCAAGATCTGCATAGGTCATTTCGAAATGATTAATGCCCCAGAGGTACGCCCAGCTGCTCAGCTCTACCGCGCCGGAATTGCCTCCGACCAGGCCTGCGCTGTCCAGAAAACCGTTTGCACCGTTTTCAGTAACATTTTGATCGTGACTGTGACCGTAAGTATAGAAATTATCTGCACCTGCCGGGTCCATCCATTCCAGTATCTCACTGTACTGCATGTTCACAGCCTCAAGACCTGTTGCGCCGTTATATGAGACATCTCCGCTGTCGACCAGATCGCCTCCATGAACGGTCTTATCTATCGAAGTGCCGTAAACCGACTCTACATATCCCTCCGCAGAGGAAACAACCGACTGAAGCGCCTCTGTACTGCCGTGGCGGTCAGTGCTGACAAAGACTGTATAATTCGAATCCGAGATTAATTCATTGCTGTATGACTGATAAAATCCTGAGGCCCGAAGTTCGATCTCGCTCTCGAGCCTGTAGAGCACGACTCTGCCGGAAGTGCTGCCAAAGTCACCGCCGCTTGCAGACAGCTGTCCTCCGGAAATAACTGCGATATATGAAACATCAGATACCGTAGTATAGTCTATATAAGTCCCGCTGTAGGACCAGGCGTTATCTTCCCGGGAGACCAGTTCTATGCCGCCTGAAGCAGCAGTCAGATAATAACCGTTGTTGCCGAACGCGAAATCTGTCGGGCCGTTCGATATCGTCCACAGCATGGTCTTATCGACCGCAGTTGCGGTCAGTCTGTCAAGCTGTGATACACAAAGGACACCGTCAGAATTCGTAACGACATAGAAGATCCCGTCTTCTTCATACGCCAGGACATAAGTGCCGCCGTCTCTGACAGATTTTGAAAAGACATACTTCTCGCTGTCGTCTATGGTCTCTTCTTCCTCGTCCTCACTCTCTTCCTCTACGGTTTCTTCCTCGGGAAGCGCTTCTGCTGCAGGCTCCTCCGTTACGGGTTTCTCTTCTAAGATTTCTTCTTTCAGAAGCTCTTCCGCAGCAGGCTCCTCTGTTACGAGTTCCTCGTCTGAAGTCTCTTCCGTATCCGCCGTCTCTTCCGTTACGGCGTTTTCAGCAAGGTCCTCCGCAAAGGCACTGATACCGAGCCCTCCGCTCAGCGAAAACACCATAACCAGGACGAGTAAAAGACTGATCCATTTTTTCATATCATTATCTATCCTTTCGCTTGCCGACAGGGATAAAACTGTCTGTATTCTTTCCCATTTTAATATTTTACACGCAAAACTGTTTTTTTCAATATTTTACCCCAACAAAAACCCCCGGAAACCATCACGGCTCCGGGGCTTTATTTTTCCTGATTCTTAATTCATTCTTCAATTCCGTACAGGCTGTCGAGCAGAAAGGCTCTGTTCGGGGGAAACTCCATGCTGACTATGCTGAATTTCGGGTCCGGGTTGTAGGCGACCGAGGTCCCGTCTATCGGTATTCTCTGGGAGATAAACTCATAATCCTTGATCTGAGGCAGCTTTGCGACCAGCGCCAGGCATTCGCTCCTTGAAAGGTCCGTCGTAACGTACTCGAGAGCCTTTGTAGCGACAGCCGTCTGCTTCGTGACAGGCATCTCCCTTACTTTATTCCATATCGTCTTCAGAACGATCCTCTGTCTCTGCGTTCTGTCGTAATCGGCTCCCGGAGTTGAAGATCTGTTTCTGCAGTATTTGAGAGCCTGCCTGCCGTTGACGTGGTAAATGCCGTTTTCGGCATCGATCAGATCCTCATATGTAACTCCCGCCCTGAAGCACTCGCTGTCCGAGAGCTTGAGGTCGATCCCTCCCAGAGCATCTACTATCTCTTCAAAGCAGGTGAAATTGACCATCGCGTAGTTTTCTATCTTCGCTCCGAAATAGGTCTCGAGAGTCTCCTCCAGATACGCAGGGCCGCCCTTAATTACAGCAGTGTATAGCTTCGAGGGCTCGTCTTCTCCCGGCAGAGTCAGGTATGTATCCCTCATGAAAGATGTCAGAATGATTCTTTCATTTATATCATCCAGCGAGAGCAGAATAATGACATCCGAGCTCGCTCCGGCGACGTCCTCATTCCTGGTGTCCCTTCCGATGAGAAGAATGTTCTTTATACCCTCGTTTTCATAGACTCCGTTGTGAGAAAGCGTCTCCGGATCCGAGGCGTCCTTGAGCGCCTGTTTCTCCTCTTCGCTGAGGCTCTCCATCTCCTCCTTGCGCTCCGCCTCGGCTTTTTCCAGCGCTTCGGCTGATTCCGGACTGTCTGCTCCGTAGCTCAGATCTGCGCTCTTTCCCATCTTCGAGAAGACTCCGTTGAACACGGCAAACGCGCCCGCCGCCAGAACAGCAAGTATTATAATAATAATCAGTATTGTCTTTCCCGCTTTGCCCATTCTATATTCCTAATTCCTAATTCTTAATTCTTAATTCCGAATTCCCTCAGTTTGTCAATTATAGTGTATTTATATTAAATGTCAAACCTCCCCTCCGGGGAGTTTGAGGGGGTATTGTCTTATATCTTTTTTCTTTTTAGGAGTAAGCCTTGGCATAATAGGTATTTCGGCCGGAGCCATGCTTCTCAACATATCCTTCATCCTGCAGCTTTTTCAAAGCAAGCTCGACTGATTTCTCACTTATGCTCGGACACATGTTCGCAATTTCCCGCTTTGTAAATTTCCCGATCTTAGTGTCTGCAGCAGCTTTGACAATATCATATGCACTGCTTTTAACGCTCACGGATCTGACTTTTCCTCCCTTTGTAGTTGTAATCACTGTTGTCTCACTGATAATACTGACCCTTTCTTCAAATTCTCTGTAGCACGCAAGAATAACGCCCAGCATATATTTAATGAAAGGCGTTGGGTCGTCTTCACCCTCATGCCAGTTGCGGGAAGCCTCTTCCAGAGCATCGTAGTAAACACTTTTGGTCTTCTCGATATGCATCTCAATACTAATGTATTTCCCGACCTCATAACCGCTGCGATAAAGCAGCAACAATGTTAATAGTCTGCTCATCCGTCCGTTTCCGTCATTAAACGGATGGATGCATAAGAAGTCACGGATAAACACAGAAATGATCAGCAAGGGATCGACCGATCCGTCTTCGATCGACTTTCTATAGTTTTCGCAGATCGAATCAATACACGGGGCCGTCTCATACGGCTGAACAGGTGTGAACCGAATAAATTCAGTCCCATCCGCTCTCGTTTCCTTCAGATAATTCTGGGTGACTTTATATGTTCCGCCTGATCCGGAATCCGAATATTTCATCAGATCCCTATGTAGTTGTAAGATGATGTTTCCGCTCACAGGAATATAGTTATGGCTCTCATGGACTGTATTCAAAACATCACGATATCCGGCGATTTCCTTTTCATCTCTGTTTCTGGGTGTTGTTTTCTCATGAACGATCTGGCCGATACGGGAGCTCGTTGTAACGATTCCTTCAATTCTGTTGGAAGATTCGACAGATTGAACCTTAGCTACTTCAACAAGCCTCCCCAGTTCCACCGGCTTCTGCCTCGAAAAAAGCTCCTGCATTCCTTTAAATTCATGAATCTGAGACAGATAATTCAAAATCTCATTATCCCATTTGAATTCTTTATATTTTGAATAGTCAAACATTTTCATGATGTCATCCTCCTACGCCGGATTGTTTCTCCTAAATATTACAGCATTTTAGGCGAAGAATCAAGGCTTTAGGAGAAAAGCAAAAAGTTTTAAACAAAAAGCAGCCTGCCGGATCACTGATTATCAGCAAATTATAGTCAACCAAATTATGTTAATTAAACTCTCGAAACGACGCCGTTCTTCACAAGGTACGAATCTCCGCACCGGCTTTTTATCGTCCTTCTCACATGCTGTTCCGACATACCGAGCTTGGCGACCAGATCGTCCAGCCTGACTTCTCCCTGAGACGCCAGACTTTCGAAGGCGGTATCTATCGTCTCTTGGTTGAGCCCGCTGCCCTTCTGTTTTCCGCCCGGCTTCTTTGCTTTTGCTCCCAGAAGCAGGTTGCCGACATCGCTGTCTGCTATATGGATCGGGTATGCAAACCAGAGCTTTATTGGGGCGAAAGAAGCAAATTCCCTCAATACGGATTCCATTTTCCAGGCCGTACATGCCATAAGATAAGCCGTATCCGTGTCATACTTTACATTTGAGATATCCAGCGGCGTGAGATCCAGCTGCGCGTCAGGGTCTCTCGCGAAGACTCCGGAGCCCGAAGCCCTGTCCTGAACGGACCTCTGATCCATATCGCCCTTCGGATGGTGGTGGCAGTATATGACCGAAACTCCCAGATCGCTGCAGAGCATGTCGAACTGGTTGCAGAAATATCCCATATCCGAGGCGCTGTTCTCGTCGCCCGTGAGCACTTTGTATATCGGATCAATTATAATGACGTCAAAATGCCTCTTGCAGCATCTTCTGATAATATACGGGACGAGCTGATCCAGAGGCATGGATTTTCCTCTCAGGGTCCACACTGTGAGATTATCCGGGTGATCGAGCGGATAATTCATCTCCTCATATATGAGCTTCACCCTCTCTATGAAGCTCGGCCTGTCTATCTCAAGGTTGATATAGAGAACGCTCCCCCTTGTGCAGTTGAAACCGAGCCATTTCTTTCCTTCGGCTATCGCAACCGCAAGCTCTATCAGAAGAAAGCTCTTTCCCGCCTTTGAAGGTCCGGAGAGGATCATCTTATGTCCTTTTCTGAGCACTCCTTCTATAACTTCCGGTGCAAGCGGGGGATTGTTTGTTATCAGCTCTTTTGAAAGGGTATCCATCTCCGGAAGTCCGTCCGAGGTCTCTTCAAGTATGGATATCCACTGATACCAGGAATTCGGCCCGACATTTGTCATCATCAGCCTCTGGTATCTGCCGTTTCTTGTGACGCCGGGAAGCCTTGTGAGCCTTGAGGGATTCTTGTTGGCCTTATCCGGGCCGTAACCCCGGGAATCCAGATAGCTGTACAGGAAGTTTACTCTCTCGGCATACTCCTTCGCGTTTTTTGCGTCTATCCTTATAACGGAGTGTATGCTCTTCCCTCCGCTGTAGACTACTGCTGCAGTGGGAAGATCGAGCTTTTCCAGGACCTTGATCTGGGTGAGTATGGGCAGGTGGTCGAATTCGACGAGCGCGTATCTGAAATCCGTAATATTTGCGTCGGCCACGCCGTTCCCGTCTGTGGGATTCATGCGTATCCAGGCTCCGGCCTCCTCATCCCAGGCTCCGACAGCTTCCTTCGGATCGTCCCTGTGTTCGAGAATATCCGCCACAAGTTCTCCGGCTTTTCTGGTCTCTCCGGACATGGGGCAGAGTTTTCCGCTTGCGTCTCTCTTAACGTCAGAAGTAACGAAGTTAACAAGATCATCGGGCTTGAACAGCGCCTGGATAAAGGCGGCCATTTCAGCTGCCCCGTCATGTACATTTTGGTCATAAGTGAAATCTATTCTCTTTTCTCCCCAGGGGTCGGGGTCGACTGCAGCCTCCTGCACATAAACGATCTTTTCCGCCAGCTTTTTTAACTGAGCGCCCAGGCTTACATCCGGAGATGGTGGAGCAGGCTTCTGAGAAACAGAGGCTGCTTTTTCCGTTTTCGGGCTGCTTTCCTGTTTTGCCTTCGGGACAAAGCCGTGTTCTTTCGCAAGATTGATGATCGTTCCGGCTCCGACGGGATTTGCTACCTCTCCGAACGAATTCCACTTGTACAGATTATCTTCCCTGCTGTATTTCGGGTCGTTTCTGCTCCAGTTATCCCATACGTCGAAATCATATCCTTCATGCTTCAGCGCCATGCCGATCTTCAGCCAGTCTTCGTATTCGTATTCCTCTCCCGGCGCGAATTCCAGGGCATCGAGTACATTGTTTCCGTTTTCCAATTGTAATCACCTCAGCCGCGATTTAATCATATTTACAACACCCAATCAATATGCTAAGATTTTGCTGTTAAAGTACGTTAACAGCAAATTGTGTTTTTATTGATACTGAGGCGCTTGCAATATGACGAACCGGACAGACAAGCTTTATTTCTACGCTCTTACGGAGATCTTGAACGACAACACCGACGAGCTCAACTCCCTTTCGACAAGTGAGCTTTTGCTGGCGCTGGACGACGCCGGATTTACCGTTACGAGGCAGACCCTTGCAAAGGATCTCGAGCTGATAAACGAAAACATTTTCGAGCTCGGGACCGAGCGCAAAGGAAAGGAGAAGGCCTATTACAGAAAGAACTGCCCTCTGGACAGATCCGAGGTAAAGCTTGTATTCAATGCCCTCAAGGCAGCCTCTTTTATAGACGGGAAAACAACGGTCGAGCTTACAAGGAAGCTTTCCGATTTCGCCGGTTACTGCAAAAGAGATATATTTGAGGAAGAGTCCGTCATTTTTGCAGCGAGAAAGAAAAACGATATAAAAACGACTTATAACATAGGCATAATAGAAGACGCGATCCGTTCAAGCAGAAAGATACATTTCAGATACTGCAGAAAAGACTATACCGGCAAGCTCGTCGAGAGACACGGAGGAAAGAAATATACGGCAGATCCTGTAGTCATAGCCTATGTTGAGGATCAGTGCTATCTCGTATCACACGACAGCTCCAAAGGCGGGACCAGAGTCGTCTACAGGGTGGACAGGATGAAGAATATAGAGATCTCCGAGATGCTTATCAGCGCCGACGCGATATACGACAGGGCAGACATTCCGGTGTATCTCAGAACACAGTTCAAAATGTACGGAGGCGAGCCCTGCAAGGTCATACTCCGTTTCACGGAGAAGGAGATCAACGCCGTATTCGACAAATTCGGGGAAGAGACGAGAATATACAGGATCGACGAGAAAGGAAACTTCGAAGCTGTTGTGGATATAGAGGAATCCCCGACCTTTTACGCATGGATCTTCCAGTTCGAGAATATGGAGATCCGGGACCCGGAGCCTGCAGCAGAGAGATATAAGGAGTTCCTCACACGGCGCCTCTCAAAGCTCAACACCTGATTCCTTAATCGGAAATTGTGCGGGAAAGGAAAGCAAGCGAATATATATGTGCCGCCTTCTAAAGGCACATATATATTCGCTTTTCTTTCAGTCAAAAAACGAACGAAACTAACCTTTTATATAAGGTTGTTTCGTTCGAATTTCTCCGTCAGTCCCTGCCCCCTGAGGTAGACTTTTATTTCAATTCAATAATCACATGTTATGCCAAGGCCGGCCATCATATTCTGCCGTCTTTGCGCTTCGTTTTTCCCGCTTATGATACTCCCGAGTTTTTTAGGAACAGTAAGCATCTGCCATGAATATCGAAAAAGCTGGTATATCCCCGCGAAAGGTTTCAGGAAGCGATATTTCTGATACAGCTTCCAGTTATGCTCTCCCGTCCGCTGCAGCGTCGAAAACAGATTTTCAGTTGTCTTGTAGTGTGTTCTTACTGTAGCAATACGCCCAGCATGACCCTGTTTACGCCCGAAATTTCCGTTGTCGAACAGATAACTCATAAGCTCATCACACAAGTGCCGGTCTGCGTCGTTACACCAGCTGAAGTTCCCTTCCAGCCCGAAATAAATGCAGCACATCCTGGTAACTGTTCTTGCCAGAGTCTCGAGCCCCGCGTTAGCAGCCATTTCCCGAAACAGCTGCCAGGCCGAATCATCAAGGACCTTATCTGCAAACATCATCCAATCGACGATCTGCCTCAGCCCCAGCCCGGAGATCATATGCTGCGCGATATGTTCCAAAAGAACCATCCCGTTGACGAGAACCGGCGGCGCCTGAAATCTCTGGCCGTTTTGTTCAACTGTTTCGGTTTTTCCCTGCAAACAGCAGTTTTCCAAAAGCCGGTCTAAATATTGCTTTTCTTCAGTACTGTTAACCATAGCAAATGAATGATGAAGCTCAAACAATATGCCTTGTTTTTTGTAGGCAACATGGCGTTTGTTATCCTCTTCATTCCTTTGCTGCATATAGCCGTTCTCATTCATCAGCTCAGCTGCCGCGTCAAAAAACTGCGCAGGCACAAAGATATCTACGTCCCCCATGACGCGCAGCAAAGGTTCCGGATAATACATGGCCGCAGATGTCCCCTTTAGTATCACATAAGGGACCCCGGCTTTTTCAAGCAGGTCTGTCAGTTCCGCCTGTGCAAAACACAGGCGATTTCCTTTTGCGAATAAATAAAGGCTTTCTTTTTGCCATGTTTTTTTAATCTCTTCCGGAATCGGAAGCTCCGGAAATATCCCTGCTGCAAGTCCCTGAACTGTCTGCGCTTTCATTTCGGAGTATACGGCGTTCCAGTCGGTCTCGTTTGCGATTTCCGGCACTCTGCCGAATAATGCCGCCCCGAGCAGACTGCAGACAGTATTGTATGTGCTGTTCAACTCCATGCTTATACAAATCTCCTCAATGAAAACGCTCCCTGATTTGCGCCAACTGCTTTTCACTTATCAGCCCGAAATATCGCATCATACCGACGGGTTCGAGAAAAAACATAGGTGTTGACCTTCTTGCCCGGAAACCGAGTCACTTCTTTCCCGTCATGTACACTGTCATCGTCCCGCACTTGATCACCACCAATGTACATTACTACCCCTCAAGCTCTCCCTTATGCTATCACAGGACCGGCTTAAGGGAAAGCAAAATTTCTAATTCAGTCAATTTATCAGGATCCGCTTCGCCTGACCCCTTGATTGGAAACCGGGCGGGAAAGGAAAGAAAGCGAATATATATGTGCCGCCTTTTAAAGGCACATATATATTCGCTTTTCTTTCAGACAAAAAACGAACGAAACTAACCTTTTATTTAAGGTTGTTTCGTTCGTTTTTCCCATTCTTAATTCTGAATTCTTAATTCATCATTAACTGAACATAAGCCTATACGGATTCCCTGTAGATTCCGAGAGCCGAACGCATATTCTGCCTCCTTTTCCCTTCCGCGGACCCTTTCCTGAAGCTGGATATCAGGTCCGGAACCTCCAGCGACTGCCTGATATATCTGAATATCTGGTATATCCCCGCGAACGGGCGCAGCCAGCGGTGTTTTCTGTATAACTGCCAGTTTTGTTCCCCGACAGCCTGCAATGATCTGAATATATGTGTTGAATTCTTATAAAAGTTTCCCACGTTGGCCACTTTATTAGCGTCTTTGAGCTTGTGCCCGAAGTTTCCGCTGTCAAAGAGATAGTCCAGAACTTCAGCGCACAGCATCTCGTCAGCATCAGCGCACCACCGGAAGCTGCCCTTCAGGCCCAGATACAGACAGCACATTTTCGTTATGACCTTCGCCAGTGTCTCCAGCCCTGCCTTTGACGCCATCTTCCGGAACTCCGGCCAGTTTTCATCGTGAAGATGTGCATTTGCAAACATCATCCAGTCCGTTATCTGTCTCATGCCCAGGCCCGTTAACATATGCTGGGCGACATGCTCGAGCAGGACTATACCGTTAACATCGGTCGGAGGCGCGCCGAAAGACTCCTGACCCTGATCCT
This sequence comes from Oscillospiraceae bacterium, assembly GCA_902802045.1. Taxonomy (GTDB): domain Bacteria; phylum Bacillota; class Clostridia; order Oscillospirales; family Oscillospiraceae; genus Limivicinus. The sequence goes on along the minus strand of CADCKQ010000005.1, from coordinate 114,810 downwards.
GCGAAACACCGTTTCCGGATCCGCAGCACGCTTCGAGCAGCCCGTCGACATACTTTTTTTCTTCCTCGCTGTTGATCATGGCAAATGTCCTGTGCAGTTCGATAACAGTTTTGTCCTTGCGGAAGCTCAGATGGCGTTCGTTATCTTCTTCCGTTGTGAACTGCTCATATCCGCCGGATATCATCAGATCCATTGCCTGCCCGAAAAATTGCTGAGGCACATAAATATCGATATCACCCATCACCCGAAGCGCCGGATCCGGATAATATATTGCCGCCGAAGTGCCTTTCAGGATCAGATACGGTATCCCGGCCGACTTAAACAATTCTGTCAGAGCCGACTGACAATACCTCAGCCTGACCCCGCCACTTATGACCCTGTAGCACTCATTGCGCCATTTTTCTTTTATGTCTTTGTCCATCGGGAGCGTTTCCAGTTCGCGCAATACCAGTCCGGCAACCGTCTGGCTCTTCATTTCCTTAAAGACGGCGCTCCAGTCCGTATCAGCCCGGAAACTCTCTTCGTTCCCGAACATCGACAGACTGATCAGCCTGCAGACCGTATTGTTTACTGACCCCGCTTCCATCTTTTCCATTCCCGATTCTTAATATGTTTATTCGCCAGAATTAAAGTGTTTTTATATAAATGTCAAAGCCCCCGGCTTTTCAGCTCCACGCCCTGTAGGGGAAAAGTCTGATATAGATCCGGTTGAGAAGGTATGCCGTTGCCAGAGACAGATCCGAATCCGAACGCGCAAGAAATGTACTTACTCTCAGCCATAACGGCCAATCGGAAAAACTTAAGAATGGAATCTTCTCTTTAACAAACCGGCTCATTTCATGAATTTCCGAAGCATACCTGACTCTTTCAGACTTGGGATTTGAATATGTCCACCTCCAGGTCTTGGAGATCCCAACAGCGCAATCCCTTAATAATTTATTTTCATCTTCTTTGCTTAATTGCCCGCGTCCGGCAACGGCCATGTCTTCATAACGGGCCTTAAAGGCATACCAGTAATCCAGAAGATTCTCCAGCGCATTGGTATGGGTAATACTGCTTGAATTCATCTCCCAATGGTAAAACTCGTCCAGAAGAACAGTTACCTTTTCGGCATTGAAAAGTATTTTGTAGAATGTGGCGATATCTTCATAGTTTTTCCCCACCGGGAATTCTATATTCTCAAATACTCCGGTCCTGTACAGCTTATTCCAGACCGTATTGTTGATTCTCCCTTCGATATTCGCGCAAATTGCATCGTTTCTGGAGAGGATCTGCTGTCCGCCGTCCGTTGTCTTCTGCCCGAAGTATCTGCAGACAGCGATATCCGCACCGGATCCGGTCAGTGCTTCCAGAAGTTTTTCATACATCTCCGGCTCGATCCAGTCGTCACTGTCCGCAAACCCGATATATTCGCTTCCGTTCTCACAGACTTTCTTAAGCCCGTAATTGCGGGCAGCAGAAACACCTTCGTTGTCTTTGTGATATACGCGGATACGGTCGTCTTTAGAAGCATACTCATCACATATCTTCCCGCAATTGTCCGGAGATCCGTCATCTATTAGGATTATATCCAGATCCCTGTATGTCTGGGAAAGTATGCTCTCAATGCACCGCGGAAGGTATTGCTCTGTTTTGAAAACGGGAACGATAATCGAAATAGTCCTGTTCATTTTCAGAAATTACTTTTCGCCTCTTCATCCGTATTTATATTATCATGGTTCAGTATGCTCTCTCCGACAGACGCTGCATCGTAAAGATCCGCTTTCATTTTACTGGAGCTTATCTCCGGTGTTCTTGGAAGATATACCACTTCAACACCTTCCTCTTTCAGAAAATCAAACTTTCCTTTCCAGTCATCACCCATTACAAAAGTATCTATATGATACTCGTGCATATCGCTGCGTTTCTGCTGCCAGTTTTCTTCCGGAATAACCAGATCCACATAGCGTATTGCTTCAAGGAGCTGTTTTCGCTGTTCATACGAGAAGTAGGTCTCTTTATGTTTTTCGTTCCGGTTGAATTCATCGGTGGAGATTGCAACAACAAGATAGTCCCCGAGCTCCTTCGCGCGTCTGAGAAGATTGATATGACCGTAGTGGAGCAGGTCAAATGTTCCGTATGTTATAACTCGTTTCACAGCAGTTCTCCGATTCAATCTAAAAATAATCTGCAAACTCTCTCGCAGGAATAGGAGTCTTTATCCGATATGAAATAATCGCGAATTTTTTTATAAGCATCTGACCACCTGGAAGCTGTATCGTCAACCCTGTCAAAGTAATCGAGCATCTGATTGAAATTCTCCAGAAGCGGTCCCGGCATCAGGTCGCGCATATTGTCAAATATAAAGCCCCTGGTTTTATCGTACTGTTCAAAATCATCACAAACAAAAACTATCGGCTTGCCTGTTATGAGAAAATCCACATAAACGGAGGAATAATCTGTGAACAGCACGTCACAGTTGCCGAGTATTTCATAGATCTGAAGGCCTGCTTCCGATATCTCATCATTTCCCAATACTCTGACATGATCGGAATAAGGAAGTTCCATACGGCATATAATATCCATAGGATGCGGCTTTATGAGCAGCAGATAATTATTCTCCGTCAGCTTTGCTTCCAGCTCTTCAATATGGTTTTTAAGCACATCAACTGCTCCGAAAGAGCCTTCTGCCCCGTCTGTCCTTATATCTCCGATCACGGCCTTTCTGTATGTCGGAAGCCAGCAAAAGATCTTATCATATTCGGTTTTGTCTATATTGAGCCTTTGAAGCGCATCGTTATTTGCAAGCAGCAAGTCGTTTCTGGGATATCCGGTTACAAAAGCATTCTCCTCGGGCACACCCATCGCTTTTGCCATTATTTTCCGAAAACACTCGGATGTCGCGATCGTGTATTCGGACTTTTCTTTACAGTATCTGTTCGGTTCTTCGTAATTGCCTATCTTTTTTAGCGGCATTCCGTGCCATAACAGAACGCGTTTTTGCGCGCCATGCATGTTTATCTGGTCAAACCCGCCATGCGTGTTAAAAACAAGCTTTGATCTCATAAAAGCAAACAATCCGGGAATCGAATTCTTCTTATAAACAGTATGATTGATCTCCGGAATTCTTCTTTTCAGTATTTCTCTGCATCTCCCGGGATCTCCGCCGGCAAGCCATATCAGGTTATATCTGTCCAGCAAATCCGGCCTTTGTTTAATTATATATTCATATAACGGCAACGCGTTATCTGCAGCATCAGGGAAGCTGTTGAATGTAATTACGTTGCCTTTGGGCGTTATTTTATTCAGTGTGTTAAGAAACTTATCGGTCTTGCTTATCATTTTTTATAAAGAGCAATTGAGATTATTTTATTGTACTTATATAAGCTAATATTTTGTTTATTCCAATACAAAAAAAACATTGCATACAAATACATACCAAAAAATCAATTATAGCGACTAAAAACAATATAATCCATCCGCTTACATCAAATAATCTATTTATCTGCGAGCAGATGAAAAAACAAATAAATGATACTAGAATTATTTTAATGGGATTTTTAAAAAAATGGATTACAGGCACTGTCAGATTTTTACTTGCATATATCGGAATAAATAATCCGATCCACAATAATTGTAAAAAAGTATTAGCTTTCAACAAACTGACATAATTTAGGTTCAGGACATATCTTGAAATTATTGAGATTATTATGAATACAATTCCAACCCCAAATGTAAATTTAGCCGGAACCTTAACCTTATCTAACACAACATTAAGATTTGTTAGTGACCACATTGTTCCAATAACAAAGTGCGGGATGACAGCTATAAACGATAAAAGTGCCAATTCTTTTGCATCCTCATTTGGAGTCCATAAAGAAAAGAAACTATGAGATACCAAAAGAAAACATACTATTATTGAGCTGCAGACAGCCCCCACAATTATCTGGGACTTTTCTAGCTGTTGTAATAATCCCGGTTTGTCGTTCATAGCATATTTATAAGTAATAACGGGATAAAAAACTCCTGCCAAAACAGAGATAATACCATTTATGAATTGGGGAACAGTATTTACTATAGAAATTGTTCCTGAAGCTGATGAGCCATAAAGAATATTAGCAATAAGAATGGTTGTTCCTGCTAAAAGATAGTTTCCAAAACTATTTGTAATATTCCAAATTGAAGATGAAAATAGTATTTTAACATGACTAATATTAACAAATCTTTTTGAAACAGAGATTTCGGGGAGTAATAATCTTGTGTAGTATACTTGAAATGCTATATTTAAAATGGTAGAGATTAAATAAACTATACCTACATATATGATGGAAGTAGGCAGAATTGTGTACATTACTGTAAAAAGTAATGCTTTAACTAAAGAAACGACAATTTCTCGAATAGATCTTAAGTCTATTCTGTTTTTAGAAAAAGTAGAAATTCCAAAACCTGATGCAATAATGTTTACTTCAGTAGCAAAAAAAACTAAAGCAAAAAGAATCTTTATATCTCTAACTGATTCATAAGGAACATCTAAGAACTTTGAAAGATTTATTGTAAATATAAGCATTGGTAATGCCAATAAACCAGCAAGAAGACAATTTGAAATGACTACTGAGTTATAATAATAATTTGCTTCAGTTTTATCATCTTTAACTATATTAATTGTCACAAATCTGCTCCCGGTGGCATTTAATGCATTAGTCACAATTGAGATATAATTAACGAACATGGTTGCTATTGGATAAAATGAATAAGTTTCTTTTCCAATTGTTTTTATTAAGAATGGAGTTAAAACAAAGGAAACAAGTAAATTAATAGAAAATGAAACAATATTGGCGATACCATTTATCCCAATTTGTTTGCCGCTAATATTATCTATTATATTTTTATTATCATTGAGTTTAATAATTGCCATTTTTTAGTCCTAATATCTGATGGGCTATATATTCGGGTGTAAAAGCACTAAACTGTTGTAATATTTCATTTCTATCTGCTGTATTTCCTCTTATGGAATTAACAAATTCTGAAATTCTTTTTTTATTCGCTTCATCATCACTTCTATTAATTCTTATAGTTTCCGCGAGACTATACTTCTGAAGTATTTTCGCATTGATGTCATCTTCATTGTAATAAAAATAAAGAATCGGTTTTCTTTGAGATATATAATCAAACGTTTTACCTGCAATCTGATTTCCCTGAAATGTTCCTATACTTACCAGAAAATCCGCTTCAGACATAGCTTTATAACATATTTCCGGTGACTTCTGTCCATGATTTCTTATAATTAAAGGATATTGTTTTCGATAATACTCAATTTGGCCATTGCAATTACCAAAATGATAAAAATCTACAATGAAATCATTTTCAAAATGATTACTGCATATTAGACTAATTGCATCCTTAGGCTCTCTCAAGCCTATATTTAATGAGCCCGCAAAGACAAATTTTATTGGCAAGTCAACCCGGTCTGTATTCTGAACATAGTCTTTTAAAACTAATAGCGGTAGTCCAATTTTTTTTATTCTGTTATCAGTTTCGTATTCCAGGTCTTTATAAAAAGAGAAATAGTCATCAAATAAGTCAGCGCATTTATCGATTAGCTTTCTCCGTTTTTCTTTTCTTTTTTCCCATATGAATTTTGGTATTTTTTGATCTGAAGTTAATACGAACTGATCAAACTGATATGCAATTACTTCAACATTATTAAATACTTTTTTTATCTTTAGCCCTGCTTTGTATGTCGAAAACGGACTTGAGATAAGAATTATTTTATCAATATTATATTTTTTTACTATTTTCTTTATTTCACAATAATATAGACTTCCTTCTATTTCATTTATCCCGAGAGGGTTAATATTCCTAAAGCAGAACGAAATTATTCTTACTATCTCAAATAGAACAAAAAATATTATCTTTTTTACAGCCTTATATTCTTTGTATTTCGAAAAACACAAATACAAACTATATATAGGGAAGTTAACAAAATGAAGTCTGCCAATATTTTCTTCCTCATAAAAGCTTCTAGTGTTCTGTTTTATAGAAAGCACATGGCAACAAATGCTGGTATCTATTGATTTTATCACTTTAACCAGATTCATTGCAGCGATTCCATTCATAGAGGGATTAGGATAATATGCACCTAAAACAAACAAAATATTCATGTCCACCGACTTCACTTTCTCACATGGATCTGTTAGTTATTTGGCATTTAAAGATTCGCATTTTGAGTAATACTTTTCTCTCCAAAAAAAGTAAAATAAAATGCAATCGAAGCAGGGGTGAAGATTTGTGAACCAATTGCTAAAATTGCTATGGTAATCATTCCGTAACGTTTCCACCCCTTATGTTTTATAAGCATTTTTATTATAAACGCATAATAAATAATAAGACCAGCAACCCCGATAGTAATAAGGCAATATGTAACACCATTCAAATAGTAACCTACCGGAACATTTCCATACCCTTGGCCAAATATTTTAATGTATAAAGGCTGTGCGGCAAAAATCTGATATCCCTTTCCTATACGCGCAACAATCGCGTTTCCTCCCCCCTGCTGATTTGAAGTTGTAAACCTAGCAATTACCGCCTGTATATACGGAATTCTCATAATAAATAAAATAGCAAGAACAGAAAAAGCAATAATAGCAAACCCCTTTAAAGGATTATGCTTCGTTTTATATAAAGTATACAAGCCCATATGAACAGCAAGAAAAACTATCCCCATTCCGGACCCTGTACAAAGTATTGCTATGGTTGTGATTAATATATCTCTTTTATTATCAGAGCAGTAAAGAGAATAGATAAGGAACGACAAGCAATATGTTGTCATATGAGCCGGTTCCAGGAAAAAACCACAAGGTCTGAAAAGCCTCATTTCCTGATAATTTATAATTGAGTATGCATCATTGATTGCAAAGCCCAAGAGAGGATTACTAATCCTTAAATTTAGAATTAATACCGCTATAGTCTGAATAAATATAAAAAGAGCATTTATATACACCCCTACTCTAGCTGCCTTAATCACAATTCTCTCATCAAAGTACCTTTGATATAGTCCAAATGGAAATACCGCCATTAGAATCAACAGCATTTTTAGATATCTTAATATAATAAGAGTCAATGAAGTATCCGTTTTCCCAGATATCAGCACCATCACAGGAGTTATAAAAAGAATATACAAAATAAGTGTATTTAATGAGGTCCTATACAATTTCCTTGGAAATGAAACAATAAATAACAACATGACAATTGCTATGCCAATGTCAATACTGGGTAATCCGGCAGAATAGGAATTCAAAAGCGGAAAAAGTCCCAGTGTCACTGAAAAGAGCCATGTCTTGCTGATTTTTAATTTTAATGTTCTCTTATTCCCCATAAAGCTTAATATAATCCTCTGTTGCTATGGTCTTGTCAAATCTTCTTATGACGTCTGCAGCAGAATAGATATCAAAATCAATTTCTCCTGATTTGATTCTGTTTATTGCCTTATATACCTCATTAACATTCCCTTTTTCAACAGTTATCCCGCAGCATTCGGGAATAGTTTCAGGGCATCCTCCGGTCTTATACGAAACAACCGGTGTTCCGCATGAAATTGCTTCTGTGTTAACAAGGCCAAAACTTTCACAGTATGATAGGTTCAATAATATATCACAAGCTGAATAGATTAAAACGAGCTCTTGTATACTGCTCGTTCTTTCTATGCCCAGAATCTCAGCTGGAAGTGCCTTAAGCTGTTTGGGCTTAAGGCCGACGAGAACGATCTTGCAGGAATCATCCAGCATCTCAGAAAGCTTTATAAAATCGGAAAGTCCCTTCATATCATCCCAGGCTGTTGCAACTCCAAGGAGGAGGAATTTATCTGCAAGCCCGTACCGCTCTCTGAAATCGCTTTCAAGACGCCGGAACTGATTAAGGTCAATTCCGTTATGAATGACTCTGACAGGGTATTCTTTAAGGAAAGAGCGTTTTACGAGGCCTTCAAGCCAATAGGAAGGACATACTATTGTGAGATTAGGGACACCTGTGAAAATCTCTTTCTTTTTAAGCCAGTTGCGCTTTGACCTGTCAATATAGGAGGCCGGATATCCGTCGAGCTTGGGGCATTTCCCGCAGCCTGTCTCCCACTTCTCACAGCCGATAGAATCACAATAAGCAGTATGGCCTGTAAATGCCCAGCAGTCATGGAGAGTCCAGATTATCTTTTTACCGCAATTTTTGAGATAATCGAAAAGGACTTCAATATTAAGATAGTATCCGTGGACATTGTGAAGGTGTATGATATCCGGATCATATTCTTTGACCCACTTTATAAACTTCTCTGTCGCCGCCTTACTGCCGTATCCGGAGGAATCGAAAAGTCTCGCTCTCAGGGCATGAGAATAAACATCTGCTTTTGACCCAATCGGAACTGCAAACCTTTTATACTTATCTGGGACTTCTCCGCGCCCGTATGCGATCTTAACTTCGTTTCCCTGCTTTTCCAATGCTTCGGCAAGCTCCGCGCAGATCCTGCCCGTAGAGCCTGAGCCGCAAACAGTATTGATAAACAGATATTTCATTTTCCGCCATTCTCCCCGTTAATCTTTTTTTCTGTCAAAGCTCTGTTAAGTAAATATCCGAGATACGCGCCGATTGTATTGCTGAGAAGATCGCCTGTCGAAAATACTCCCGCCCTGAAAATAAGCTGTGTAAGTTCTATGGCGAGAGAAAGCAAGAAAGCGTACAGGATAGTTTTTTTCAGTTCGTTTTTTTCTGAGACAAAAGCCAGCAGGAAGCCGAAGGGTGAGAACATAAGTATATTGACCAGAAAATCTTTTACAAAAAAAAGAATACCGGCCATCGGAGTTCCCATAAATCCGTTAAGGCATTTAACAACAAGCTCCATAGGCCAGAAAGCGACTTTGTCGAATTCTGTACCTATCCTTGAGATAACAGCATTCCAGACGATAAAACAAATGTATATAAAAAAAGCCGCAATTGCCAGTATCCGGAAGCTTTTCCCGGGCACTTTCCTGTAAAGGAAGGCCAGAAAGCAGTATCCGAAAAACAAGAATGCGGCCATAGCCATTATACCCGGAAAGCTGAAATACCTTATGTCAAGCATTTATTTGGAATACTCTCTAAGTATCTCCTCAAGCCTGTTCATAAAACGGTCTTTTGAGAAGTTTGCGTCATAATATGCTCTTGCTTTTTTCCCCAGTGACTCACGTTCTGAATAGCTTAACGAGGCAAATTTCCTTATAGCTTCTGCAAGTCCTTCAGCATCCCCTGAATTGACTACTAAACCGCATTCTGCTTCCCTGATGATCTTCTGTGATTCTCCGTTTATAGCTCCAATCACTGGCTTTCCTGCTGCCATATATGACTGGAGTTTTCCCGGAACAGTATATCCGAGCACATGAATATCTCTGAGCGTTATAAGCATTGCGCTTGCATTTTTATAGTACTCGATCATCTCCTGAATCGGTATTCTTCCATAGAAATTCATATTATTCAGATGCTTGTCCATGACATATTGCTCAATATGCTCTTTATAGGATCCAGTACCTATTATATGAAACTGGATCTTTTCCTCTTCTTTGAGTAATTCTGCCGCTTTGGCTATTGTCTGGATGTCCTGTACTTCTCCGATATTTCCTGCAAAAACCAGATGGATATTTTCCTCGCTTCCTGTCTTTCCGACAGGTTTTTCGTCAAAAACAGCTTCTCCGTACTGAGGCAGATATTCTATTCTGTTTTCATCTATTTTAAAGTGAGCAGAGATATAATCTTTAAAAGCTCTGCTTGTTACAAGTATCTTATCGGCTTCTCGGTATATTTGTCTTGAAACTCTATGGAAATAGTTATATATGGGAGAACCCTCTTTGATTCCGCCCGCGAGCAGGCTCTCCGGCCAGAGATCATAGCAATAAAGAACTAATTTTTTATTTTTCAGCTTTTTGTACTTAATTGCTGCCTCTGCCATAAACACCGGAGATGTCTGGTTGCACAGAATAACATCAAAATCTCCGCCGTAATCCGGCTTTATTCTGTTGAGTATTATCTGAAACGATGAAGAAAGGGCATAGCTGTAATAGTTTAATACGCGATTTACAACGCCGCTCTTCCTGGGCATGATTTTACATCTGTGAATCTGTACGCTGTTATACGTCTCTTCTTTATGCTCACCGTGTTCGTAACCTTTATAAAGAGCACCTTCAGGGTAATTCGGGAATCCGGTAAGCACGTGAACTTCATGCCCCCGTTTTACTAATTCTTCACAAAAGTCGTTAAATCTGAACGGTTCAGGCCAATAATGCTGACAAACTACCAATATCTTTAAATGATCCTGGTCAAGCGTTTTGGATGAAACTTCTCTTCCTTCCATACCCTCTTCTTTCCCTCTTTAAAACAAATAGTTTTTTAATCTAATCCCCCGGATCGAATTCGTCGGGGCGTTCTTCAAGAGCTTTCATCCGGGCTTTGCGCCGTTTGAACACAAAATGCCAGTTGAGTTCCACTATGAGTACTGCGGAGATGCCACATACGCCAGGCACCCATCCGTAATTTCCTTCAGTCAGTCTGTTAACGCTGGCAAGCGCAATGGACAGAAGTCCGAAAAGCGCAGATATGCTGCAGAGTATAACGACAGCCTCAGTCTGCGTGAAGCCTGCAGCGAGCAATCTGTGGTGGAAGTGCCCCTTGTCAGCTTTGAAAGGACTCTGGCCATTGGCAAGGCGCCTGAAAAATGCAAATCCGGTATCCATAAGCGGGACTGCAAGACTCATCAGCGGAACCAGAAAGGTTATGAAAGCATAGAGTTTGAACAGCCCCATGATGGACGCTGTCGCCAACACATATCCCAAAAGCTGGGATCCGGTATCTCCCATAAAAATCTTGGCGGGATGAAGATTATACGGCATAAAACCTACACAGGCTCCGCCCAAAGCAGCAAAGACTATAGCAATAGCCGGTTCCGCTACAAAAAGGGCAACTATAAGCATAGTAAAACTGCTTACAGCAGATATTCCCAATGCCAGTCCATCGAGCCCATCGATAAGATTCACGGCATTTGTACAGCCCACGATCCATAATACAGTAAGAGGATACGATAAAACACCAATAGAGAAGGATCCGCTTATACCCGTCACATAACTGAAATAGAGTCCGTGGAAGATAGCGATAACTGCGGCACAGATTTGGAAGAGCAGCTTTACAAAAGGCTTTAAGTCTTTCGCGTCATCCACTGCTCCCATGATAACTATCAGAAGAGAGCCGAGAAGTATGCCTCTTATTTTTGTGTCCGGAACTGCAAAAAGCAGGACCGTTGCTGCAAATCCGGCAAATATGGCAAGGCCTCCCAAGCGGGGAGTGGTTTTTGAATGAAGGTGGCGCCCTCCGTCCGGCCTGTCTATGGCGCCAGTCTTAAGCGCCAGTTTCATCGCCCAAGGCGTTGAAAAATACGCAATATTAAATGCGATCAGTACTGTTATTGCTATTCTTATATGATCGCTTATACCTGAAAACATATTATTACTTCCGATTACAAATTTTGACCATAAAAGGGAAGGTGATCCCCTCCCTTATTTTAAGTAAATAGAATTTACCCGGGCTTATTTCCCGTTTGTTGAGTTTAAATGCCGAAACAGAAGTGTATCTCCGCCCTTTATAAGAGCTTCGGCCGCTTTTTTCCCGCATCTGAGTTCTATCAGTTCGAGGGCGGCTCCCATATTGGGGACGCGGTCCTCCGTGTTGTGGGCGTCAGTGGAGATCAAATCGACGAAGCCGCCGTCAAAAAGCTTTAATGCTTTGTGTTTCGTCCACCGGTTGAGGAAAAAGCCGGCGTTCGACTGCAGGACCATGCCCTCGAACTGAAGCTCTCTGAAAAGCTGAGGGTCCTTCTGGTAATAGAAATATCTCTCCGTGTGCGCGAGGATGATCTTGAATCGCCCCGAGCGAAGGAGCATGAAGACCTCATTTATTTCGCGTTCGGACCATTTCCGAAAGGGCATCTCCAGAAGGAAGAGGTCTGTTCCTTCGATGCAGAGGCTTTCAAGCTCTTCGGATTCCGCCATTCCCGGGAAATAGAGAACTTCCGCTCCGGGGAGAAGCGAAATGTCCTTCAGGTCCTCCGGAAGCTTTTTAAGCAGATGCTCAAAAGCAGAATCCCGCATCTTGAGAAAGTGCTCCGGGGAGTGTTGGGACGCGTAATAGTGCGGGGTGCAGCAGACGGTGCTTAAGCCCTGGCTCTTCATGGCTTTGAGCATATCAATGCTCATCGCGCTGCTGCGGCTTCCGTCGTCCACTCGCGGGATCACATGGCTGTGAAAATCGATCATTCAGCTTTTTTATTATCTGAGCTCTCGGACTCCGGCAGCTCAGTGTCGTTTGCGGCCATCACGAAGATATCGCTTTTCTTCTTTTTTGACTTGCTGCCCGAGGCCTCATAGGAGCTTTCGTAGCCGTTGGCATAGCCATAGCCGTATTTTTTCCCGTATTTTCCGCCGTATCTCTTGCCGTACCTCCCATAGCCCGCTTTTGAAATATCGGCATAGGTCAGGACAAAGCCGAGAAGCTTTGCGTTTATCTTTTTGATCTGATACATCGTATCGTCCAGAACTGCCTCGGAGGTGTAGTTCTCCCGTACCACCAAAACGAGCCCGTCTGCCCAGGAAGTCGTGACAAGAGCGTCCGTGACTATGTTTATGGGAGGCAGGTCGACGATGATATAATCGAAAGCTTCCGAATAGGTCTCCATAAGCTTTGCCATCCTTTGTGAGCCGAGAAGCTCGGAGGGATTCGGCGGGATATCTCCTGCTGTGACCACATAGAGGTTCTCGCTGAACGGAGAAGGCCTCCTGCATTCTTTTTCCGAGTTCATCCCGGCGAGCAGGTTTGAAAGGCCTGGCTTGGAATTAATATCGAGCTTCTGGTGAATGGAGGGAAGGCGGAGGTCCGCGTCTATTAAAAGAGTCAGCTTTCCGGACTCTGCCAGAGAGTAGGCAAGGTGCAGGGAGGTCGTGGACTTGCCTTCACCGCGCACGCTGCTCGTGACCCCGATTATGCGGCACTTTTTCTCCATCGGGAAGGAGAACATGATGTTGGTCCTTAAAAGCTTATATGCCTCGGAGGACGCGAAATTCATCGTCTCGAAGGGATTGCTCAATTTGCTTTTTGCCATCTCACTTCCCTCCTTTCCCGTAGTATCCGTAGTTTCTGGAGGTCTTCGCGTTTATATCGGGTATAACTCCGAGAATCGGTACCTCGGCATATGCTTTCAGCAGGTAATCCTCGCCTCTGATTATGTCGTCCCTCATATCGCGGATTACGAACAGCGCGCCGGACAGCAGAACTCCTGCCAGAAGTCCCACTGCCGTGTATTTGAAATAGTTCGGCGAGACTCTGCTCTTCGGCGTTACCGCGTAGTCGACTACTTCGACGGAGCTGTTCGTGACCGTATCCGTTATCTTCTGCGGCAGAACCTCGGCTATCGCGTTTGCGAGCATTCTGGCCTCTTCGGGTGACCTCGATCTTACGGTTACTCTGAAAAGGCCTGTGGAGTTGACTGACTGGGCACTGACCATTCTGCTTAATTGTTCATATGAATAGGAAGCGCCTGTCTGAGTCAGGACCTGGTCGAGGTTGCTTCTCGATTTGAGTATGGCTATATAAACGTCGACAAGCGAAGCTGCCGCGTTGAGTTCTCCGGTCGAGATCGCGGTATTGTTTGTGGTATATATATTAGAGTTGTTTACATAGAAAAGCGTACTCGCCTCATATTTCGGGGTTATGAAAAACTGCGCGAACATAAAGAGCGCGAGAGCGCATATTATCCCTATGATCAGTATTACAGGGGCATGATTCCAGAGAGACCTCAGAAGTTCGCCGAGGTCTATCTCCATCTCTTTGTTTTCTCTGTCGTTTCTCATATCTGTCTCCGCCTACTTGCTGCTCCACTCGGCGTAGATCGCGTTTATCTGCCTGTCCAGATCGGCGATCTCAGCGTCGATCTCCGCGACCTGCGCGTCGTATTCCTGCTTCAAAAGAACTGTTTTCTCGTTTCCTTCACCGTGCTGTGCGCGGGCATCAGTTATATTGACGGATTTAAGCTGCGGGTCTATCTCTTCGATCCAGGCAAACTCGTTGTCTTCAGGCTTCTGGATCTGCGGTGTCGGTGAGGGAGCCGGAGTCTGGTTTACATATTGGGAAATGGCGTCATCGTAGACCAGCAGACCCTTGATCTGGTCGAGCGTCGCGGTAAATGCCTCTTCGCTTTCCGTTATCTGCTCTCTCTGATTAAGGCCCTGCGCCTCCTCGTCGACAAGATCCAGCTGGTCCCAGAGATCCGTAAAGCTGACAGTGAAAGTGAGGTTGCCTCCGTCAGTTCTCGCGAGATACTCTATATCATTGCTTACTCCCGTATAGCTCCAGGGCATAGCGCCCGTCACCCAGATATCTCCGACCTCGGTAAAGGCAAGTGAGCGCCCGTCGTCAGCGTCGAGTATGACCGTATCTATCCCATGAGCTTTGAGGATCGGGTCCATCTGCTCCGGATTGTAATCCGACGCTTCGGAGAAATATATCGCGGTCGCGGGGGGGAGCTTCGTTAAAGACCTCATGGTGAGTATGCTCTCATTTGTTCTGATCTGGGTATCCAGGTCATATGTATGGGAATACATATAGCAGGAGCTCCAGCCGTCTTTCAGCAGCCTTGAAAACTGCTCGGAAGTGAGCTTATACGAACCGTCCGGATACTCGTAGAGATCTCCCGAGACGCCGAGGACCCCGGAGATATTTCTCTCTCTCATAAGCGGATACGCGTCAGTGAAAATCTCGGAATCCAGCTCTCTGAACAGAAACTGGACCGTACTCGGGTCTCTCGAATCCTTTGTCAGATCCTCGGTGAGCTTCTCCTTCTGTTTGAGAAGCTCGTCCTTCTGCTGCTGAAGCGGTTCCACCCTGTCATACAGCTCTGACATTTTCTCTGAGTCGGCGACCTCCGTATTTCTGACGTACAGAAAGACCCCGACGAGCAGTGCGGCGGCGAGAAGCAGCAGAAAAATCCTCAAGAGTGTTTTCAAAATATTACCTCACATAGCAAAGAGCAATAATAGTACATATATTTGGAACTAATATTTTATCATTATTAATATTTTTGTCAATATAAGAGGCAAAACCGTTTAAAAAAAGAACGGAAATTCTTCCGTTCTTCAGATTATTCTTTATTCGAAACATGCCCGGATGACTTCTATCACTCTGTCCTGCTGCTCAGGCGTCATCTTGTTGTCGCTCGGCAGGCAGAGGCCTCTTTCGAAGATATCTGCTCCGACATCACAAGCTTCTTTGCCCGCAATATATGCATTGCTCAGAGCTCTCCCGTTGCCGTTTTTTGTTATAAACGGATTCTCTCTGTAGATCGGCTGCATATGCATCGGTTTCCAGATAGGCCTGCCCTCGGCGTTTATCGACGCTATCGCGTTTAATATCTCCGTCGGACAGGACTTGCCGTGTTCGGGGACAAAAAGCGGCTCCTTTTCTCCCCTGACCTGCCGGCACATCGCGTCTTTGTCTGTGATCAGGCAAGAGAGCCAGAAATTCGGCACACTGTTTTCTCTGTCCCAGGGATTCATGCTGACAGGAAGCCCTTTGAGCCCCTCTTCATATCTCTCGTAGATTGCCTTTTTCTGCGCTATATGCTCCTCAAGATACGGGATCTGGCCTCTGACAACGCCCGCGATGACGTTCGACATTCTGTAGTTGTAGCCGATCTCCTCGTGCTGATACCAGGGGGCCGCCTCTCTGGCCTGAGTGCTCCACTTTCTGACCTTTTCGGCGTCCTCTTTCGAGTCTGTCAGGAACATGCCTCCGGCCGAGCCTGTTATTATCTTATTCCCGTTGAATGAGATGCAGTTGTAATCTCCGAAGGAGCCTGTCTCTTTGCCTTTATATGTCGCTCCGAGGCTCTCAGCTGCGTCCTCTACGATCAGAGCCCCGTGTTTTTTCGCGATCGCCTTTATCTCGTCTGTCTTGCCCGGAGTGCCGTAGAGGTGGGCGATCACTATGAGCTTAACATCCGGGTAGATCTCGAAGGCCTTCTCGAGAGCTTCAGGGTCCATGTTCCAGGTGTCGTACTCTGTATCTATAAATACAGCTTCTCCGTCTTCGTAAGCGACCGGGTTTACCGTCGCGTCGAAGGTCATATCCGAGCAGAAGACTCTCCGCCCTTTCAGCGTGCCTTCGCAGGGCTTCGCCATTCCGTACAGGCGCTCTCCGGCAAGCTTGACGGCCAGATGAAGAGAAGCCGTTCCCGTAGCCAGGGCTACAGCATATTTTACGCCGATCTTCTCCGCGATCTCTTTCTCGACTGCATCTATATTGGCACCGACCGTGCTCATCCAGTTGGTCTCGAAAGCTTCTGTCATATACTTGAGCTCATCCCCGTGCATTGTCGGGCTCGAGAGCCAGAGCTTGTTCTTGAACGGCTCGATTTGATTTTTCTGTTTGTCGAACATATGAAAACCCCAATTAGTTTTAATTATGAATTATGAATTCCGCATTTATAATCAGATGTCCGGAGCATCTCTCCCGTGATCGTTTATCTCTACCGGAGATTTATATGTCGGGACCAGCGTCTTCATAAGCGCTATGCATTCCTCATTCGAGACCCTGTCGTCGATCGCCTTGTGAAGGATGCGCAGATCGTTTTCAAGCTCTTCCTTCGATCTTTCGCCCTGCTGTTCGACGAAGATCTTGTTGTTCTCGGTCTTGTCGAGATTGCCTGTCTGCATAAGAAGCTCCTCATACAGTTTTTCACCGGGCCTCAGGCCTATCTCTATTATCTCGATTTCCGTATAAGGCTCATGTCCCGAGAGTCTTATCAGGTTCTCGGCCATATCAATGATCTTAACAGGCTGCCCCATGTCGAGCACGAAGATCTGGTTTCTCTTCGCCATAGCCCCGCAGGTCAGGACCAGCTGGGTCGCTTCTTCGCCGGTCATAAAGAACCTTGTAATTCTCTTATCGGTAATAGTCACCGGCCCGCCCGCGAGTATTTGGGCTTTAAATAGAGGCACTACGGAGCCGTTCGAGCCGAGGACGTTTCCGAAGCGGACCGCAGAAAAGCTTGTGCTGCTGTCCGCGAAGCTGTTGAGTATCATCTCGCAGAAGCGCTTGCTCGCTCCCATCAGGTTCGTGGGATTGACTGCCTTGTCAGTCGAGATCAGAACGAACTTCTGTACCCCGTACCTGTCCGCTGCAGAGGCAACATTATATGTTCCGAATATGTTGTTCTTGATCGCCTCATCCGGACAGGTCTCCATAAGAGGAACGTGCTTGTGCGCTGCAGCGTGGATAACGATCTCGGGACGGTATTTCCTGAAAATGAGGTCGATCTTGTCCTTGTCCCTGACCGAGGCTATCTCCACCGCGAGATTCAAAGTGTTTCTGTATTTTCTTATAAGCTCCTGCTGGATATCGTAGGCATTGTTTTCGTATATATCCAGAATGATCAGCTGTTTCGGTTCATATGGCGCTATCTGTCTGCAGAGCTCGCTTCCGATCGAGCCTCCTCCGCCTGTGACCAGTATGACCTTGCCTCTCAGGAAAGCGTCCAGCATCTCGGTGTCGAGGTGCGCCTGTTCTCTTCCGAGAAGATCCGCTATATCCACGTCTTTGATCTTCTCTATCGAGACCTCGCCGTTGACCAGCTGATAGATCCCGGGCAGCGATTTGACCTGGCAGCCGGTGTCTTTGCAGATCTCGAGTATCTCCTTTTTCTGCTGGGCGCTCGCGGAGGGTATGGCGAATATAATCTGGGTTATCTCATATTTTTTTACGGCGTCTTTTATCGCGTCTCTGCCTCCGATTATCGGGACTCCTTCAAGACGCTTGCCGTGGTTTACGCGGTTGTCGTCAATAAGACAGCAAACTTTCCCCGCGACTTTGTTGCTGCTCTGATACTCTCTTAAAAGCTGGTTTGCAGCGTCTCCGGCACCGATAATCATGATCCTCTCGGCGGGGGCAAGCCTGCTTCTGTTTATGTTGTTCTGGATCACGCCTATAAAACGGAGGGCAGATCGCATCCCGATCACGAAGATAAACTGGTACAGGAAATTGATGACAACAACGGATATAGGCATTCTGTAGCCCGCGTCGATCCCTATGAGCACTTCGGCGACGACACACAGTGCGTAGGCCAGTACCACCGGCCCTACCATTTCCATGACGTCGCCCGCTGAGATCTGCCTCCAGACAAAGCGGTACATCTTGAACAGGGCGTAGACGACGATCGTGATCAATATCTGTATCGGGAGGACCCTGTGCCACAGTTCCAGATATTTGAGCGGAACATTAGCGAAGCTGAAATCCCAGCGGCTCAGTACCGCAAGTCCGCTAGCCAGAGCAGTCATAATGATGTCCGTTATGACCACTACCGCTATTCTTATATTTCTTTTGTTGAATATGCTGTTATCCATAAAATATCCTGTTGTTTACTGCATAAAAAATCATTATATTTTAGCACGAAAGCCCTGGCTTGGCAACAATATATACTGATACGGCACCATATGCGCCGGATACTATTTGATCAAAAAAAGAACGGAATCTCTTCCGTTCATTTTTTGCGTTTTAATTATTCTTCAGGAGCTTTCTGCTCTTCAGGTTTCGGAGTTTCGGAAGTTTTTTCGCTTTCCGTATTTTCAGCGGTCTCTGCAGTCTCCTTGCTCTCCGCTCCCTCGGTCATGGAGATCTTTTTGGCGGGGCGCTCGATCGTCGGATCGTTCTTTACGTTCTTGGCAAGCCTCATAGGCTCAGGCATGAACTCGCCGTGCTCGAAGTAGTAATTGAACTCGTCGGCATCCATCGTCTCGTGGATCAGAAGGTATTCGGCGATGTCCTTGAGCTGGTCCGCGTGCTCTGTGAGGATCTGTTCGCACTTCTTTGTAGCTTCTTCGAAAATGGCCTTGACCTCTTCGTCTATGAGCGCCGCGGTCTCCTCGGAGTAGCTCTTCGTCTGCCCGAAATCGCGGCCTATGAAGATGCTGTGGCCTGAATCGTCGTAGGAGATCGTGCCGAGCTTTTCGGAGAAGCCGTATTTCATGACCATATCTCTCGCAATGGCGCTCGCCTGCTGGATATCTCCGGAAGCTCCGGTCGAGATGTCGTCCAGGAAGAGCCTCTCAGCCGTGCGCCCGCCGAGGGACATGACTATGTTCTCGAAGAGCTCGCTCTTGGATCTGAAGTTCTCGAGGTCCTCATTGGGTCTGAAGAGCGTAAATCCTCCCGCTCTGCCTCTGGGGATTATCGTTATATAGTGCACAGGGTCCGCGTGCTCGAGATATCTGCCTGTGATTGCGTGGCCAGCCTCATGATAGGCTGTGAGCTTTCTGGCTTTCTCGGACATCTTCCTGGTCTTCTTCTCGGGGCCCATCTGGACCTTCAGTATGGCCTCGTCGATATCCTCCATCGCAATGAAGCGGTGGTTTCGCCTTACCGCCAGGATAGAGGCCTCGTTCATCAGGTTCTCGAGGTCCGCTCCGGAGAAGCCCGGAGTGCCCTTGGCTATGCTGTTGAGGTCCACATCCTCGGCAAGCTTCTTGTCTCTCGCGTGGATCTTGAGTATAGCCTCTCTGCCTCTTATATCCGGGAGATCGACATATACCTGTCTGTCGAAGCGGCCGGGGCGGAGCAGAGCGTTATCCAGTATATCCGCGCGGTTCGTCGCCGCCATGACTATAACGCCCTCGTTGGTTCCGAAACCGTCCATCTCGACGAGCAGCTGGTTGAGTGTCTGTTCTCTCTCATCGTGCCCGCCGCCGAGGCCCGATCCTCTCTGGCGGCCGACTGCGTCTATCTCGTCTATGAAGATTATGGCGGGCGCGGCTTTCTTAGCCTGCTCGAAGAGGTCTCTTACACGGCCCGCGCCGACGCCGACGTACAGTTCGACGAAGTCAGAACCGGAGATCGAGAGGAATGGCACATTGGCCTCTCCCGCGACCGCTTTCGCGAGAAGGGTCTTACCTGTGCCCGGAGGGCCTACAAGCAGAACGCCTTTCGGGATCCTGGCGCCCATCTGGGTATATCTCTTCGGGTCTTTCAGGAAGTCCACGATCTCGGCGAGCTCCTGTTTCTCCTCTTCACAGCCCGCGACATCGTTGAAGGTCTTCTTGTCCTTGCCGTCGGCGTTGGTGCGTGTGCGCGCTTTGGAGAACTTCATGACTCCGCCTGCGGCGCCGCCCGCTCTGTTCATCATGCTGTACCAGAGCGCCATGAAGATGATCATGATGATCAGGTACGGCACAAAGCTCAGCCACCACGGCGCGACGAAGCCCTCGTTAATATCGTATTCCTCGATTATTCCCTTGTCGTGCTGCTCGCGTATGAGATCCGAGAGATCGTTGTAGAAGAGCGAGAAGCTGTAGAGATCATAGGTGACCGTCTTGCCCTCTTCTTCTCCGAGTTCGGGTCTGAGGGTAAGGGTCAGCTTCGTGTCCTCTGCAGTGAATTTCTGGACCTTCTCCTGCTCGAAGTAGTCGACTATCTCCGAGTATTTTGTCTTCTCAACTTCCTCGGTGTTGTTGACCGTGAAGATGGTGGCAATGATCAGGACCGCGAGAAGGACTATAAAGCCGATATCTCTTGATTTGTTCTGATTCGTGCGGTTAGGTTTCAAATTATTTTCCTCCGTAGACTTCGGGTGAGAGAATGCCTATATATGGCAGATTGCGGTATTTTTCGTTGTAATCGAGCCCGTATCCTACGACGAACTCGTCCGGAACCTCGAAGCAGGAATAATCGGCCACAATGTCCGCTTTCCTTCTCGCGGGTTTGTCGAGAAGCGTCGCTATCCTGATGGAAGCGGGATGCCTGACGCTCAGGTAATTCTTTATATAGTTTAAAGTGATGCCCGAGTCGAGTATGTCCTCGACAAGGATGATATGCTTGTTCTCGATGATCCCGCTCAGGTCTTTGATGATCTTGACGGCGCCTGTGGAGTTCGTTCCCTGATAGGAGGAGACCGCCATGAAATCCATGGAGCAGTTTACTTCGACTGTTCTCATCAGGTCCGCCATGAATATGAAGCAGCCTTTCAGCACTCCTACGAAGACAGGTTCTTCCCCTGCGTAATCTTCAGAGATCTGAGCTCCGATCTCCCTTACCTTGCTTAAGATCTGTTCTTTTGTAAGCAGTATTCTTTCAATGTCTTCTTCCATTACAAGTCCTCATAATCTCATAAAATATTCTGAAAATCTTTAACGCAGTGTTAAAAATACAGTTTTCCGTTTTCCTTCCTGACCCGAAGCCCCGGAATGTCCGAATATCCCGTGCCTCCGGTCATCGCAAGTTCATACAGGGCCTCGGCGTGCACCATCGAAATGCTGCCCGGGCACAACTGACGTATCGCTCTGCAGCCTACGCTCTTTCCCGCTTCTTTCAAAGCCTTTATCGGGATAGAGCCGCTCTCTGCTTTCTTTTTTATAAGCTCTTCCGCCAGAGCTTCGAGGACCGCGTCATCCTCTCTCAACAAAGTTCCCATTCTCAAAACTGAGGCAGAAAAACCGGGATTGATCTCTTTAAGTACAGGCATCACCTTATGGCGTATAAGGTTTCTGCTGTAATCGTCGAGCGCGTTCGTGCTGTCCTCCACATGGGCTATGCCTTTTAATTCGAGATATTCCTCTATCTCCGCCCTGGTCGTGCCGAGAAGAGGCCTTATTATATTGCCTCTTACAGGCGGGATCCC
Source organism: Oscillospiraceae bacterium (assembly GCA_902802045.1). Lineage (GTDB taxonomy): Bacteria > Bacillota > Clostridia > Oscillospirales > Oscillospiraceae > Limivicinus. The sequence continues at coordinate 93,110 of CADCKQ010000005.1, read as the reverse complement.
GCAGATGCCCTTCATTCCGCTGCCTCTGGCGAGGTTGAAAAGGACAGTCTCCGCGTTGTCGTCCGAGTTGTGGGCAGTCGCGATGAGGCCGCAGCCGAGCTTTTCGGCAGTCTTTTCGAGAAATCCGTATCTTAGGTTCCGGGCCGCTTCCTCTGTCCCGAGGCCGTTTTCCCGGGCATACGACGCGACGTCGGCTCCTCCCGTCTCGAGAGGGATCCCCTTTTCTTCACAGAAATCCCTGACGAATCTCTCGTCCCTGTCCGACTCCCCGCCCCTTAATCCGTGGTTGAAATGGGCGGCGAATATCTCTGCTTTATACAGCCCCCTGTTCTCGAAAAGCCAGTTCAAAAGGCTCATGGAATCCGCCCCGCCCGAAACAGCGACGAGGACCCTGGAGCCTTTCGGGATCATTTTGTATCGTGAAACGGTCTCTTTAACTTTCATCCTCTCTGTTTCCTTCATAGGAGACAAAGGTCGTATACTCGGCAAGCCAGGTGAGATTGATCGTGCCGGTCCTGCCTTTTCTGTTCTTTAAAACGATAGCCTCTGCCAGCGCGGGGTTCTCGGTCTCCTTATTGTAGTAGGAGTCCATATAGAGGCCTATGACGACGTCCGCGTCCTGTTCTATAGCTCCGGACTCTCTCAGGTCCGAGAGCATGGGCCGCTTCTCCTGGCGCGTCTCGTTGGCGCGCGAGAGCTGGCTCAAACAGAGGACCGGGATGTTCAGCTCCTTTGCCATGATCTTCATCATACGGCTTATATCGCTGACCGCCTGGGTACGGCTCTCGTTGGACCAGCTGTTCGAAGAGCCCGCGCTCTGCATCAGCTGCAGGTAGTCTATGACTATAAGCCCGAGATTGGTGATCCTTCTGCAGGCGGCGTTCATATCCGCGACTGTGAGCACCGGGTTGTCGTCTATGCGTATCTCAGTCCTGCTGATAGTCTGGGCAGCTGCGGTTATCCTGCGCCACTCTTCGGCCTGGAGGTCTCCCGTCAGGAGCTTCTGAAGGGGTACCATAGCCTCTGAAGCAAGCAGTCTTTTTACAAGCTGCTCCTTTGACATCTCGAGCGAGAATACGGCGACTGCCTTGCCTGCCCTCTTGGCGACATTCAGCGCCATATTGAGCGCTATACTCGTCTTGCCCATGCCCGGTCTCGCCGCTATAAGGATGAACTCGCCTTTGTTGAGGCCAAGGATGGTCCTGTCTATATCCGGAAGTCCCGTGGAGAGTCCCGGGAGTTTGCCGCCTTCTGCCGAGGCGTCTGCCAGCTCGTCGTAGACTGTCTGTATTACCTGGCTTACGGGAACCAGACCCGCGATATTTCTGCCCTGCCTGAGCGCGTATATCTTTCTCTCGGAGAGCTCGAGAATGGCGTCAGCCTCTCCGCCCTCTTCGCGGACAAGCTTACCTATCTCATCTGCCGTATCTCCGAGATGTCTCAAAAGAGACTTGTCCCTGACTATCTTCGCGTATTCGCCGACGTTCGCGGCAGTCGGAGTCATGCGCATGAGCTCCATGACATAGGTCTCCGCGTTGTCGTGCTTAAAACCGAGGACCTTCATCTGGTCGAGCACAGTGACGGGATCTATCGTCTGCCCGAACGCGAACATGTTCGCGACAGTCTCAAACAGGTCACGGTTGACCTCTATATAGAAATCATCCGCTTTGAGTTTTTCCATCACCTCCGGCACGCAGCGCGGATCTATGAGTATAGAACCGATAACGGCCTGCTCTGCCGTAGCGGAATGCGGGACTTTTCCGGTGAAAAGCTCGTCCATTACTTATCCTCTGTGACCAATACGTTTATGACCCCGGATACTTCGTACCCGAGTTTCGCCTTTACCTCATAGTTTCCGAAGCTCTTTATGGGCTCGGACTGTACGATCTTGTTCTTCTCGATCTCCATTCCGCACTGCTCCTTCAGGGCGTCGCTGATCTCCTGGGATGTGACCGCTCCGAAGAGCTTTCCCTTTCCGCCGGACTTTGCCTTGATTATGACCTGTACGCCCTCGAGCTTTTTCGCATATTCCTCAGCCTGAGCCTTCTCCTTCGCGATCTGAGCCGCTTTTGCTTTCTCCTGAAGCTTATACTTGTTCAGGTTGTCTGCAGTTGCTGCCTGGGCAAGCTTGCGCGGAAAGAGGTAGTTTCGCGCGTATCCGTCGGATACCTCTTTGAGCTCGCCTTTCTTGGCCTGTCCTTTTACATCCTGATTGAATATAACTTTCATAGTATGCGGTTCCTTTCCGTATTATTGGTCGAAATAATTGTCTATTGCAGTTTTTACTTTATCCAGCGCCTGCGGGACCGTTACGCCCTCCTCAAACTCGACAGCGGCCACGCCCTTGTTTCCGCCTCCTCCGAGAGCTTCCATAATAAGCTGGACATTTATATCTCCCGTGCTCCTCGCGGAAGCGCATACAGGGCTCTTTCTGTCCTGCTTGTATAGAACGACCGAGGTCTCCACTCCGGCTATATTCAGAAGCTCGTCTGCCGCCTTTGCAGCCGTTACTCTGGCCACTTCTTCTTCAGGCGCTGCAATCGCTATCCCGCGGTACAGGGACGCGTTCTGGAGTATTCTGTATTTGGCCTTCGAGTCTTCCATATCGGATTTAAGGAACTTCCTGACCTCCAGGGTGTCTGCTCCGGATCTTCTCAGATAGGCTGCAGCATCGAAGGTGCGCTCGCCTGTGCGGAGAGTGAAGTTCTTGGTATCGAGAACGATCCCCGCGAGGACCGCGTCGGCCTCAAATGGCTCGATGTCTTCCTTCTCGATAAGCTCCTGCATTATCTCTGTAAGAAGCTCGCAGGCCGAGGAGGCGTAGGGCTCGACGAGAGCCAGAGCGGCGTTCTTTATGGAAGTCGCCGCTGCCCTGTGGTGGTCTATAACGGCGATCCTGCTGCAGGAGAACAGCATGTCCTCGTTTTCCACCTTCTCCGGGCGGTTCGTATCCACGACTGTCAGAAGAGTCTTGGCGTCGCTTCTGAGCATGGCCTCCTGGTTGCTTATAAATACGGACTTGTATTCCTCATGCGAAAGGAGCATCTCAGCCATCTCGGGACATGAAGTGTTTTTCTTGTCGAAAATGATATGCGCCGGTACACCGAATTTCCTCGCGATAACGTATACAGCGACGCAGGCGCCGAGCGAGTCCAGATCTCCGAAGCTGTGGCCCATGACGAAGACCTTGCTCGAATCTTTTATGAGATTCGCGTATGTGTTGGCGATTACTCTGGTTCTGACTTTGGTGCGCTTTTCGACCTCATCTCCCCTGCCGCCGAAGAACTCGAAATTGAGCTTGTTCTTTATGACCGCCTGGTCTCCGCCTCTCGAGAGGGCGAGCTCTGCCGCCGTATTCGCGAGGTTGCTGAGCTCCTCAAGAGAATCCCCTCCGACTCCGGCGCCTATGCTGAGGCTGGCCGTGATGCCCGCGGGATTCGTGACGCTCTTGACGTCCTCCAGGATCCTGAATTTCTCCTCTTTGACCTTCTCGTAGGCCTTGTTCTGCAGGATGAAGATATATCTGTCTCTCTCAGTCCTCTTGACTATTCCTTCATTCTCCTGTGCAAAGGCTCTGAGCTTGTCCTCTATCGCGTCGCGGATATCGTTTCTTATCCTGTCGGGCTGATTGTTCGCCATCTCCGCGTAGTTGTCGGCGACGATCTCGAAAACGACGGGAAGCGAGTTCTCGTATTTTACCTTGATATCGTCATAGGCTGTCATGTCCACCCAGTAGGTTATTCCCATAAATGCGGTGTCGGGGTGGTTCTCGTCTGAGCGTATGATATTTCCGTGTACCTGGTATTTTTTGCCTTCTATGGTCACGAGCTCGGGGTATATGTTCTTCCCCTCCATCAGCCACTTGCCTGAGAAGCCGGGCATAAGATCCGAGATATGAATATCTGTCCTTCTGCCGGTGTTGCCTGTCATCTTGAAGAAGTGCTCATTCGCCCAGACTATATTGGAATCTTCAAGAGTGAAGACTGCTATAGGAAGCGGGAAATTGAGAAGGGTGCTGTCTTTTGCGTTCTCTGTATTGTATGTGACCGACTCGACGAATTCCTCGAGCTGTTTTGTCTTCTTTCTCCTGACGATAGCGGCGTATATGGCGAGGATAACGATTATCCCGGCCTCGGCTATAGCGAGATAATACTGCCCGAAATAGAGAGATGCAGCAGCGAACAGAGCCAGAAAGATAAGATACATCCTGGCGTTGGGCTCCGATAATCTTTTTATATTCTTATTCATCGCGGCACCTCCGTGAAATAATTATTATAACACCTGCGATCCCTGTTTACAAACAGAAGCCTCCGAAAGAGTCTTTAAATTCTCTGAAACTCATCTGCGTCCTGTCCTTGGCGCTGAGCAGAGGCTCCGAGTCCATCTCGGGCCACACGATGCCAAGCTCCGGATCGTTCCACATGATTCCGCCCTCGTCCCCAGGGTGGTAGAAGTCCGTGCATTTGTAGCAGAACTCCGCGATATCGCTCAGGACATAAAAACCGTGGGCAAATCCTGGCGGGACATAGAACTGCTTTTTGTTCTCGGCACTCAGTTCGACTCCGAAATGCTTTCCGAAGGACTCGCTGTTTTTCCTTAGATCCACGGCGACGTCGAAAACTCTCCCGTTTATGACACGGACCAGCTTTCCCTGCGGAAACTGTTTCTGGAAATGAAGCCCTCTCAGGACACCTTTGCAGGACATGCTCTGGTTGTCCTGTACAAAGACCATATTGAGCCCGTTTTCAGCCATGTCGTTGAGATTGTATGTCTCGGTAAAATAGCCTCTCTCATCCCCGAATACCTGGGGCTCTATAACGCAGAGGCCCTCTATCTCAGGGTGAAATGTGACTTTTATCTTTCCCATCTCTTAAAACAAACTCCTGTTTATTTCTGATCTGCGCGCTCAAGTTCTTCCAGATATCTCCTCAGCGCGTCGCGCCAGTCCGGAAGAGGAACAAATCCGTTTTCCGTAAGCTTGCTCTTGTCAAGCCTGCTGTTAAAAGGTCTCCTCGCTTTCGAGATCCCGTATTCCTCCGTGCTGACCGGGATGACCTTTGTGCTGAGGCCCGCTTCTTTGTATATCTCCTTCGTGAAATCGTACCAGGAGATGAAACCGCCCTCATTCGTGGCGTGGTAGTATCCGTATTTTTCAGTCTCCGCCATGTCGCAGAGAAGTCTGGCGAGATCTCTGGTATATGTCGGAGTGCCGATCTGGTCGTTTACGACTCTGACCTCGCTGTGCGTTTTCCCGACATTGAGCATGGTCTTTACGAAATTCTTCCCGTTTATCCCGAAGGCCCAGGCTATGCGCACTATAAAGTATTTATCCGTATTTCGGGCCACCGCAAGTTCGCCTTCGAGCTTCGACCTGCCGTATACGCTCAGAGGCTCGTAGTCCTTGCAATCGGGTTTCCAGGGCTCAATGCCGAGGCCGTTGAAAACATAGTCAGTCGAGATATAGATGATCTTGCAGCCGCACTCTCTGGCTGCGATCGCCATGTTCTCAGCTCCGCCTGCGTTTACCGCCATGCATTTTCCGGAGTTTTCGGGCTCCTCTGCTGCGTCCACCGCAGTCCAGCCCGCGCAGTGGAATATTACATCGGGCTTTATCTGTTTTATCATATCCAGGACCGCGTCGCGGTCGCAGATATCCAGCTGTTTTGAAGATACCCCGACGGACTCGTATCCTCTCCTGTCGAGCTCTCTTACCACATCGTATCCGAGCTGTCCGGAGTATCCCGTTACAAATGCTTTCATCTTTGCCATCTCTCAGAATATCTTTCCTTCAGCAACGGATCTCAGGTGCTTTCCGTAGGGCGACTTGCCGTATCTGTCCGCTGAGTCGAGGAGATGCACTTTCGTGATCCAGCCGTTTCTGTAGGCTATCTCCTCGGGTGCTGAGATAACTATGCTCTGGCGTTTCTGTATCATCTCGACGAAATTCGAGGCGTCCAGAAGGCTGTCCATAGTGCCCGTGTCGAGCCACGCGAAGCCTCTGCCCAGAAGCTGGACATCCAAAAGGCTTTCATCGAGATACATCGCGTTGAGCGTCGTTATCTCGAGCTCGCCTCTGGCCGACGGCCTTACATTGTCCGCCTTATTGCTGACTCCCGCGGGGTAGAAATAGAGGCCAGTGACAGCGTAGTTGCTCTTAGGCTCTTTCGGCTTTTCCTCTATCGAGACCGCCCTGCCTGTTTCATCGAATTCGACTACTCCGAAACGCTCCGGGTCATTGACATAGTATCCGAAGACTGTCGCCCTCTTGTTCTCTTCGGCGTTGGCAGCTGCCTGCCTCAGCGCTTTTGAAAAGCCGTTGCCGTAGAAGATATTGTCTCCGAGCACCATCGCGCAGGCGTCATCTCCTATGAATTCCCTGCCGAGAATAAAGGCCTGGGCGAGCCCGTCCGGGGATGGCTGGACTTTATACGAAAGCGAAAGTCCGAATGCCAAGCCGTCGCCCAGCAGGCGCTCGAAATTCGGGAGATCCGTCGGCGTCGAGATTATGAGTATGTCCCTTATCCCCGCCAGCATCAGCGTGGAGAGAGGATAGTAGACCATCGGCTTGTCGTATATGGGAAGAAGCTGCTTTGAGGTGACCATCGTCAGAGGATAGAGCCTTGTTCCGGCTCCGCCCGCGAGAATTATGCCTTTCATATACCGTTTCTCCTCACCTTCCGCCATACATTCTCTGGTAGTAATTCTGATAATCTCCGGAGATTATCTCCTCCCACCAGCTCTCGTGGCTCAAATACCAGTCTATCGTCAGGTCTATTCCTTCAGCGAACTTTGTCTCGGGAAGCCAGCCGAGCTCGTTGTGTATCTTGGTCGGGTCTATCGCGTATCTCATGTCGTGACCCTTGCGGTCAGTCACATAGGTTATAAGGCTCTCGGGCTTGTTGAGCTTTCTGCAGATGAGCTTTACGATGTCTATATTTGCCATTTCATTGTGCCCGCCTATATTGTAGACCTCTCCGATCCTGCCGTCGTGTATGACCAGGTCGATCGCTTTGCAGTGGTCTTCGACATAGAGCCAGTCGCGCACGTTGAGCCCCTGTCCGTAGACGGGGAGCGGCTTGTCGTGAAGAGCGTTCACTATCATCAGAGGTATCAGCTTCTCAGGAAAATGATAGGGCCCGTAATTGTTTGAGCATCTGGATATGGATACCGGGAGGTCGTATGTGCGGTGATAGGCCAGGCACAGAAGATCTGCCGAGGCCTTGGAGCTTGAATACGGTGAAGATGTGTGGATCGGAGTTTCCTCGGTGAAGAACAGGTCCGGCCTGTCGAGAGGAAGGTCTCCGTAGACCTCATCTGTCGAGACCTGGTGGTATCTCGTTATGCCGTATTTCCTGCAGGCGTCCATGAGTACGGCAGTGCCGAGTATATTGGTCTGGAGGAATATTTCGGGAGACTCTATAGACCTGTCCACATGGCTCTCAGCAGCAAAGTTGACGACTATATCAGGCTTCTCTTCTTCAAAGAGCCCGTACACCGCCTGCCGGTCGCAGATATCCATCTTGACGAAGCGGAAGTTCGGTTCATTCATGACGGGAGCGAGTGTTGAGAGATTGCCGGCATAGGTCAGCTTGTCGAGACATACTATCCTGTAGTCCGGGTGTTTCTTCAGCATATAGAAGATGAAATTCGAGCCTATGAACCCGGCTCCTCCGGTCACTATGATGGTCATAAGATACTCCTCGGTTTTATATAATTAATCATTGTATTTTATCATTTCAGCCATGCATTGTAAACCGCAAATAGCATATTGAGAGCTTTCAGGACATAATAAAAGCACCCGGAATCTGATTTCCGGGTGCTTTATTTATTTCGTTCAGACCAGCTCGATAACTGCCGTTTCTGCTGCGTCTCCGCGGCGTGTTCCGGTAGCTGTGATCCTGGTGTAGCCGCCGTTGCGCTCAGCATACTTTGTTGCGATCTCTCCGAAGACCTTCTTTGCCACATCTTCTCTGGTTATGAATCCCAGAGCCTGACGGTAGGCGGGAAGTCCCTTTTTCTTTCCGAGAGTGATCATCTTCTCTGCGAGAGGCGCGATCTCCTTTGCGCGGGCAAGGGTCGTTTCCATACGGCCGTTGTCAAGGAAATCTGTGACCTGCTGGCGGAGCATAGCATTGCGCTGATCGGTCGGTTTTCCGAGTTTTCTCGTTCCGGGCATTTTGCGTTTCCTCCTTAAGCTTGTTCCTCTTTGGCCAATGAAAGCCCCATGACTGCGAGCTTGTGCTCGACTTCTTCAAGGGATTTGCGGCCTAAGTTACGGACCTTGATCATTTCTTCCTGTGTCTTGCTGACCAGATCCTCAACAGTATTGATATTTGCACGTTTCAGGCAATTGAAGCTTCTGACTGACAGATCGAGTTCTTCGATCGTCATCTTGAGCATCGCGTCCGGCTCCTGCTCGACTGCCTCGACGACTGTGGTGCCTGAGCCTGCTATGTCTGAAAGATCCGTGAATAGCGTGAAGTGGTCGCAGAGTATTTTTGCTGCGAGCGACAATGCGTCACGTGCGCTCATCGTCTTGTCCGTCCAGACCTCGATCGTAAGCTTGTCAAAGTCCGTCTGGTTTCCGACACGGGTATTCTCAACGAAGTAGTTCACTTTCAGTACAGGCGTGTAGATCGAATCAACGGGGATGGTCCCGATGGGATTCATGGCGTTCTTGTTTCTCTCTGCGGAAACATAGCCTCTGCCCTTTTCGAATGTGAGATCCATGTGCAGTGACGCGTCTGGACCCAGCGTTGCAATAACCTGTTCCGGATTGAGGATCTCTACCTCTGAGAAAGTCTTTATGTCACCTGCTGTGACGACACCTTCACCGGATGCTTCAATATATACGGTCTTGGGTTCATCGCTGTGGAGATTCGCAATAATGCTCTTTACGTTGAGTATTATCTCAGTTACATCTTCTTTTATTCCGGGGATCGTGGAGAACTCGTGCTGTACTCCGTCTATTCTGACGTTTGTGCATGCAGTCCCGGGAAGCGATGAAAGAAGGACCCTGCGAAGAGAGTTACCTAGAGTTGTACCATAGCCGCGCTCCAAAGGCTCTACGACGAATTTGCCGTATGATCTGTCTGACGGGGTTTCGATACATTCTATGTGCGGCTTCTTGAATTCTATCATGTAGTTATATAACCCTCCTTATTCAATTTGGGGTATCAGTTGCAAATTCCTGATCCCATTACGCGGTTTGATTACTTGGAATACAACTCGACTATGAGGTGCTCCTCGATCGGGAGATCGATGTCGTCTCTTGCAGGAACTGCAGTGACTTTAGCCATCATGTTGTTTGCGTCGTACTCAAGCCATTTCGGAACGGGACGGAAAGAATTTGCTTCTACATTGGCTTTGAACTTTTCCAAGCTGCGGCTGCTCTCTTTAAGAGCTACTATCATTCCGGGCTTTACCTGGTAGCTGGGAATGTTGACCTTGCGTCCGTTGACGGTGAAGTGGCCGTGGCTGACCATCTGGCGTGCTTCCGCACGGCTCATGGCAAATCCGAGGCGGTATACTACGTTGTCAAGACGGCTCTCGAGGATCGAGAGGAGGTTTTCGCCGGTCTGTCCGGGGCGGCGCTCCGCCTGCTCAAAATAGCCGCGGAACTGGCTCTCAAGGACTCCGTAGAATCTCTTTGCTTTCTGTTTTTCACGGAGCTGCTGGCCGTAATCGGAAGTCTTTGTGCGGCCCTGTCCGTGCTGTCCGGGAGCAAAAGCTCTCTTATTCATTGCGCATTTGTCTGTGTAGCAGCGATCGCCCTTAAGGAAAAGCTTCTGGCCCTCTCTGCGGCACTGACGGCAAACTGCGTCTGTATATCTTGCCATATCCTTTACCTCCTTATGTTATACACGACGACGTTTCGGAGGACGGCAGCCGTTGTGGGCTATAGGTGTAACGTCCTTGATCATCGTGACTTCGAGACCTGCAGTCTGGAGAGCGCGTATTGCAGCTTCTCTTCCCGAACCGGGGCCCTTTACATAAACTTCAACAGATTTCAGTCCGTGTTCCATAGCAGCTCTTGCAGCTGTCTCGGACGCAGTCTGTGCGGCAAAAGGAGTGGACTTCTTGCTGCCGCGGAATCCCATTCCGCCGGCTGATGCCCAGGATATCGCGTTGCCCTGAGTATCTGTGATGGTAACCATCGTGTTGTTGAAGGAAGAGCTGATATGAACCTGGCCCTTTTCAATGTTCTTGCGCTCTCTTCTGCGCGTTCTGACTTTTTTCTTAGATGATGCAGCTGTTGCCATTATTCATATCCCCCCTTTACTTCTTTTTATTTGCTATTGTGCGTTTCGGACCCTTGCGGGTACGTGCGTTGGTCTTACTTCTCTGACCTCTGACGGGGAGGCCTCTTCTGTGGCGCTGTCCGCGGTAGCAGCCTATCTCTGTCAGGCGCTTGATATCAAGTGCAGTCTGACGGCGGAGATCGCCTTCAACGATGTATCCGTGGTCTATGCACTCACGGAGCTTTGCTTCTTCCTCTTCTGTGAGGTCTTTGACTCTTGTGTCGGGATTGATTCCCGTCTTCTCAAGGATCTTTTTCGCGCTGGTTCTGCCGATACCGTAAACATAGGTAAGACCGATTTCAATTCTCTTGTCTTTGGGCAGGTCAACACCGGCTATACGTGCCATAATGATTTCCTTTCAAATATTAATATTTTTCTTTTTACGTCTTAATCCCGCCGGAGGGAGACGATGTCAGTGCTGGGATCTAAACTCAGCCCTGGCGCTGCTTGTGTTTGGGGTTCTCGCAAATAACCATGACTTTGCCCTTGCGCTTGATAATCTTGCATTTCTCGCACATGGGCTTCACGGAAGGTCTGACTTTCATTCTTAGTGCCTCCTGTTTTACTTGCTTCTCCAGGTGATCCTGCCGCGGGTGACGTCATAGGGTGACATCTGTACCGTGACTTTATCGCCGGGTAAGATTCTTATATAGTTCATCCGGAGTTTGCCGGATATATGAGCCAGGATAATATGGCCGTTGCCTATATCCACCTGGAACATTGTGTTGGGCAGGGATTCAACCACCGTGCCCTCGAGTTCGATTACGTCGTCTTTCGCCAAAGTAAATTTCCTCCAAAGTCGGCTTCAGATCTTGTGATCTGTCAGATATCCTCTGCCATCGTAAGTATTTCCGGCTCTCCGTCCGTGATTAGGATGGAATTCTCATAGTGTGCCGAAAGTCTTCCGTCTGCAGTTACTACTGTCCAATCGTTCTCCAGAACCCTGACCTCATATGTTCCCATAGCGATCATCGGTTCTATTGCTATCGTCATTCCTCTGACCAGTCTCGGGTCGGGCATATGATTTCTCATACGTTCGAGTTTAGTCGGTACATAATTCGGGACCTCAGGGGCCTCGTGAAGATTGTGCCCTACGCCGTGTCCGACGTAATCTCTGATCACTCCGTATCCGAAGGATTCGGCATATGTCTGAACGGCTCTGCCTATATCCGAGATACGGTTGCCTTCCTTTGCGACTTTGAGCGCTTCGAAAAAGCATTGTCTCGTGACCTCTATGAGCCTGGCTGCGTCTTCACTGATCTCTCCGCAGGGATATGTTCCCGCGCAATCTCCCACAAAGCCTTTGAATGTGGCTCCGACATCTACCGAAACGATGTCGCCGTCGTGAATGACTCTTTTGCCGGGGATTCCGTGTATGATCTCTTCATTTACCGAAATACATGCGCTGCCCGGAAATCCTCCGTAATTTAAGAATGTCGGGTACGCGTTGTTTTTCGTGATGAAATCATGCACTTCTTTGTCGATCTGCTTTGTGGTGAGGCCGGCTTTTATTGCCTCTCTGGCGACCGTTCTGGCGCCTGCAGTTATTTTGCCGGCCTGCCTCATAAGCTCGATCTCGTGCTCGGATTTAACAATTATGCCTTCAGCCATTGTCAGATACCCAGGCACTTTCTGATCTCATCTGTAGTCTCTTCTATGGTGGGCATGTTGCTGACTGTTTTCAGCTTTCCGCGTGCTTCATAAAAGGCTTTTAAAGGCTCTGTCTCTGCATGATATACAGCAAGTCTCGCTTTGACTGTCTCGGGAGCATCGTCTTTTCTGATCGTGAGCTCGCCTCCGCAGAAATCACATATCCCTTCCTTTTTCGGGGGATTAGATATGATGTGGAAAGTCTGGCTGCACTCTTTGCAGGTCCTTCTGCCTGACATGCGCTTTACGATCTCGTCGTCGGATATCTCTATCGAGAGCGCACAATCTACCGCTATGCCTCTCTCCTCGAGAGCCTCCGCCTGCGGAATCGTTCTGGGAACTCCGTCCAGGATATAGCCGTTAATGCAATCGTCCTGCGCGAGCCTCTCCTCAACGATCCCTATGATCACATCATCCGGAACCAGCTGGCCGGCTTCTACAAATGCTTTCGCCTTGAGCCCGACAGGAGTACCGTTTTTCATTGCTGCTCTCAGTATATTGCCTGTCGATATCGTGGGGATATTCAGCTCTCTGCTCAGTATCTCAGCCTGGGTACCTTTGCCCGCTCCGGGAGCACCTAAAAGTATCAGCTTCATACTTGTCTCCGATCAGTCAAGGAATCCTTTGTAGTTGCGCATCATCATCTCTGCCTCGAGAGCCCTTACAGTCTCAAGCGCGACACCGACAACGATTATTATCGAAGTTCCGCCGAGTGAGAGGCCCGTGAGAGCGTCAGCATTGCTGAAGTGGGAGATGAGGATAGGAACTGTGGCCAGAATGCCGAGATAGATCGCACCGAAGAGCGTTATCTTGTTCAATACCTTTGAGATGAACTCGCTGGTCGGTTTGCCGGGTCTGAATCCCGGGATATATCCGCCGTTCTTCTTCAGGTTGTTGGCTACTTCTACCGGATTGAACTGAATGGTCGAGTAGAAATAAGCGAAGAAGAGTATCAGCAGGAAGTAGACGATCGCGTAAAAGATCGAATCGGTTTCGAACCATTTGAGGCTCTTTCCCGAAAGTGCAGCTATCGTTGCAGGCAGTGCCGCGATAGACTGCGCGAAGATTATGGGCATAACGCCCGACATGTTGACCTTCATCGGGAGGTGAGTGCTCTGGCCGCCGTACATCTTGCGTCCGACAACTCTCTTGGAGTACTGGACGGGAATACGTCTCTCAGCATCGCTCACAAATACGATAAGCACGACAAGCGCTATCGCTCCGAGGAACATCAGGACTCCGGCCCACCATTTCAGATCTCCGCTGATGATATTGGAGACCGTTCTGATGATGCTGGTCGGCAGACGGGAGATAATGCTCGCGAAGAGTATCATCGAAATGCCGTTGCCTATGCCGAACTCTGTGATCTGTTCGCCGAGCCACATGATAAGGGCCGAGCCCGAGGTGAATGTCAGGACTATTACGATGCCTGCCCACACGCTGTTTGCTGCACCCGGAACAAGAAGACCGTTGTTCTTGAGGAGCATGTAGTAGCCGAAGCCCTGAAGAAGGCCGATGGCGACCGTGGAGTAACGAGTGATGGAAGCTATCTTTTTCTTTCCCTCTTCACCTTCATCCTTGCTCATACGCTCGAGTGCGGGGATCGCGATGCACAGGAGCTGTATGATAATGGATGCGTTGATGTATGGCTGGATCGAGAGAGCAAATATCGTTGCGTTGCTGAAAGCTCCGCCGGACATAACGTTCATAAGTCCCAGGACGGTGCTCTGAACGCTTGTGAAATAGTTGCGCAGAAGGTCTACATTTACGTAAGGGACAGGGACTGCGTTACCGAGACGGTAGAGCAGTATGATCAAAAGCGTGAAAAGGATCTTTCTGCGGATCTCTTCAATCTTCCAAGCGTTACGTAACGTCTGAATCACTTAGACCACCTCTGCCTTTCCGCCGGCCGCCTCGATCTTCTGTTTCGCGGTTTCGGAGAAAGCAGCTGCCTTTACATCAAATTTCTTGGTTATCTCGCCGTTTCCGAGTATTTTTACGCCATATTTGCACTTTGAGATGATTCCGGCGCCGAGAAGTGCCTCAGCATCAATGACCGCACCGTCTTCAAATTTGTCGAGTGCTGAAAGATTGACTGTCTCCAGCGGTTTGGCAAAAATGTTGTTGAATCCTCTCTTGGGGATACGGCGTGCAAGAGGCATCTGGCCGCCTTCGAATCCTATACGGACTCCGCCGCCGCTGCGGGCTTTCTGACCTTTGTGGCCACGCCCTGCGGTCTTGCCGTTGCCGGTCGCATGACCTCTGCCCTTGCGTTTGTCAACATGAGTTGAGCCGGGTATGGGAGAAAGATCTTGAATCTGCATCTCTGTCTCCTCCTTATTCTTCTGTTACCTGGAGCAGATAGCCTATCTTGGCTATCTTGCCGCGGGTCTGGGGGTTGTCGGGCTGGACAGTCTCGTTGCCGATCTTGTGCAGTCCGAGCGAGTTGGCAGTTGCAATGTGCTTGTCAAGTCTGCCGTTCAGGCTCTTTACGAGCTTTATTCTTAAATTCTTAGCCATCTGAAACTCCTCCTTAGCCCTGAATTTCCTCAGGGGTCTTGTCCCTGACAGCTGCGACCTGAGCCGCGTCTCTCAGAGATTTGAGGCCTTCCATGGTAGCTGCCACAACGTTTGCGGGGTTATTGGTACGGAGGCATTTTGTACGGATATCTTTGATGCCCGCAGCTTCAACAACTGCACGGACAGCACCGCCGGCGATAACGCCTGTGCCTTCGGGAGCCGGCTTGAGCAGAACGCGTCCTGCGCCGAACTCGCCTACAACCTCGTGGGGAATGGATGTTCCCTGAAGTGTGACGTTGATTATGTTTTTCTTTGCGTCCTCAAGGCCCTTGCGGATAGCTTCGGAAACTTCGTTGGCTTTGCCTGTTCCGAATCCTACACGGCCTTTTCCGTCTCCGACTACGCAGAGAGCGGCAAACTTGGCTATGCGTCCGCCTTTGACTGTCTTGCTGACACGGTTGAGGGATACCACTTTCTCAATGAACTCGGGAGCTGCCGGCTCTTCACGAGGTGCGCGGCGATCTCTTCTGTCGTTATTGTAAGCCATCTATATATCCCCCTTCCTCAGAATTTCAGGCCGCCCTCGCGGGCACCTTCTGCAAGTGCTTTGACACGTCCGTGGTAGATATTGCCTCCGCGGTCAAACACTACTTCTTCGATCCCTTTCTTCAGAGCGCGCTCTGCGATAACGGAACCGATTTTCTTGGCAGCTTCACAATTGCCGCCGTTGCCTTCAAAGCCTTTCTCGACCGTGGATGCTGAGCAGAGAGTATTTCCTGCCACATCGTCGATGATCTGGGCATAGATGTTGTTTTCGCTGCGGAATACGCTGAGACGGGGTCTTTCGGCAGTGCCGGAAACCTTACCGCGTACTCTCAAGTGGCGCTTGATGCGCTGTCCTTTTGTATCAGGTCTTTTAATCATTCAGGCACACCTCCGTTTACTTAGCACCGGTCTTGCCTTCTTTGCGGCGGATAACTTCGTAGTCATATTTGACGCCCTTGCCCTTGTAGGGTTCCGGAGGTCTCTTACCGCGAACTTCTGCTGCAAACTGGCCGACTTTCTGCTTGTCGATACCCTTGATAACAATGTGGTTTGCGTCGGGAACATCGATCTGGATGTCTTCCGTCTCGGGAATAACGATCTGATGCGAATAACCGAGGTTCATGACAAGGTTCTTCCCGTCTTTTACTGCTCTGTATCCGACGCCGTTGATCTCGAGCTTCTTCTCAAAGCCCTGAGTCACTCCGACCACCATATTGTGGATGAGGGTACGGCTCAGACCGTGAAGTGAACGGCTCTCTTTGGAATCATCAGGTCTTTCGACTGTCAGAACTCCGTTTTCGGTGCTGAGCTTCATCTGGGGGACTATCGTGCGTTCGAGGGTTCCTTTGGGGCCCTTGACTGTGATATGGTTGTTCTCGCTGACAGTGATCTCAACTCCTGCGGGAACGGTAATGGGAGCTTTTCCTATTCTGGACATATTCTTCTGCCTCCCTTACCACACGAACGCAAGGACTTCGCCGCCGACGTGCTCGCTTCTGGCCTGCTTGTCGGTCATAACGCCCTTGGATGTTGAAATGATTGCGATGCCGAGTCCTTTAAGGACGCGCGGCAGCTCGTCTGCGCCGGCATAGACACGGAGTCCGGGCTTGCTTACGCGCTTGAGTCCGGAGATCGCTTTTACCTTACCGGGCAGGTATTTGAGTGTGATGCGAATGATGCCCTGTGTTCCGTCGTCAACGAGCTGGTAGCTCTTGATGTAGCCTTCATTGAGAAGGATCTCGGCGATGGACTGCTTCATCTTGGAAGCCGGGACATCGACAGTCTCATGCTTTGCTGTTCCGGCGTTGCGGATACGGGTCAGCATGTCTGCAATGGGGTCAGTGATCTGCATTTTGTTATTCTCCTTATTTAGAGTTACCGCTTTTGCGGTTTTATACCGAGGTTCTTGGCCAATACATGATTGGTCCAAGCCTTTCGATATCGTTTAAAAAGTTTACCAGGAAGCTTTGCGTACTCCGGGGATCTCGCCTTTGTAAGCCAGTTCTCTGAAGCAGATACGGCAGATGCCGTAGTTGCGGAGGTAGGCATGCGGTCTTCCGCAGATCTTGCAGCGGTTGTACCTGCGTGTCGAGTACTTGGCAGGAGCCTGCTGTTTTAAAATCATAGCCTTTTTTGCCATCTCTGAGTCCTCCTTAGTTTGCAAACGGTGCGCCCAGAAGTCTGAGCAGCTCGCGTGCTTCTTCGTCTGTCTTTGCAGTGGTGGTGATCGCGATATTCATTCCGCGAAGCTTGTCGATCTTGTCGTACTCGATCTCCGGGAAGATTATCTGTTCCTTGAGTCCGAGGCTGTAGTTGCCGCGCCCGTCAAATGCATCTGCGCTGATTCCGCGGAAGTCTCTGACACGGGGAAGAGCGACATTGAACAGTCTGTCGAGGAATTCCCACATACGGTCCTGTCTCAATGTAACTTTGACACCGACCTTCATTCCTTCACGAAGCTTGAAGTTTGCAACGCTCTTGCGCGCAACCGTTGCTACCGCGTGCTGTCCTGTGATATTGGAGATATCGTTGATAACAGCCTCAAGAGCTTTTGCGTTGTCCTTGCAGTCGCCGCATCCGACAGAAACGACTATCTTGTCGATCTTGGGGATCTGCATGACGGACTTGTAGCTGAATTTCTCCATGAGAGCAGGAGCCGCCTCTTCGAGGTATTTCTTCTTCATATTAGTCATATCTTTTCAGCTCCTTCCTCAGATCTCTGCGCCGCACTTCTTGCAGACACGGACTTTCTTGCCGTCCGTGATCTTGTGGCCGACGCGTGTCGCCTTGCCGCACTTGGGGCATACAAGCTGGACCTTGCTCGCGTAGATCGGGGTCTCGACCTTGATTATGCCGCCCTCTTCACCCTGTTTGCGGGGCTTCTGGTGCTTAGTGGCAACGTTTATTCCCTCGGCGACTACTTTTCCGCCTTTGGGATCTGCAATCAGGACTTTGCCCTGCTTGCCTTTGTCTTTTCCTGACAAAACAACGACTTTATCGTCTTTTTTGATATTCATTCCGGTACCTCCTCAAATCACTTCCGGAGCAAGGGAGAGGATCTTCATGTAATCCTTCTCGCGGAGCTCACGGGCAACAGGCCCGAAAATGCGCGTTCCGCGCGGATTCTTGTCGCCTTCATTGATCAGAACTGCAGCGTTTTCATCGAAACGGACATAGGTTCCGTCAGCACGGCGTACGGGCTTGACTGTGCGGACTATGACAGCCCTTACAACATCGCCTTTTTTAACCTGGCCGCCGGGAGCTGCTTTTCTTACAGAAGCAACGACAACATCGCCTACACTGGCGTACTTGCGTTTGGATCCGCCGAGAACAAGTATGGTTTTAAGTTCCTTGGCGCCGGTATTGTCAGCGACCTTCAGATGTGTTTCCTGCTGTATCATTTAGGTGCCTCCTTACTTAGCCTTTTCAACTATTTCGACCACACGCCATCTCTTATCCTTGGAAAGGGGGCGGGTCTCCATCACACGGACTACATCGCCTACGCCGCACTCGTTGTTCTCGTCATGGGCTTTGAGACGGTATGTGCGTCCGATGATCTTCTTGTATGTCTTGTGGGCAACATGGTCTTCAACTGTGACTACGACCGTCTTGTCCATCTTATCGGATACGACCTTGCCTACGCGGGTCTTCCGGGAAGTATTTCTAATTTCAGCCATTTTCATTTACCTCCTCAGTCTTCCTTCTCGCGCAGAATTGTTTTTACGCGAGCTATGTCACGGCGTACGGCAGAGATCTTGGTCGGGTTGTCGAGATGGTTCGTTGCATGCTGCATGCGGAGCATGAACAGATCCTTCTTGAGGTCAGCCAGCTTGTTTTCAAGCTCGGCAACAGAAAGATTGCGTATTTCGTTTGCTTTCATCTCATTCACCACCTAATCCGGTTTCGCTGCCCTTAGCAACTATCCTGCATTTGACGGGCAGTTTGTGGCTGGCAAGGCGGAGAGCTTCGCGGGCTGCTTCCTCGGGAACTCCCGCTATCTCAAACATTACCCTGCCGGGTTTTACGACGGCGACCCAATACTCGGGAGATCCTTTACCGGATCCCATACGGGTCTCTGCCGGCTTCGCGGTAACGGGCTTGTCGGGGAATATCTTTATCCAGACCTGGCCGCCGCGCCTCGTGTAACGTGTCATTGCGATACGTGCTGCCTCTATCTGGTTGGAGGTGATCCAGCCCGGTTCCTGGGCAACAAGTCCGAACTCGCCGTATGTTACAGTATTTCCGCGGAGGGCTTTGCCCTTCATGCGTCCGCGGTGTACTCTGCGGTACTTTACTCTTTTAGGCATTAACATCAGTTCTTGCCTCCTTCCTGGGCGCCTGCTGCGGGAGCAGCTGCCGGACGGCGGTTAAAGGATCCGCGGTCCTGGCCGGGACGTCCGTATCCGCCCTGGCGTCTGTCACCGGAATTGCGGTCACGGTTGTATCCGCCCTGGCGTCTGTCGCCGTCTTTGCGGTCGTTTCTGCGGTTTCTGCGCTCGCCGTAAGGCTTGTTCAGATCCAGCGTACGGGGTGTGGTGCGGAGTGTCTGGGAGAGGACCTCGCCTTTGTATATCCAGACCTTTACACCGATACGGCCGTAGGTGGTGTTTGCTTCTGCGAAACCGTACTCAATGTCTGCGCGGATAGTCTGAAGAGGAATGGTTCCCTCGTGATAGGTCTCGGATCTGGCAATTTCTGCTCCTCCAAGCCTTCCGCCGCATTTGATCTTGATTCCGCGGGCTCCGCCTCTCATGGCTCTGCCCATTGCGTTCTTCATTGCGCGTCTGAAGCCGATCCTCTTCTCGAGCTGGGCTGCGATGTTCTCCGCAACCAGCTGAGCGTTCGTGTCGGGGTTTCTGACTTCGACTATCGAAAGAGCAACGCTCTTGCCGATAAGCTTTTCAACTTTAAGTCTGAGGGCCTCTATCGCCTCACCGCCCTTGCCGATGACGACACCGGGTCTGGAGCAGTGGATGAATATGCGGACCTTCGAGCTGTCGCGTTCGATCTCTATTGTCGGAACGCCGGCAGAATACAGCTCCTTCTTGAGGAACTGGCGGATCTTGTGATCTTCAACTATCAGATCGCCGACTTTGTCTTCTCTTGCGTACCATCTGGAATCCCAGTCTTTGATAACGCCGACTCTCAGTCCGTGGGGATTAACTTTCTGACCCATAATTCTGCCTCCTTTCCTTATTCTTTCTCAGCCACGCAGATCGTGATGTGGCTGGTGCGTTTGTTTATGCGGTACATTCTGCCCTGAGCTCTCGGCATGCCCCTCTTGAGTATCGGGCCCGCTCCGGCGTAGCACTGTGCTACATAGAGTTTTTCGGGATCCATCTCAAAATTGTTCTCGGCGTTTGCCATTGCGCTCTTCAGGACCTTTATCATCAGCTCGCAGCCGGCTTTGGGAGTGTTTTCCATGAGTGCCAGAGCCAGGTTTGCGTCCTTGCCGCGGATCATGTCACAGACTATGCTGACCTTGCGGGGAGAGATGCGCGCGTATTTGTGTTCTGCGCGAACGATTTTCTTTTCTTCCATCTGCTTCCTCCTCCGTTACTTGGTCGCAGCTGCCGTTTTGCTTCCGGAGTGACCGCGGAAGGTTCTGGTCGGTGCAAACTCGCCGAGCTTGTGTCCTACCATATCCTCGGTGATGTATACCGGAACATGACGGCGTCCGTCGTGAATAGCTATTGTGTGTCCGACAAAGGACGGGAAAATGGTGCTGCTGCGGGACCAGGTCTTGAGGACCTCTTTCTTGCCCGTCTTATTAAGTTCATCGACTCTCTTAAGCAGTTCGGGAGCTGCGTAAGGGCCTTTTTTAATGCTTCTGCTCATCTGTTTCCCTCCTTACTTCGCGTTGCGGCGTTTGACAATGTACTTGTCAGTCGCGTTCTTGGTCTTGCGAGTCTTATAGCCGAGTGCGGGCTTGCCCCAAGGGGTAACAGGGCCCGGACGCCCGACAGGAGACTTGCCTTCGCCGCCGCCGTGGGGGTGGTCCACCGGGTTCATGACGCTGCCTCTGACAGTCGGTCTGACACCCATATGGCGCTTACGGCCTGCTTTGCCGATAGAGATGTTCGCGTGGTCTACATTTCCGACCTGTCCTACGGTCGCCATGCAGCCGAGACGGACTTTTCTGGATTCGCCGGACGGGAGACGTACTGTCGCCATTCCGTTTTCCTTGGCCATCAGCTGTGCCGAGACGCCTGCGCCTCTGACGAGCTGTGCGCCCTTGCCGGGGTAGAGCTCTATGTTGTGGATAACGGTACCTACGGGGATGTTCTCAAGAGGAAGAGCATTGCCGACTTTGATATCGGATGCCGCCCCGGAGACTACCGTGTCGCCGACCTTGAGGCCGACAGGAGCCAGAATGTAGCGGCGCTCGCCGTCTTCATACTCGAGAAGTGCTATGTAAGCGCTTCTGTTCGGGTCGTACTCCAGACGGAGCACTTTCGCGGGCATATCGGGCTTGTTGCGCTTGAAATCGATGACCCTGTACTTCTGTCTGTTTCCGCCGCCCTGGTGGCGTACCGTTATGCGGCCGTAGCTGTTTCTGCCGGAATTCTTCTTCTGGACCTCTGTGAGGCTCTTCTCGGGTCTCGCGTGCTTGTCGATCCCGTCGAAGCCCGATACGGTCATCTGTCTTCTGGCCGGAGTGGTGGGTCTGTATGTTTTAATCGACATTATTTAACCCTCCTTAAACCATTCCTTCGAAGAGCTCGATGTTCTTCGAATCTGCGCTGAGCTTGACCACTGCCTTTTTCCAGGAAGCTGTCTTGCCCATCGGGTAAGCGCCCTGGCGCTTTGCTTTGGATCTGACGTGGGTCGTGGTCACTTTGATGACCTTTACGTCGAAGATCTCTTCGATCGCCTTTTTGATTTCGATCTTGCCGGCATCTTTGTCTACTTCGAAAGCATACTTTTTAATATCAAGATCTTCCATAGACTGCTCGGTGATGATCGGGCGGATTATGATATCATATGCTGTTTTCATTTAAGCAAATACCTCCTCGATCTTCTGCAGAGCCGCCTTATCGACTATGAACTTGCCGGTGTTCAGAATCATATACGGGCTGAGGATCGTTGCTGTCGTGGTCTCGACTCCGCTGATGTTTCTGGCGGATTTCACAACGTTCTCTTCGACATTTTCCGTGACCACAAGAGCTTTGCCCTCGGAACCTATCTTCTTTAAAAACTCCGCAAACGTCTTTGTCTTTATCTCGTCCATCTTGAGTCCGTCGATGACGATGACATCTTCATCTGCAGCTTTCGCTGAGAGCGCGGACTTCATTGCGAGACGTCTTACTTTCTTGTTCAGCGTGTAGCTGTAATCGCGCGGCTTCGGTGCGAATGCTACGCCGCCGTGAGTCCACACGGGGGACCCTGCATAACCTGCTCTGGCTCTGCCTGTACCCTTCTGACGCCAGGGCTTCTTGGTCGTGAATGAGACCTCGCCTTTGGTGAGGGCGCTCTGTGTGCCCTGACGAAGGTTTGCAAGATGGTTCTTGACGCTGTCGTGAAGAACGCTCTTGTTCGGCTCGATGCCGAAAACGGCTTCGGAGAGCTCGATCTCGCCGGTCTTCTCTCCGGCCATATTGAATACGTTAGCTTTAGGCATATTTCTGCTCTCCTTTCCTTACTTTGTACGTGCAGATGCTTTCTGCGGATTGACACGGGCGGAAGCCTTCTGCGGATTGACGCTGACTGCTGTGCCCTCGGTCTTCTTGACGATCTGGGTCTTTGCGGTGGACTTGATATAAACGATTCCGCCTTTGGGGCCGGGAATAGCACCGCGGATCGCGATGAGATTGAGCTCGGGGTCTACCTTAACGACGTCAAGGTTCTGTACCGTGACCTGGTCGACACCCATGTGTCCGGCCTGTTTCTTTCCCGGCATGATGCGGGAAGGATCGGCGCTGGAGCCCATTGAGCCCGCGTGTCTGTGAACGGGGCCGCCGCCGTGGCTGGTGGGAGTGCGTCCCTGGCCGTAACGTTTGATAACGCCGGCATAGCCGTGGCCCTTGCTGATTCCGGTGACATCGACTTTCTCGCCTTCATCGAAGATGTCTGCTTTAACAACGTCACCGACTTCAAAAGGCTTGGTGTCCTCAAGGCGGAACTCCTTGAGATGCTTTACCATTGCAACTCCTGCCTTCTTCAGGTGTCCCTGCTCAGGCTTGGAGAGCTTCTTTTCGGCTGTCTCTTCGAAGCCGAACTGGACCGCATTGTAACCTTCCTTCTCCTCAGTCATCTTTGCCGTGACTGTGCACGGGCCTGCTTCAATGACTGTTACGGGGATCACTTTGCCGGTCTCGTCGAAGATCTGCGTCATGCCGACCTTCCTGCCGATAATGGCTTTCTTCATTGATTTTTCCTCCTTCGGTTATTGGTTGCCTTGCATGGCTGGGAGATGATCATTTTCATCTGGCGCCGGAGGCCGGCAACTTAACCCGCCCGCATGTACATTAATTAAATTTACGGGCACCGGGTCATTGCTGGGGATTAAAGCTTGATCTCGATCTGAACGCCTGCAGGGACTTCAACGCTGCTCAGAGCATCGACAGTCTTCTGGTTCGGGTTTATGATATCGATCAGGCGCATGTGGGTCCTGCGCTCGAACTGCTCGCGGCTGTCCTTGTACTTGTGTACGGCGCGGAGGATCGTGACTACCTCTTTCTTTGTGGGCAGAGGAATGGGTCCGGAGACTTTCGCGTCTGTGCGCTTTACGGTCTCGACTATCGTTTCCGCAGCTTTGTCGACGAGCTGATGATCATAAGCCTTGAGGCGTATGCGGATCATGTTTTTGGGTTTCGCTGTTGCCATGTGATTTCTCCTTACATTAGATAATGTATATTATGCGTAAGGATGAGACTTTCAATTTCTATACACACAACCGTGCGTATCAGGCTCTGTCCGTAAAACAAACCGGCTCTTTGCCTCAAGCCGGCTTAACTCCGTCCAGACGATATACGCGTGTACGGAAAAGTCTCAGCCGCCCGATCTCGTACCGGAAATGCATCCGGTACCGGACATACTCCGCGGAAGTTACCTTGCTGTGCAAGCAATCTCCCGTTTCATCGCATACCTGCGCCTTACGCAGGCCAAAAGATAATAACAAAAAAGGGGCGGCATGTCAACAATTATTTTTAGTTTTTTCAGGGTTTGAGCAAAATAATTATTTATCCCGGGATTCAGTCCATGACCTTCCTGTAAAGGCTCTTGTATGCGTCGACGAGTACAGACGCGTCCATGCCCAGAGCAACGCTGTCGTAGCCTTTCTCGAAATCTTTTCTGGCGGCCCCGGGGCTGTCCATCTCTCCCTCCGTTTATTGCCCGTCCAGCAGATAGGGCAGAAAATACGCTGCCATCTTATACCACCAGGGCCAGTCGTGGTTCACGTCCGATCCCCAGTAATCCACCCAGACATTGATGCCAAGCTCGTGAAAGCGCCTGTCCAGGCACTCGGTGCTCCAGGGTTCCTCCCAGGCGCCCCGGCCGGTGCAGGCCACAGCCTTGTGGCGGTTATACTCTGCGATGAAGGGGTGGTCCGCCGGAAATCCGGCCATGTAATCGTTGGGGGAATTCCTGTAGACCACGTCGTCCATGTAGTCCCCCAGGAAGAAGCTGGAGTTGTACACGCCGCTGAGCGCCATGCAGCGGTCGAAGAGATCCGGGAAGCGGAGATAGAGATTCATGGCGTGGAAAGCGCCCGTGGAGCATCCGAAAGTCATGACCCCCGGGAAACCGTCCCAGCAGTTTTTCATGTTCGCGTAATCACGGACAAAGGGCACCGCGTCCCTGGTGATATAGTCGATCCAGCGCTCGTGGAGGCGTATCCGGTCGTAGGGGTTTCCGTCCTCCCTGCTCCAGGTCTCGGCGTCTATGGTATCGATGGCGAAGACCATGCACTTTCCCCCGTCGATCCAGGGGGCGAAAGTGTCCGCCATTCTGAAATTCTCGAAATCGAAGAAACGGCCGTTCTGGCACGGAATGAAAAGCACGGGCTTTCCCGCGTGCCCGTATACCTTGATTGGCATCGTGCGGTCCAGATTATTGCTGTACATCTCAAAATAGGCGGTCTCCACGGGTCATTCCTCCATATTATAAAATAAAGTATTCATGAAAAAGGGGATCTGCCGCTCCCAGGAGGCCTCCGAGTGAAAGCCCTTGGGAACGATCCTGCTCTCTAAGAGCACGCCCTTTCCGATAAGCTGCGCGGTGACTTCGGCGTAAACTCTTTTCGCCGTCCTTCTCTTCAGCTCCCGCTGCCCCATATCCATGTAGAGCATGGTCTGAGCGATCTTCGCGTTTTTTATCATTGCCTTAACGCCCTCCGGGTTAACAACCAGCGAGGGAGAGAGTGCCGCGCCGCGGGAGAAGGTATCATTGTATTCCATCAGAGCGTAGATAGTCATCAGACCGCCCATGGAGCTGCCCGCAATAAAGCTGTGCTTCCGGTCAGGCTTTGTCGGCCACTGCTCATCTATCCGGGGCTTGAAGTCGTTTATCAGGAAATCCATGGTGAGCTCTCCCCTGCCTTTGATATCCCCCCAGTCTCCGAAGGAGATGTCGAACGGCGAGTATTCGGAGAGCCGGCCCCCGCAGGGCTCGTCCTCGGCATGTTTATTGCACTCTACGGCGGCCACGATCAGCGGCACATTGTGCTCCGTGAGATAGTCCAGAAGGCCCCAGCTCTTGCCGTAGGTGGCGTCTTCGTCCCTGAAGAGATTCTGTCCGTCGAACATATAGAGCACCGGGTACCTCCGCTCCCGATCCGCCCACGCGGAGTCGGGCACATAGACCCAGGCGCGGCGCTCCTCGTCTCCCGTCAGCGCGGGGACAGTCACATTCCACTCTTCAAGCATCTGTTTCCATTACCTCTTTTCACATCTGATCCGCGAGATTGTACCATACTCCGGCCCGTTTTTTCAATATTGAGCATCCTGCAATTTTAATGTATTATATATTTATCAGCGTACTTTTTACAGGAGGAGTCATATGACTGATTTCGGATTCAAAGACAGAAATTACATAGTTACCGGAGGTGCCGGAAGCATAGGCCGGGCAGTAGTCGAGATCATTGTCTCATGCGGCGGGAATGTGACCGCGGTGGATCTGGACGGGGCAACGCTCAGGGAACTGGGCTCCGTTCTCCCGGAAGGGCGCTACAGATATAAAACGGCGGATCTCTCGTCTCCGGAGGAGATACGGAGCGTGTTTGCAGAGATAACAGGATATTACGGGCAGATCCACGGGCTTGTAAACTGCGTCGGAGTGCTCTGCACAACGCCGGTAACAGAGGTGACCCAGGAGGAATGGGACAGGGTCATTGCAATAAACCTGACTGGCGTTTTTGCCGCGATCCAGTCGGTCTTGCCGAACATGCTCTCAAATCACTGCGGAAGTATTGTAAACGTCTCCTCTGTAGCTGGAAAACTGGGCGGAGGACTTCTTGGGACGAGCGCTTACGCGACGAGCAAGGGCGGTTTAAACGCTTTGACCAAGGTCGTCGCCAAGACCTGCGGTCCTCAGGGTGTCCGCTGCAACGCGGTCTGTCCCGCCTGGACGGACAGCCGTATGATAAACAGCTTTATGAGCGAGGAAAACATTTCTCGCCTTAAACAGATGGTTTCACTCCGCAGGCCCGCAACTGCCGAGGAGGCCGCTTACCCCATCGTGTTCCTTTTAAGCGATCTCGCGTCATATATAAACGGAGAGATAACTGACGCTGACGGCGGCTGTACTTTTGACAGCTGAGAAGAAAAAAACAGGGGCCGGTTCCGGCCCCTTTCCTTTTTCACTATACCTGTGCTTTATCTTCTCATCTCATCCCATTACAGTGAGCAGACGCTGTTCGATCCTGGCTGTCGCCGCCAGATAATACGAAAGCTCCGCGTCGTTCATATCCATATCGTCCAGCGCGTCGATTTTGTCCATTGCCTCCTCGTATTTCGCCATATACGTCGCGTATTCCATCAGAACGCTCATGTCGCCCGGATTTTCCGAATATTTCTGCATGAAATCGCAGTATTCGTTCATGAGCTCCTCGTAGCTGTCCACCGCTTCTTTGACTTCCTCTCTTACCCCATCGACTGCAGCTGCCTCAGTTTCCGCGGGCTCCTCCGTCGGCTCGGGGCTCGGTTCGGGTGTTGCTTCAACAGCTTTATCCGCCGTATCACTTTCATCCGGCGCATCAAGACTCACAGATATTTCATCCGCATAGCCGTAGTAATTTAGATTCAGATAATAACCGTCCTCCGAATAGGCACGGTATATCTCGGAGTCTGTAGAGGTATACGGATCGACTGTGAAGCCTTTTTCTTTGCAGGCATTTACATATGAATTGAAGTCCTCTTTCGACGCTCCGTATGCTCTTAAACTGATATAGCCTTCATACTGTGCGCTGAGAGAGATAACTCTGGCGTTGAGCTCAGGCAGTTTTTCCGACATCGGATTGTCATACGGGAATTCATTGGCTTCCCTTGTCTCTGTCTCTTCGCTGTAGTTCCCGGAGAGGAAATCGTAGTACTCCGTATGGATTTTGTTGTCCCTGCCTATATATTCCAGTTCAAGGATATCCGGCGTGAAGCAGTCGAACAGGTCCTGGCTGTAAACATACTCCCAACCGAGCAAAACTTCCATATTCTCTTCGCTCTCGCCCGGATCCGTCAGCTTTTCGCTCTCCGCTTCCAGCTCGAGACCCGGTATATCGGAGTCTTCAAGCTCATATTCAGTCTTGAGTTCATCCAGTGCCTTCTGATTGGCCTCGGAGAGTTCATCTTTTACGGTAAACGTCATGCAGAAATACGCGATCGTGTATTTGCTGTTGTTGGTATACGAGAGTACGAACTGTCTCTCCCCGTCTATGATCCCGAGCTGTGTGTTCCAGTCGATGTCCTCGATCTTTATGGGGCTTTTCTCGGCAGGTTCTGTACTGCCGGTCCCGGATGTTCCGGAAGGAGCTCCGGGAGCTCCGCAGGCGCAGAGCGCGAATACCATTACTGCTGCAAGTACCAGTGCGATGATCTTTTTCATTTGTTTTATTCCTCCTTCAGGTTTTCCTTCAGATAATTTGCCGCGAAGGACGCCATGTCCTCATAGCGTTTTTGCGATCTGATCTTCTCGTCCTTGAGTCTTTCGATCTGCCGCTCGACCATCTCCCGGATGTGTTCCTTCGGGCTCTCGAGCAGCACGCGCACCTCCTCGATGCTGAAGCCCATTTTCCGGTAATCGCGGATCTTCCCGAGCCTGTCCTCTGACTCATCGTCGTATTCCCGGTATCTCGACTTAGGATCCGTCCCGCAGCGAAGAAGCTCCGCTCCTTTTCTGCTCCTCGGGCGTGAGTAGTAGTCGATGGTCATCTGGCTGACGCCGGTACGCCTGCTCAGTTCTCCTATCGTCATACCGGCCTCACCTCCCTTTTCGTGAGCATACCAACCATCGAGCGCTCAATGTCAATTGATTTGAACAAAATTGTTTTCACTGCACAAAAAACCTCCTGTATGATTTTTGCTTCATACAAGAGGCTGTTTTTTTTGCGGATCTGTTCTTCAGTCGTAAGCTGCCTCTATAAATATCTCACATTCTTTCCGACAGAACGGTTCTTCCCCCGGGCAGTCTTCACAAATGTCAAGTCTCGACTCCTGTTCTTCCAATGTAAGCTCGCACCAGCTTCTGTCAGGAAGATCATTGAAGGAATCGTATGTATTATTTTTTGATATCTCGAACATTTTACTGTGCTCCTATATAATTCCCTGATGACACATAAAGCATCATCAGGGATCTTGTCAGCGCTTATTTGACAGGCTTGAATTTGGCGCTGTATACCCTGGCATCATCGTCGTCGATGAGCCATCCGAATTTCTTCAGAAAACCGAGCTTCTCATCATCCGTTTTGAAATGCTCCTCTGTCCGCTTCCCGGGGATCGTTTCATTTTCCCGTCCGTTGAAGAACCTTGTAGACTCTCCCTCGCGGTAAGAGACCGGTTCTCCGTCCTTGATGTACAAGCCGTACCAAAGATTCCTATAACCCTGTATTACTCTCTCCTTTCCAACAGGTCCGTCAAGCTTTCCTTCTGCAAGTCTTGCAAGCAGTCTCTTCTCTTCATTTGTTTTTCTCATACATTTTCTCCTTTCATTTTACACCCGAAATAATGGGTTTCTTAAATGATAGTTTGTTTATAATGCGGTTAGTCAGATTTCTCATATTATAGTTTGTTATTTATGCTGTTTTTCTATTATTAACTGATCCCCCTATAGAGAGTTGTCTCTAAAGGGGGATTTATATTATAGATGACAATGGATTCAATTTGTGTTATATTATTACTGCGAATAGGGTAATCCATCTTGTGTTCCCCGGGGACATAAGAAATATTTCGAAAGGAGTATTTCATTATGGACACTAGAGAAGATCCTGTTCGTAACATTCTCAATGACCTCTATGACATTTATGTTAATGTCATGAAGATCATCCGTGTTCGCGAAGCTGAATAAGTTAGCGATGAGGAGTTTGCAGGCACGACGGTGCCTGCTTTTTATTTTAATAATTTGAATAACTTAAAAATCAGCCCACGATAATTAGAAATATTTCTATTATCAAACACGTATTTTTTATCGCTATATGCTTCTGTATAAGATATTACTACACCTCCATGTGCAGCATGATTTCGATTAACTGATGCTCTATTAACAAGATCATAACCATAGCTTTTTAGATTTTCAAAATTTGTTACTCCGAATTTGTTGCCTATATACTTTTTGAATTTTGGTGTTTTGTTAATAAGGTAAAAAAGGTAACCCAAGTTTCCAATCTCACATAATTCTTTAAATGAAGACATACCAGGATTAAGATAATACGATGGTTTAAATAGGTACCCAGTTCCTTCAGTTTTAGCTATGGATATATTTGGAATCAGAATAGTATCTCTATAAGGAATATATATTAGTTTATTCAATATATCCTCCAAAGCCATATAATATAAAATAGAAATACAACTATAATCGAATTCTGGTCTCTGGTTTTGATCTTTGATATATTGATTATATAAGTACTCTGCCGATGATAAAGTATAAAGAATTTCCTTATAAGAAGCGATATCTGGAAATACTGTGGACAGTTCATTATTCACTGTTTCATATATATCTTGGAATGACTCAGTTGACCTAAGTTTGCTTTTTATTTTATTAATTAAAGAATTAAATTGAGAATTGAACTTACGCTCCCTTTCTTCTGTCCAATAAAAGCATAAACCATCCCAATATTTTCTTTTGCTTTGAAGAAGATCATCTATGTTTTCTTCAATGATATCCTGCATTATCTGAAGGTGAAAATCCTCTCTATGAGATAAAAACAAGGCCATTTTTTCTTCCGCCTCCAATTTGGCGGGATCAAAGCTTTGTCTTTCTCTTTCATAATAATTCCTATGTTCAAATACCATGCCAATATATTGTGATAGCATTACTTGAACATCGTCATTGTATTTAAGCAATATTGACTTTTCAAAGCCATTAATATGTAATTCATCTTCTTGTTGATTGCATAGTTTCTTGACAATCTGAGAAAAAATAGCTACGACATCTACAGATTTAATAGCCACACCATAACGAAGCCAAGCAGAAGCAGATAATATTACTTCTAAATCGCTAAGCCTCTTGTGAAATACAAAAAAATGAAGAAAGTCACTAGGGGAAATCTTATTAATAATTATTTGGCCATCCAGTGTTTGTTCAGCTCTAGGTATTTCCTTGCTCTTAAGATCATTAAAAAAAGCCTTATCATCATCAACAAAAAGCTTTACGTTCTTAATTACAACGTCCATTATTTCCGACGACTCAACATTATAATATTTATCTCTCGCCGAACAAAAATACACATCCTCAACTATGTCATCTATATAATAAAAATAAGACTCAATATAGTATGCTATAGCTGATAATGTGCTCTGCAACCAGTAAAAATCGTTGGAGTAATTCCAAGCCGAATATAATAAAAATATTGCTCTTACAGAATACTTTTTCAATATTTCATCCACAACTTGGAGTATTTTAAAAGGTTCAAAATCTTCTGTAACGTAATGATAAGTGACTCTATTGCTTGCGAGCTGCCTTAATAGATTTATAATCTCTTATATCCCATCTTCAGCATTTACTATATCGATGAATTCAAAAAATTCTTTTATTTCAACCAGTTTCACATCGGCTGTATTAATTTTACATATATTTTTCACGGCTTCTTTTTCAATGGTTATAAGTTCTTTTGAAAAAAATTCTGCCATGTAAATGCTTTCCATCGTTAATTTAGTATCATCCGCAGAATTATCTATTCTATATGTTTCTGCTGTGGGTCCGCCTTCTTCGAATGGATTTCCTATTACATCATAGTATTCAAATAACTTGTCATCATCAAGCCATTTCAGATATTGATCCAATAAATTGACCCCTTTGAATGACAGTTTTTGAAATGAATCTCGTATTTTCATGCTTAATTCCTCAAATGATTTACTCAAAACATATGTTCCCATCAGTTTTCCCTTTCATCCCAAGCCTTTATATTTATACTAAAAAGCTATAGCATTATAAACTACTGTTTTTAATCAATACTATTGGAAGAATGCTTCTTGTCATTGCGAGGCGCCAGAGCGCCGTGGCAATCTGTAACTTAAGAACTATAATGGGATACCGATTTGGTACCTCATATTGTTAATCATCATTTTTCAGAAATACTTAAACAAATCACTTCATCTATGCTCTAGCCATAAAAAGCGCAAATAATTACAAAACTATTATTATTCAGCAATTACCTCTAACATATCGTGGCATCTCTTTAAATAGGTCAAATACTCAGCAGTCTTTTTCACAAGAGGCTTATCCAGTTCATTCTTTTCCGCTTTCAAGTCATTTAGTTCTTTTTGGATTTCACATATTGTAGTTTTTACCTGTTTTGATATTTCTATGACAGAACCTTTATCGTTCATGTAGTTACAAAGAACGCAATCACTGTAAGTTAATAATTTTGCACTTTGGCGTACCCAATATCCGCTTGGGGTGTTCATAATAATTGTTGCTGCAGAAGCTGTGCCAGAACCGACAAGGCCGATAAGGGCTCCTCCACCTGTTATTATTGCTGTTCCCCCTGCCATACCAAGACCTCCGGCTGCAAGAGCTCCTCCACCGACGAAAGCAAGGCTTGCACTTGTCAAAGCTGCACCATGGAGTCCTACAACTGCCTCACCTGCAATTGCCGCTGCTATACCAGGAGCAAAGGCAAGTGCTACACCACCTGTTGCAGCCGCAGCCGCAGCCGTTACGCCTATTCCGATGACTTTATTCTTTGTGCTTCCGCTGATATATCCTTTGTATTTTGAATACGATTTTATAATAGTGTCGACTTCGGCTTGGCTTACTATGGTTTGCTTGCGAATAAAGACATTTGATAAGTAATCATTTTCCATTTTAAGTTTTTTAAATAGTTTGTCATCCTTACAGCCTAAAGAGAAATAAGGCTTAAACAGGGCAAATTCCTGTGTAAAAAGATAAAACCATCTCCAATACTGCTTATCTTTTGATAACTTATAAAATCCGCTATATAATATTTCTTCATCTTCCAGAAAATACTCGTTTGCCAAATCCGGAGTGATGTTCATTCCGTTCAGAAGAATTGTCTTCCAAGAATCCAACCATAATTCTTTCTTTTCTGCATCTCCCGAGTTTTCAGTGCGGGCAATATCATATTTTACAGCAATGCTTTCCAAACAATATAAGATTCGGGTTTGTATCTCATCAAAATATAAAGATTCAAATACTCCTCCATCTTCTACTTCTTTAGTATCAAATCCTGAGTGTTCTTTGGGCTTCTTTGCTTTTCTTTGGAAAAGGATACGGATATCTTCGCCCCAGTATTTACTGTCAGCAAGACAACAAAACATAAACTTTCCAATTCCAGCGATATTTAATTCTGCAAAAAATGTTGACGAGAATTGTCTATTCCCAGCCTTCTTATCCTTTATTGCTTTCAATGTAGCACCAGCTATGTTAACTGCTGTGAAGGCAGCACTTCCAACCAAGCACATCCTAGATAGTATCCGTTCATCAACCGGGAGAAGCTTATCCGACGGTATATCAACCAATTCCTCTAGTGAAGAAATATTCCGAATCTTTACCTCCGAGCAAAGTCGGATCAAAATGTACATGCTCCGAATAATACACTCGTTGATTAGAACCGGGAAACTGTCTTCAGCTATATTTAACACAACTCTCATAAGGCCAATTAGAGGGTTGTTGCACTGATCTTGATCGTCTTCTGCAGGGTAGAATTCTGCTCTCTCAATTATTATGCTAATCCACTCTGAGAAAAGTTTTTCTGCTGTCTGATAATCTATGGAAATATTCTTTATAAAAGAGAAACTTGCAAACTCTTTTATTATACGAATCAACTCTTTTGAGATACCTATTTCATTTAAAACATGTCTGTTGCTTTGTGCCTCATCTAAAGCTAATTCAAAAATCCAATAAAGAACCGCACAGACAATCTTTTCTCCATTCGTTTTACCAATGACATAGTAATCAGGAAGATTTTCAATTCCGGTTTTCCCATTTTCATCCAAAGTAATGGCTTTTTCAGAAAACTGGTTAATAATGGAGAAAGCAAGTCCCGTAACTGTTGGGTGTTTCGCCAATACAGTATATATGATCTTTGTCTTACCATCTTTTTCACCAGTTTTGATAGCTCTAGTTACTAAATGACTTGAGGCACCTTTATAATCACTCTTTTTGTATCCTGTGAGATTTGCAACAGTAATTATTATCTTTTTCCAATCTTTTTCTTTAAACTCTTCAATTTTGCGTATCTGTTCCTCTTTAAGATGTATCATTGAAACAGTTCCAGTCAAGATTCCGCTCGCAGCCGCTAAAGAATAATAAATCCTTTCAGATTCAATAATTCTTTCATCGTAATCTATGTCAACAAAATCAGTCTCGTTTGAATTGTGATTTGATTCATCCATACGCAATTCAACATCTTTATTGAAACGATATGAGAAAGAATAATGTGATGCGTCAACTCTTTCATAGTTAACTACAGCAAGCGCATTTTTCTCATTTTCTTCAGATAACGAAGGCAAAATATTATTTTGTGGAACAAGTTGATTATCACTCATTATAATCACCTCCAGAATTAAATAATAAATCTTATTGTTTTACATCAATCTACAGCCTAGTTTTATTGGACTATCATATATGCTATATAAGTCTACTGACTACGAAAATCCTTGTTTCAAAGCTCTCTTCCCTTAGATGCTGTTAAATGTATCACCTCTCCGCAAGGGTGAGGCAGCGGAGCTTGAATTCCTCGCGGACGTCACGGGGAGAGACGATCTCGATCAGGTTCCCGAACTGGAAGACCCAGCCGTAGAAAGTGCCCGAGGTCTCCGCCATGGCCGATATCTGATACTTCCCGTCTCCGCAGGGGCGCACGTTTATCTTTTCTCCGAAGCGGTCATAGATGCTGTTCAATACGCTCTTGTCGAAGCGGAGAGTAATCCTTCTTCCTTTGCCGGAGAACATCCGGAAAACACTGCTCATGAGATAGGGCGCCTCGTTTCTGAGTGCGAGCGTCTCGGGGGCAGCTTTTTCATCCAGCATCGACACCTCGGACATCCTGTCCACCCTGTAGAAGCTGCGGTTGCCGCGCTCTTTTCTCTCATCCCAGCAGACAAGATAATATTTATCCTCGTTCTCAGCTAGAAACGCGGGGTCTGCCGTGCGGAACTGTCCGTCATAGCGGTAGACCCGCCCTTTGTTCTCGTCGAGGTCAAAGTATTTGAAGCGTATCTTCCTGTTCTTCCTTACAGCCTCCGAGATCGCCCAGGTGGAGTCCTCCACCTCGGGATTCGTGTGCTTCTTCGGATTGAAGACCACCCTGCCCTTCAGGAGCTCCTTCTTCTCCGGATCGTCCCCTAAGGAGGCCAGCTTGGAGGAAAGCCTCTCCGAGGTGGGCGCGTCGACAAATGATGCGGCATGCACGCAGTCGAGCAGGATCTGGAGCTCCGCGCCGTTGAAACGGACGGGCGCCTGCTTTTCTATCCAGAAGACGTTATCCTTACCTGACCTCTTTCTGAAGACCGGACAGAAGCTGTCATTAATGATATCGAGATACTTCCAGACGGTCCGTCTGTCGCACGAGATGCCCTCGAGGGCGAGCCTCTCCCTGATATCTTTCGTGCTCAGGGGTTCGAGCTCGTTTTCGAGCAGCTCCTTTATCCTGGAAAAACATACAACGTCCGAATTTGCCATACAGCGGTCCTCCCGGTTTTTGTAAAATAATTATACCAAGCGGGATATATTTTGTAAAGGCGTATCCGGATCTTACAAGTACACACATATGTATTTGTACGGCATATTTTTCAATTTTCACGCGGCCTTTGCGCCGCAAAGGAAAGGGGCTCTCGGGGAGCTTGAATCCGGGCATTCGTATACACCGGTATGTATATGACTATTTCCCGGGAATTTGATTTTCCGCGGCTCCGGACCTATCATACGCTCATCAAGAACGGAGGGTTCTTTATGAAAAAAGATCCGGAACTTATGGAAGAGCTTGTCACTCTCATAGACGATTTTTATTTCGCGAACGGCAGAGCGCCTTCTGTCAGCGAGATAGCGGAAACGCTCGGCAAATCCAAGAGCGTCATCCAGAACTATCTGGTGGATATGAACGGAAAGGGGCTTTTGTATTACAGCAACGGGATGCTCAGAACCAGACGCATGTCCAACACCTCTCCAGGCATCTGCTTTGTTCCGATACTCAGCAGCATACAGTGCGGAGAGCCCCAGGCCGAGGACATCGTCTATGACGAATATATCCCCCTGCCGACGAGGATATTCGGGCGCGGGAACTACTACGCCCTCTTCGCGAGAGGCCTTTCCATGATAAACGCGGGGATAGAGCCCGGAGACCTTATCATAGTCGACAGGGACAGGGAGCCTAGGGAGGGCGACATCGTCGTCGCGCTCCTCGATTCGGAGAACACGCTGAAGACTTTAAAGTTTGACGGGGACGGCATTCCCTACCTCCACCCCGAAAATCCGGATTTCGGGGACATATACCCCGGGGAGTACGGCACACTGTTCATCCAGGGAGTCATGAAATACATTATCAAAAATAAAGAAGGATTCACGAACTGAAATGAAGAGAAGCAGAGAAGAACTTGAAGAGAGCATCCGGTTTTTCGACGATCTCCGGTATACGGCGCTCGAGGCGGATATTGAGAAAGCACATGAGGAGCAGGCGGAAAAAGAGGCGCGGCAGATCCGGGCGATATTCGATATGATTACAAAATCTAAAGAGGACTTTGAAGCCTCGGAAGACGTCACGCTCTGGTGGGAAGAACTTGAGCCCGCCGGGTCACTTCCTCCGGCAGCCGAAAATACCGGCGATGAGGGATATATTTCCGCGAGGGAGCTGCAGAAAAAGGCCTTTAAGCCGAAGGAGCCTCTGATCGAAGGTTTTCTGTATCCCGGAACGTATATATTCGCGGGCGCCCCGAAGGTCGGCAAATCCTTCGCCATGGCAGGGATCACCTGTCACGTGAGCAGCGGCGAGCCGATGTGGGGCTACAAGGTCAACCGCGGTACGGTCCTGTACCTCGCGCTTGAGGATACTGAGGAGAGACTTCAGTACAGATACAACTCCATATACGGAAAAGATCTGCCGGAGGGGCTGTATTTCAAGGTCAGCGCGAAAACGATCGACCAGGGTCTTCTGGATGATTTGGAGCGCTTTGTCTCAAAACACCCCGATACAAAGCTCATCGTCATTGATACTCTTCAGAAGATCCGTTCGAAGAAAAGCAGCTATGAAAACGACTATGATCTGGTCGGGGCTCTGAAGGCCTTCGCGGACAGTAAAAATCTCTGCATGCTCCTGGTGCACCATACGAGAAAACAGGATTCTTCTGACAAATTCAATACCATCAGCGGCTCCCAGGGTCTCAACGGCGCAGCTGACGGAGCCTATATCATGTATAAAACGGACCGGCAGGCGCAGAAGGCGTCGATACTTATGACGGGCAGAGATATTCCGGACAAAAAGCTCCGTCTCAGCCGCGAAGACGATACTCTCGAATGGCAGCTCGAAGGCGAGGGCGACGATCCCGACGAAGATCCGAAGGAGCATTTACGAAGGAAGATCGTTGAAGTAGTCCAGTCAAACGGCGGTTCCTGGTCAGGCACTCCCACAGAGCTTGCAATAGCGATCGGTCCTGAAGCAAAAACAAATACCGTAACTAAGATAGTTAAGGAAGAAGCCGCGAAACTTCTCCTAGAATACGGGGTGGCATACAATTACTCGCGCAACAAAAGCGAACGCACTCTGGAGTTTGATACGTTGGACATTTCCTGCGAAGATTCTGATGACAGCATATAAGATGATGACAGCTCGAAAATCGAGCTGTCATCGCTCAAAGCATTGAAATTACTGGGTTGATGACAGGGTGACAGCAGAAACGCTGCTGTCACCCTTATTAGTTTACATAACATTTGGTGACAGCTCAGGGTATATCCCGTTTCAGCTGTCACCTGTCATCAGGCATTGCGCCCCAACGGATCAGAGGGTGACAGCTCATTTTTTGAGCTGTCACCCTCTTCAAGCTGTCATCAATATAATCTGTTTCCTCAGCGATCACGTTCAGTAATCAAACGTGTGCGGAAGCAGCTCGCTGAGCTTGTAGCTGACATACCTTCCGTCCGCTCTGGAGCACAGGACCTCCATCTCCGGTGAGAACTCGGCCAGAAACTGTCTGCAGGAGCCGCAGGGCATGCAGTAGCCTCTGCTCTCACCGTAGATCGCGATCCTCGAATACTTTCTGTGGCCCTCGCTGACCGCCTTGCAGCAGGCGGTGCGCTCCGCACAGATGGTGCTGCCGAGAGCAGCATTTTCCACATTGCAGCCTGTGAACACGGTCCCGTCCTCACACTCGAGGGCGGCGCCCACCTGGAATTTGGAGTACGGCGCGTAGGCGTTCTTTGAGGCCTCCTTCGCGATGCTCATGAGCTCTCTGTCTGTCATATCAGTTTCCTCCCTTTGCTTTTCTCGTATTTGTATAGCTCAAGTCTATAGTCCAGTTCTGGAAATCGTAAAGCGGGTTTCCGTAATTGGGATTCAAACCCTGGCATATCCCGCGGTGGCTTATGAGCTGCTGGTTTTCAAAGCCGAGCGGGATCAGAAGGCTCTCCTGCGCGACATAGTTGCAGAGCGCAGAATAGTTGCCCGCGACAGTCCTGTCGCTTGAGGCGAGATACGCGTTTATATAATCCGCGTAGCTTGTATCCTTGGACCTGGAGTAGTTGATGCCGTGCCAGATCTCCGTCTTCTTGTCCATGCCGCTGTCCGGGTCGAAAAGCTCGGTCAGATCGAAGTCGTTACGCAGGCGGATCTCCCCGTAGTACATATCGAATTCTCCCTCTTCGAGGGCTTTGACGTAGTCGTCCCACACGAGTGGCAGAACATCCACCCTCACCCCTATCTTCTCCATATCGGCAGCGAATTTGTTCGCGACGCCGACCTTTGCGGAGGAGTCGTTGCAGACGATGAATCTCAGCCTGAATGCGACCGGAACGCCGCTCATGTACTCGCGCCAGCCGTCCTCGTTATAATCGGCCACGCCCGCGTTTTCAAGAATGCTGGCGCACTTGTCGAGGTCATACCTGAGGCTGTTTGCTATATCCGTCGGGTACAGGGAACAGGTGGGATACATCGGACAGGCAGCGGCGACACCGTGGCCTTTTAGCATATCCACAAGATAGTTCCTGTCGAAAGCGATTGCCATGGCATAGCGGAAGGCGGCATAGCGGCATACGGTGCTTTCGGAGTTGAACATTACATAGTGCATGTTCGTTGTGGCGTAGTCGTGGTTCTCGTTCGTGCTCGCGAAGCCGAGGTTCGTGTAGCTCGAGGGGTCGTTTATCGTGATGTCTATATAGGAGTCCTCAAAAGCGGATATGATATCCGCGGCCGAGGAATATTCCTTTATGTATATGGTGTCGACCGGAAGGGTCTTGTAGCCGGGATATGTCTCCGCCGCCACGAGCTGGGTGAAGTCCTCATTGTATGTGTAAGGGCCGCTTCCGATCGGGTGGTCACTGTCATAAGTGCCCGCCTTTATGACCGGAATGTTCATCAGCTTGTTGAACTGGGTGTTGCCCTTGCCGAGCGCCACATATATCTTTCCGGCGTCGTTGTCGTGGCTGCAGCCCATAAACGACGAGAATCTGCCCGCGTATCTGTCCGACTGTACGGCGTACTGCAGGGAAATGCGCACATCTCTCGCGGTGACCTCGGATCCGTCGTGGAAATAGTGTGGGTTTTCTAGGTCCATATTGAAGGTCCAGTAGGTCCCGTCCTCGTTGCAGCTGCCCTCGACCAGGATGCCCGGAAGGACATTGAAGCTGTTGTCGAGATCGAGCATGTTCTCATAGACCAGGTCGCAGATGAGCTGGTTCGCGTGGTTCGTCGCGATTATCGGATTGAGACTGTAGTGCGAACTGCTGTTGAGGGTGAACACCTTGTCCGCGGCGTCTGCGACCAGAAGGTCCTCGCCGCCCGTGGAGACGTATTCCTCCTCCTCCTCGGCCGTGTTTTTCTTTCCGCAGGCCGCAAGCGGCAGCAGCGCCGCAAGGACCAGAATAATCGCAACAGTTTTGTAAAATGATCTTTTCACTGTTTCTGTTTTGCTCCCGCTCAGATTTCCAGATTCAGGCAGATGACCGAGGCCTGGCTGCCTCTTCTGCCCTTTGTGTATCTGTGTGACCAGTATTTTTCATGCGAGCATACCGTGCACTCGTCCGAAATATCGATATTCTCCCCGGGGATCCCCAGTCTTTCAAGCCTTCGGGCGTTGGCCTTTCTGAGATCTACCAGGTATTTGCCGCCTCCGATGTCCTTGAAAAGGCCCTCCGTGTCGCCCTTAAGCCAGCTCCCGACAGCTTTGGTGACATCGTCGTGCGTCTCGAAATGGCATGGGCCTATCGCAGGCCCGAAGGCGCAGCAGATGTTCTTTCTCACTGCTCCGGCACTCTCCATTTTTGAGAGCGTGACCCCCAGTATATCCGCGACGGAGCTTCTCCAGCCGCAGTGAACTGCGGCGATAACTCCGTTTTCGGCATCGCACAAAAGTGCGGGCACGCAGTCCGCCGTAAAACACATCAGGGGCATGCCCTTCTGGGCTGTGACGAGCCCGTCCGCCTCATATGGGACATTCGACGCGGGGACGTGCCTGTCTTCGCAGGTGCAGAGCCTTACTTCGCTGCCGTGGACCTGTTTCGTAACGGCGGCCTCTTCGGGAAGTGAGCCGAACAGCGCCAGGACTCTCGAATAGTTCTCGATCACGTTGGCCTGGTCGTCCCCGGCGTTGGAGGCCATGTTGAGGCTTTCGTATATCCCCTTGCTGACCCCTCCGTATCTCGTCGTGAACGCGTGCGGCACTCTGAGGACGGAGCTCGTCATATATATTATCCCGTTTTTCTCGTTCTGGACAAACATTACTCGTTCTTACCGCAGCATTCCTTGTATTTGAGTCTTCTGGACCCGTCTTCCTTCCACTTGCCGCAGGGGCAGGGGTCATTTCTGCCGGGCTTCGCGACTTTCTTTACGGGTTTCTTCTTTGCCGTATTGTCCCCTCCGACATTCGCGGAGGCGTTCTTCGCGACGGCCTTCCTCTCGATAGGCTGCTCCTTGCGTACCTGCACCGTCATCAGGCGTCTGACCGTCTCCTCGCGTATGCCCTGCATGGCGGCCTCGAACATATCGAAGCCCTCCTGCTTGTAAGCGTCTATCGGTTTGACGTTGCCGTAGCCGCGAAGGCCTATCCCGCGCCTGAGCTCGTCCATGGCATCGATGTGGTCCATCCAGTACTCGTCGACCACCCTCAGCATGACGACTCTCTCTATCTCGCGCATCAGGGGTTTGCCGTCCGGACCGGGGCCGAAGTTCTTCTCGCGCTGCTCGTATTCTTTTTCAAGCCTCTCGGTCGCCGCCTCTATCTCCGCGGGGTCCTCACACTGGGAAGCGGCATAGTCTCCGAGCATCTTTCTGACCTGTCCGCCTATATCCTCGCCGTTTAAGACCTTCTGGCGCTCGTCGTAGATTATCTTTCTCTGCTGGTTTATGACGTCGTCAAACTCCAGCACGTTCTTTCTGACCTGGAAGTTGCGG
This sequence comes from Oscillospiraceae bacterium, assembly GCA_902802045.1. Taxonomy (GTDB): domain Bacteria; phylum Bacillota; class Clostridia; order Oscillospirales; family Oscillospiraceae; genus Limivicinus. The sequence goes on along the minus strand of CADCKQ010000005.1, from coordinate 52,388 downwards.
CTCTCGACGGTCTTCTGCGCCTGCTCGATGGCTCCGGAGAGCATCTTGTGCTCGATCGGCGTGTCCTCATCCACGTTCAGCGCTTCCATCATGCCCATGATCCGCTCGCTGCCAAATAACCTCATGATATCGTCGTTGAGCGAAAGGAAGAATCTGCTCTCGCCGGGGTCTCCCTGTCTGCCGGATCTGCCTCGCAGCTGGTTGTCTATACGCCTGGACTCGTGGCGCTCGGTGCCGAGTATGAAGAGCCCTCCGACCGCTTTCACGGCATCGGCCTCCTCGGGCGTCGAGTCCTTTCCTCCGAGCACTATATCGGTTCCGCGTCCAGCCATGTTGGTCGCGATCGTCACGGCTCCGAGCTTACCGGCCTGGGCAACGATCTCAGCTTCCTTCTCATGGTATTTGGCGTTCAGAACGACATGCTCTATGCCCTTGCGCCTTAAAAGCGAGCTCAGATATTCGCTCTTTTCGACGGACACGGTGCCCACCAGCACGGGCTGCCCCTTTTCGTGGCAGTCCAGGATCTGTTGGATTATCGCCCTGTATTTTCCAGTTTCGGTCTTGTAGACCACATCCGGGTGGTCTATGCGTATGACCGGCCTGTTCGTCGGTATCTCGACGATGTCGAGATGATATATTGTGCTGAACTCCTCCTCTTCCGTCATCGCCGTACCGGTCATGCCGGAGAGCTTTTCGTAGAGTCTGAAGTAGTTCTGGAAGGTTATAGTCGCGAGAGTCTTGTTCTCATTTTTGACATCGACGTGCTCCTTGGCCTCGATGGCCTGGTGCAGGCCCTCGCTGTAGCGTCTGCCGAGCATGATCCTTCCGGTGAACTCGTCTATTATCAGGACTTCCCCGTCTTTCACCAAATAGTCCGTATCGCGCTTCATTATGCCGCGGGCCTTCAGGGCCTGGTTTATATGGTGGCTCAGCGTGGCGTTTTCGATATCCGCCAGATTCTCAACATTGAATGCCCTCTCGGCCTTGGCTATGCCTCTGGCTGTAAGCGTCGCCGTCCTGGCTTTCTCGTCCACGACGTAGTCCGCGTCTATGTTCTCGTCTTCCTCCTGCTTCTCGTCAATGGAGGCGTAGACCTTTTTCCTCAGACCTGCCACGAAATCGTCCGCCCTGCGGTAGAGATCCGTGCTGTCGTCGCCCTGGCCGGAGATGATGAGCGGGGTCCTCGCCTCGTCAATCAGGATGGAGTCGACCTCGTCGACGATGGCGAATCTGTGCCCGCGCTGGACCTGGTTTTCCTTGTAAAGGGCCATGTTGTCCCTGAGGTAGTCGAAGCCCATCTCGTTGTTCGTGCCGTATGTGATATCACAGGCATAGGCCTCTTTTCTCTGGGCAGATGTCATGTCGTGAACTATAAGCCCGACGCTCACGCCGAGGAAGCGGTGTATGGCTCCCATCCACTCGCTGTCGCGCGTTGCCAGGTAGTCGTTGACCGTAACTATGTGAACGCCCTCTCCCGAAAGTGCGTTTAGGTAAGCGGGCAGCACAGCGACAAGGGTCTTGCCTTCGCCCGTTTTCATCTCGGCGATCCTGCCCTGGTGAAGGACTATACCGCCTATCAGCTGGACGCGGAAGGGGCGCATGCCCGTAACTCTCCAGGCTGCCTCCCTGGCCACCGCGAATGCTTCTGGCAGCAGATCGTCAAGTGTCTCCCCGTTCGCGAGCCTCTCCTTGAATTCCGGCGTCTTGGCCTGAAGCTGCTCGTCCGTGTACTCTTTATATGTCTCACCCAAAGCCTCGATCCTGTCGACTATCGGATAGATGCTCTTGAGTTGTCTGTCGGTGTGTGTTCCGAATAATTTTGTAAAAATGCCCATGACTCCTCCGTTATGCAAAAGCAGTATATTTTATCATAGCGCCATGTTTTCTGCAAGCAAAGCACCCTCTTTGCGGGCTTTATGAAAAAACTTTCACAAATTTTTAATCATTTTTCCCATAAAAAACGTACCGGATCTTCATCTGTCAGACCTCATTTGTTAAGAATTCGGAGAAAAACTGCAGATCAGCCCGAACAAATTTCATTTTCCGGCAGCGCGATGCATTTTCCCGTTTCGGAAAATGCATTCAGGAGAGATTTCCAGCCTCAGCGTGTATTTTTTTGCATTTATTATTCCGCGAAAAATTATTTCTGCTTTCAGGCCTGCAATTTTCTTTCCTTCTCTTTTCAAAGCCAGATTTTGTGCATTCTGCCCAAAGCGCGAACTGTCCTCATGCCCTGGTATCATTGATTTTTCAGGAGATAGTGATATATTTAAGCTGTAAGAAGAAAGTATCCTTTAAGGAGGTTTTTGAATATGATCGGCGTAGGAATTTTCGGTTTTTTGTATCTCTCCGGCATGGTAGCCATGACAGTATACGGCCTCAACCACTGACAGTAATTATAATTTAAGAGAAGCATAAAAAAGAGCGCGAAGCGCTCTTTTTTTGTTCCTTGACAGTCCCGGTCTCCGTGATAGAATAATCGGGAAGAATTATTATGGAGGATCGCATATGAACTCTCCGGCTCTGGTAATACTTGCTGCGGGAATGGGCAGCCGCTTCGGCGGACTGAAGCAGATCACCCCCGTGGACGATCGCGGCCACGCCATCATCGATTTTTCGCTCTATGACGCGTACCGCGCCGGATTCAGGAAGGTCGTTTTTATAATAAAGCATGAGATCGAAGACAATTTCAAGGCCATTATCGGCAGCAGAATGGAGAAGCATTTCGATGTAAGCTACGTCTTTCAGGAGCTGGACGCTCTTCCAGCGGGCTACAGCGTTCCCGAAGGCAGGGTCAAGCCATGGGGAACTGCCCACGCGGTTTCCTGCTGCGCTCCCGTATTGAAGGGCACCCCCTTTGCCGTCATAAACTCCGATGACTTCTACGGCGCTTCGGCGTATTCGGCGATCTTCGATTTTCTCAAAGAGCAGACCGACCCCTCCGCTTCCGCCATGGTCGCTTACCTTCTCAGAAACACGGTTACCGAAAACGGGACTGTCGCCAGGGGAATTTGCAATGTGAAGGACGGATATCTCGAGAGTGTTACTGAGACGCTCAATATTGCCAAGGACGGAGAGAACGCCGTATATCCTGACGTCTCCGGGAATATGGTCCGTGTGTCGGGCGATACGCCCGTCTCCATGAACATGTGGGGCTTCGGACCTGCGATGATGGAGGAATACACAAAGCGCTTCGCCCCATTTCTTGACAAAGCGCTGAAAGAAAACCCGCTTAAGGCTGAATATTTCATCCCGTCCGTCGCCAGCGCCGCCATTGAAGAAGGAAAAACGCGGGTGCGCGTCTTAAACTGCGAAGAGTCCTGGTACGGCATAACCTACAGGGAAGACATGCCATCGGTCGTCTCGGCCATAGCAGGCATGAGAGCCGAAGGCCTTTACCCGGACGAACTGCTGGAGTGAAATATGTCGGGGATCTTTAAAAAACTGATACTCTGCCTGCTGGTTTTTGCCTTTATGTTCCTGCTGTGCTCGCGGGGACCTTTCTACTCTTCTGATTTTTTAAGTGCAGTGTTTCCGACGCCAACACCGGAACCGACTCCCGAGCCGACGCCTGAGCCCACGCCCGAACCTACGCCGGAACCGACTCCCGAACCCACACCGGAACCGACTCCCGAGCCCACACCCGAACCGACGCCGGAGCCTGACCCGACCGTATATGCGGACGATCCGGAATTCTTCAACAACGCCGTCTTTATCGGCGATTCCGTGACGGATACCATTGAGTACTGGGGGCTTAAAAGCGATGATCTGGGCGAATCGATCTTTGTCAATATGCCGAACTATTCGGTCAGGGCAGCGGTAGGCGAGGTTCCGGATCTGTTTCTCCAGTTCCGGGGCAGAGCATGTATGCCTGAAGACGTGTGCGAGCTCGCCGGCGCCGAGAAGCTCTTTATTATGCTCGGTCTCAACGACGTCGCGCTCATCGGAACAGACGAGACCATAGCGCGCTGGAGTACCCTGATAGACAATCTGCACGGGCGCTGCCCCGATATGCTCATTGTCATCCAGTCCTGCACTCCGATATGTTACGGCAGACAGTACGCCAAGTACAACAACCGGATCATAGATGACTACAACGAACGTCTCAAAGCCCTGGCTTTTGAAAAAGGCTGCTCGTATGTGGATATATCATCGGCCTTAAAAGACGAAAACGGGAATCTGAAATACAACTACAGCTCGGACGCTTACGTCCATCTAATGCCGAAAGTCGGGGAGATCTGGGCCGATTCCCTGCGCGATCCTTCAAACTATTACAACTATCCCCCGCTTGATCCGGGATCTGAAAAAGAGGAGCTCTGAAGAGCTCCTCTTTTCTTTTGTAAATGCTCTATTGCCCGGTTCCTGTCATTGAAACGAATACATCGGACATCTGCTTCGGATCTTTCGATATGAAGAGCCCGACAAATCTTCCGTTTCTGAGCACCGTTCCTCTGATAGCGATCTCATACTCCTCGGGGAGATAGACCTTATATGTTTCCGCTTTTATGCCTATCCGCTCACGGGCTTTGCCGAGGAGGCTTTCAGCCGCTTCCTCATTTGAGGTCTCAACTATCCATATCTCGTCGGCTTTTAGGTTGTTGCCCGCGACATAGAACCTCGCGTCTTTATACTCTCCCGGTTCTATTCCGAAATAATCCGATATGAGCGCGTCTTTTATCTCAAGCATATCGGCATTGCCCGTCCTGTTCCGGATCTCATCATATATATTGTCGAGGATCGTCCGGTCTCTCTGCTTCTCCGCCTCCTGGAGCAGCTGGGCCTCCTCCAGTACGGACACCGGAAGATCTGTCTCCCCGTCGTACTCGACATAGTATTTCTCAGGGAAATTGAAATAGTTCTCGATGTTCATGAGCTCTTTGTACCACAGGTCGCCTGCCTCGTTCTTTATATGCGTCTCGTTATACATATATTTGTTTGCGAGCGTCCCCATGCTGCCCTTGAAATACTTGTCCAGCTCGATATAACAGTACCCGTATTCCTCCACGTGATCCTTGAGCCAGGCGTTGAACTCGTCCACCTCGGCCTCGTTGAAATCCGCCTGAACGTTCTTTATCGGCATTACCGACTGCATAAATATCGTCAGATCCGGGAATTCGGCCCTGAGCATATTCAGAAACTCTGTCACGGTCTGCTCGGACTGATAGACGTCGTATGTCGCCAGATCGTTGCATCCCAAAGCGCCTATGAATATCTCGGAGCCCGTCTCGCGAAGTACGTCCCTTATATCCGCAGGCTGCCCCTTGAAGAGGAACTGGCCTTTCCCGCCTCCGTAGAGAGCCGTGTAATACATATACATCGCGTTCGAGCTGATATAGGTCTCCTTGAGCTTCGAATGGCTGACACAGTAATTGTACAGGGGACCTACGACCGAGTCTCCGAAATAGAAGGCTTTGGCGTCATTGAAGAAGGCATCCGTAAGTTCCTGGGGAGGCGCCATGTAATTTTTCTTTACCGGTTCCTTTTCGTCTGCCTGCAGGAAGGAGATGTTCGAATCGCTTACAAAGTTCTCGCAGCTGTATTCGATGAGCACCTCGCTTATTCTCTCGTCATCGATAATCTGCGTCAGAGGCAGTTTGTAGTAGCGGAGATCTATCAGCACCACCTTGTCATAGGCATCGGCCAGAAAACAGCCCAGCGAGTTCGAAAACGAGTCTCTTATTACAAGAAGATTGTCCTCTCCTTCACCGGAGGGGTCCTTCGATATGTTTCTCAGCGTCACCTTTGCGTGGTTGCCGTCGAGAAAGACCGTATATTTATCCAGCTCTTCAAGCCTGTTTCTGTAGAAGACGCCGTCGTTTTTCGCTCCGGTCTCGTTTACGGCGTTTATCTTGTTTTCGGAGTGCCAGAGCTCTATGGCATCCGGCTCGGTCAGCCAGAGCCCCGAACCCGAATACTCGGAGCCGAAAAACGGCTCGATGCTCTCCTTGTTGTAGCTCCCCTCCGGAGGCAGCTCATGCCCTTCTTTCCGAGCCATAAGAGAGGCAGCCAGATAAGCTCCCCTGCTCGTCCAGTGGTGGTCCGTTCTGTAATATAGCTCCCCTTTATCCGGATACGCATTGAAAGCATCTCTGAGATCGACTGTTCCCGTTTTAACTCCCGCGTAAACGGTATCCATTATCTCGCCGTCAGTAAAAGTCAACCTCCCGTGATCCTCTCCGAGAATGACGTATCCCGAGGACGGAACGAGCATCAGATCGACCGGGATCCCGTTCTCGCCGTATGTGGACAGGCTGTCCGCAAACCTGTTGACTGTTTTTACATTCCGGCTGACTGTTTCGGCATCCGCAACGACGGGTTTCGCGTAGAGCCTTCCGTCCTCGGATATATAGTCCTTTGTCAGCTGCCTTCCGGACCAGAGGTCATAATAGGAGTTGAGCCCCGCGAAGAAATTTCTGGCGGGAAAATGGTCTGCGATATATTCCCCCAGCTCCTCCATATAGCTTCCGTCTGTGATGCTCTGCATATCCGCCTCGGGCTTTTTCGCAAGGTAGCGTTTTTCAAGCTCCGAGAAATCCTTCTGAGGAAGAACGGCGAACATCACCGGCACGGCAAACACGGCAGCGAGGAACAGAACACATATTAAGATATTTGTAATTTTCTTCATATTCATATCGCTATTATCAGAATCTGAAATAAATAAACGGATTATAACTCTGACTCACAAGCGCGGACACGCAAAGTACAAAGAGAACTGCCAGGATCGGGACCTCCAGAAACATGAACCTGCTCTTTCTCAGGGATCTGACAAAGCGGTAATACAGTTTTGTCGAGGCGAGAACTGCAACAGCCGCTGTCGGGAGATATGCGATCATCCAGTTTATGATATCCTTTTCGTCGGCACTGTATGTTACGAGCCTGTTTACGAACAGCGTGAACTGCCCGAAATCGGTATAATAGAATATCCCCCAGCCGAAAGCCACGATCAGCAGCGCATATATATGTCTGAAGATTCCCGGCATCTTGGACAGGACTTTGCCGAAGAAAAGCTTTTCGATTATCAGTATGACGGCGTAATAAAGCCCCCATATGACGAAATTCAGGGAGGCGCCGTGCCACAGGCCTGTGAGCATCCACACGATCAGAAGATTAAGGCATTGCCTTGGAAGGCCTTTTCTGTTTCCTCCGAGCGGTATATAGACATATTCCTTAAACCACGAAGACAGGGAGATATGCCATCTTCTCCAGAACTCCGTTATGCTCTTTGAGATATACGGGTAATTGAAGTTTTCGAGGAATCTGAAGCCCAGCATCCTTCCGAGTCCTATTGCCATATCGCTGTATCCGGAAAAATCGAAATAGATCTGCAGCGTATAGGCGGCCATTCCCGCCCAGGCGGAGAGGGTACCGCCGCCTTTCAGCAGCAGAGTATCCGCCAGAAGCCCCATCTGGTTTGCAAGCAGCACCTTCTTGGCAAGTCCGTATATGAAGCGCCTTATCCCCGTCGAAAACATGGTGAGCGTCTCTCTCCGCTCTGTGAGCTGCCGCTCTATATCGCTGTACCGGACTATCGGTCCCGCGATGAGCTGCGGAAAGAGCGCGACATAGGTCCCGAAGAAAAAGATGTTTTTCTGTACGCCTGCTCTGCCTCTGTAAACATCGATCACGTAGCTCATGCTCTGGAATATGTAGAACGATATCCCTATGGGGAGCAGGATCTGCGGGATCTGTAATGAAGCGCCCGTAATGCTGCTGATTATTTCCGCGAAAAAGCCCGAATATTTGAAATATCCGAGTATCAGAAGATTCGCGGCAACAGCCAGTACAAGGATCGCTTTTCTCCTGCCCGGCGCGATTTTTCTCGGGAAACTGTCTATGAAGAGCCCTGCCAGATAGTTCAGGACTATGACGCTGAGCATCAGAATTATATATACCGGCTCTCCCCATGCATAGAATATGAGGCTGAAGACGAGCAGCACATAGTTTCTGTATGCTTTCGGACACAGATTTGTACACAGTATCACGAGAGGAAGAAAGAAAAACAGAAAGATATTATCCGAGAAGACCATTTATTCTTTTCCCTCCTTTATTGCAGCATTTTTAACATATTCTCTGACATAAAACGCAAAGTTCCTGACCGCCGGCCCTCCGGAGCTGCCCTTTGCGATGGCAAGCCCTATTGTCCTCTTCGCCTCAGGCACCAGAGGCAGAACGGCGACATCGTCGTGCCTGCCTTTCAGCAGCAGCTCCGGCATGATACTGATACCGAGGCCCTGCTCGACCATCGCTATGACCGCGTAGTCGTCTTTGGTATAAAATCTCACGTTTGGCTTCACGCCTGCGGCCTCAAGCGCCCTTCTGGCATCGTGGTCAGAGCTCTCGAGAAGAGATATGAAGGGCTCTGTCTCACAGTCTCTCAGAGGAAATTTCGGATATGAGGCCATCGGATGGTCCTTCGGCAGGATTGCAAGAAGCCTGTCCTCCATGAGAGGGATACATTCGCAGTCCGTTTCAATCGGCAGGCCGACAAAGCCTATGTCTATGCTTCCGTCATTCAGCCAGAGCTCCACATCGTGGTAGTCCCCGTTCAGGAGCTTGATCTCGACATTCGGGAAATCGCCCTGGAACTGCTTGAGTATCGGGGGAAGCCAATGGACTGCGACCGAAGTAAATGATCCTATGCTGATGCGGCCTGTATCGAGCCCTCTTATGGAATCAGCCTTCTGCCTCAGCTGCTCCGCGCTGTTTAAAAGGTTTCTCACTGAAGGCATCAGCTCCTCACCTTCCGCAGTCAGCCTTACCCCGCCTCTGTTTCTCGTAAGCAGAGGGAATCCCAGTTCATCTTCAAGAGAAGACACCGCATGGCTAACAGCGCTCTGGGTACAGCCGAGTGCCCCGGCAGCCCTTGAGAGACTTCCGAGTTCAATTATCGCTGCAAGAGCTTCATATTTGCTTATGTTTGCAACGGCATTTCCCATACGGTTTTAATTGAAATTATTTCATATAAATATGAATTTTTTTAATTTATTTTATATTATAGCGGTTATTTTCAGATTTTCAACAGATTTATCCGTTTTTCCCTGTTGCGGCTTTTATTCTCCGAATCTATAATTCCCTCATAATTTATTTCGGAGGACACATTTATGAATCTTGAGATAGTCGTCTTTATGGCTTACTTCATTATCCTGTTCGGCGTAAGTCTGATATTTTTCTTCAACGGTTCCAACAAGGGAGAAAAAGATTACTTCCTCGGCGGCAGGAAGATGGGGCCATGGGTCACTGCAATGTCCGCTCAGGCTTCAGATATGTCCGGCTGGCTTCTGATGGGGCTTCCCGGTTCCGTTCTTGCTTTCGGCTTCGGCCAGATGTGGATCGGCATAGGTCTTGCCCTGGGCACGGCAGCCAACTGGATCCTCTGTGCAAAAAGACTAAGGAAATTTTCACAGGCCGCAAATGACTCGATAACGGTTCCGCAATATCTTACAAACAGATTCGCTTCCAAATCGAAAGTTTTGCAGATAGTCTGCGCGGTCATTTTCCTTATTGCATTTACCGTTTACGTCGCGTCGGCTTTTGTCTCCGGAGCAACAGTCTTCACCCAGCTCTTCCAGAACATGTCCGAAAGGACCGCCATGCTGATCTTCGCCGTGATAATAGTTGCCTATACTTTTCTGGGCGGTTTCAAGGCGGTTTGCTGGACGGACTTTTTCCAGGGTATTCTGATGCTCCTGGCTCTGCTGGCTATCCCCATTGTTATTCTGGCAACACAGAAACTCGATACGGCTGAGCTTTTGAAGGTCTACTCCTACACCGACGGCGGCAAAGAAGTCATCTGTTCCTTCGGCAACGGACTCTTCGACTCGTCCTGGCAGGAGATAGTGACCGGACTGGGCTGGGGCCTCGGATATTTCGGAATGCCACATATAATCGTCCGCTTCATGTCTATAGAAAAGCCCTCCATGGTCAGGAAATCCGCAACCGTCGCGATAGTCTGGGTCATCTTATCTCTGGGCGCTGCGGTTCTTGTCGCTTATCTCGGCAGAATGATCATTGCCGAAGAGCTTCTTACCAAAGGTGCACAGAAGACTGTCTTCATAGTTCTTGCCCGCATGTTCTTCCCTGCCGGGATCTCCGGTTTCCTTCTTGCGGCGATCATCGCAGCCGCTGTCTCTACGGCAGACAGCCAGCTGCTCGTCGCGTCCAGTTCCTTTGCATCGGATATATACAAGCCTATATTCCGCAAGAATGCAAGCGACAGGGAGATGCTGTGGGTCGGGAGACTGGTCGTTATGCTGTGTGCCATCGTCGCCTTCCTCATATCCTCATCAAAAGGCTCGGGCGCTCAGGCGATCATGAATCTGGTGGAAAATGCATGGGGTATCTTCGGCGCCGCCTTCGGCCCTGTAATGATCCTGAGCTATTTCTGGAGAAGGTTCAATTATGCCGGTGCCTGTGCGGGAGTCATCGTAGGAGCTTTGGTCGATATCATCTGGCTCTACTGCTGCTCATCAACAGGGATCTACGAAATTGTACCCGGTTTCCTCTGCGGACTAATAGCATCAGTCGTCGTAACGCTGCTCACTAAAGCACCTTCAAAAGAGGCGACCGATATCTTTGATGCAGCTGTAGCCGATTGAGCGGATCGAAATTTTAAAAGTTTTGTGAACACGCTTGACAAAATTGTAGGAGAATTTTAATATATAGGCGTACAAAATTAAGGCATCCGTGCCGGATGCCTTAATTTTCACCCAGGCGTTAGCACTCCTTTATTTTGAGTGCTAACGCGGATACCAGGAGAATCATATGAACGTATTTCCCATTTACAACATTCTTGTCGTTCCGGACGCGAACATCTATATCAAGACCGATACCTATGAGAAAGTAACGGGCAGATCTGCTGTTGCAGAGGACAAGCTCGTCATCGTGGTTGCCAAAGAGGACTTGAAGCGTGAGGAATTCACTTCCGACAGCTTCTATCCGATCGGGCTCCGCGCAACTATTGCAGAGGTAAACTCCAACGGATTTATTATGCTCAGGACTGCAAACCGCGTGAATATAGACGATGTAGCAGTATATCGCGACCATACTATCGATCTGACCATTTCCCGCAGGAACGACATAAACGATCTGGACCCTGAGGAAGCCCGCAGAAAACTGTATTCGGTAAAGACTGCAATGATGAAGTTTTCCGAAAGCTTTCAGTGGGGCCAGGCTGCACGCGGGTTCATCGCACAGTGGAACAGCATAGGCGAGGCCGCCGTTGTGATGTCCCCCTGGATGCTGAGCTCGAATTCGGAGCGCTATGCAGTGCTCGCGGAAGACAGTGTGGCAAAAAGGACGGAGCTTCTCGAGAAGCTGATCTATGAAAACCTTGAGATGAACAAGGTGAACAGAGAAGCCGAACACGCCCAGGAAGAGGATCACCAGAAGATATACAGGGAATCCGCTATACGCAAGCAGATGGAGTATCTGCAGCGTGAGCTCGACGAGATGAATCCCGAAAATGTCACGGACATAAGAAAGCTTGAGATAAAGATAGAAGAGTCCGGAATGAACGAGACCGCCCGCAAGGAAGCAGACAAGGTCCTGTCCCGTCTCAAACACGAGGGACAGGGAGCGGAATCGGCCCTTCTTTACGACTATCTGGATTTTCTGGCGGGACTGCCCTGGAAAAAGGAGAAGCCGAAGGACATCTCGCTCGATGAAGCGGCTAAAGTTCTGGACGAGGAACACTACGGACTTAAAAAAGTCAAGGAGCGCATTATCCAGCAGATCGCCGTAATGAGTCTTAAACGTCAGCAGTCCGGTTCAATACTTCTGTTCGTCGGAGCTCCGGGTACGGGCAAGACGAGCATAGGCCAGAGCATTGCCAAGGCTCTGCAGAGAGAATATGTCAGAGTCTCTCTCGGCGGTGCGAGAGATGAGGCGGATATAAGAGGCCACAGACGCACATATATCGGTGCCATGCCCGGCAGAATAATGGACGGGATCAGCAAGAGCGGCGTTTCAAACCCCGTAATGGTCCTCGACGAAGTGGACAAGCTGTACGGCTCATATAACGGAGATCCTGCAAGCGCACTGCTCGAGGTACTTGACCCGGAGCAGAACAGCACTTTCACGGACCATTACCTCAATGTCCCCTATGATCTTTCGAACGTACTCTTTATCTGCACAGCAAACACTCTCGATTCCATACCGGAGCCGCTTTTAAACCGCATGGAAGTGATCCAGTTCCAGGGTTACACTCCGGTTGAAAAACTTCAGATCGCAAAAAGGCATCTGCTGCCCAAGGCCATGAGATCCGTCGGACTCAAGGATGAGCAGCTCAGTGTTACCGACGAGGCTATTGAGACCATAATCACCGATTACACAAGAGAAGGCGGAGTCAGAGGTCTGAAAAAGAGACTTGAGACTCTCTGCCGCACTGAGGCGGTAGAACTGGTAAGGGGCAGGAGCAGCAGTCTTACTGTCACGCCGGAGAATCTGCGCGATGTTCTGGAAGACCATCCCATTCCTCACAGGCATGTGCCTGAAAATGCAAGACCAGGCGTCATAACCGGCCTTGCCTGGACTCCTGTGGGAGGTGAGATCCTCTATATTGAGACGCTGCTCACCAAAGGATCGGGAAAACTTACAATAACCGGACGGCTGGGTGACGTTATGAAAGAGAGCGCGCAGATCGCGGTAAGCCTGGTCAAGTCCGTTTACCCCGAAAAGGCCGAGATCCTTGAGAAGAACGATCTGCACATCCATGTCCCTGACGGCGCCACGCCTAAAGACGGCCCTTCCGCGGGTATCGCTCTGACTTCCGCAATCGCTTCTCTGCTCAGCGGCATCCCTGTTTCACCGGCTGTTGCGATGACCGGCGAGGTCTCGCTCAGAGGCGGCGTCAACCCGATCGGGGGACTGCCGGAAAAGCTTATGGCTGCCCAGAGAGCCGGAGTAAAAAAGGTCTTTATTCCTTCCGACAACGTTGAAGATCTGCGGGATGTCGCCGAAGAAGTCAGATCCTCGCTTGAGATCATTCCTGTGAAAGAAGTGAGCGAAGTCCTGAATGCTCTGGAGCTTAACCCCTGACTTATAATAATAAAAAAAGCGCGGGAATCCGCGCTTTTCTGTTATTCTGTTCCGCTTCAGGCTTTGACCGTTCCGTCGGGATTGAATAAGGGCAGCTTTGCAAGGCAGCATATATCTTCCCTGTCGTACGCGTCTCCCTCTGCCAGGACAGCCATCCTTCCGGCAATTATTCCTCCCGCTTCATTGACCAGAGTCTCTGTCGCGCGGAGCGACTCTCCGGTAGAGATAACATCATCTATTATCAGAACTCTCTTGCCTTTGATCATTGCGGCGTCCTCGGTATCGAGGACCAGTTTCTGAACTCCCATGGTGGTTATCGATTTGACGGAGACCTCAAACACGCCCTTCATATAAGCCTTTGCTTTTTTTCTGGCAATGAAGTATTTTTTGGCTCCGGTCTGACGGGCCATCTCATAGATAAGAGGGATCGACTTTGCCTCGGGCGCGAGCATGTAGTCATATTCCGGAGCGCGCTTCAGGAGTTCCTTCGCGCAATGTATGGTCAGCTCTACGTCGCCGAACATTACAAAAGCTCCGATATATAGGTCGTCCGTGACCTTGCACAGAGGCAGATCTCTTTTAAGCCCGGCTATGTCTATTTCATATGTCATTTGCATATCCTCCGAATAATAATGTTTACCTGTTTAATTTATCACCTCAGTCATGACCGGTCAATATTTTTGTTCCCTTTTACGGATAAAAAAGCACCGCAGGAAAACCCTGCGGTGCTGTAAATAACTGCTGTATGTCAGTTTCCGAACGGGAACTGGAAGAAGTCGTTACCGAATCCGTATCCTTCAGCTTCCTGATCTTCCTCTTCTTCCTGAGCATTGCTTCCTATTGTCGACTGATATTCGTCAAACGTTATCGAAAGCTCCAGGTAATCTCCGCTGCGGTATACGGTTACGGATGCAGTATCACCTGCGGAATACTCTTTCAAAGCGAGGGTAAGATCCGAATAACTTTTGATTTCGGTTTCGCCCATCTTTGTGATAACATCGCCCTTTTCAATGCCGGCTTTTTCTGCCGCGCTTCCCGGATTGACTCCATACACAAAAGCTCCGTCCGGCATATTATACATGGACTGCATCGCCGAAATGACATTTTGATCGTTATTGATGGTTATTCCCATCGCGGCTTTCCCTGAAACATAGCCTTTCGTCATAAGATCGTCGGCGATCCTCGTGACATCATCTATCGGGATCGCAAAGCCTATGCCCTCGATACCTGTTCCGCTGCTCTTTGCGCTGACAACGCCGATGACTTTTCCTTCTTTATTATAGAGCGGGCCTCCGGAATTGCCCTCGTTGACTGCAGCGTCTATCTGAAGCATCTCTATGGAACCGGAGTATTCGCTCGTCGTAACTTCCCTGTTGAGAGCGGTAACTGTTCCCGTAGTCATTGTGAAAGTCAAATCTCCGAGAGGATTGCCCACTGCATACACGGTGTCGCCGACCCTGATGGAGGAGCTTTCGCCAAGCGTTGCGGGGGTCAGGCCTGTTGCTTCTATCTTGACTATGGCAAGATCGTTGTCTCCTTCCGTTCCCGCTATCTTTGCCTCATACTCCGTGCCGTCAAACAGGGTAACAGTCATGTTGTAACCGTATTTGTCAGCATATTCGACAACGTGGTAATTGGTTACAATATATCCATCCTCGGAAATAATGAATCCCGAGCCTGTCATTTTAGCAGGTCTGGTCTGCCCGAAGAATCCGGTCACTTCATAATCAGTGCTTATTCCGACCGTCTGATTGCAAGCCATGTCATAGATGTCGTTTGCATCCATCCCGGCAGAATTTGAAACAGCCGCCATCTCAGCTTCCTCTGCAGCTTTTTCCGCCTTTGCTTCCTCAAGTGCAACTCCCATTGAAGCCGATGAATCCTGAAGTTCGCTTACCTTGGAATTCAGTTCATCGATCCTGTCGTTAAGCATGCTGCCGACTATCGCTGCTCCCCCGAGAGAGCCGAGTATGGCACAGACGAGAGCGATCGCGACAATCTTTATCCACTTGCGGTCTTTCTTCTCTTTCTTGGGCTTTTCGGGTTTTTCCTCTTTTACCGGAGGCGTATAGTAGCGCGGAGGCTCCGTGCTCTCGTCAACGGATGTATAATGTGCATCCGAGTAAATCGAATCTCTGGTAAAATGGTATTCATTCTCTTCAGCCGGAACAGATTCTGTTTCATTTACCGCGGGAACAGAGCCTGTATCGGGAGTTTCTCCCAGATCGGGAGCGCTCCCCGTATCAGGCGTGCTCCAGCCTTCGGAGATCTGGTCTCCGGTCACATTCGGATCTTCGTGTTCATTCATAGCTGACACCTGCTTTCGCTTTTTATTGATGATAATATAATACCGAATTATGAAATATAAATGAATAAAAAAGACAGCTTTTGTTAATAAAAGCCGCCTGTTCTTCCGGGATAAGTTTCAGATCACTTTCAGCCCCGTAAGATATCTTCTCATCATGTCATAGGCATGATTGCCCGACATGCGGCGTATATAGCTTCTGCTTCTGCCTGTTCCAAGATGAAGTTCCCTGACAAAGGTCTCGTTTTCGGTTGCGAGCGATACGAAGACCGTGCCCACTTCGTTGACTCCGTCCCCGTCAGGGCCTGCAAGTCCTGTGATCCCGACTGCAAGATCCGTTTTGAGCAGTTCTCTGACTTTCTCCGCCATCTCTGCAGCCACAGGGTAACTCACGGCTCCGAACTTTTCGAGGAGCTCAGCATCTATCCCCAAAAGTTTTTCTTTGGCCTCATTTGTGTATGTCACCACTCCGCCCTTGAAGTAACTGCTGGCTCCGGGAATATCGGTAAATCTCTTCGCCACCTCGCCCCCCGTGCAGCTCTCCGCCGCGGAAAAGGTCAGTTTCCTCTGTTCCAGGAGTTTTATGACTTCTTCCTCTATGCATTCGACATCGATACCGTAGACATACTCGCCCAGCCGTTCTTTTATGTGCTCTATAACGGGTCCGGTCATTCTCTCAGCCTCTTCATGGCTTCCCGCCTTTGCTGTTACCTGAAGAAAGCAGTCGCATTCCTTGGCATAGGGGGCCATGGTCGGATTTTCCATGGCGTTCATCTCATCTCTGAAGATCTGGTCCACGCTGCTCTCGCCTATCCCGAAGATCCTCACAGAATGGGACACGATCTCCTCGTTGGAAAGACTCTTCAGATACGGAACGGCACTGAGCGCGAACATAGTGTTGCACTCCTTCGGAGGCCCGGGGACCATTATCACGATCTTTCCCTGCGCTTCAAAGGCGCAGCCCGGCGCTGTTCCGCAGGTGTTGTGAAAGACTGTGCAGTTTTCAGGGAGCAAAGCCTGCTGCAGGTTGTTTTCCGAAAAAGGCATTTCCGGATGGATATAGTCGTAGAGCCGTTTCTTTTCGGCCTCATTCATCACAAGCTTCACTCCGAAAGCCTCTGCGAGAGTGAATTTGGTCAGATCGTCACAGGTCGGCCCGAGCCCGCCCGTAGTTATGATGATATCCGCTCTTTTTTTTGCGGTCTCAATACACTCTCTGAGCCTCTCGGGATTGTCTCCGACGACCGTATGGTATTTGACATTTATTCCGATCTTCGAGAGCATTTCTGAGATATCTCTCGCGTCTGTATTAACAATATGTCCGAGCAGGATCTCGGTCCCAACGGATACGATTTCCGTATTGTATTCTCTCAAAACAGTTCCGCCTTTTCTATGCCTGCAAGAGCTTCTTCGACCAAAGCTTCAACATCAAGCGCCGACTCGGCCTTTTCCACATCTTCTATATTGGGATGTGTTCTGGGGTGGCGCGGGGTGAAAACGGTACAGCAATCCTCATAAGGGAGCACAGATGTATCAAAAGTCCCGAGTTTTCTCGCAAGCGCGATTATCTCCTCCTTATCCATGCCTATGATAGGCTGGAGAACCGGCATGGAGATCACCGACTGTGTGGAAGCCATCGCTTCCATGGTCTGCGAGGCGACCTGGCCGAGATTCTCTCCGGTAACTATCGCCTTGGCTCCGTAATTGTCTGCTATACGCTCCGCGATCCTCATCATGAACCTTCTCATAATGAGGGTGAAATACTCCTCCGGACACTTGTCGCGTATCTCCTCCTGAATGCGGGTAAACGGGACTATCTCAACAGTCAGTTTGCCGCAGTAGTCCTCAAGAATATGCGCAAGTTCAAGTACTTTTTCCTTGGCTGCCTCCGAAGTATACGGGAAAGAGAAGAAATGAACGGGTATTACTTTGACCCCTCTTTTGGCAATCATATATGTCGACACCGGGCTGTCTATGCCTCCGGACAGCAGTGACACGGCTTTGCCGTTCGAGCCTACAGGCATCCCTCCGGCGCCCTTGACGGGGCTTGAGTGCACGTATGCCGCCTTGTCTCTGACCTCGATGAATACCGTGAGCTCCGGGTCGTGCATTTCGACTTTAATATCCGGAAAAGCTTCCGAAAGCTCTCCGCCGACATATTGGCTGAGTTCTATGCTTGTAAGCGGGAAGCTCTTGTCGCTGCGCTTGGATTCCACCTTGAAGGAAGCAGCTTTCTCAAGATCCTCTTTAAGGTACTCCTTGGCAAGCGCTGTTATTGCATCCTTGTCTTTTTCACAGGCTGCAGCTTTGGTGAGTGTAATGATCCCGAAGACCTTTTTGAGTGCCTCAAACGCGGCACCTACATCCGCCTCTTCATCCTTTGCTTCAACATATACGGTCGACTGAAGGCAATACACCGAAAAGTTGCCGTAAGGGGCGATCTTTCTCCGCATATTCGCCATCAGTTTCTGCTCAAAGGACCGCCTGTTGAGACCTTTCAGTATTATCTCCCCAAGCTTTACCAGGATTATATCCTGCATACTTACAGCAGATCTTTCTTCCATAGTCCGTGCAGATTGCAGAATTCGTAAACTGCAATTGCCTTTTCCCCGCCCGCCGGAGCAAACTCAGCCTTCGGCTCCTCACCGGGCTTCAGGTATTTGATCTGGATGCCTTTATCGGTCTCAAGGCAGATGAACTGGATATAGTGTGCGTCGAGCATCGGGTGTATCGTCGAACCGACCTGGACCTTCACGATGTTCCCGTCGTCAGCGGCCTGGGGAACATGCTTCTCGACCGCTGCATCCGCAGTATTTGCAACGAGCTCTTCCATTGGCTCTCCGCAGCACTTCGGGGTGCACCCGGTCTTTTCATCAACGAACAGTACAAAATTTCCGCAGCCTTTGCAACGGTAAAACAAAGTCTTCATAATTATCTCCATTGATTAAAGTATATTTTGTGCTAACCAAAATATCATTTATTCACTGCAGTGTCAATTCAGATTTCGACTGTTCTGTACTGTATGGCCTCGGCGAGGTGGTTCACTTCTATGTTTTCACTACCGTCGAGATCTGCTATGGTCCTCGCAACACGCAGGATTCTGTCATAACTCCTGCCGGTGAGTCCCATCCTGTCATATGCCTGATGCATAAGCAGCTCGCTTTCTTCGGATAAATTGCAGAACTTATTTATCTGCTTTCCGTTCATTCTGGCATTGCTGCTTATGCTGTCCTCCTTATACCGGTTATTCTGGATCTCCCTTGCGGCATTGACTCTCTGTTTTATATCTGCCGAAGACTCGGCAGGTTTTTTGAATTTGAGCTCGTCATAGTCCAGTGCCGGAACCTCGACAATAATGTCTATTCTGTCGAGCAGAGGGCCGGAGATCCTGCTTCTGTAGCGTTTCACTTCATATTCCGAGCACCTGCACCGGCCCGAGGGGTGCCCGTACCAGCCGCATTTGCACGGGTTCATCGCACATACCAGCATAAATCCCGCGGGGTATGTAGCGGAGCCTGATACGCGCGAGACGGTTATCTCCCCCTCTTCGAGCGGCTGTCTGAGCACTTCAAGCACGTCGGAATGAAACTCGGGCAGTTCATCCAGAAACAGCACCCCGTTATGCGCGAGACTTATCTCCCCCGGCTTGGGATAAGTCCCTCCGCCCGACAGCCCGATAGCAGAGACTGTATGATGCGGAGACCTGAAAGGCCTTGAGGAAACGATCGGAACTGCTCTGCCTGTCAGTCCGGATACGGAATGGATCTCGGTGCATTCTATCATCTCTTCTCTCGTCATATCCGGAAGTATACCGGGAAGACGTTTTGCCATCATGGATTTTCCTGCTCCCGGAGGACCTATTATCAGTATGTTGTGCCCGCCTGCCGCAGCTATCTCAAAGGCTCTCTTTACATTCTCCTGACCCTTGACCTCAGAGAAATCCGGGACGGGCTGTTCATATTTCTCAGGCCTTGAGGCCGGGACAGCTTCCAGATACTCCTCACCCCTGAGGTGTCTGATTATCTGACTTACATTATCTGCACCGTATACATGGATATTCTCGGCAAAAGCAGCTTCGGCCGCGTTTTCGGCCGGCACAAACAGATCGGTTATTCCGCATCTCCCGGCACATAAGGCCATAGGCAGAGCTCCGCTGACAGGTCTGAGTTCTCCCGTCAGGCTAAGTTCTCCGATAAAGGCCATATCGTCCCTGACTTTAAGCTCTCCTTCGGCTGATGCGATGGCTATAAAAATCGGGAGATCGTAGGCAGTGCCGGATTTCTTTTTGTCTGCAGGAGCGAGATTGACCGTCACGTGCCCTGCAGGAAACTCAAGCCGGTTGTTTTTTATCGACGCCCTTACGCGCTCCCTCGCCTCTTTGACTGCCGCGTCAGGAAGCCCCACCATCTCAAACTGGAAAAGTCCGCCGGAGATGTACGCCTCGACGGAGACCTCGAAGCCTCCTATGCCCGACACCCCGAAACTCTTTATATTTGAATACATTCCTGTCACCCGCTTCCTTTGTTTTCATAAAAAGTATAGCAGGAAAAAAAATAAAAATGTCGCCTGGCAGGCGACATTTTCTGTAATTTAGATGTTATAATACAAGGTTAACCTTTTTACTTTTCAACACCGACTACCGCAAGGTGCAGCTCGTCGAGCTGTTTCTGCTCTACCTCGGCAGGTGCTCCCATCATGACATCCTGGGCGTTTTTGTTCATCGGGAACGGGATGATCTCCCTTATACTGTCCTCACCCGCGAGGAGCATGACCATTCTGTCGATTCCCGGGGCGATTCCCGCGTGGGGAGGAGCTCCGTAGCAGAAGGCGTTGTACATGGCCGGGAACTTCTTCTTGACATCCTCTTCGCCCAGTCTTACCAGCTCAAAGGCCTTGACCATGATCTCCGGATCGTGGTTTCTGACCGCGCCGGAAGAGAGCTCGACTCCGTTGCAGACAAGGTCGTATTGGTCTGCTGTAATGCTCAGGGGATCTATCTCTCCTCTCTCGGCCTTCAGCAGAACATCAAGACCGCCGGCAGGCATCGAGAACGGGTTGTGGCAGAACTCAAGCTCACCCGATTCATCCCCGATCTCATACATCGGGAAATCGACGATCCAGCAGAATTCGTAACGCTCCCTGTCCATATGGTTCGGGCAGGCATTGCCCGCCATCTTGAGCATGACTCCGGATGTCTTGACTGCGGAATCCTTCTCTCCCGCTGCTACCAGCACAAGCGTATCCGGCTTGAGATCCAGAGCTTTTGCAAGCTCCTCTTTCCTGCTGACCAGGAATTTCGAAACTCCGCCTGCGAGTTCACCGTTTTCATCAATTCTGAACCAATAGGGCTTGGACCCGGCCTGCACCTCGACATCGCTACAAAGCTTGTCGATATGTTTGCGGGTGAGGCTGCAGTCGGATACTGCAACCGCTTTTATGACATTGCCCTTGGAAAAGGGAGCAAAGTCCTCACAGGAAGCGATCTCTGTGATATCCTTCACCTCGAGATCTATTCTCAGGTCCGGCTTGTCGCAGCCGTATCTCTCCATAGACTCATTGTAGGATATGCGTCTGAAAGGAGCAGAGGAAGCCGTGTTGTATTTCCCGTATTCGGCAAAAATCGGAGGAAGCACATCCTCAAGGATCGAGAAGACATCGTCCTGCGTTGCGAAAGCCATCTCCATATCGAGTTGGTAGAACTCTCCGGGGCTTCTGTCGCCTCTCGCGTCCTCATCCCTGAAGCAGGGGGCGATCTGGAAATATCTGTCAAAGCCCGAGGTCATCAGCAGCTGCTTGAACTGCTGGGGAGCCTGCGGAAGAGCATAGAATTTGCCGGGAGCCTTTCTGGCGGGAACAAGGTAGTCTCTCGCGCCCTCAGGAGAAGAGGCGGTGAGGATAGGCGTGGTTATCTCGAGAAAGTCATGCTCGAGCATTGCCTTTCTTATAGCGGCAATTACATTGCATCTCAGAATTATATTCTTCTTTACGGCAGGATTTCTGAGGTCCAGATAGCGATATTTAAGCCTCAGCTGCTCATCGGCTTCCCTCGATCTGTTTATCTCAAACGGCAGCTCGTTATAGCGGCATTTTCCGAGTACCTCTATCTTTTCCGGAACTATCTCTATATCGCCTGTCGCGATCTTCGGGTTTTTGGAGCTTCTCTCCCTGACGGTGCCCTCGACCGATATCGTCGACTCCTTGTTGATGCCCTTGATGATGCTGTGCATCTCCTCGTTTTCGACGACGACCTGTGTGGTCCCGTAGAAATCGCGGACTATTGCGAACGCGAAGCCGTTTCCTACTTCCCTGACATTCTCCAGCCAGCCGGAGATCTTGACCTTCTCGCCGGCATTTTCAAGCCGGAGTTCATTGCAGGTATGTGTTCTTGACTGAATCATTTTTTGTCCTCTTTATTATCTTTCACAGTTTGACGGGAGCTTTCTCCGACATCGCGGCGAGCTTTTCTTTCATCAGTGCTGCAGCGTCCTCCGCTTTGAGTCCGACCTGCTCCCCTGTTTTCATATCCTTTAAGGTTACTATGCCCTGAGCTTCCTCATCCTCGCCGATTATGGCGCAATAGGGGACTTTTATTCTGTCCGCATATGCCATTTTGGCTTTGAATTTCTTCTTTTCGACATAGAACTGGGTCCTTATTCCGTTTTTTCTGAAGACAGTGGCCGTCTCTGCCGCCGTTTTCAGATCCTCCGTCATCGGTATCACCAGAACGTCGCATGGCGAGGTGATGAGCTCATCCGAGAGGAGTCCCTGCTCGGAGAGCACATAGAACAGCCTTGTAAGTCCGATCGAGATCCCGACGCCCGGCAAAGTTTTGTCGGTGTAGTATTCCGCGAGATTGTCATATCTTCCGCCCGAACAGACGGAGCCTATCTCCGGATGATCGGTCAGAGTCGTCTCATACACCGTTCCGGTATAGTAGTCGAGGCCTCTCGCTATCTTGAGATCTATCGCGAAATTCTCCTGCGGGACTCCGAAGGCTCCGAGATACTCAGTCACCTTAATGAGCTCGTCGAGTCCTTCATCGAAAACGAGGCTCATGCCTCTGTACTGCTCGAGTGCGGATATGACCTCGGCGTTCGTTCCCTGTATTGCCATGAAATCCAGCAGGGATTCCGTCTTGCAGGGCAGCATCTTGACATCGTCAATAAGGATCTGCTTAACCTTCTCTGCTCCGATCTTGTCCAGCTTGTCGACCGTGCGCATTATTTCCGGGGCTTTCTCGGTCATGCCGCTGATCTCATAAAAGCCGTTCAGGAGCTTTCTGTTGTTCACGCGGATCGTGAACCTGTTTATGCCGAGCTTTGTAAAAGTCCTGTATATTACGGCGGGGATCTCCGCCTCGTTCAGTATATCAAGCTTCCCGTCACCGATGATATCTATGTCGGCCTGATAGAATTCCCTGAATCTGCCTCTCTGGGCTCTCTCTCCGCGGTATACCTTGCCGATCTGATAGCGTCTGAACGGGAACGTGAGCTCCGAACAGTGCTCCGCCACATACCTGGCCAGAGGCACGGTGAGATCAAAGCGGAGCGAAAGATCGCTTTCGCCTTTCGTAAAGCGGTATATCTGTTTTTCGGTCTCGCCGCCGCCCTTGGCGAGCAGGACCTCGGAGGCTTCTATAAGAGGCGTATCCAGCGGGGAAAAACCGTAGAGCGAATAGCTCTCCCTGAGGATATCC
Organism: Oscillospiraceae bacterium; assembly: GCA_902802045.1. Classification (GTDB taxonomy): domain Bacteria; phylum Bacillota; class Clostridia; order Oscillospirales; family Oscillospiraceae; genus Limivicinus. The sequence continues at coordinate 29,352 of CADCKQ010000005.1, read as the reverse complement.
GTTATCTTCTCCATCTTCATCTGCTCCTGAGGGAGGAGCTCCATGAAGCCTGAAAGAGTTCTGGGCCTGACCTTCATATCTCTGTGTTTCTTTCCTTTATCTCTTGGTCGGATTTACTATATTGCGCCAGTCAAGATCTCCGCGACGCAGCCCCTGGATCATGACCTCGGCTGTGGCGGCATTTGTAGCAAAGGGAATCTGGTATTTGTCGCAGAGGCGCTCGATGCGGTTGATGTCATTGAAGCCTCCGGGATTGTCCGGATCGCAGAAAAACAGCACGAGATCTATCTCGTTATAAGATATCCTCGACGCAATCTGCTGTGCTCCGCCCTGATCCGCGTGCATATACAGCGTTATGGGAAGACCCGTCGATTCGGCAACCAGCTTGCCGGTCACGTGTGTCGCGCATATGCTGTGCTCAGCCAGTATTCCGCAGTATGCGATGCAAAACTGCACCATAAGTTCCTTTTTCCTGTCATGGGCCATCAATGCTATATTCATATATGATCCGTCCCCCTCTTTTATCTCAGCAGTGCCATCTCTCGTTCCTGAGTATCACTGTAACTCTGAATATTGAAATAAACGTCAAGTATATTCCTTGCTATGAATGAAACAGCCGATCCGGATCCGCCCCTCTCGACAATGATCGCTATCGCGACCTGAGGGTCTCTGTACGGAGCATAGCACATGAAGATACCGTCGTTGACTATGTTCTCGCCCTTCTGGGCCGTTCCCGTTTTAGCGGCCACCTGGTATGGATAGTCGAACCACGTCTCATAGCCCGTGCCTCCGGGCTCATTGGCCACTCGCCACATCCCGTCCTGAACAGCGTCCCAGTTGAACCGGGCGCTCTTGACCGTTGCGAGCACTTCCGATTTGCGTTCATAGATCTGTTCGCTGTAGTCGTAGTTTCTCACCTGCTTTAAGATCGACGCGGAATACCTTGTCCCGCTGTTGGCGATCGTCGAGCAGTAGACGCCCATCTGAAGCGGTGTAAATATAGAGTCGGACTGACCGATACCTGCCTGCAGCGTATCACCTATACGCCACACGGCGCCCGCGTAGTCCATGTGGTTTTCGCGGTTTGCCATGTTGCCTGTCGTCTCAATGAGTTCTATGCCCGTCGATGAGCCGAGGCCGAAATCGTGCGCGTATTTGCCCAGCAGGTCGACACCGAGGTCATTGACTATCGTATAAAAGAAATAGTTGCACGAGTCTCTGACGGCTGTTGTAACATTCTCCTCGCCGTGAGTCCACTGATACGAAGACCAGATCCAGCACTCAGGGGCGTAGCCTTCGGCTGCGTATCTCGTGAAAACGCCCTCACACTTTATCTTGTCTTCCGTATTAATGATACCCTCGGAGAGACAGGCTATTGCAGTACAGGGCTTGAAACAGGAACCTGGCGCGTATGCGCCGAGCAGGGTCCTGTTGAAGAGCGGAGTGTTATCGGCTTTCATGAGATCTGCATAGTCCTCGACGACCGTGGCAGGATTATAAGTCGGCCAGCTCGCCAGAGCGAGAGGCTCACCTGTCTTTACATCCATTACCACAGCCGAAGCGCCTGTTATCTCATACTTCTCGGGATATGGCTCGCCCCTGGCGGCGAACTCCTGCATCTCGACTTCCCTCGTCGCGATAAGCGCTTCTATGCCGCTCGCGAGCGCGCGTTCGGTCGCCTCCTGGAGGGTGATGTCTATGGTAAGATACACGTTGTTGCCGGGAACCGGGTCCTTGGTATAGTACTGGCTCAGTATGGTCCCGTCCGCAGTCGTCGTTACCTTGACCTCGCCTTCCTGCCCGTGCAGGTAGTCCTCGAAGGTATACTCCACTCCGTCTTTTCCGACCATGGCGTCATTCGCGTAGTCGACGAGAGAGTACTTCTCATACTCCTCCTGGGTCATGAGTCCGACATAGCCGAGCAGGTGCGCGGCATAGTTCGTGTTGTATACACGGGTGTACGCCCTTTTTACCTCTATGCCGTCGAGCTTTCTCTCCATTATGATGGCAATAAGCCCCATGCTGGCGTCCTCAACGAAGACATACTCGGAGGTGTTGATCGCATAACGGACGTTTATCGAATATCTCAGCCCGCAGACCTTTCTCATGTCCTCTGCCGAGAAATCGTTCGGTATATCGTATCTCGTGCGCATATAGCTCATAAGCTCTACCGCTGTGGTGTCGGTGCTCAGGCCTTCCTTGGCCTTGTCCCTGAAATACGCCTCGAGCATATTCTTCTGGATCTCAGTCATCTCCGTGTACTCGAACGGAGGCGCCTTTGTTATCGGAAGATCGTCGATATATACGTCCCCGTGTTCGCCAACCAGGTTGATAAGATCCAGGATCGTCTTGTTCGCGGCCTCGCTTCCGTCAGCGAAGAGCTTGGTGACATCTATCGTAAGGTTGTAACACTCCTCATTGCTGACGAGCACCCTGCCGTATCTGTCCAGAATATTGCCTCTCGAGGCCGGAACAGTCTCGTCCTTCACCTTGGTCTCGCTGCTTCTGAGATAGTACTCCTCACCCTGTATTATCTGTAGATCATACAGGAACGCAATGTATACGAAAAGAAGTATAACGATGATGACGGCAAGCACTGCCAGTCTTCCCTTGTTTACCGTTCTGTTCATCTCTAACTCAAACTCTCCCTGAACCTCATGGGCGGAAAATAGCAAAGCACCGCAAGCGGAAGCGAGATAAGGGTCTGCACAACGACAGTTACAAACACTTCGACCGTGAAGCTGTCCGTCATGAGCACCTTAAGCCCCTGCACAAGTCCCGTCACTATCAGGCATATGAACGCCGAGCCCATATATGCAAGAAAGCTCCTGTTGAGAAAAAACCTGACCAGAAAACCCACTGTGAATGCCGTGGCAGGGAAAAGGATCATGTACATGATCACAGTCTCCGGATACATCAGATCCGTAAAAAGTCCGAGAACGAGCGCCAGCATGCTTCCCCAGAACGAGCCTTCGAACATGCCGAGAGCTACGGCGATCGAGGGAAGCAGGAACACGTAATATTTCCCGAGCCTGAGCCCGGAAAGCACGATCTCCTGCACGACGAGGGCAATAAATATATACAGCGCATAAAAGATTATTTTACGCAGCCGTTCTCTTGTAAAGTATTCTCTGAGCTTCATCTATTCGACAACATCGAATTCCTTTATTATAAACACCTGCACAAGGTCAGAATAATCTATGGCCGGCTTCAGGATCCCGAACTCTATCTGGCCTCCCGCCTCCGTCTGGACATTTGTAAGCGTCCCTATAACGAGACCCGCGGGAAACGAGCTGCCCGAGCCCGAAGTGAGGACCTCGTCCCCGACATAGATCTGGGCATTGTCCGCAAGATAGCTGACCTTGGCAGTCTTGTTTTTCATAAGCGCGTAATCGCCGACGACCATTCCGGATGCCTCCTGATGGCCTATAAAGGCGCCGACGGACATATTGACGTCTATAAGCGTACTGACTGTCGCCCATGAGGTGCCGAGTTCCGTGACCTGCCCGACGAGCACCCCGTACTCTGTAATGACCGGATCACCCAGCTCTATTCCGCTGGACGAGCCCTTGCTTATCGTAAATGCCGAGGACCAGTTTGTGGAGGACCACAATACGACCTTGGACGATTCGAGCACATAGTCCCTGTGCTTTTCCCTGAGGTTCAGAAGCTCTCTGAGCCTTCTGTTCTCTTCGGATGCGGCTATGCCTTCCCTGGCGCTTTCCTGCGCGTCGGCCAGCTGCGACCTCAGCGATTCATTCTCAGCGAGCAGGGAATCGTAGTTGTACAGGTAACCGTAGATGCTGTTCAGCCAGTTGACTGCCGAGGAGACCGCCTTCTGGATCGGCGCCTTAACTATTCCGAGGGCGTTATGCCCCGCTCCGACCTGTCCGTTGCGCGCAACGCTCCCGAAACCGATCAGGACGATGACTGCAAGTACTATTACGCCGACCTTTATTCCGTTTTTCCTGATAAATTCTTTCAATTGTTCAGTCGACTCCCCTGTAGTAAAGCCCTCTTGTGAGCACGTTGGGCTTGTAATCCGAAGTGCCCTTGTAGCACCTGAAGACCTCGACGGTCTCCCTCGGGCTCTCCGTCGTGAACAGAAGCCTTGTGCCCCAGACGCCCGCCGCTTTAATGTCCTCCTGCTTGTCGGCCATGTACAGCTTGTGGGCATTGAATATGACATTCCTGCAGCCGAATTCCTTGACTACAGGGAAAACGTTCCCTGTTCTGTCGGAGAGGCTTCCTGGCTTTCCGCAGGCGCATTTGCCGGCGCTCTGCCTTATTATGCACTGGTCCGAAACCATGACAGGAAGTCTGCCGTACGTGATGATCTCGGTGTCTATGGATTTGAGCATGTCCTTTATCTGCGCGATCCTGAGCTCGAACGACGCCGTAACGGAGATGAGCCCCGCGTTTCTCAGTATATCGAGCGAATAGGAGTTGAATACGTTGAGCCCGAAATCCCCGCGGACCGCAAGCCCCAGGTCTCTGGCCATCATCACGTGGCCGAGGTTACCGGCGAGCACTTCTTCTATTCCCGCTTTTTTGAGCTGCTCCAGAACTGCCCTGACATCCTGCTCCTCAGTATCGGTTATTACCCTCGGCAATACCGCAACGGGAACACAGCCGTTGTCCGTGAAGGGCTTCAGTCTCTGAGGCTGGGATATGAGCCTCATGGCGGGGAAATATATGTAGTCCGGCCTCTCTGCCGCGAGCTCCTCGGTGAGCTGATCGGGGTCCGTCACCTGGATTATCCATTTGGGCGCGCCCTGCACCTTCCTGCCCGCGGGAAGCGGAGGCTTGGGGAAATGCTCTACGGGGGGAGCTTCTGCCCTGAGCTTCGTTATCTTGGCTATAAGGTCTCTTCTCAGCTCGTTTATCGAGCTTGCAGGGAGGAAGAGGTCCGGATCTGTTATCGCTTTGTTCTCTATGCATTCATAGGGCGTGCCGCCGGTCTTCTGCATCTGGTCGCGCAGATACTCCGCCGTGAGCCCGGTGCTTCTCGCAGCTTCCGGCATGATCCCGTAAGCTACAGCCTTGTTTCCGTCCTCGTCGCTGGCAGCCGCGGCTATCTTCTCGCCTTTTTTGCAGACAGTGTAGAAGTTTATCCCGACTCTGCGCACTTCGCTGTCGGAGTATTTCTTCCTTGCATCGGAATAGAGCTTTTCGTTTCCGCTGTCGTTCTCCGCCCTGACTCCGAACATGTCCTCTTTGCTGCCGGTGAAATATCCGTCCGTAAAGCCCTGTCTCGAGAATGCCGACTCCAGCCTCTGCATATCTGCAGCGCCCGGAGTGATCCCCTTCTTTATGGCGTCGGAATATACTCCGGTGACTATAGCTGTATACTCGGGGCGTTTCATCCTGCCCTCTATCTTTATGCAGGCGACTCCCGCCTGATCTATCGCGTCCAGGCTCTGCACAAGGCAGTTGTCCTTGAGGGAGAGCGGATATTCATCCATTCTCCCGCCGAGAGAGTACTGCATCCTGCAGGGCTGGGCACACATGCCCCTGTTACCGCTTCTCCTGCCGATGCACGCGCTCATATAGCACTGGCCGCTGTGGCAGAAGCAGAGAGCGCCGTGTACGAATATCTCGGTCTCGACTCCGGCATTCTGAGTAATATATCTGATCTGTTCGAGGCTGAGTTCCCTGGCCAGAACGACTCTGGAGCAGCCCATCTCGGCCGCCGCTTTTGCGCCTGCCAGGTTATGGATGCTCATCTGCGTGCTCGCGTGAACGGGCATCGAAGGAAGGCTCCTTTTAAGTATGCTGACAAGGCCCAGATCCTGAACTATGAAGCCCGTGGCGCCCATATCCGCAGCAAGACCGGCATAGTTTAAAGCTGCCGCCGTCTCCCTGTCTGAGATCAGGGTGTTGAGGCAAACATAGGTCTTGCAGCCTCTTATCCTGCAATAGCGGATCGCCTTCTCAAGCTCCTGCGGTGAGAAGTTCTTCGCGCCTCTTCTGGCGTTAAAGTCGCCAAAGCCCATATATACGGAGTCTGCTCCGTTTTGAACCGCCGCTATGACTGCCTCGGGCGAGCCTGCAGGCGAAAGTAATTCAAGCATAAATTGTCTCCTGCCTTAAAGCAATAGATTATACCACACATATACTTATTGCGACAAGTTAATTTTAATGATATAATGTCCGATACGCCGAAGCCGCGGGCATTTTTGGTCATTATACTCCGGCAGGCGCCGCAATGATTGTACATAAAGTTAATTTTCAGTAAATTCCGGTATAAAACTATGGACAGCAAGAAACAATTCGATCCTGCAGAGGCCGCGGAGGCGCTGATCGCCGCCCACGACGGCGACATGGCCCTGCTCTATATCTATACGGGGCTTCGCGGCTACGACCCGGACAACGCCGCCAGAGAGCTCTGCCGTACAAAAGAACAGATCGAAAACGCCCGCGAAAAGCTTGAAAACGCCGGGCTTTTCTCTCTGCGCGCAAATGTGCCCGGAACCGGAAGGGCAATAAAAGAGGTCCAGAAGCTCCCGGTATATACGGCCGATGAGATAACGGGCAGGGAAAAGGGCGACCCGACCTTCAGGGATCTCATATCCGAGGCCGGGCAGATCCTCGGGCACCAGCTCAGCTCGAGCGAGATGATAAAAATATACGGGATCTACGACCATCTGGCGCTCTCTCCGGACGTGATCATCTTCATGATGCACTACTGCAAGGAAGAGATAGACAGAAAATACAAAGGCAGCCGCTCCCCCTTTATACGCTACCTCGAAAACGAAGCCTTCGAATGGTACGAGGAGGGCATAAGGGACTATGACGCCGCGGAAAAATATGTGGCCGAAAAGCGCAGAAAACGCGAAAAGTCCGAGCAGTACAAAAAGATCTTCGGAATAAGCGGAAGGGACTATTCTCCGGGCGAGAAGAAATACGCCGAGGCCTGGGCAGGGATGGGCTTTGAGGATGAGGCCGTGAGCCGGGCATTCGACATCACCGTTTTAAACACCGGAAAGCTCGCGTGGAAGTACATGGACACCATACTGAGAAACTGGCACGCGAAAGGCCTTCATACGGCCGCGGAGATCGAGGCGGCCGAGCCGTCCAGAAAAGTGACCCGTCCTCCGCAGCAGGGCGGTAGCTACACCGCGCTGAGTCCTCAGGAGAGGGAACAGCTTAAGAACAGGCACAGGAGACAGGAGGAGTAATGGCATACGACGGAAAACTCCTTGCGAAGGCAAACGCCGCCCTCGCTGACATAAAAGAGGCAAACCGCGCCGAAAGGGAGCGCAGAATTGCCTTTATCCATTCCAGATATCCGGAGATCGCCGAGACGGACAGGGCTCTCTCGCGCCAGATGAGCGAGCTCGTAAGGCTTGCCTTTTCCAGGAGCGACACGCAGCTCGAGGAGCTCAAGGCTCTGCAGGACAGCAATCTCCGTCTTCAGGAGGAGAGGGCATCCGCGCTCGAAGCGCACGGCTTTGCCCGGGATTATCTCGACGAGATCTATACCTGCCCCGTCTGCCGCGATACAGGGATGGACGGTAACCGCGTATGCTCGTGCCTCAAAAGGCTCTACAACGCCGAAGTGACGAAGATGCTCGGCACGCTTCTGAAAAACGACGAGAGCTTCGAGAGCTTCGACCTCGGCCTCTACAGCGACGAATTCGACATCGCCCTGGAAGGAAGCCCGCGGGAGTATATGTCGGATATCCGCGATATCTGCGTCTCCTATGCGGAAAACTTCCGTGACGACGACAGAAATCTCTATTTCTTCGGCCCGACGGGCGTCGGCAAGACGTATCTCTCAGCCTGCGTGGCGAGGGTCGTCGCCGGAAGCGGCTTCTCTGTGTGCTATGAAAGCTGCGGGGCAGCCTTCGACATCTACGAGACGAAACGTTTCTCCCGCGACAGTGAAGCCGGTGACACGGCCGCTTCAAAGTGGAAGCGGATGCTCGATTGCGACCTCATGATACTCGACGATCTCGGAACGGAGGTCGTAACCTCCGTGACCCAGAGCGCGCTCTACGAACTCATAAACACAAGGCTCATAAACGGGAGAAAGACCATAATCTCCTCAAATATCAGGCCTGCGGACATAGGAAAAAAATACGGCCCGCAGATCGCGAGCCGCATTAACGGTGAATTTGTCGCACTGCCCTTTGCCGGTGACGACATAAGGCTCAGAAAGAAATAAGCTTTCCTATCTGTTATTCTCTCTCAGGATCTCTATCCAGTAGCCGTCCGGGTCCTCGATGAAATAGATCCCCATCTTCGGGTTTTCGAAGCATATGCAGCCCATCTGTTCATGCAGCAGGTGGGCTTTTTCATACTCCTCTGTCCTGACCGCCAGGTGGAATTCGCACTCGCCCAGGTCGTATTTCTGCGGGTGATCGTCGAGGCATGTGAGCTCGAGCTGGAAATCCGTAGTGTCGTTTCCGACGAAGACTATGGTAAAGCCGTCGCCGGTCTTGCGCTTGATCTCTGTAAAGCCCAGCGCCTTTTCATAAAACCTGAGCGATGTCTCGAGGTTGGAAACGTTGAAGTTCTGATGCTGCATACGGAATTTCATTGTATTATCTCCTTAATCAGCGGCTCGCGCACGGTTTTTTCTTCCGAGAATTCATATGCCCTGAGGACAGCCTCCGCCGCGTCATGCGCCTTGTTCCTGTAATTGGCGTGTACCGTCGCGATGCTCTCCCCTTCCGACACGTGATCCCCAACCTTTCTGTTTATGACGATCCCTACCGAGAGATCGATCGTATCCTCTTTGGTCGCCCTGCCGCCGCCCAGATGCATGGACGCGAGGCCTATATCGTCAGCCTCAATGTGCTTTACATATCCGTTACAGGGTGCCGGGACTTCAAGCGTAAATTCCGCCCCGGGCAGAAGCGAAGTGTCATATACATATCTGCCGTCGCCGCCCTGGGCCTCCACCATTTCGGCGAGTTTTTTGAGGGCGGAGCCGTCGGATATCGTCTTCTCGAGCATCTTCCGGGCCTCTTCAAGCGAAGCGGCTTTCTCCGCGCTCACCAGCATAAGAGAGCCCAGGGTCATGCAGAGCTCATAGAGATCACCCTTCTTTTCGCCCTTCAGGACCGCTATGGCCTCCTTTACCTCGAGAGCGTTGCCCACAGCGTTTCCGAGCGGTTCGTCCATGTCTGTGATGACAGCGGCTGTCTTCTTCCCCGCCGCTTTTCCGACACGTACCAGCTGCTTCGCGAGGACTTCTGCCTCCTCTTTCGTCTTCATGAAGGACCCGCTCCCGCATTTTACGTCCAGAACGATGATATCCCCTCCGGAGGCGAGTTTCTTGGACATTATGCTCGAAACGATCAGCGGAACGCTCGGGACCGTTCCCGTGACATCACGAAGCGCGTAGAGCTTCTTGTCAGCCGGCACCAGGTTTTTGCTCTGGCCGATTATCGAGATTCCGATCCTGTTTACGTTCTCGAGAAATCTTTCCTCGGATATCTCGACCGTAAAGCCCGGAAAGCTCTCGAGCTTGTCTATGGTGCCTCCCGTGTGGCCGAGCCCCCTGCCGGACATCTTGGCAATCTTGAGTCCCGCGGCGGCTGCCATCGGGCAGAGCACGAGAGAGGTCTTGTCCCCGACTCCTCCCGTGGAGTGCTTGTCGGCCTTGATCCCTTCTATCCCTGACAGATCGACGGTCTCCCCGCTGTTCATCATGGCGAGCGTCAGGTCCAGAATCTCATCGTCGTTCATTCCGCGGAAATAAATGGCCATGCATAGCGCGGAGGCCTGGTAGTCCGGGATTTCTCCCGAGACATATCCCTTTACGAAAAACCAGATCTCCTCTTTTGTAAGGGCTTCTCCGTCCCTCTTTTTGCAGATAATGTCAGTCATCAGCATATACGATCACCTCACTTGGCGCTTTTTCCCTTGAAAAACCCGGGACTGAGAGATATCGCCTGCATAGGGCAGGACCTTATGGCGTCCTTCACCTCTCTTAAGTTGGACGCTTTGACGGGGCCGATCTCCTCGCTGTAGCCGAGCCCGTTCACTTTAAAGACATCTCCGGCTATGCCCTGGCACATCTCGCAGCCCATGCATTTGTCTCTTCTGATGTTGGCTTTCATACGGCAGTTTCGTTCGCGGCTGCCCTGACAGCCTTCGCAAGCTGGTCCGCGCAGGATGTGCCTCTGGTCCCGCAGAGGTTGCCCAGGCATTTGGATTCTATCTCGTCGACGCTCATCCCGTCGACAAGCTTCGAGATCATCTTCAGGTTGCCGTTGCAGCCGTTTTTAAAGCTGATATCCGTGATCACGTTGCCGTTTATGTCGAAGCTTATCTCCGTGGAGCAGGTCCCCTTTGTCTTGTATCTGTATCGCATAGTCTCTCCCTTTTCTTTTCCGGTAATTTATTATTATATCATAAAGATGTCCCTTGGCAAATACCCCGGGACCTTTTATTCCGTGACAATGTCCTTAACGCCGTTCCTCCGTCAGGTCCGCGTATTTCAGAGGTATCACCGCTTCAAGGTCCGAGACGCTCATCTCGACCTGGTATCCTATCTTCCCCGCGCTGAAAAACACGGTGTCGTACAATACCGCCGTCTCGTCGACAAATGTCGCGAACTGCTTTTTCATGCCTATCGGGCTGCAGCCTCCGTGGATATAGCCCGTAAGCGGAAGCAGCTCTTTGGCCTTTATCATCCCGACCGATTTTTCCCCTGCAGCGGACGCCGCTTTTCTGAGATCCAGCTCTTCCGCGACAGGGATCATGAACACATAGTGCTCCCCCGAGCGTCCGGCGGTCACGAGCGTCTTGAAGACCCGGTCCGGGTCCTCGTGCAGAGCTTCCGCTACCTCCGTTCCGCTGACAGCTTCCGTATCCCCGTAATAATGCTGCGTGTAGACCGCCCCTGCCTGGTCGAGGAGCCTGTATACGTTCGTCTTCTGAAGCTTCTGGTCTTTCATGTCCGTCCTCTTCCTGTTCCGGTCCTTTCTCCGTCTCCGTTTCCTTTGCCAGGCGGACCACTCTCCCGCGGTCTCCGCGTTTTCAGATCTCGAAATCCACTTTTCCGCTGTCGATATGGTAAAGAGCCGCTGTTACAAGGATACCCTTCTCTTCCGGCAGATCCCTCAGAAAAGCCTTACGGATCTTATCGGCGCCGTGCTTCGCGTTCAGGCAGCTTGCCTTCCTGTCGTCGGTCTCGTCCCAGATGGCAAGCCTTATCGCGTCGGTCAGGTATTTTATGTGTCCGTCTGGGTCATGGCGGATCGCGGCTCCCACAGCTCCGCAGTTTGTATGTCCGAGCACAACCGCGAGTTTGCAGTCCAGATGCTCCAGAGCATACTCGATGCTCCCGAGCTCGTGCGCCCCGACAACATTTCCGGCTACGCGGATCACAAACAGTTCGCCTATTCCGGCGGAAAATATCTCCTCCGGAATGACTCTCGAGTCAGAGCAGGCGACTATAACGGCATAGGGATCCTGCCCGTGTCCGGCCGTTTCGAGGCGCCGGGCAGGCGAAATGTCCCCATTGCCCCTTTCTGAAGCGATATATCTCTTATTTCCTTCTTTCAGCTTTTCAAGCGCTTCCCCGGCATTCATCATAATTCCGCCTTTCATTTTTCTGCAGCAGTCCCTGTTTTTAAGATTCTAGCACAATCGGGTCAGCAAAAAAAGTCCCCCTTCCCGGTTCCCGGATTTCTGTTTTCTAATGAAAAAAAGAAAAAACGGCTTCATATCCGATATTGACACGGAAAGCATGTTCTTTTATAATTAGTTTAACCAGTAACCCATATTTTCTTTCCTTTTTTTCGTAACACGGCTCAAGCAGGAAGAAGGGTCCGACAAGCGGCCCTTCTTCTTGCGTTTAAAGCCGTTATCTGATATATTTGTTTTATACAAAAGCTGATAATTTGTCAAAGGAGGAGGCTCTTATGAAAAAGGTGCTGAAGCTTTCATGCTTCCTGCTGGTCCTTGTACTGATGGTGTCCGTTCTGCCTGTATCGGCGCACGCCAGCAATCTGCCGAACAACGGATGCTCAGGCTCGGATACCGGGATCCACAACTGGCAGGTATACGACTTTGCCGCGTATCCGACCTGTACCGAAAAAGGAACATACATATATATCTGTATGAACTGCTGGGATACCGGGACAGGTCCGACCGGAGAGATACCTGCCCTGGGTCACGATTGGGGCGCCTGGACTTCAAACGGCTCCGGCAGCGAGAAACGGACCTGCTCCCGATGCGGAGAAACAGAGACCCGCAGCGTCACGATAACCGATCCGCCTGTGACGGGCGCACCCGTAACACCGGCTCCCGATTCGAAAGTTAAAGTTACCAAGAGCCCTACAGGTGAATCTGTTGCCGCAGGCGAAGACGCATGGTTCGTAGCCCATGCCGACAATTCTACGGGGACAAACTGGTATGTCCAGAGCGCGGACGGAGGCACTGTATATTCTGCAGCCGATGCTCCCTCACATTTTCCGGGGCTCTCGGTGAGCGGAGCGAACAACGACTCGCTTCATCTGTCCAATATTCCGGTCTCGATGAGCGGCTGGACAGTCTATGCTTCATTCAGCGGAAACGGAGGCCCCGTATATACCGGAGCCGCAAAGATCACCGTTACACCTGCCACTCCCGCGCCCGCGACGGCGGCTCCCGCGACACCTGCCCAGGCACAATCAACTCCGGCTCCGACAGAAGAGGCTGCAGTGACACCGGAGCCTGCTCCGACTCCGACAGAAGAACCCGAGCCCTCCCCTTCACCGACTCCCGAGCCTGAAGAAAATGAAAAAAAAGACCACACCGGCCTTTTCATTTTCGGAGCAGTCGCGATAACAGCCCTCATCTGCGGGACCGTGATCTATCTCAAAACGCTTGAAAACAAAAAAAGAAAACGCAGAAGATCAGGCAAGACCTCAAAACAGCCGAGATACAGAGACGAGGATGAATAAGAAAACAAGCCGCCTTTCCGGGCGGCTGTTTTTTGTCATTCCGATCCTGCAAAGGATCCGTACTACCGTACTCCCCTTTTCTGCGCGTACTCCGATACATCTTCGGAAGCGAAGTATATCAGTCCGTAGTCGAGGTATGTGCTGATAACGAGCTGTTCAACAGGTGAAGCGCATCTCACTGTTATCCAGCAGTTGTGACCGAACAGATAACGGTTTGCGGCGTATTCGTTTCTCTCTTCTTCTGTCGATTCATTCTCGCTGTCTTCAATGAATGATTTTATTGCTTTGTCTATGTATTCCGAAAAACCCGGATCTTTTCCGAGTTCTTCTTCCACCCCCGGGCTTAAATAGAGCGGCGGCGCGTCGAACAGAAATGTTCCTTCAAATCCCATAGGCATATGGTGCGTTTCCGGAATTCCGTACGCATGTTTGATGTCCTTTGCGAGCTTTTCTGCGTCGATCTCCATCTCCTTAGGTGTGTAATACAGTTTCAGGTTCTGTGGCATTCTTTCTCCTTTCGTTCCGGTTCCTTTCCCATTCTCACTTTATGCTGCAGGAGGCGCCCATGCCCTCGAGCCACTCCTTCAGTGTCCGGAGCTCCTGATATGTCCCTTGTCCGATAACGCAAGGAACGTTCTTTGAAAGCTCGACAGTTTCATGCAATGACAGGTCGAAGAAGCCGAGATAAGACTTCATGACAAGAGCCTTCCTGCTTCCGAGGCTGTTCAGTATGAACTTGCGCCTGTGCTTCGAGCCGTGTTCCGACACATACGGGAGTATTCGCTCGTCATACGCGGGGATCCTGGGATATTTCTTCCCGCAGTACGGGCAGACCGCTCCTTCGGGTCCTGTCATTACCTTGAAAGTCTTCCGGCACCTGCTGTCCGTGCATTTCTTTTTCATTTGAGTTCCATTCCTTTCATTCTCCGATCCGATACCTTAACAACACCCGCGATCCGGCCTTCGCCGTACATACACATTTCTTCACGGATATTCGGTCACCGGGGAGACAGGTCTGAGCATCAGGCAGCTGATCTGATGCTTCCTGCCCCGGCTTTCGCCAGAACCCGTGCGGGAGTGTTTACCCGCAAATTTCACCGGCCTTTCAGAAATTCGACGAATCAGCCTCATTTTCAGCCATTCGGCTACTTTAACCGTTTACTTCCGTTATTCCCGGATCTCTCCGGGTCAAGGCTTCATGCATTGTTTTGGCATCCCCTCGCGTTTTCGCCCGTTGCCGGCGGACGGCGCAAGGGTTATTCCTGCACGGCAGGCGTCTGTTGCTGCATGCGGAAGTCACGTACTTTTCCGTGCGATCTGCTTTGCGCCTCCGCTGTCGTGTTGGCGGTTTCCGCCTTCTTCCTCCGCGTCGCCGCAGAGGAACAGGTCTGTCCCGCAGGTATCCTTGCAGAACAAAGCTGAGGTTCCGGAGCCTCGAAACGCTGGCACGTTTTGTGCATCGAGGTGATCGCAGGCATTGTTAAGATATCGGATTTTCAAGGTGCAGTTATCTGCCGGGCCGGGGAGAAGGGCAGTTTTTACTGCCCGTTCTCGCTCTCCTCGTACTCTTTTCTGAGTTTCGCCTCGCGCTTCGTTACCGCGTCGTTGAAGTATTTGGCTACGTCATGCGGGTTGTGAAGCAGCACACCGAGCCTTGGGGCGATGAGCTTGCGGGCTACAAGGAGTTCCATAAGGAGCCTGTCCCTGTACTTCATGGTCATGTAAGTCGCGTTGAGTTCCGAGGGCAGTCTTTTGAGGAGTCCCTGAAGCTCGGGGTGGAGACCCTTCAGTTCCGCAAGTCCTCTGAAGAAGTCTATGTCGTCGTTGAGTTCGCTGAGTCTGTAGTTTCCGTTTCTGAGCGGCATGGTGTTTTCTCCTTTCGGCTGTCGAATTTTTCCGGCCTGTTCGCAGGTCGTATTTATATTATTTTCGTGTTTTGTCAAGAGAGAAAACGAAGTGACTCTTGACAAAACGCGCCTCTGACGCGCCTGCATGTGCGTGTGAAGGATCTTCGGTCCGAGGGCTCTTTTTCATCGCCGGCATAGTATACACACGTCGCCGGAAAAGTCAAAAGATTCCGTTTTTCCCAATTTTTCGTAAATGATGCGGATAAAACCATTCCTTTCCGGTATGGATTTATTTTTTCATGCTCCGCTCTTCTCCATGCTCCTGACGATTGCATTTTCGAGGAGATTAAGGTCCAGGAATTCGGCCCTGTAGCCGTCCGCTATTTTGTTCTTGTAATTCTCCGAAGGGGCTCCGTAAGCGCCTCGTGTTTTGATATAAGTCATGGCTTCGAACATTACCCCGTTGAGGCCGACCCTGACGGTCTTCTTATAATATGTCCTGTTTCCAACTCCTTCCTTTTCGTCGAGAGTCTTCTCGTTTTCTTTGCTGATAAGATACAGCGTTCCGTATACTTTACTTCCTTCGCGCGGCTCGACTGTCCCGTAGTGCTCTGTTCCTGCTCCGTTGCTCCGGAAAAGGAGCTCATAACCGTACAGGACCGCAAGTCCCACTGTTTCCGCACCCTTGCAGCGCTCTTTGAGCATCTGCTTTCTGTTCATGTTCGAACCGTATGCAAAATACAGCCTGCGCTTTTTCCCCTCCCCGTCCGGGATCTCGGGAATGTACACGTACACTTCCGCTCTTGCTTCGACTCCTTCGGCGACAGAAACTTTGCACTTTGTTCTTCTGTACAGGCTGCCCTCTCCCTCAAGCCTGTCGAGCGAGGGCATGGTCTCGTCTTTTACGACGTAAAGCTCTCCTGCGACGGTCCCGCCCGGGTACTCCTTTATTCCTGGATAATAACCGAGGTCCGTCTTCTTATAGTCTCTCAGAGTTCCCCTGCACAAGAACTCCGAGCTCTCCAGAAATTCGTGGTTGTACTGTCCTCTCATGAGCGTCCCGTATACGAATACCGCTCTTTCGGGCATGGCGCTCTCCGCTTCTTTACCTGTGAAGAACGCGTATGCTTTGTTGTACTCCTCCGTGAACTCCGGACAGATGTCGGAGAATACCGTCACGAATGTTTTCGTGTGAGCGGATTCCAGCGCTTCGAATGCCTCTTTAGCGTCGCCGGGTCCGTCGCAGCCGTGCGTCTCGAAGGCGCACTCCGCAAGATTTCTCAGGCAGCGCCCGAATTTCTCCATGAAGCCTTCCGTTTCACAGAGTTCCTGCGGATAGAGCAGAAAAGCCCTGATTATGAACGCGGTCTCGCGAACTGTCGGATGAATTACGAATTCGATATACGCGTCATGGTCCATTCCGGCCGGGTCCGCCAGGTTCCAGAAGAGCCTTCCGTCTCCTCTCAGGTCTTCCGCTTTTTCGAACGAGGCTGCGACATACTCCAGGACTTCCTTCTTTTCCGCCCTGCCCGAGTTGAGCCGTTCTATGGCCTTTTTCTGCATTTCCGCGATTTCTCTGAATTCTCCGATACTGATTTTTTCCGGTCTGTAAAATTCATTTTTCATAACAAAAAACTCCCTTCTTTATTCTGCCGGTTATAATATAGCAGAAAGGGAGTTTTCTCAATGAAGCGACGCTTCAGTATTCAAATGTCCTGTGCCGCAACGGTTTTGACGCCTTTAAGCTCTGAATTCGTGATTTTTATCAAACTGCCGTCTTCGCAGGTGTATTCGAAATATCCGTCTCCGGCGTACCGGGGTTCTTCTCTGATCACCGGAGATTCTTTTAAGATCCCGTCTCCGTCCGGGTAAACGATCCTGTAGGCAGGCGTTTCGCTCTTCATGGCCTTTATGATCTCTATCTCGGGCATGCCCCTGTATTCTTCGGATCTCTCTTCCCTGAAGTGCTTCCTGTTTTCGGAGGCCATTTCTTCAAGCTTCCGGTAAAAATCCGTATCCGTGATCGAGAGTCTTTCCGGAAGGACATTCGTTATCCTGTCCTTCGCGTAGTCCGAGAGCTGGGCCCAGATATCCGCTGCAGTCTCTTCGGCATATACTTTGTACAGCGGGTGCTTTCCGGCGAGCTCTTTCAGACCTTCGATCATGCAGACGATCTGTGCAAGGCTCGGAAACAGGAAAAGAGGATGTGCCGTTGTATGCTGGGATATTATCCCGTTCTCGCGCGCAAAATCCACTTTAAGATCCCTGCCGAAGAGCTTTATGCCTTCCCTGATCTCCTTAAGATCTTTTTCTACGGTTCTGTCGGAGACCAGATATTTATCAGAACATCTCACCGCGAAGGTATCTAAGCTCTCTGTCTGATTCGGGTCATGGAGATCCTTGAGGATCAGGATCTGCCGTTCGAATTTTGTCCTGAACTCCGGCAGCTTCTGCACCTCATAGCCTTTACTGTTCAGATAATCTATATAGTCCCCGAACACGTCGTATTGTTTTTTTGATTTGTTGCTTGAGGACTTTAGTTTCTCGGTTATTGTCTCATAAAGGAGATCGCCGTCTTCCGGCAGCCTGTACCGCTCTATTCTCTGAAGGTCCTTGAGCTTTTCCTTCGCATATCTTTTTTCCCCGGCCTCCAGCGTTTCAATATAGTCTTTTATCGTTTCTTTGATCGTTTTCATAGTCTTTTCCCAATTGTCAATTATTGTAATTTACTATATTATACATTATAAGAAATAGCGTGAATATATATTATTTTCTTAAATTAACACAATTCCGGTCTTTTTTGACAATATTTTTATCCCGCTCTTTTGTATACTTACAGGCAGAAAGGAGAATGCAAAATGAATGCTAAAGAAAAATTTAATGCTCAGATCGAACTTATCGAACAGCAGATCAAAGATGCCGATATGGAAACCGAAGATGTTGATATTATTTCTATTCTTTGTAACGGGATACTCAGTGATGGTGAACGGCTTTCTTCAGTGTTTCAATATCTGACAGGCAAGACCCTGAGAAAGTATATAAAGGAGCGCAGAATAATGGCAGCGTATGATGAGATCTCATCATCTGGAATACTCGACTGGAATAAGATACTGGACCTTAGCGGATTTGAGACACAGAACAGTGTCGAAAGAGAATTTCAAAAAAAATTTGATAAAAAGCCAAGTGAAATTGCAAGAGATAAAGACAGGACTTATTATAAGGCGCCTCTCACCTGGGAGAAACTGTCAGATGAAAGCATTGCCAGATCTGATGGACCGGAAACCGAAAACAACAGACTTATCAGTATCAGTGTAAAAGATGCTGAAACCGTAATAGAAATCAACAGCTTGAAATCGATATATGATTTCTCGGAAGACGAATGCAATATTGCCTTCAGTCTGTCCAATAAATATGGAATATCATTAAAAAGCTCCTTCGCTTATACCGATGATTTTATATCTCATTGTCATAATAATTCAGCTAAGCCGATCGATGACATTGACAGGATCAAAGAGCTTATTTTTGATGAGGCTGACGGTGAATACCGGCTTTATCTCTGGTTAAGGTACGGCTCCTCTTTTCGCGTAATCGGCGGGCTCCTGAAAAAGGGTATCATACAGGAAAAAGGTGATATTCCGGAAGGCTTTTTTGAAGAATACAAAGAATACGAATCATCCGGGGAAAAATGCAAGTTTGAAGATTTCAACTGTTATCGGAAAGTATATGAGCTTTCCGACCGGACAGAACCGTACCCTGTTTTCTATAAAAAATACAAATACTTTCGTGCAAACAGCAGCGAAATGGGAATTGACGCATACAAAGCGTTCTACAGCTGTTATTCCCAGTTTAAAGATTTTGATCCTGACAGCGATTTCGAGGAATATGCCCAATTCAGAAAACAGTATCTGACTTATGATAATAACGGATATGATGATATATCATTTAAAGATTACTATGCTACATATAAAGATGAACAGCTTTACGGAAAACTGTATGATGCATTTTTAAAAGACGGCAAATATAAGTATTTTTCAACGCAACCGGCTCTTTACGAATTTAAAGACATTTATGATTCATTGCCAAAAGAAAATAAGACAGCAGACCGGTTATTATTATTCAGAGCATGTTTGTGCTATAAGAACAATGATCCGGATTGCAGTCTTGAAGATTTCATATCCGGCTATGCCGATCTTGAAGAGGCCTATGGATCATATATTACTGACAGAATGACCGGGCACTTTAACTGCGATCTCTCATTCGATAATTTTTATAGTATTTATAAACGGTTTCAAAAAACGGAAAACGCTCCGCAATTCCCGTTATTTTGCAGAGCATGTTTATATTATGATGAGAAAAATATCAATGAAGATTTTGATGTTTTCCTTGCGAAATATAAATTCTATGAACAAAAGTATAACGCGTATCTAAAAGAGAGAAATAACGGAACAACACCTGTCAGGGAAAAAAGCTTTGATGATCTTGCTGCAGAAACAGAAGAAGAAATAGCAGAAGGAACTAAGATCCTGGAAGAGACAGAGCCGGATCCCGGTCTTGATAAAGTCCTTCGGATCTATTCAATTAGTCATACGGATATCAGCAGTTTCTCAGAAGTATATAAAAATGTTGTTTCCGAAGATCCGTGGGCAAATCTGTCTGAATTTCTGGAGACTGTATCCGAGTTTAAGACTGATTATCAGGAAATATCTTCTGCTTTTATTGAGTTAAAACATGTATTTCCTTTTATAACCTTTTCAATTTTCAGAGATCATTATTTGAAGAATTATTCATACTGGAAGCATCAGATCGAAGCTGAAGACAAGAAAAGGCGCTTTCCCAGCTTTTTCTTATATCAGTATGCTGATCTGGCCGCATTATGGATAGAGCAAAATGTAAAAGAACCGTTTGAGAAAAGCATAGACCTGCTGTATTGCTACAGTTTAAACGGATCAGCCGATACCCTCCCGTATTATGATTATTATGAGCCTTATTTTTATTATAAAGAAATCGGAGGAAAATCATCTCCGATCATGTTTATGAATGAAATTCGTAAATATCTTTTAAATGAACGATCGATTTCTCTTCTCGGTCAGCAAAAAGCAAACACAGACAATACAAATAAAGAATATCAGTTGTTAAATAATGTTACAGGCCACTTTAGTAATAAAGAAATGTATTATTATCTGTTTCCATATGATTATGTAAAAGAAGATGTATACGCAGAATTACAGGATGAGAGTTCTTCCGATCCGTATGGTCTTGAAGAAGAAAATGATACTGTATATTATGATGACTATGAAGATCCCGGTGAAGATCCCATTGAAGATTATTACGAAGATGATGAAATACTACCCTTTTGAAATTTGAATAATATATATATAAGTTATAATTGGGGATCAAAAATTTTTTATTTATTTATATTCGATTGTCCGTTTTCAGCCGAAAACGGACAATAATTTTTTAGTCATCTACATTATACTGTGATCACAAAATAACAAAAAGGACGGTACCTGAAATGACTACAAATCATTATATCGAAAGAGCGAAAGAGAGATGCAGCTTAAACATCGATGAGGCAAAAAGACTGGAAAACAGAGCATGGAAGAAAGGAAAGAGAACAGAAGAACTGACCGGGAGGCAAAAATCGTATTTTAAAAACAAAGAGAGAACAGGAATCGAAGCGGTTCTGTATCAGGGGTACATTTTCATATACAGTGGCGAAACATGTATCACACTTTACGAGATGCCCGAAGCACTTAACAGAAAACATTATTTTAACGGGAAAGAACAAATAAGGAATATCAAAAAATACCTGAGATACTACCAGCCCGCCTATATCTCATGAAGAATTGAAAAGACAAAAGGAGAAAAAAATGAATAAGATATTTGCTGATCTCAAGATAGGAGATACCGTGACAGTAACTGTGCACGGGCCAAACAAGAAGCTTGAAGGAAAAGTAATATATATTCATCCCGAAAAGCGATACTTCCGGGTTGAATTTGAAACAAAGGGCGGAAAGAAACTGACAGAGTGTTACTGTTTCTACGGACCTCAGGATTAAGCTCAAAGAACAAATAGAACAATGAATACGGGTCAGAATTAAATAAATAATATATTATTATTAGCTTTATTGGGCTGCAATAAGCTTATTGGCTAAATTATAAACATAAGGCAGGCTATTTGAGCCTGCTGTATGTTTCTGTCATTTTTTTATAAATAATAATGCTAATCGAACAGTCCAATTTGCTCATTCTCTTTTGGAGTTTCAACACCTCCAAGATTATAGAAATAATTAAAAACTGCTGAATATGTTTTGGGCCCTATCCCTTTGATTTTTGATAGTTTCCAGAATCTGTCTATCGGATGATACTCCTTTAGGAGGTCTATTTGTTTTTTAGTAAGCTTTATATTTTTAGACAATTCTTTAATGCTAATAGCATTATAAGAGTCTACCATCTGCTTTTCTTTCCCAACAGGAGCCTTATCTTCGTCGGTACATACATACACTTTTAAGTCAAGCGGCTGGAGATATTTCTCCATCAACGGCTTCACTTGAATCCAGGAAAGCCCTCCGTTAAGACAGCCCAGTTTTGGAAATGCAACTGATTCTATTGCGTTAGCCTTATATGTAGAAACAAAATCTTCTAATCCCTCATCGATCCATTTCAGCTGAGAAGGATATTTAAAATGCCATTTTGTCGGGAAATTTACGATTGTAATCCCGCTTTTATCTTTGAAATAACTGACTTTTCCTGTTCTTAACAGGTTCTTCTCGCACTGATCCTTATATTGCTCATACATTTCCGGATAGCGTAAAGCCATTTCAAGAGCCAGTCCAGCTGCCATTACCCCTACAGTATTTACTGTATTTACTATTGCTTTTGCATCGGTATTAAAAACCGTTCCAGAATAATACTCTATCATTTTAATTTATTGAAAATTATCAAATATATCCTTGTTTACTTTAAATATACTACTGTTACTCGTTGCCTTAATGCACTCATTTCTATCTTCTTCTGATCGGAAATATACTTTCAACAGATAATCTGTAGACACATATTCTCCATGTACACAGAATTCTGCATTTCTTTTCTGTTTGATTGAATTCTTTGTTCTGTCGTATGGACCTCTGCTAAGTATTGTTTCCCAATCAAAGCCAATTGATTCTTCAATCGTTCTGGGTTTCATCTTTTTACCGGCTGGAGTCTGACTGAAAAAAACTGCATTGTCGAGTTTAAATATCTCGGGGTTGAAAACTAATAAGACTGGTCGCTTATAATTTGCGGCATAATGAGTCGGTGTTCCAGGCCTGAAATAAAATCTTACACACTCTTCTATAAATGGATTATTAATATCAGTTGATGTTATTACATCTAGATCTGCCCTATCTATAAAATCAGCTTTTAGTTCTTTTATAGCTTTTCTGGAATACAGTTTCCTGGTTTTAATTATGCTTATTGCATTATCAAGTTCAGTTGCATGAACCGGACCCTCAAAAACAGGATAGTACTCTCTTATTATATCCAGTAAGCCTTTTTCTGCCTTTTTTTTGATTTCCGGCTCCGGAGGAACAGAATATTTAGGCGATTCGCTGCATATAAACTTCAATTCTGAATAATGAAGCTCTGAAAGAGGTCTGTTTATATCCTGTTCATTCAAAAACAAAAATTTCCCAAACATACTTGAAAGAGATGCTATTGATTTTCTGTTATTAAAGTCGTTCTCAAACTCTAATTCCAGTATATAATAACTGCCTGATTTTTTTACACTTTTAACTTCTGTTTTTACATACTTTTTCCCACAGGCATAATAAACGACTGAACCGGCTTTGACTTCTGACACAGCATTAACCTCTCATTTAATCTATTTTACATAAATCATTTTTTTAGTCTTTTTTATCCTGCTATCATTACAATCTATAACGCTATAATCTATTTAAATACTATACTAAGAATTACACCTTCTTTAAATTGTGAATCTTCAACAATTTTAGCGGTTTTTTTGTTTATTCTGACGAAACAGTTTTTATATTCCGAGTTTGTGAATGATCTGTTTCCCTTGTCATTGCAAGGAGCTTTGCTCCGCGGCAATCCGCTCCGTTAAGGGTCTGACCCCGGCAGCACTTAAGAGTCTTTATTTTGAACTCTCCACAACTTCCACGGACGGAAGATTCTCCCGCAGCCATACCAGTATTTCATCCGCATAATTCTTTGCAGCTGAGATTATGATCCCTGTGCGATCGCCTGAAACGAAGGTGAGGCTCTCTTTATCGGCACGCACTACGGCAATGTTATCCCATCCGAGCTTCACGATCTGGGAGCCGCCCTTATTGAGCTCCACCCCGGTCTCATCTAGGGATAATACAGATGTACGGGAATCAGCCAGCATTGCTTTGAGCATTTTGTTCAGGACATACAAATATCCCGCACACATAATAACTTCTATGCTAAGAGCAGCAATGATCGCATAATCAAACGGATCAACGCCCCAGAAGACCGCCATCAGGATGAGAATAACCAGAACTGCCGCGCCCAGGACCAGGAGAAGCCGGAACTGCCTGAAGTAGTCCTTGAGTTTGTGATTGTGGTTCTTAAGGATGCTGCGGTATTGCGCTGTATTATTTACAACCTCGCGGCAGAATGCATCGCTGCCTTTTTCAGTAATTTCGATCCTCATAAAGCGATATCCTTTTCATCGGTACTCATTTTTCCTGCTTAAGACCCATAATACAAAACAGACGGGTCTGACGTAAAACCCTTTCTTCTTCAGTTTATGCGATATATACCGCAACCTGAAAACTGGCTTTCGTCTATATCATCATTTTTTACTTATTGGGGGTGTCTTGATCCGATCCAGATCCTGCTCTATATATCTGTCCAGATTCGCCACGAACTTTGCGCCCATGAGCTTCGAATGCCCGTCCCGGCAGTCTTTGTCGTAGAAGCAGTCTATACAGTATTTAATGTATTCCTGCCGATCTTTATCTTTCGTCAGGTCATAGATATGCTCCACGTCCCAGACGTAATTCTTAAGCCCGTCATTGCGCTCTTCAAGCTCCGATTCAAGCTGCCTTTTATTGAAATTATACAGGGTCTCATAGACCGGCAACGGGAATTCTCCTTTTTTATAATGCTTTTTTACTTTAACCCCGTCTGTATTCCTGCAAAGAATTATTATCTTATTCATGGGTTATCCGTCTCCTATTCGTTCGCTTCATTCGGCGATATTCCAAGACCCATTTTCCAAACAGGCAGACCGGAAGTTTTTTCTTTTATCGTGACGATAGAGCGGTATACTTCCGGAAAGCCCCGCGAACATTTACCGGTATCAACATCGAAATCGTATCCATTCCAGTTTCTGAAGTTCTTTACATCATAAGTGTTTTGAGAAAACCATATCAGATCCTGCAATTGTTTATCTGCATTCAGAACGTGCGGATAGGATGCAATGAGCATTATCATTTTGATCGTATAGTAGAACATTTCATAACAGAAGTCGTCTTCAAGCTCTCCCCAAACATCAAAATAATCGAAAATTGCATGCCCCCATGCCTGTCCGGCAGCTTCAGAGGACAGTCCGTGTTCCAAAAGGAGATTCAGGATCTTTAATGTATTCTCTCCTGAATAAAAACCGAAAGGCCACAGCGGATTATATGAATCAGGGTTCTCATAATCAGTTTCCGGCTTTTCAATGTCCATCCCGTATCGAAGGAACAAGGCTGTCATGTCATAAAAATCTTTCGGACTGTCGTCGCCGGCTCCTACGAATTCGTAAACCAGAGCAGGATAAAGGAAATTCTTATCTTTGTATCCATCTATGATCCTGCCCATAGGATCTGCTCCTGCCTTGAGCAGATCTTCAATATAATTGAGATCTGCCGGCTCTTTTGTGCACGCTTTATATAATTCCTGGTCTATCTCACGTATCATTTTCGTTTCCAAGCCAATCTCCGGGATCACCGTACTTCTCTATAAACAGTCTTACGATCTCATCCGACTCTTCAAGCCCTTCTTCCAGGCTCTTTTCAAGAGCTTCTTTCGCAAGATCTTTTTTATCTGAATGAGTTTCCATTTTTTATTTCCTTATTTGTAAATGTTGTTAATGCGAGGCCTGAACAAAACCCGGAGGAATACGGATTGTCACGACCATTCTGCGGAATGGGTCTCACAATGACAGGTTTTGTTTTCAGCCCGAGGCAATCCGTTTTTGTTATTATACCAAACGCAAAGCCCGCCTTAAATTGTGACTTTTCAACAATTTTGGCGGACTTTTTTTGTTTATTCTGACGAAACGAAGTATTCCGTCATTGCGAGTGAAGCGGTACAGTTTCCATTTCGGATTTTGTACCGATCATTTTTTGCACTTTTCAGTTCAGCATTTTCCTGGCGATCATCAGCGAGGCCGGAAAGACGGGAAGAAGAATTGAAATCAAAGCCTGTGAAAGCGGAAGGCTGAAGGTCCTTCTGGT
The DNA here is from genome assembly GCA_902802045.1 of Oscillospiraceae bacterium. Classification (GTDB taxonomy): domain Bacteria; phylum Bacillota; class Clostridia; order Oscillospirales; family Oscillospiraceae; genus Limivicinus. Next base: position 4,134 of record CADCKQ010000005.1, on the reverse strand, counting down.
ATAAAAAGAACTGTTCGAGTGATTTCTAAAAGTGCGTAAATTAATTTCCGCACTTTTAAGCAAAGTTCTGGAATGGTTGCGGCGCAGTGTTTTTCGATTTTTTACACTTTTAGCACTTTTCGCACTCAGCCATTTATTTTTCAGAATATTGCTTTATGATCCTTAAGTTTTGTCTTTCAAAAGTCCCACGATATCTCTGCGTTCCCGGATTACGATACGGCTCTCTCCGTAAGGGACAGATTAGACGGACCGGGTTTCGGGGTGTTCTCGGGAACAGACGGATGAGGATATGAAAAATGCTGAATACATCCTCTGTAATATTATAAGACTTAATAAAAAGACTCGGAAAAAATCCGGCAATAGCGATCTGTATGAATCCCAAACATAAAAATGTACGGTCGGGTGTGAAAAGTGCTAAAAGTGCTAAAAACTGCAGCGCAAGGGTTAGAGCCAATTTTAAAAAGTGCGTAAAATGAATTTCCGCACTTACAAAAACCGGATTACAATAAAACCTTAATGTAAGTAACCGTTATACAGGAGGGTATAACGAAGGATCGGCCGGGCAGTTTCATCTGTTCTTTACTGAAATATTATCCAGTCGAACTCGTGCGGGTCGACGGAGATGTTCCTCTCCCAGGGCATCGGAGGGGCGTCCGTGCATGAGGGGTAGCAGAGGCGGATCATGACGGCGAGGTATCTGGCTTTTTCGTTTAGGTGCGTATATTTCAGGACCTCCCCTCCGTTTTCGTCACACATGGCCTCGAAGAGAGTCGCCATGTCCTCGGAGGAGTCGAGCCTCGAATAGGCCCGCGCGAACCAGACGCTGTCGTCGTCCCCGCCGCCCTCGGCGGTATAGGCCTTGTCATAGAGCGAAAACCACTGGTCCGCGGAGAGCTCCGCGTAGTAGAGCCCTCTCACCTGCTCGGGCATGAGAGAGAACCAGGAGCTCAGCACGGGAATCCCGTAGAGCAGCTCTATCTCCTCGGGGCGGTAGCGCAGGGCGTGGAAGAACTCGTGGACTATCGTGTCCGAGACGACCGAAGCGTTCCAGCCGGTGTTTACCGTTATGTTCATGAAGCTGCCGTATTTCACGGTGTATCCGCTGTATCTGACGCCGGCGTAGGAGAGCTCGTCGAGAAGATAGAACCTGAGCCTCGTCATGTCGTTCATCAGAAGTTCGCTGATCATACCTTCGGGCAGTGAGTTTACGAAGCTCTCTATCTTCCGGACGGCGCTCAGGGTCCCCTCGCCGTCCGTCGCGGGGACATAGTCATAGGCGCAGAAGGGGCTTATGTCGCAGTGCATCGCGCCCCAAAAGATCTCGACGCCGCGCTCCAGAAACAGCCTTTTCGCGACGGCCCCGGTCTCCGTGTCCGGAAGGGCGCTGTAGTAGATAGCGGCCTCTCCCTCGAGGACCTCCGCGAAGGGATCGGCCAGGTAGAAGGTCCCGTCCCTGCTGTAGGCAGCGACTTTGCCGCTGTCCGTCATGCAGGAAATGATTCCCTCCGAGGCAAGAGGGCTCTCCGAGTAGTCCTTTATAAGCGCGCCCGTTTTCGCGCTGTAAACGCGTAAGTTTTCCCAGATGTAGTCCTGCTCGCGGCCGACTTTGAGGCCGTTTTTCTCCAGGTATTCGACGGATACGTCGAAGGCGTTTCTGAAGGTGAGGCGGGTCTTTAGCTCTCCCGTCTCAAGATCCGCTATCAGAAGGCGGTGCTTTCCGAGGACCAGAAGGGCCTGCTTCCCGTCGTTCGGGACGACGCTCTCCGTCGGGACCGCGCCGTATTTAAGAAAGCGCTCCCTTTCGCAGGAAGGGGACAGGATCTCTATATAAAACTCATCCCCTGTCATGCCGGAGGCCGTAACACAGAGCCTGGCTCCGTCCAGGACCGAGAGCTTAAAGGCGAAATCCGCGGCGTTGTAGGAAAGAGGGGCTTCCCACCTCTGCCCCGTCACGATGTCGATGCTCTCGACGGCCGTACCCCCGTTACTGCTTCTGAAGAGCCAGACCGTGTTCTCCGCAGAGAGCATGTAGCAGCCGTCGTCGGTCCCGATGGAGAGCGTGTATATGCCGCTGACAAAGTCGAAGTCCGCGCTGCCGCCCAAGGCCTCTCCGTCCGCAAAGGCCGCGGGAAGAAAAGAGAATATCAGTACGGCGGCGGCAAGCGCTGCCGTGAGTTTTTTGAGCAGTCTTTTCATGCGGTTATTAAAACATACGGGGTATTATTTTTCAATGTCATAAAAAGAAGGAAGACGCCGGAGCGTCTTCCTTAAACTGCAGATCGTTCGTATATTATTTCAGGAGCGCGGCCTCGATCGCCTCAAGAAGCTCCTGCTGCTGAATTGCGCTGAGCTTTGGGGAGAGCCTTATCACCATCGAGCCGAAGACTGTGTGGAAGTCCGCGTTCGCGGTCTTTGTCAGGGCCTCATCCCTGCTCTCGGCAAGCTCAGCTGACTCATAGACCTCTATGGCGCCTCCCGCCTCTGTCGTGAGGGCTTTCGGAGCCTCTGCTTCGGGCTCAGCCGCTTCCTCATCGGGAGCATTTTCGCCCTCCGCGTTTTCGTCCGGCTCCTCAGCCGCTTCCTCTTCGGGGAGCTCCGCCGGGACCAGATCGCTTTCGAAGAATATGCAGGAAGTATAGCCGTCCTCCGTGCCGAGCATAGCGAAGGGGTCGTTATCCTCTGTCGCGGCCTCGGCCGAGATTATCCCGCTGACAGACTTAAGTGCCGAGATGACGCTCTGCGCGTTCGGGTCCGTGATCTTCACTCTCAGGTCTATGCTGTCCTCGAGGTCCTTCTGGGCCTGCTCGAGAAGGGCAGTCACTTCACTGTAGTCCGGAGTTCCGAGCGCGGACGAGGCGTTGCCCAGAAGCTCCGTGTATTTGTTCAAAAGAGCGGTCTCCGCGATTATGCCTTTGATGTCCCTGATGCCCGGGGTAAACTCTCCGGTCTGTCCTATCACGCCGCTGAGCGTCGGAACGGGGACCAGCGCGCTCTCCGCCTTTTCGACGGCAGCCTTCGCGGCGTCGAGAGTCGCGGGATCCAGAGGCGCTCCTCCGAGGCCTATCACGCGGTTTATCAGGTCTATGGAGGCCTCGAGCTCCTCATTCGCCTCCGAGACCTGCTCCGCGGCTTTTTCGAAGCTTATCTCCGCGCGGGTCTCCGCGTCGAGCGCCGCCTCGTACTCGGCCATGGACTCCGTATAGGGCAGGTATATGAAAAGTACGCCTGAAGCGGCGATCACCGCGAGGATGATCAGGACCGAGAAGAACAGCCCCCATCTGAAACGCTTTTTCGGCTTTCCGGTTTCTTCTATGATCTCTTCGTTCATCGCGTCCATCTCCTTTTTGTATCCGGACCATTATAGCACGTCTTTCGCGGGATTATTAAACAATCCGTTAAATCGGGATATACAGAAAGGCATCTGCCGCAGCAGATGCCTCTTTCTGGCGCCCCCTGTAGGATTCGAACCTGTGTTGGCATTGACCTATTTTTCCGGTCCGTCTCCAGACAAGTATCTTCGGCACTGATGAGCTTAACTTCTGTGTTCGGAATGGGAACAGGTGGACCCTCATCGTTAAAAACACCAACTGATGGTACACCATCGGGGACTCGAACCCCGGACACCCTGATTAAGAGTCAGGTGCTCTACCAGCTGAGCTAATGGTGCGTAAAATGGTGACCCGAGGGAGAGTCGAACTCCCGATTGGGGCGTGAGAGGCCCCCGTCTTGACCACTTGACCATCGGGCCGGGTATTCCTTTTTTGCGCCCTGAAAACTGAACAGGAAGGAAAAAGCAAGGAAAGAACCTGCATGCTTGAAATACAAGGTCAAGCCCTCGGGTTATTAGTACCGGTCAGCTGAACACGTTGCCGTGCTTACACCTCCGGCCTATCAACGAGGTAGTCTGCCTCGTCCCTTACTCCTCTCGGATGGGAGATCTTATCTCAGGGGGAGTTTCACGCTTAGATGCCTTCAGCGTTTATCTCGTCCAGACGTAGCTACCCAGCTATGCCACCGGCGTGACAACTGGTGCACCAGAGGTCTGTCCATCCCGGTCCTCTCGTACTAAGGACAGCTCCCTTCAAATCTCCTCCGCCCGCAACAGATAGGGACCGAACTGTCTCACGACGTTCT
>CADCKQ010000004.1 GCA_902802045.1 Oscillospiraceae bacterium | reverse complement strand
TTCTTACCCAAATGATGTGTCGGGGATGCGGTATCGGAGATCTGACAGTACGGAGATCCGCTGTGTTGATGTTTCCGGTTATGCGGACAGGGCGGAGATCACACAAACCCTGTTGAGAGATGACGCCCCATGGTCAGAAGAGACCTTTCACGTCGCCGGTAACCTCTCCTGTACTGACTGGCATTACAGCAGGCCCTCCGACCAGACCGAACTCCTGGCGCGAAAAGACGGTGACTATATAAAGCTCTCCGGAACCTTCAAAGGAAAAGCGCAGGAAAAGACGTTTAAAATCGGGGACGGTCTGTGGTATCAGATGATGGATCTGGCGATGCCCGCGTTCATCGCCTCGGAAGAGCAACAAATCGTGTTCTATTCAATTGGTACCGGTAACAATCGCGGAGCCATGGGGCTCGGTGAGTTTGCCACTGAGAAAGCCGGGGAGGAAACCATAACGGTGAACGGGCAATCGTACGATTGTGTGAAAATCACATTTGTCCTCACAGCTTTTTCCTGGGCCTGGACGGGTTTTTATTGGTATGACAAAAAGAGCGGTCAGCTCGTACAGTCAGGCGAAAAAGGAAAGAACGCCGATAAAAACGGATATAAGCTGAGTGAGATTCATTAAGGCAGAAAAGAAACGCATAAACGCAAAAAGGCCGTTCCCGGGATGATCCGAGATCGGCCTTAAAACGTGAAAAAACCCAGAAAAACTGGGGTTTTGGCAAAAAGAAAAGTACCCTGATTCTATTAAAATCAGAGTACTTTTATGCCTAAGTACGCCCAAAAAGTGCAAAATCAAGGTAAGTACGCCTAAAAAGTACACGCTTACCCCGACAAACTGGAATTTGTTGCTCTTCCATGAAATAGGTATCGATTCTATTTCGCGCCTGTCAAGTTCAAATGCGTGCGTTGATCAAGCCATATAGGAGACGACAACCTGCACCCGGTTCTTTTTCCCCCACTCTGCAAGGGCGGCAACAAACTGCTCGTACTCCGCCCAGAAAGGTTGTTCATTGGAAAACGTACCTGTCCGATAATCAATCCGGTACTTTGTGCTGCTCTTATCTGTTTGTATCAGCATTTCACGAAACACATCCGTTGAATTAGGGTTAAAAATCTGCCCCGGGGAAACACTAATCTTTTGAATCTCTCCCGCAGAGAGGTTCATGTTGTCAATAACCAGTTTTCCCGGAAATAGCAGGATGCGTGTTGGAACAGACTGATTATATTTAAGATAGAGGTTCAAGTGGACAAGAAGTCCCGGAACCATGATCAGCATGCAGAAGAGGAGCATATAAAGCAGTTGGACAGGACTTTTCAAAGAACCGCAAGCCACTTGGATGCCTCCTATTATCAGGAAGACTCCGAGTGCAGCGATCCCCGTCCACTGGACAATGTCGTGCGCTCTTTTTCCTGCTTTTTTAATTAGAGCAGCTTTCGGAAGAATAAACTCATGATAATCAAGTCGGTTAGGATCTTCGGTTGTGTTTTGCCCTTCGAGGATTTCCCTCAATTTCTTCTCAGACTTTCTTTCTACCCGGCCATATATGAACCAAAAAACTCCGTAAAGCAAGGAAAAGCCCCCTGCTATGATTGCAAGGATGCAGAAGACATAACCTTTGTCTGGATCTTTTGCCAGGGCAAAAACTCCAGCCAGAATCAGAAAGATCACGGCAAAGAGTATAAAGAACAGGCATAGAAATCTATTTATCTTTTTCCCCTTATAGACTCGAAAATGCATAGCTGTGGCTCCTTCATTTTATATACCCGATGGGCTGTCTTTCCAGAAATCACAGGATGAAACAGAATCCGCCCCTGTCTAACCGTTTAAGCATGTGTTGCACAATTCCAGCTTTCTTTGGAATGATCACACCAAGGTGACTCGCCTACATATTCGCCCAGATATACCAGTTTGCCATCCAGGATATCGATCTCTATCCCATGCTCTTCTTCCCAGTCGCAATTCCCGCTCAACTGGAATCCAATCCTTGCGGGATCTTCCGGAACATCTACAATCAATGTGCCTACCTCAAAGCATTTCAGCATCTCACGAGGAGGCGTGTTTTCATCTACAGGTACGGTCAAATCAATCCCATTCTCCGATGCGCCGCCAATCGCGTCCAGAAATTCGATACAGTATTTTTTGGCTGCACGGCAGATTGCATCAATAAGCTCGTCCGACATAGAGTTCATGGCCTCGGCACACTTTTCTGCATACTCTATCGTGACGTCCTCGTCATACAGAGCGACATCGATATCTGTATCCCATATTTTGCAATAAACCTTGCCCTCGCGGTAGGTCCCCACTTTTCCAAAGGGTTTGATTGTTAAGTCTTTTATCATATCTTCACCTCAGCAAATCCCGATTTGTCGGGATGATTATACTATACGGCATCGATGGAAACAAGAAAGCTCTTTTGCCTTTGGCAGACAAAAGAGCTTTCTTGTTTGGCGGAGAAGGAGGGATTCGAACCATCGAACGGCTTTTGACCGTTACACGATTCCCAATCGTGCGCATCTTAATATCTCCTCAAAGCGGTACAGATTCCTGTACCGCTGTTTTTCACTTCTGCCCCTGATCCACAGGCAGAATGACGCTTCCGTTTTTGCGAAATGGCGCACGTAATGCCTTTCAGGTGTATTTATTTACAAAAAAATTCAATTTCCGAATCAATTTTCAAAGCTCAAACCCGTTGCAGCGCAGCGGGTTTGAATTGTTTGGATTTATTTACATGTTTTTTTAATCGTATTTCTGATCGAAGGCGCGGATTTCCTCCGCGAAGATCTCGTCTATCATCGCCCTGTCCCCGTCCCCGGGCAGATCCTCCGGCAGGACTTTCCCGAGCACTATCCCCTGCACTTCCACATGATCGTCCTCATATTTCATGCCGTAGGGAAGCTCCTCGTTGAGCGAATACAGCTCATTCCTTTTGTTTACGGCCTTGATCACCGCTCCGTCGGCCGTGTAGCAGATAACTATGTCACCCGGAGCATAGGACTTCGTGTATCTGATGTACACAAGATCCCCGTCCCTGTAGAAGGGCTCCATGCTCCTGCCGCTGACCTCGACTATCGCGTCCGCCCTGCTGTTGGCATGTGTGCGTTTAACGAACCTGAGCTCTCCCGGCAGCGTATTTTCCTCATATCCTGTTCCGGCTGCCGCTTTGGAGGAATACTTTTCCAGAGGAAAATACGATTCGCGGATACGCGTCTCATTCCCCTCGGCCTCAACTTTCAGTATGCCCTCGAGAGACTCCTTTGCCATGGCCTTTCCGCTCGAACTCAGGGACCGGTATGTCCGGAGGACTTCGCGCTCCCCTTCTTTTAGGTCCGTCTTCTCATATATCCCGAAAAGCTCGCTTAAGGGGATATCCAGTATCGTACACAGAGTGCTGACATTGTCGAGATCCGGGAAATTTATCCCCGCCTCCCAGTTTATGAGCGTGTTTCTGGAAACGCCCATCTTATCCGCGAGCTCCGCCTGGCTTATCTCCGCCTCTTTCCTGTATTTTTTAAAGACCTGCCCGTAGCGGGTATTTCTTCTGTTCTCCATAAAAGCTCCTTTATATGCTTTCCGCCTGTTTAAATACCGATCTGATCATAATATAACACCGATTTTCTGTGTATGCAAGAAATATTTGCAAAATATTTTTCACTTTTCCTCTTGACAGTTTAGTTTTTCTGTGCTTATATTTCAAATAGTCGGAAATTTTCAACATTATTACCGAGAATCGAATACCTTAAGGAGAAAACAAAGATGGCATACGACAGTCTCCCGGACGAATTGAAGGAGAAAGGCCTTTTTTGCGTCTGGGATTATGAAAACAGAGGCAGCGGCCTCACTAAAGTCCCGTATGATCCCATTTCCGGAAAGCGCGCGAGCAGCAATAATAAAGACACGTTTACGGAATACGGATACGCAGTTTCGGAAGCGCCGGACTACGACGGGATCGGGATCGGCATATTCGACGGGGTATCCGGGCTGGATATCGACCACTGTATCGGAGAGAACGGAGAACTAAGCGAGACGGCGCAGGATATAATCCGTACCATGCACTCCTATACCGAAACAAGTCCGTCCGGAAAAGGGATACACATCCTGTTTTTCACGGAGGACTTTGATTACGACAAAGAAAAATACTACATCAAAAACGAGAAGGCCGGGCTCGAGGCCTATGTCTCGGGAGCTACGAACCGATTCCTGACCTGTACGGGAAATGTGTGCGCTCCCCTTTCCTGCGATATAGGCGTAAGGGAAAGGGAGCTCGGTATCGTGCTTGAAAAGTATATGAGAAGAGAGAAAGATGTCAGCTCCCCCGAAGGAGGGAGTCTCAGTGACGACGAGATAATCATGAGGATAAACCGTACGAACGCGGATCTCTGGAACGGCTGCTACGACGAGGAGAAGTACTCGCATTCCGAGGCGGATCTCGCCCTCTGCGGGATCCTTGCATTCTGGACCGGGAAAGATATCGCCCGGATGGACAGGATATTCAGATGCAGCTGTCTTATGCGCGACAAGTGGGATGAAAAACACGGGGCAAAGACTTACGGCCGGATGACTCTTGAGAAGGCTGCGGAGGGCTGCCGGAACGTGTACAGGCCTGGAGACGGGCAGGACTTCAATGAACTTATCCCGATGGACAGCGCCCCCGGTGCCCTGCCGCCCTTCCCCGTGGACGCTCTGCCCGAGACTATAGGCAGATTCTGCAGGGAGGTCTCCGCTTTCAACCAGGTGGACCCGGGCATGGCTGCGATCTTCGCGCTGGCTATGCTCTCCATAGCGAACATGAAGAAATACGCCGTTGAAGGAAAACCCGGTTACATCGAACCCGTGAACCTCTACGCGCTTGTAATAGCAAACCCCGCCGAGAGAAAGACCCCGACTCTGAAATATTTCATGGAGATCGTGGAGGAGTATGAGAAACAGCTCAACGATAGCCTCAGGGATAAGATCAGGGAAAACGAAAATACCCGGGATAATCTCAAGAGGCAGATAGAAAACCTGGAGCAGGAGCTGAAGAAGCACTACAGCGACGCGGACGAGAAAGAACTTAACGAGCTTCAGAACAAACTCGCGGATATGCCCGAGATGTTTGAAAGGGAGCTGTTCGGAAGCGATATGACGACAGAAGTGATCGCGCAGGCGCTCAAGAGAAACGGAGAGACTTTCTCGATCATATCCTCGGAGGGCGGCATTTTCGGAAATTTCGCGGGCAGATACTCGAAGATGGTCAATGTGGATCTTATCAACAGCGCGTATAACGGAGAGGCTGTGAGAGTCTTCCGAATGACCAGAGAGACTGTAAAGCTCGATCACCCCCTTCTGACCATAATGCTTGCGATCCAGCCCAGGGTAGTAACAGAGCTCATGAACAACAGCGAGATGCGCGGCCGGGGCTTTGTGGCCAGATTCCAGATGGCCTGGCCCAGATCGTACGCCGGAAAAAGAGTCTGGGAAACCGAGCCGGTGAGCGAGTACGCGAAAGCGTCTTATAAAAACCTCATGATGGATCTGCTCAGCACGCCAGAGCCCGATTTTCCGGCTGTGCTGACGCTCGACGACTTTGCAAGAGGTCTCATCTCCGACTACAACGGCGAGGCAGAAAAAGCCATCACCGGCGACGGCAGGGAGGCGGAGGAATGGATCGGAAAGCATGTGGGAAACACGCTGAGAATAGCCGGAAACATCCATATCGCCATGAGAAAGTCCAAAGACGACAATGTTATCAAGGGCGAAGAGATGCTCAGAGCAATCGCGATTTCAAGATATCTCATGGCACACGCGATATACTCCTACGGGAGGCAGGGCGACGACCTCGAGATACAGAAGGCCAAGAAGCTCATAAACACGCTGAAAATACTCGGAAAGAATTCCGTGAAAAAGAGCGCTTTATTCAACAGCGCCAGATGCAGCTATTTCAAAAAGACTTCGGATATCGACCCGACTCTGGACTTGCTGGAACTGTACGGATACATAAGGACTCAGAACCCTCAGAGGTCAGCCAATACCGGAAGGAAGCCTGTTCCGGATATATATTTGAACCCTCTTGTGTATTCACTGCCGGAATGAAAACGTGTAAAAAAATGCTGTAAAAAATGTAAACAACTTGAAGCCCTTGCGGCGCAACGGGTCTGAATTGCGGAAATTAAAACTGAAATTCAATTTTTTTGTAAAAAACTAGTTATATACGGAGATTTAAAATGAACGCGAACGAATTGACATATCTTACAACGGATAAAGACCGGGTCCTGCTCTCCTTTTTCAGAAACACGGTCGTCTGGTCCGAAGACGAAAAGAGCATATATATAAATGTCCCCGACGCCTTTGAATACCGCCACTGCCTTCACTATGAAAACTGTCCCGTACCGGAGAAAATGGACAGGGACGAATACCTGAAATACCGGGAGGAGCTCGACAGAAAGAGAGACGTCTTCCGCGGGAAGATCGGCATAAAAGGCTATGACGTCTGGGACAATACGGATGAAGGCGGATATCCGAGAGCCTGGCTTATGAGCAACACGGACACTAAGGTCCCTCTCGGCGAGGGGATCCGGAATTTCATTGAAGCAGATTTCGAAAGCATAATTAAAACCAGCCCGCCGGATATCTCATCGCACTCGTTTCCCGGGAAAGCCGGGGCCGATATAATGGAGAAAGCCTCCGTTATGGGACAGTATACGGCAGATAAGCTTAAGGATATTATCAACGCTTCCCTCTATACCGCGCTCTTCCCTCCCTGCATACTTGAGTACAACGGCTATACGGTCCGGTTCTATCTCGACGGGCTTTCCGCTCTTCAGACATATTTCAGGGAGCTCATGACCTTTGTTTTTGACGCGGAATATGAAAAAGAGATCCTCGGCAGGCTCGAGCCGCACAGAAGATATCTTCTCTGGTGCAGGATGCACCGGACGGCTCCCGTTATAGAGAGGATCGAAAAAACGGACCCCTCAGCGCTAAGGCTGTCGGGGCCGATACTCCCGGGAACGGACATTGAAAAAGAACTGCATTCCAGGCCTTTGAAGGACTCGCTCAGCGAGAAGGAAAAAGCTTGGGCAAAGGCACACGGAATAGACGAAAGGGCTATGCTCTTCGCCTACAGGATCCCCTGCACGGTCAGGACGAGCTATACCTGCTCGAGCCTTCGCGACATGCTCCTCTTCGAATTCAGTAAGATGCTTGAATGCTGCTGATATAAATGAGACGGATCGCCGCGGAAAATCTGTCATTCCGAGACCGCTCTTAAGCAATGGTCGTGGGAATCCGCTCCCCCGTGAATAAAAAGGCGGGCTCAAAAGAGCCCGCCTATTGATAACCTTTCTTTAAAAAAAGCATATTTTACCGACTATGATAAGAAATAACCACTGAAGAATCGGGCTCTACCTTCTTCCCTGATGTAGCAACTTGACCATTTACTGTAATGGATTCTACCATCCCTGGTTTATTAATAATTCCAAATTTTATATCATTCAAAGGAATGGTTTTTATATTGGAAAAACCCGCGTTTCTGAACATATCTTCAACGCTTGTAAAATACATATGTTCATAATTGCCTAATTCCGGTGTTCTGACTTTATATCCCAAGTCAATATCGGTATCATCTTTATTATTACTAAATATCCAGATATAAGCTATAGCTAATAAAGCAAACATACCAATACCAGCTAAAATGGAATCTGCTTCTGTTCCTATTGCTATAAGAATTGATCCGATAATTGCCAAAACAATCGAAAGAATTATTTTAAATCTTTTTGTTCTTTCAAAAGACTTTCGTTTATTTTCAATTATTTCCAGTTTTTTAAGCTGTATTGTTCGTTCTGCTTCGGTTTTCCTGACACTTGCCTCCGCCCTTTTTATCTCTGCTTCATCTATATGCCTTATATTCTCATTAATTGTGTATTCGTTATCATTATCGACAAGTATCTGGGTACCGCAATAGGAGCAGAAGAGTTTTTTTCTTCCGCTTTCAATTTTTAATTGTGCGCCGCATTCGGGGCATTTTACAGCTATTAAACGTATTGCCATTGATAATTCCTTATTTAACAATTATCGTTTGCGTCGTTGTTGCGGATTTTTGCTCAGATCCTGTTGCAGTGTGTCTGATACCGTAAATCTCAAATTTGAGTTTTACACCCGTCTCGGGATCTATGTTATCCTTATATGTGAATGTATATTCCATATCTCCGGGTTTGGCTTGAACGTCAAATTCCGAATATTTTTTATAATCCAGATTCACAAATCTGAGCAGAGAACCGCTTCCCGCCGAAACAACAATATGGTAACTTTCAACGCCCTGGGAGGAAGCCCATTTTAATGATACCTGTTTATTCCTTCCAAGTGTGCAGTCAAGAACTGGAGCAACAACCCAGTTGTTTTTGACTTCAACCTGGATTTCTTCGGAGGCAATGCCCTGTTCACGAGAGTACAGAGGCACTACGGCATATGAGAATTTTCCATTCATTAAATCCTTGACAATAAATTCTTTTTCGGAAGTTTCCCCGATTTCTGTTTCACCCTTTTTAACGCCGATCATCTTATCATATCTGAGGATCTTATATTTGCAACCGAGGCCGTTATCTTCATGCTCCCACCGGAGAGTGACCTGACCGTCTGCTGTCTGGGAAGCATAGGTTATTTCGGGAGCATTTTTCCAAGCGGCATAAGGTGTGTAGTCAAAAGCTTTGCTGTCTTTTGACTCAAGCATAGTAATGCTTTCTTTCTCATTGTCAACATAGTTTTCCGCACATCTTAGCAGTTTTACAGCAAAACTGTATTTTTGATTAAGTTCCGGAATCATACACCTTTGAGCCTTCAAATAAGAAGAATCCAATTTAATCGTAACTTGCGAATTAGACTTTGAAATCAGTGGCGCTGCCTTCGGATCGGTTGTATCAAAATCAACATAGTTAACGTCTTTTCCGTTTTTTACGGTAATACTATAAACATCAGAATCATATTTATCCGTAAACGTGAGCAGAACTTGATTATCAAAATCAGTATATGCGCTCACAACCTGAGGAACCGCACTAAAAAGGGGATTCACGGAATAGTTGATTTTGAAAATATCAGAAGCTGTTCCCTGGTACAGATCCTTCGGATCAATGCCTAAGGCGCCCAAATCAATACTTCCACCAGCTTCCGCAAATTCACCTAATCCAAAATTCACAGAAAAGTTTGTGTCGGCATTTTTTGACTTGTAACTAATTGGAACCACTCTGATTTGATGTTTTCCGGCTTTAAGCTCAATAATTGCATTATTCAGATTGACAGTCGAAACGACTTTTCCGTCAACATAGATCTGATAAAGAACTGCTTTTCCTTTCCATTCCAATGCTATCTTTTCTTTCGACAGCTCATAAACATGCGAAATAGTAGGCTTTGTGGCCCAATCATTGCTGTCAGCAAAAGCTGGTACACAGAGTAAAGAAATAAGAACTATTACGAAAAATATGGAAACAGCAACCTTTTTCACAGTATTACTCCTTTCACATGATCTGCTCTTTAATAAAATATTATATCAAAAATACTTGGAGATAACAAGAAATCCTGTATGTTCTCTCCCTTCCATTCGATAAACTCCCACATTAGTAGCGGATTGCCTCGGAAAATCTGTCTGTCATTCCGAGCGAAGCGCGGGAATCCGTAACCCCGGATATAAAAACAGACTGCCTCTGAACTTCTCGATGATCTGAATAAGATCCGCAAGGCGTACGCCCGAAGCGCAGCTCAGGAACAATCTGCTATAAACAAATAATATTCCTTCGAGGAAAACAAGAAAAAAGATGGTACATCGTCTTACAAACCAGAGGCTCACCCCAAGGGCAGCGGACTCCGTTACGATGTACCGTCGAATGGCTGATGCACATCAGGGTACAATTCCCGTCACGCCAACCATCTGCAAATAATGTATCACGTTCTTCTGAAAATGGCAAGAAAAAAGAAGTTCTGTTGGCACAAAGCCACAGGGGGTTAACCCTACTCGAACTTCCTTTTTTGCCCGGGGTCGTGAAGGTGCCACCAGCAACTGAAACAGTCCGGCGTAGCATCTCTGTTCCCGAGCAGGCATAAAATATCATATATTCAAAACAAAATCAAGACAGCACATCGTCTGACAAATCTGAGGCTCATCCATCAAAGGACAGCGGACTCAGTTACGATGTACCGTCTGGAAATAATATATTACAAAACACCGAATAAAGCAAGAGACAAAATTCGGCAGCAGAAGCGACAGAAGATGAAGTAACGAAGGAGAATACATGCCGTTTTATCCGACGATAAATGTACCGGAAGAAAAGAGAATACTGACGAACACATTCGCGGGGGTATAACCGCAGCCTGAAGAAGAGCGTGTAAGCTTGATATACAGTACATCTCCGATACCGCCTTTCGGGCACCGGAGATGTAAAGATCTATTCGATCGCGAGAACCGAGGAGACCGGTTCTGATGTAAACTGACCAAAACAATTGACTTATCCCGCGGAGCTGTAGTATTGTACTCACGGAAGATCACAATGAAATCTTTATTGCACCGAGGGGCGGTTTCCTATGTACAAAAATGTTTTGAAGGATCGGAAAACATCAAAAAAAGAGGATATAAAGCTCGCGCTGATAATCCTTGCCGCGGTCCTTGTCTTTATCGCGGTACTGGTGCCGATAATCCGTTTTGTAAGGCTTTCGGGGAGATATGCAGAATACAAGGAATACTTAAACGACAGTTTTCTCTACGCGCAGAGGCATGATTCCCTGTCTGCCGTCAGGGACGGCGATCAGATATACATCTCACCGGGCAGCGCGGAGCGGATTCACAAAACGATCATCTTCAAGGTCGGTATGGGAAAGCTTCGAAATGACGAAGCGGTCCCGGATTCGGACAGATACACTGAACTGTCATTCGGAGACGGCACAAAGCTCACTGTCTATCCGGTAACGGTAAAAACGGCATACAGGGAAGAGCGGGAAGGGATCATGTTCGCCTACACCGGAAAAGACGGATACACATACATCTACGACAGCGACAAAATCTCATACGGTGATCTCAAGGCATAAAAAAAGCAGGATATCCGATATCCTGCTTTTTTTGTCAGTTAAACGCGATGCGGTAGCCTTTTTCCCCGAGCAGGGCGGCCAGCTGCTTCGAGTGTTCTTTTCCTCCGACCTCGCAGGCGATGTTGACGTTTATCTCATTCGGGTTCAGGTCGGTCGAGAACTTGTCGTGCTGTATGCTCAGTATATTCGCGCCCGATTCCGCTATCACATGGAGCAGTTTTTCGAGCGAGCCCGGTTTGTCGACGAGCGTGACCGTGAGTTTCACGCGCCTGTTGCGCGCTACAAGGCCTCTTTCTATGATGCCCTGCACGAAGCTGACATCCATATTGCCGCCCGAGAGCACGCACACCACTTTTTTGCCGCGGACATCGATCTTTCTGCCCAGTACCGCCGCGACGGAAGCAGCGCCTGCCGGTTCCACTATCATCTTGCAGCGCTCCATGAGCATCAGGATCGAGGACGCGATATCCGAATCGGAGACCGTAACGACATCATCCGCGTACTTATTGATGAGCTCTACCGTGATATCCCCGGGTTCCTTGACGGCGATACCGTCCGCGATAGTGGAGACAGTATCGCTCTTCTCGAGCTTTTTGGACCTGAAGCTGCGGGCGATCGCGTCCGCCCCCTCAGCCTGGACTCCGATGACTCTGACGCGGGGGTTGACCTGCTTCACGGCACAGGAGATCCCGGCGAGAAGCCCGCCGCCTCCGGCGGGGACCACGATCACATCTGCGGTGGGAAGATCTTCGAGGATCTCGAGGCCCAGCGTCCCCTGACCGGTAATGACCTCGATGTCATTATAGGGGTGCAGGAACTTCGCGCCCTCCTGATCGCAGATCTCTACAGCCTTCTTATAGGCATCGTCATAGAAATCCCCGTGCAGGACCACCTTCGCCCCGTAGCCCTCGGTCGCCTGTACCTTGGCTATCGGCGCGTGGGCCGGCATGACGATCGTCGCCGGAATGCCCGCCAGAGACGCGGCATAGGCCACGCCCTGGGCGTGGTTGCCCGCCGATGAGGCGACTACGGGGACCTTTTCTCCCCGGGCAGCCATAGACATTATCTTATAGGTCGCTCCGCGGATCTTGAAAGAACCGGTCTTCTGCCTGTTCTCACATTTCAGATAGACCTTCGCGTCGCATATTTTCGAAAACGTGGAAGAAAGATCAAGCTCTGTGTGGTGAAGCACCCTTTTAAGCATTTCGGATGCTTCTTCGAATTTCTGAAGCTCAATGTTATCCACTTCTGTTCTCCCCTCTTATATCCTTTTATGTTTTCCGTGCGAAATGTGCCGGCGCGCTTAAGGTCAGCCGATGTACGCGATGACTTCCACCTCGCAGAGGACTCCCTTGGGCAGCTCTTTCGCGGCTACGCAGGTCCTTGCGGGCTTTGTCGTGAAGTACTTTTCGTATACGGCGTTAAAGGCGGAGAAATCCTTCATGTCGGCAAGAAAACAGGTCGTTTTCACGGCATGGCCGAGATCGCTTCCCGCCGCCTCAAGAAGGGCGCCCAGGTTCTTCATGACCTGCTCGGTCTGTTCTTCGATCGTCTTTCCGACGACCGCTCCGCTTGCCGGGTCCAGCGCTATCTGACCGGACGTAAAAATAAGATCTCCCGCGATATAGCCCTGCGAATAGGGACCTATAGCGGCGGGCGCTTTATCTGTGGAGATGCGTGTAAGGCTCATAACCGATCCTCCGTTTTTTTATAATATTTATATAAATATTATATACGCTTTTACCCGTACGGTAAAGCCCGAACTGATCTTTTCGGCGTCCGTTAAAATGTAAATAAAGAAGAAACTTATCAATAATGAATTGAAAAAATGCTATTTATCGGTTATACTTCATTGGCTAAAATGGAATATTATGTGTTCAAGGAAGGAAAAAATGAGAGATCCCCGCAACGCGATTGAAAGATTCTGCATAAAGCACCCGAATTTCGGTATTCCCGGGCTTATGAAATACATAGCGATCGGCAACGCCGTCGTCTGGCTCCTCTATATGATATTCGGAGCCGGCCCCGTAATAGGAACGCTCGCGTTCTCCCCCTCCGCGGTCCTGCACGGACAGATCTGGCGTCTGCTGTCCTTCGCGTTTATTCCCTTCAATACCAGCTGGCTCGGTCTTATTTCGGTATACTTCTTCTACTGGATCGGGACCGTCCTCGAAAAAAACTGGGGAACGCCGCAGTTCAATGTCTATTTCTTTATGGGCATGCTCCTGACCGTCCTCACCGGTTTTATCGTATTCGCCGTGACGGGTATAAGCTACGCCATCACCTCTTCATACTATATCTATCTGTCCATGTTCCTGTCCTTTGCCGTGCTGTTTCCGGATGTGCAGGTACTGCTTTTCTTTGTTATTCCGGTCAAGATGAAATGGCTGGCGCTCGTAGATATAGTGTTCTTTATAACGGGCATAGTCAGGGAGGGATTCCCGAACAGCCTCATCCCGATCGTCGCTCTGCTCAACTTCCTCATCTTCTGCGGAGGAGACATTCTCTCCCTTATCCCGGGGATCAGCCGCAGGCCCAAGGTCATAAACTACAAAGAGGCGGCCAGAAGGGTAAACAGGCAGCAGAACCGCGCGCCCTATACGCGCAAGTGCAGCGTCTGCGGGAAGACGGATACGGAATATCCGGATATGGAGTTCCGCTACTGTTCGCTCTGCCAGGGCTATCACTGCTTCTGCTCGGAGCACATAAACAATCACATTCATTTTACCGAGTGATATGGAAACAAACGAAAAAGAGATTAGAAACGACATAATAGAGGGCCGCAACGCCGTTATCGAGGCTCTGAGGGCAGGCAGCCCCATAGACAAGATCTTCATAGCCAAGGGCGAGACGGACAAGACCCTCGGCTTCATCGCGTCCAAAGCGAGGGAGGCCGGGATCACGGTCGCCGACGCCGACAGGAGAAAGCTCGATTTCATGAGCGTGACCAAGGCCCACCAGGGCGTTATCGCCGTGGTTCCCGTGAGGGAATACTGCGAGGTCTCGGACATACTGAAAGCCGCCGAAGAGAAGGGCGAGGATCCTTTTATAATAGTCTGCGACAGCGTTTCGGACCCGCACAATCTGGGAGCCATAATAAGAAGCGCGGAGTGCGCAGGCGCCCACGGAGTCATCATTCCGAAAAGGCGCAGCGCGGGGCTCACGGCAGTTGTCGGGAAGGCATCCGCAGGAGCTCTGGAGCACATGCCCGTCGCGAGAGTTTCGAATATCGTCCAGACCCTCAAGGATCTCAAGAAGAAGGGCCTCTGGGTATACGGAACTGCAGCGGACGGCAAAAGCGACCTGTGGCACACGGATTTCTCGGGCGGCGTCGTTCTTGTGATAGGCTCCGAGGGGGACGGCATGAGCAGGCTGGTCTCCGAAAACTGTGACTGTATAGTCAGCATTCCGATGAAGGGAAAGATATCTTCGCTCAATGCCTCCTGTGCAGCCACTTTAGTCATGTTTGAAATTTCCCGCGCGCGCGGATAACAGGTTATATTTTTTTATGGAAGATTTGGATTTTGAACGGGTATTAAGTGAAGCAAAGTCATATGTAGGCTATGAAGGCTCCGGGAAAGCTCCCGGAAAGGAAGCGGCAGGGACTGCAAGACCTTCCTCTCCTAAGCGGAAGCCCCAGGACCACAGCGCGGAATTCGCGAGGGCTGACAGATATGTTCAGAAGCTGAAGACTGAAGAGAAGCCTTCCCCCGCTCCCGAGAGCAGGAAACCCGGGAAGGCACCCGAGAAGCTGCCGGAGAAGGCGCCCGGGAAGGCGCCAGAAAAAAGCGACGGACAGCTGTACGAGATCCCGGATATGGAAGAGTACGCCCAGAGTTACGAGAGCGTACACATGTTCAAGGATATCAAAACAGATGCCTCGGCTCCGGACATTCCTTCAGACTATGACTATACGAGCGAGAACACCTTCTCCGAGGATACCGGAGAGGGTTCCGATTCCGTTCCCTCGAGCTTCAGGGCCTATCTCCAGTCCGTCTTCGCGTCCCTTATGCTCCGGTTCAGGGTCGGAAACAAAAACGCCGCCACGGTACCGGATTTCGACGAGGACCTGGGCAAAGAGGTGGAGCCCGCTCTCGCTTCGAAATACTACGGTTCCTTTACCGGAAACATGCGTCTGAGATTCAGGCTGTCCCTGATCATACTCTTTTTCATGGGCTGGATATCCCTGGACCTGCCCGTTCCGGGCATGCTCAGGTCCGATACGGTCGCGACCGTCTTCTGTCTGGCTCTTCAGTTTCTCATAATGCTGATATCGCTCGATATAGTCTCGAACGCTGTCACAAACGCTTTTAAAGGGAAGATAGGCGCCGATACGCTCTCAGTACTGGCCTGCCTTCTGACGACGCTCGACGGCTTTCTCACCGCGAAGGCGGACATAGGGACCGCTCCGCTGCCGCTGTCTTTCCTCTCTTCTTTCACTCTGGTCGGGATCTTATGGTCCTCTCTCCTGAGCGCGAGAGGCCTGAGAAAAGCCATAAGGGTACCTGCCATCGGCAAGAAGAGGTTCAGCGTGATCGCCGAGAATCCGGAACTCTCGAATGAGATGACCGTTATCAAGACGACCAGTGAGCCCGAGAATTTCGTCCGGAGAAGCGAGGAGGCACCTCCCGACGAGACCATGTTCTCGAGGGCAGCCCCCTTTATCTTAGTCATCTGCATGGTCCTCGCGGTCCTGGCCTCGGTCATAACGAAGTCGTATCAGGACTTCTTCCACGCCTTCTCGGCGCTCATCACCATGTCCGTTCCCGTTACCGCCCTGCTCTGTTTCGCGTTTCCGTACTGCAATATCAGCCTGTGCATATTCCATTTCGGAACGGCTATCGCCGGATGGTCCGGACTGAGCGATATAGGCAGGAGCACCAGGATAATCGTCTCCGACTACGATCTGTTCCCGGAGAGCTGCGTGAGGATAAAAAGCGTCAGGGTCCTCGCGGCAGACAGCCCCTCGGTCATAGTATCCTACGCCGCCAGCATAATCAACGAATCCGGCTGCGGGCTCATCCCCTCTTTCATGAAGCTTCTCAACAAGAACAACGGGACGCTCATGCCGGTACTGAACTTCGAGTTCATGCCCGGAGGCGGAATGAGGGGCATGATAGACGGCCACTCCGTCATCTGCGGAAGCGCAGAGCTGATGAGGCTCATGCAGGTCAAGCTCCCCTACAAGCTGCTCACGAAGACGACCGTTCTGCTGTCTGTGGACGGGATCCTTTACGGGCTCTTCGATATACAGTACGATCCGAAACACTCGGTCAGGGAAGCCCTCATCGAGCTTATGAAATCTCAGAGGCACCCCGTATTCGCCATTAAGGATTTCAATATCACGCCGGAGATGATAAACCAGGTCTACGATCTGCCCACCGACGGATACGACTTCCCGCCGTATTCGGAGCGCTACAAGATGACCAAAACGGACCCGGAGGAGACGGGGCAGGTCGCCGCGGTCGTATGTATGGAAGGGCTCGGCCCCTTCGCGAAGGCGATCAACATGGGCACCAGACTCCACAAATGCGTTGTCACAAACCTGATGATCGCCATGGCGGCAAGCATTATCGGTATCGTGACCGTCTTCATCATGATGCTCTCCGGGGGTATCGCCGCTCTGAGCATCAGATGGCTGTTCATCTATATGATGGCGGTCCTGGCGAGCATTTTCATAACAGGGCTCACGGCTCTGGAATGACGCGTCTTTTTAAGCACCTTTCAGGGGGCATTCGGGATAATATTTTTATTGCCAAGTCCCCCCTCTTAGTGTAAAATAGATCTGTTGCAAACTTATTTATTATTATAATTATTATTTCGGACAGAGAGGAATCACACATGAGTTACGAAACAAAGAAGATCCGCAACGTTGCACTGCTCGGGCACGGCAACAGCGGTAAGACCAGTCTTGCAGAGAGCATGCTATATCTCACCGGCGCCACCGATCGTCAGGGCAAAGTCACGGACGGAAACACCGTATGCGACTACGACGCTGAAGAGATCAAGCGCCAGATCTCGATATCGGCTGCAGTTGCTCCCGTCGAGTTCGGCGGATGCAAAATAAACATACTGGACTGCCCGGGATTTTTTGATTTTGCCGGCGATGCCCTTGCCGCTATCAGAGTTGCGGACTGCGGCGTCATAGTATTGAGCGCGAAAGACGGGATCACCGTCGGTGCGGAGCGTACATGGAAATATCTCAAGGCAGCGAACAAACCCGTCATGTTCTGCATCTCCAAATGTGATGAGGAGCACGGCGACTACTACGCTGTTCTGGACGCACTCAAAGCCAAGTACGGCAGCTATGTCTGCCCCGTCACTTCACCGACCTCCGACGGCAAAGGAGTTATAGACCTCGTTCACAACGCCGCTTTCAAGACAAACGGCAGCAAGACAGAGAAGATCGCTGTTCCTTCAGCCGATTCTTCAAAGGCGGAAGAGCTTCGCGAAGCTCTGATGGAGACTGCAGCCGGCGCTACCGACGAGCTCACTGAGAAGTTTTTTGAGGATATGGAGCTCTCCGAAGAGGATACAGTCGCAGGAATCAAAGCCGGCCTCCTCGAAAGAGTTGTCTTCCCCGTATTTGCTGTCAGCGCCATGTCCAATATCGGAACTCAGGCCTTCATGCAGGGCATAGTCGATTACGTTCCGGATCCTTCCGAGTTCGACGAAGTCGACCCGAACGCCCCTGTCGCGGCTCTGGTATTCAAGACCGTATCCGACCAGTTCGGAAAGTACAGCTTCATCAAGGTCCTCCAGGGCAAAGTTACCGCGGACCTCACTTTACGAAATGTCCGCGCCTCCTCCAACGACAAGCTCGGCAGACTCTATACCGTCTGCGGCAAGAAGACCGTTGAGGTCAAGGAAGCAGTCTGCGGAGATATCGTTGCCGTCGGCAAGATGGACTGGAAGACCGGAGACAGCGTTTGCGATCCGAAGGCCGAGAAGGAATTCAAATTCATCGACGTTCCGGAGCCCTGCTACTCGATGGCGATCTCCCCCGTTACAAAGGGCCAGGATGACAAAGTGGCCGGCGGTCTTGCAAGACTCAACGAAGAGGATATTTCCTTCTCTCTCGAAAACAACGCGGAGACCCATCAGATGGTCATCTCCGGCGCAGGCGATATTCAGATAGACGTCCTCTGCTCCAAGCTCAAATCCAGATTCGGCGTCGATACCGTGCTCAGCCCGGCCAAGGTCGCGTACCGCGAGAAGATAAAAGCCAAAGTCGAAGCACACGGCAGACACAAGAAGCAGTCCGGCGGCAGCGGCCAGTTCGGTGATGTATGGATCCGCTTCGAGCCTCAGGAGGAATCCGATGATATGATCTTTGCCGAAGAGGTATTCGGCGGAGCAGTTCCGAAGAACTTCTTCCCCTCTGTCGAGAAGGGTCTCAGAAACGCGGTCCAGAAGGGCGTGCTCGCGGGCTATCCTCTTGTCGGACTCAAAGCCACTCTCTACGACGGTTCCTACCACCCCGTCGACTCCAACGATATGGCCTTCCAGACGGCAGCCAGACTTGCCTACCAGGACGGCATTCCCAAGGCGAAGCCGACCATTCTCGAGCCCATCGGACTTCTCAGGGTAACCATTCCCGATGCAAACCTCGGTGATATCATGAGCGATATCAGCTCCAAGAGACGCGGCACCGTTCTCGGCATGAACGCCGAAGACGGCATGCAGACAGTCGAGGCCGAAGTCCCCATGGCAGAGATGAGCTCCTACACGATAGACCTCCGCTCCATGACACAGGGGCGCGGCTCCTTCACCTGCAAGTTCATACGCTATGAAGAAGCTCCCGGCAATGTACAGCAGAAGGTCATAGCCGACGCCAAGGCTGAGGCTGAAGCCGACTGATGAACGAGGAATACTCTTCATACGGGCAATACCCCTATGAAGATGAATACCCTCCTGTACAGGATCAGTATTATAATGTTCCCGTAAAACAGAAGAAGATCCCCTCCGGGGGTCTTCTTTCAGGCGGTATTCCGAATCTTCTGTGGGCTGTGGAGATCTTCGTATGTATCCTGGCAGTGTTTGTCGGCGCCGTGATATGCTCGTTCCAGAGATATCACGAACCGGCCCAAAACGATCTGCAGGCGGAAGCCTCCCAGTTCAGCAATTATACTTACAGTTCACAGAGTACCGGCACGGGCTTTTCGGACTTCGTAAATGAAGAAGGCAACGTCACTTTCTCCTTTGACGGAAACATAGATCAGGAAGCCGTAGCCCAGAGCTGGCAGGCCCTTACCTCGGACGAAGGCTGAAAAACAATAAAAAAAACAAAACCTCTCTTATTCGGAGAGGTTTTTGTATATTCTCGGCACTCTTTTTGTCACGCTGCAGAGGATCTCATACGGGATAGTACAGGCAGCTTCGGCCAGTTTGTTAATATCGCTCTCCGGCCCGAAGAGCTCCACCTCGCTCCCGACCTCTGCCTCAGGCAGGTCGGTAAGATCGGCCATGCACATATCCATACATATGCTTCCTATCTGCCTGGCGTATCCGCCCGCGGTTTTGAAACTGCACTTTCCGGACGCCGCCCTCGGGAGCCCGTCCGCGTAACCCGCGGCGAGAACTCCGACTCTCATGCGCCTGTCTGTCGTAAACTTCCTGCCGTAGCTTACACAGGTACCCGGAGCATAGTGTTTTATCGTGCTTATAGTCGTGAGAAGCCTCATGCAGGGCCTCAGACCTATCCTGTTTTCCGGATCCCCGTATCCGTAGAGCAGATATCCCGGGCGCACCATATCGAGAGCCATGTACGGGTAGTTTACCACCGCTCCGCTGTTGGCGCAGTGTCTTATCTCGAATTCGATCCCGCCTTTTTCCTTTACTGCCCGGATCACGGCCATGAAAAGCCCGAATTGCTTAAGAGTGTATTCCTCCGCATCGGCTGTATACTCGTCCGACGAAGCGAAATGGGTATATATCCCCTCGTTTATGAGATACGGAAGGCGGCAGCTTTCGATTATATTGTCGGTCCCCTCCTCAAACGAGTCCCCGGAAACGATGTACCCGAGACGCGACATGCCCGTGTCTATCTTGTGGTGTACTTTTAATGATTTCCCGAGTTTTGCACAGGCCTCCGAGTATTCACAGGCCTTGGCAAGACAGGTCACCGTCTGGGTTATATTGTTCTCTATCAGCAGACCGGTGTATTCGGCAGGCGTGTGCCCCAGTATCAGGATCGGCATGCTGATCCCGCCCTCTCTCAGGTCGAGTGCCTCATCCAGACAAGAGACGGCGAGATAATCCGCTCCGCATTCCTGCAGAAGCGAGGATACCTCGAGCGCTCCGTGCCCGTACGCGTTGGCTTTTACAACTCCGAGAAATCTGCAGTCATCGGGCAGCGATCTTCTGATCGCCATGTAATTATCCCTCACCGCGTTGAGATCTATCTCTGCCCAGGTCCTTTTGGTGTTAAATTTCAATTCATCCATATCTCCACCTCGAAACGGATTATATTCCCGAAGCGGGATTTAGTCAATCTGCCGGGCACCGTTTAAGGTGCTGCGATCGTAACGATTATTTCGGCGCAGGTGCTTAAAAGCCTTGCCATTTGTATTGTTTAGTGTTAAATTAGTGAATATCTTTTTTGGAGGCGCTTCAATTATGATGAAAGATATGATGCAGCAGCTTCGCGACACCGCGATCGGCGCGATACTCAAGGCTGAGAACGTCGAAAGCCTCGAAGCTATGCGTATTAAATATCTCGGAAAGAAAGGCGAGCTCACGGCGATCTTAAAACAGATGGGCAGTCTCTCCCCCGAGGAAAGACCTGTGATGGGCCAGATAGCCAACAGGCTCCGCAGTGATATAGAAGAGGCACTCGATCAGCGCAGGAAAGATCTTGAAGCTGTAAGAATGGCTCTGAAGCTCGAATCCGAGACCGTCGATGTCACCATGCCGGGGAAGGATGTCAAGGAAGGCCATAAACACCCGATGTACAATGTCCTGGACCAGATAAAGGACATCTTTATAGGCATGGGCTTCGAGATAGTGGACGGACCGGAGGTCGAACTTTCGAAATATAATTTCACCATGCTCAACATCGACGAGAGCCACCCGTCCCGCGAATGGACCGACACATTTTACTTCAAAGATGACAGCAGCATCTGCCTCAGGACCCAGACTTCTCCGATGCAGGTGAGGACGATGCTTACAAGAGATGTTCCGATAAGGATGATCGCTCCAGGGCGTGTCTACAGAAAAGACGAGGTGGATGCCACCCACTCACCCATGTTCCATCAGATCGAAGGCATGGTCATAGACAAAGGCATCACGATGGCGGATCTCAAGGCCACACTGAATCTGGTCGTTGAAAAGCTCTACGGAGAAGGGACCGTCACGCGTTTCCGCCCGCACCACTTCCCGTTTACGGAACCCAGCTGTGAGATGGACATAAGATGTCACAAGTGCGGAGGCAAGGGCTGCCCGACCTGCAAAGGCGAAGGCTGGATAGAGATCCTCGGCGCCGGTATGGTTCACCCTAAAGTCCTGGCGGGATGCGGGATAGACCCTGACGTATACAGCGGATGGGCTTTCGGCATGGGACTTGAACGTCTGGCAATGGGCGAATACAAGATCACGGACTTAAGGCTTATATTTGAAAACGATGTCCGTTTCCTCGAACAGTTTTAAAGGAGGCAATACAGATGCTGCTTTCCAGAAAATGGCTTAACGAATTTGTCGATGTAAGCCTTGATGAATATAAAGACCGCGAGTTTGCCGAGGCCATGACGGTCTCCGGATCCAAGGTCGAGATCACTGAAGATCTTTCGAAAAAAATAAGAAATGTCGTCGCGGGCAGGGTAATTTCCATGGAGAAGCACCCCGACAGCGATCATATGTTTGTATGTATGGTCGACGTGGGAAAAGACTCCCCTGTTCAGATAGTTACGGGCGCCCAGAATGTAAAGACCGGCGATATCGTTCCGGCAGCTCTGGACGGATCCATTCTCCCCGACGGGACCGAGATACACTCCTCGATCCTTCGCGGCGTGGAATCCGACGGCATGCTCTGCTCTTTAAAGGAGCTCGGCCTTACTCTGCACGACTACCCCTATGCGATTGAAAACGGGATATGGATAATTGAAGAAGACTGTGCCCCCGGAGACGATATCGGCAGGCTGATAGGCATGGATGACCATGTTGTGGAATTTGAGATCACCCCGAACCGTCCCGACTGTCTCTGCGTCATAGGGCTTGCAAGAGAAGCGGCCGTTACTTTCGGTAAGGAGCTCAAGCTTCACACCCCTGTTGTTGAAGCCAAAGCAGGCGGCAATATCAACGATATGGCCAAGATCATCATTGAGGACCCCGAGCTCTGCCCGAGATACACTGCCAGAATGGTAAAAAACGTAAAGATTGCCCCTTCTCCCGCCTGGATGCGCGAGCGTATCAGAAATGCGGGCATGAGACCTATAAACAACATCGTCGACATCACGAACTATGTCATGCTCGAATACGGCCAGCCCATGCATGCTTTTGACTTCTCCTGCGTTAACAACGGAGAAGTGCATATACGCCGGGCAAAGAAAGGAGAGTCCATACAGACTCTTGACGGGAACGAAAGAGCTTTAAGCGAAAACATGCTCTGCATCTGTGACACCGACAAACCCATCTGTGTTGCCGGAGTCATGGGCGGAGCCAACAGCGAGATCGTCGGCGATACCGCGATGGTCCTGTTTGAAAGCGCCAACTTCAACGGGCCTTCAGTAAGAAGGACAGCGACCGCTCTCGGCATGAGGACCGATGCCTCCTCGAGATATGAGAAGGGTCTTGACCCCGAGAACACGATAAAGGCGGTCCAGAGGGCCTGTGAGCTCATAGAGCTTCTCGGAGCAGGTGAAGTCGTAGAGGGCATTATAGATGTCGTTCCGAACGAAATAAAAAAGACAAGCGTCAAACTTGAACCGGGAAAGATCAACGCTCTTCTCGGAACTGATGTCTCCGAGGATGAGATGCGCAGGATCCTCCTCGATCTGGGATTCGGCTTCGACAAAGATAATGTCCTGGTCCCCTCCTGGAGAGGAGACGTCGAGCATTACAGCGATCTTGCCGAGGAAGTTGCAAGGTTCTTCGGATACAATGAGATCCCTGTCAAATTCTCGGGCGCAATCAATAAATGCGGCGGCTATACCGATTCCCAGCTCTGTGAAAACAAGATCGGAGAGATCTGCCGGAGCCTTGGAATGGACGAGATAATCACTTATTCGTTTATCAGTGCTTCATACTATGACAAGATAAACCTGCCTTCCGACTCTCCGCTCAGAGACAGCCTCAGGATACTCAATCCGCTTGGAGAGGATACCTCCATTATGCGCACTACGATCCTCCCCTCCATGCTCGAGATAATAACCAGAAACTTCAATTTCAGAAATAAGGCAGCCTCTCTGTATGAGATCGGCAGGATCTATCTCAAGCGGGACGACGGACTTGCGGATGAGCCGAAGATCGTATCTCTCGGTATGTATGGGGATGGTGTGGATTTCTTCACTTTAAAAGGCAATGTTGAGGCGATCCTGAAAGGGCTCAGAGTCGGAGATACGGCCAAAATAAAGTATACTGCCAAGAAGGACAATCCCTCCTATCATCCCGGCAGATGTGCCGAAGTATGGGCAGGAGACAGCTGCATCGGCATTCTCGGGCAGATCAATCCGTCTGTCTGCGCAAACTACGGGCTCGACTGTGAAGTTTACTGCGCGGAGCTGAGCTTTGATGCCCTGTTTGAGCATAAAGGCGCGCTGCCCGTCTATAAGCCATTGCCCAGATTCCCCTCTGTCACAAGAGATATAGCTCTGATCTGCGACATTAAGATCCCTGTCGGAGATCTTGAGGAATGCATAATCAGAAGCGGCGGAGAATATCTGAAGAATTGCGAACTTTTCGATGTATATACCGGCCACCATATTGCCGAGGGCAGGAAGTCTGTAGCTTTCTCTCTCACGATGCGTTCGGATGACCATACTCTCA
Organism: Oscillospiraceae bacterium; assembly: GCA_902802045.1. GTDB lineage: Bacteria > Bacillota > Clostridia > Oscillospirales > Oscillospiraceae > Limivicinus. The sequence goes on along the minus strand of CADCKQ010000004.1, from coordinate 153,153 downwards.
CAGACGAAGACGCCGAAAAGACTGTTGCTGCTATTCTGAAGGCACTTGACAGCGAGTTCGGAGCTGTTATACGTTAAATACAATAAATTCTTTACTTGGCTCAGCTATTTGATATAATAAAATCAATGAAAAATATGATCGGAGGGGACAATATGGAAATTACGGATGCCACCAAAAAATTTAGAGCGATGGATTCAAAATCCGAAATGCATGAGATCCTGCTTTCGGTATACAATTCGTTGGTTCTGAAGGGCTACAATCCGATAAACCAGATCGTCGGATATATTCTTTCTGAAGATCCTACATACATTACAAACTACAACAGCGCCCGTACTTTAATATGCAAAATAGACAGGGACGAGCTGCTTCAGGAGCTTGTCAAAAACTATCTCGGGAAAGAATAAGCCGGCATTTCAGACAGTTTAAAAGACAAGAGGCACAATTATTGCTGTGCCTCTTGTCTTTTATTATTCCTCAGAGCGGGGACTTCTTAATCTGTGCCCATCGTCTCGGATACTTTTTCGGAGTATGAGATCTTTTTCTTACTATTACTGCAGAATGGACAGCTCCTGAATTTCCGGCCTCGTATTTCACCGTTTTCTCAAGCTCTCCGCCCAGGAGCTTCACAGCGTTTATCGCTTCAGAGATCTCCTGTTCCGGATCCGGACCCTTCATGGCTATGAAGCAGCCTCCGGGCTTGACATACGGAAGACACATCTCGCACAGAACATTCAGCCTGCCTACAGCTCTCGAGACGGCAATATCGAAGCTTTCTCTCAGATCATCAGGTATCTCCTCTGCTCTCGCGTGGGTACATTTTACATCTCTGATCTCCAGCTTCTCACACAGACCGGACAGGAAATTTACCCGTTTATCGAGGCTGTCAAGCAGCGTAAGGTCTACGGAAGGCTCTGATATTTTCAGACACATTCCGGGAAATCCGGCGCCGGTACCTATATCTATGACTTTCTTGTCTTTGAAATCCTCGAAATTCAAAAGCGCCGCGCTGTCGATAAAATGAAGGTTTGCACTGTCCTCCTCGCCGCTGATGGCGGTAAGGTTCATGACTTCATTTTTTTCACTCAGAAAGTCGTAATAGACCCTGTATCTTTTAAGGATATCTTCACCTGAAGGGAGAGCCAGCTTATCAAAGCTTTCTCTCAGTATCTCTTCAAGCCTCATACCAGGATTCCGCGTTTTCTTGCTTCGAAGCGGAGTTCATCCCTGAAATCCGGATGAGCGATGGCTATGAGCTGCTTTGTGCGTTCCGCCAGGCTCCTGCCTCTCAGCTTAGCGATCCCGTACTCGGTTACTATATTGTCGACGTCATTTTTGCTGGTAGTGCATACAGCCCCTGTCGCGAGAGAAGGTCTGATCTTGCTTATAGTACCGTTCTTTGCCGTGGACGTGAAAGCTATGAAGCTCTGTCCTCCTTTGGACTGGCAGGCACCTCTGACATAATCTATCTGCCCGCCGGAGCCGGACATCTGTTTTGTTCCGACCGATTCGGAACAGACCTGGCCCCAGAAATCCACTTCTATGGCTGCATTTATGGAGACCATATTGTCGTTTTTGCAGATGACATCAGGGTCGTTAACATAGTCAACGGGCAATATCTCTATTGAAGGATTATCGTTTATATAATCATATATCCTCTTCGAGCCGAACGCGAAAGTCGTAACGGTCTTTCCTCTGTGGATCTGTTTTCTGCTGTTGTTGACAGCCCCGCAATTGAGAAGCTCGACCATGGAATCCGTAAACATCTCGGTATGGATACCGAGATCGTGCTTTGATTTAAGTGCCATACCTGTAGCATCCGGAATAGCTCCGATACCGAGCTGTATGCAGCTCCCGTCCCTGATCTGCTCAGCGATGAGATTGCCTATTGTAATGCTGACATCGTCCAGTTTGACCGGAGGAAGCACGGGAAGCTCAATATTGTTTTCTACGATAGCATCGACCTGTGAAACATGAAGCTGCAGTCCGCAAAGGCATCTCGGCTGATTCACGTTTACCTCGACAAATATCCTCCTGGCTTTATCGATCATGGCCTCTGAGTATGAAGCCGTCGTCGCAAGACTGAAATATCCGTGGCTGTCCATCGGCGATACGGCAACACAGAAGGCGTCGTAATCATAGTTCTCTCTTATCAGTTTCGGCGTATCTCTGTAGTAATTCGGAATAAAATCAGCATATCCGCCGTTCACCGCTTTTCTGGAGCCTGCGCTTGAAAACCAGCTGACCCCGTTGATCTTCCCGTCAAGTGCATTGCTTGCGTAGAACTCATACGGGTACACATCAAGCATCGTATGTACCTTTATTCCCTTCAAGTCGCTGTTTTTTACCTTTTCGGTAAAAGCCTCCATTATAGCAGGCGTTTGAGAGGCGGCGTTATCCATTCCGATGACCCATCCGCTCTCCAGACGCTCGGCAAGTTTTTCGGCAGATACGAGTTTTTCGCTGTAGAGTTGTTTAAAGTTTTCCATCTATAAGTACCTCCATAAGCTGTTTTACATCTTTAAGGACATAATCCGGTTTTCTCTCCGCCTCTTCGAGCATCTTGGCTGTAGTCTCTCCGGACATAACGAGCAGTGAGACCGCGCCGGCATTCTGCGCTACCGCTATATCCGTATACAGCCTGTCACCTACACAGCAGATCTGTTCGTTCGGAATTCCGGTCATGTTGGAGATTATGTCAACCATGTTTCTGTTCGGTTTTCCTATTACGACGGGTTCGACGCCTGATGCCGCTGTAAGAAGCGCGCAAATGCTCCCGCAGTCCGGAAGGACTTCATCATTCGGCATGGGGCACACCCAATCGGGATTGGCCTCGATGAATGCCGCTCCTCTTCTGAGGAAATGAACTGCCTTATTCAGTTTTTCATATACAAGCTCGGTATCAAAGCCTGCCACAACAACATCCGCATTCTCTTCAACCAAGTTTATCCCATAACTCAGAAGCTCTCTATGGAATGCTTTTGTCCCCACGAGGTATACCCTTGCTCCCTTATACTTTTCATTCAGATAAAGGCCGGTCGCCATACCGCTTGTAAAGACGTTTTTTGCCTCACAGGGAAACCCCAGTCTCAGCAGCCTGGTTATGTAATCCGTTCCGGCACGGGATGAATTGTTTGTGAGATAAATATAATCCTTGCTTTGTTTTTCAAGGGTTCTGATAAAATCCACCGCACCGTCGAAAACTTCATCGCCGAGATACAGCGTTCCGTCCATATCAAGCAGAAAAAGCCTGCAATTTAATAGTTTCTTGAACATAGGTCCTCCAATGAAAGTTATTAATTTATTCTATCAAAATCTCATGAAAATGCAACAACACCCTCAAATTAATGATCTTCAGCAGAGATCAGCGCCGCAGCCGTAACAAAAAGCGGAGTCGTCATCGGCTGGGCAATATTTACCGCCGCCTGCGCCATATAGGACAGCATCCCTAAAAGCAGAGCGTATTTATACGCATTTTGGGACTTCAATGCATCCAGTATACTAAAAATAAGGAATCCAAAACAGGCAGTCAGTCCAAGAATTCCGGAATTGACAAGTATATTCAGGTATTCATTGTGCGCACTGTCAAGAATCGCATCAGGAAATATACGGAGATTCTTATCATAAGCTGCAATACAGCCGCTTCCCCCGCCGATCAGTTTCCGGAGCGGAGTAAACTCCCTGAACATATTGAAAACATGCGCCCATATCTTTCCCCTGTCGCTTCCCCAATCACTGTCTATCACGAGATACTTCCCCGCAATATCTCCCGCTTCTCTATAAGCGGTATTGAATAATACAAAAGCTGCAAGAAATACGATTAAAAGAATGACAAGAATAACAGTGTATATTCTCGGACAACGGCCTGTTTTCAATTTCACGGATAATAGAGGGAACAGTATGGCAGAAGATCCCAGACCGATATAGACAGAAGAAGAGGCCGTAGGCAGTGCTGCAATTCCGGCAATACATGCTGCTATATAAAGTGTTTTTTCCCATCTCTTCAACTCTTTGAATTCTGATGCGGTTATGAATACCAGAGCGGGAATAAAGAGGGAAAAATAAGCAGAAATAAAATCGACATTGCCTATTCCGGAAAAGAACTTCCTCGATTCAAAAGCCGACATATGCCTGTACAGCCCAAACGGATCAATACCGTGATAGTTCATTATCCCGAAGATCCCGTTAACCAACAGCGCTGCTGCGGCATAATAAAAAACAGATCCCGATCTGCTGGCTTTCCATATACATGACTTCGAAATCAAGTACACTGAAAGTGCGTACATGAGCGTCATTCCTATACCCTGATACCTGTTGTCTGCAGCAATAAAAACTTCTCTGCCGTTTCCGAAAGCGAGAGATGATACGGTATAAACCGCAAAATAAATCCAGAGGCATGTTACCGCTTTACCGGGCTTTGAGAAATGTATTCTTTCCCCGCAAACAGCAAGCATAACAAGGCTCAGGATATATGTGGCAGTTATTCCGGTATAAAAAGCGGCCTTTGCTTCCGTTATGTCAAAATAACCGTTGTGCATTATAAGCGGATGCAATGCAAAAACAGCTGAAACATATAACAGTGCAGCGACCGTATAACAATCGGTTGCGGAATTTTGGGATCTTATATTATTCATATTAAGATTATAGCCCAAAACATGAAAAAATAAAATCGGTATTTTCTACGCCCAAACTTGTCAATACAGATAATTTACATAATTTTTATTGAGTATTCGGCGTTTTTATGATAAAGTACTTTAGTTACGATTTGAAAGGAGCAGAGTATTGAAAGCCAGGGTTTCTTCTGCTGTTATTATGATGGCAATAACAGTCCTCTGCATGGCACTGAGCAGGGTAACAAGAGTATTGTATTTTGCCGCCTGCGCATGCATTTGTGCATATGAACTGTATAAGAACCTGAAGGATAAAGATGTTCTCTGTGCCTTTTTTGTGTTTATCGCCTATGTTCTCGGCGATTCAGTTATCGTAATTGCCGGCCTTGATATAACATGGTCAGTTGCATGGCTTGCAGTTTCTGTTTTCTTTGCCATGCTTTCAGGCATAACAAACCGCAGAATAGACGGAAAAGGCGCTTTTTCGACAGTATCAGTTCTTCTCTATCCTCTGTTTTCATTCTCGCTTATTTCGCGCATCGCTTCTTCTGAAATATGGCTCCAGTCATTACTGCTCGCTGCTGCGTCGACCTGGTTATGCGACAGCTTTGCTCTTTTCGGCGGAATGCTCTTCGGGAAACACAAAGTAGCTCCGAGTGTAAGTCCGAATAAAACGATTGAAGGCTGTATCTGCGGTGCTCTTTCCTCTCTTCTGGCGGGCCTGGCCGTTTACTTTATATTGAAAGCGTCCATGTATATACCGCTTCACACTTGTCTTGTGACAGCATTTATCGCCTCTTCGCTCGGACAGATTGGTGATCTGGCGGAATCTCTGATAAAGAGGATGCTGAATATAAAAGATACGGGGAACCTGATCCCGGGGCACGGCGGCATGTTGGACAGGGCAGACAGCCTTCTGTTTTCAATTCCATCAGCTTATTTCTGCCTTATAGCTGCAGATCATATCTGGCATTTTCTATAACATTCAAAACTAACAGTACATTATTATTTTTTCGGAGGACATCGTGAAAAGATCCGGGCAAAAAACAACAGCCAATAAGATACAGGTCGTTCTGGACCGAATCTTCGGTTTTATACTTGCTACCGTCATTCTGATAGGTATTGCGGGACTTGGAATCGAGTATGTTCTGGTAAAGGGCCCTTCAACAGCTCTTCGCAACACATTTCTCGCCACCATGATAGAGACGCGCCGTTTTGACTGGCTTGCTAATATTTTTCTCACCGATGAGGAGTATGTTGAACTTATTGAAGATATATACAGAGTGGATGAATCGGCAACAGATTCATCCCTGATAAATGCCGAAGTTGAAGTCTCTGTCAATGAACAGGGGCAGAATGTAGACGCATATGGGATCGTCGATGAAGACGGAGACGGAATCGTTCTTCTAGATGTAACCGGTGAAGGATATACCGGCTACATGCTGATAGTCTACGATCCGATGAGAATAATACTCGGAATTCCTGAAATGTTCGGAGGAACCGGACTTACGGTTGAACAGTACTGTGAAAAATACAATGCCCTTGCGGCTGTGAATGCCAGCGGATTTGATGATCCAAACGGTACAGCTTGGGGCGGTGATCCTGTTGGAGTCATTATATCCGAGGGGACAATATACAATGCGGTTGAAGGTTGGAATGAATTCTGCGGTTTTGACAGTAACGGTATTATGCATATAGACGCTTTTGAAGGTACTGAGCTTCAGGAAACCGATATTATCAATGCAGCTTATTTCGGACCAAAACTTATCGTCAACGGGAATCCGAGAGACCCGGAGAAACTTGTAAGCGGTGTAAACCCGAGAACAGCTATAGGCCAGAGAGCTGACGGGGCTGTTCTGCTGCTTGTCTTAGACGGTCGTCAGGTCCAGAGTCTCGGAGCTACCTATCAGGACTGCTGTGATGTTATGATTGATTTTGGAGCGGTAAATGCCTATTGTATGGATGGCGGCTCATCTACTTCCATGTATTATAACGGAGCGTATGTCAATTCTCCTTCTGGTGAAGGCGGTGCAAGGCCCTGTCCTTCTGCATGGATAGTTCTTCCGGAGAGTGCCGGATAAGGAGGGAATAACTGTGAGTAAAAAATCCAACAGATTATATGCATTAAGTCTGGCTTTATATTGTCTGCTCATTCTTGCAGCCATATTATTCATAATGTTCTTCCTCTGGAAATACGCCGCTGCCTATGAAGCATCTCTTCCTACAACTGCAATAGATCAGTATATGCAGACCCTTACAAGAGAAAAGTGGCGCAGTCTTGCAGATCCGACTCTTAAGGAAGTGCGAAATGATCTCCAGACTGAGGACTCCTGTTTTGATTATATAATGACATATGTGGATAAAGGTGTTAAATACACCCGGGTTTCAGGAGGCAGTACAGACGGCTCCGTCAGATATAATATTATCTGTGATCCGGATGGCGATAATTTACAAATAGGAACTGTCTCTCTGAAAAAAGACCCGGAAGCTCAATATCCGTTTCTTGAGCAGTTAGGTTATGGTCTTCACTCTTATTCACTTGAATCTGAAAGCTATGATTTCAGCTTTATTTTCGGCGCAACTGAGATAACGATCCCCAAAGAATATACTGTATATCTGAACGGGTCGCTGGTCGACAGCACATATATAGTTGAAGATAATATTCAATACGAGTACCTCAAAGATTTTTATGACGGTACCGACAACATGCCCTATCTGCGCCGCTACGCTGTGGACAGTGTTTTCGGAGATGTTGAACTTACTGTCAGGGACGAAAACGGCAATCCGTTTGAGATAACTAAAGAAACGAAGGAAACGGATTTTCTGCACGATGCAGATTCTGTTCAGACAGTTGAACTAACCACCTATACAAAGAATTTTGTGGAACAGTATCTGTATTATTCATGCGGTATAGGTGACGGAACAGCGCAATACTTCAACACCATGGCTTATGTCAAGGAAAACACTAAGCTCGCCGAACGGCTTAAGCTTGCGCTTGAGGGCAAGATGTGGTCCAATACGAGTTATCTGACTATCAAATCCGTTGATATTAATGATATCGTGAAAATTACCGAATCCGATTTTCTCGTGGATGTCTCTTATTCCTGTACTGCATATCTCACATCCGGTGTAAATGAGATAGATGAAAACTTTAAGATCCTTATTTCGGGTGCTCCGGGATCCTATATGGTAACCGCGCTTAAATACTATTGATATGACTGATCTGATAATAATACTCCCCTCTTTAAATCCCGATACAAGATTTTCTAAAGTTGTTAACGATTTGTTGGTTGCGGGGTTTAAAACGATCGTAATTGTAGATGACGGAAGCAGGGATGATGAACAGCATTTCTTCAATGAAGCCGAATCTCTCCCGGAATGTACCGTATTACACCACGGGATAAACAAAGGTAAGGGAAGAGCTTTAAAGACTGCCTTTGAATATGTTTCAGAACACTTTCCTGAAACAAAGGGAGTAATAACAATAGACGGAGACGGGCAACACCTTACTAAGGATATTATAGCATGCGGCGAAAAACTCATTGAAAATCCTGATAAAGTCATCCTCGGCTGTCGGGATTTTAACCTGAGCGGAATACCCAAAAAAAGTCTTGCCGGAAACAAGACAACTTCTTTCCTGTTCCGTGTTTGCTGCGGCATAAAGCTTTCAGATACCCAGACAGGACTTCGGGCTATTCCGTCCAAGTATCTGCCTTTGTTCTGCACTGTAGACGGCGAGCGCTTTGACTATGAAACCAACATGCTGCTCACCATGAAACGTGAAGGCATAGAATTTATTGAACAGCCTATTGAAACAGTTTACGAGGATAATAATAAAGGTTCTCATTACCGCCCGTTTGCAGACTCATGGAGAATTGCAAAAGTTTTGGTGAAATTTCTGCTGAGTTCCGGATCGGCCGTGTTGATCGATTTCATTGTCTGCTATCTGATTCATAAGTTTTTTGACGGAATTCTCGGAAGTATTGCCCCTTTAGTCGCTAATGTAGCCGGAAAAGGTATCTCTTCTTTTGTCAATTTCAATGCAAACAAGCGAATTGTTTTCGAGAAAAAAGGGAATTATAAAAGAGCACTTATAAGATATTATACGCTTTGGCTATGCCAGACCGCATTAAGTACTGTTATAAGCTATGTGTTTATTTCTATTGTTTCTCATCTTTTCGGAAATTCCACACCGCTTGTATCGACTCTCGTAAGAATCCCCGGAGATGTCATATTGTTCTTCTTAAGCTACAATATCCAGCGTGAATGGGTGTTTAAAGACTGATTGGTTTCATATGTTGTTCATTTAATATTTGCAAAATTATTTTAAACCGGGGGCTCCCCGGTTTTTTTATTCTCATTGAAGTGTATTGTTCATAAATTGGTGTTTATTTATCTTCAGTTGTGTGCTATCATAGCGCGCGTTGAGGACAGAGAAAGGAGCATTATATGAAAAGAGTAATCACATTTATACTGGTTTTCTGCCTGCTTGCGTCACTTGGTTCCGCTTTCGCTGACTCAAGCGGATCAAGAGCGGTAATTGGAGCGGATCTCACTGACGAGCAGGTTACGGCAGTTTATTACTGGTTTGGCATAGACAGAGGTTCTGTTCCGGAAATGGTCATGACAAATACAGAAGAACGCTATTATCTGGAAAATCTTGTGGAAGACGGTAAGATCGGTACAAGATCCATTTCCAGCGTTTATATTCAGATACTGGAAGAAGGCTCGGGCGTACAGGTCGAAACTCATAATATAAATTACTGTACAGAACAGAACTATGCAGCAGCATTGACAACAGCAGGTGTAAAAAATGCAAAGGTCATTGTGGCTGCCCCGTTTGAAGTCTCCGGAACTGCGGCTCTGGCAGGAGTTTATAAAGCGTATGAGGAAATAACAGGCAAAGAGCTCGATGAAAACGCAAAGCTTATCTCAACGCAAGAGCTGATAATAACAAGCGAACTGACTGAACAGCTCGGTAATGCGGATACCGGAGAGCTTGTAAACGCTCTTCTGGAGCTTATGTCTGAAACAAAAGACTGGACTGATGAACAGCTCTCTGCCGAGATCCGTGCATTCGCCAGAGAAAACGGTTATGAACTCAGTGATGATGAAGTGGAATTGGTTCTGCGACTGTACCACAGTCTGGAAGGCCTCGACAGTAAAGCCCTTGCAGAAAAGATAGATTCCGCAAAAAAGACTATTCAGAATGTGGCAGAAGCCAAGGAAAAAGCCGGGGAAACAGTAGAAAAAGCCAAAAACATTTTCTCAGCTATCGGAAGTTTCTTCAATAAAATAGCTTCATTTTTCAAAAAGAACTGAAAAAGAAGAGTACCGAACGGTACTCTTCTTTTTCATATTTCAATAATTCTTTTAACAACTTCCGGAGCAAGTTTCATTTTGCGCCGGTCATAGGTAACGAGACCGTTTACTTCATCCTCCACGTCGCTCAACTGAGTATAGATGCATCCTGCCAAACCTTCTTTTACTGCAGGTTTTATCTGTTCTTCATAAAGCTCTTTCAGTTCGAATTCAAGCTCTGCAGCAGAATCCGTTCTCTTGTATCCGAATTCTTTGTTGCTGTACATGTGTCCCTGTATTGCCTGGGCATAGCCTCCGAACTCGGAAAGGACAACAGCTCTTCCATATTGGTCAGGTTTGAATCTGTATTTTTTCAAATAAACATGAAGACTCTTGAAATCTCCTGCATGCCTGTCATGCCAGCCTGAGGCGTGATCCACTGTTCTTGAACTGTCAATGGACATGATAAAATCACATATCTTAGCCGCGTCAAATTGACCCCAGCCTTCATTAAAAGGAACCCAGGCGGCTATGCAGGGGACATTGTACAGGCAGTTGATCATACTGCCTATTTCTTTTATGAATTCTTCTCTGCTTTCAGCGCTTCCTCTTCCGGAAGCTGAATAGTCTCCGTCTCCACTGTTTGATCCGAAAATGACAGGAGCAGTATTTCTCAAAGAAGCAAAATCTCTGCTGCCTCCCGAAGGCATATCCTGCCAGACAAGCATTCCGATTCTGTCGCAGTGGTAATACCATCTCAGCGGTTCAATTTTCATATGCTTTCTGAGCAAATTGAAGCCCATTGTCTTTGCCATTGCAATATCATAAACATAAGCCTCATCGCAAGGAGCAGTATACAGTCCGTCAGGCCAGTATCCCTGATCGAGAAGCCCGTTTAAGAAATAAGGTCTGTTATTCAGAAAGAATCTGGGAACTCCGTTTTCATCCTCTTCAACAGAATATTTCCTCATAGCAAAATAGCTGCTGACTGTATCATCACCGAACACCACATCAAAATGATATAATTTGGGTGTTTCCGGTGACCATGGGATGAAGTCCGGTACAGGGATCCTTGCCGGCAGTTCGTAACTGTTTTCTTCAAAAATTGCGACAGGTTTTATATCTTCACCTTCACAATCAGCATTGATAAAAACACAGGAATTGTCATATATAGGGTCAATCTTGAGCGATTTGATATATCCGGAAGCCGGAACTGATTCCATCCAGACAGTCTGCCAGATACCGCTCTGGGCAGTATACCAGATCCCGCCGCGTTTCAGCTTCTGTTTGCCCCGGGTGTGGAAGTTTTTATAATCTGACGCGTCTCTGACTCTGACTGTTATTTCAACCTCAAGACCCCCGAGCAGGCTTTCAGATATCTCTGCCTCAAAAGGAAGATAACCTCCGATATGTGAAGCAACATGAAATCCGTTGACCCAGACATCAGCCTCCTGATCCACTGCTCCGAAATGCAGGATTACCTTATTCCCTTCAAATGTCTCAGGAAGCCGAAAAGCCCTGTGATACCAGAGATAATCATTCGGTCCTACTTTCAGAGATACTCCCGAGAGTTGGGTTTCCGGAGAAAACGGGACTGTTATCGTGCCATCGTATTGCGTAGGCTGCTTTGTGGTTTTTGTGATCGAATAGTCCCATGGTCCGTTTAAACTGACCCATCCTTCTCTGACCATCTGAGGACGGGGATAATCGCCATGCGGGCATCCTTTATCTACATTTTTTGTCCAAGGTGTATTCATTTTTTAAAATGGGAAACCCATTCCCATACCGCCCTGAAGTTTGTTCATTGCCTCGCTCGTCTTATCGTCACATTCCTTGAGTGCGCCATTGACAGCGGCAAGTACCATGTCCTGAAGCATCTCGGTATCTTCAGGATCAACTACTTCAGGATCTATTGTTATGCTCTCAAACTGTCTTGTTCCGAGAATAACAGCCTTGACGGCCCCTCCGCCGGCTGTAAACTCAAATTTAGAGGCTTCAAGCTCCTGTTGCATTTTCATAAATTCCTGCTGCATCTTTTGAGCCTGTTTCATCATATTCATCTGATTTCCGCCGCCATATCCGCCGCGGTAAGATCCTTTTGCCATTTTTTACCTCCAGAGATTGATTTTTATATAAATTTTACTTCAGGAAACCTGGAAAGCTCTTTTATACTATGCACTGAAGAATTGGATGCTCCTTCTTTGGTAACGCTTGCAATGATCTCTCTGCCGAGAACCCTGCTCGCAGCAGAAGATATCGCATCAGTTACCTCGGTCCGGTTAAGCTGCCCATACAGAAAATCATCCGTTACGTTCAGTACCAGCGAATTGCCTTTTATCTCGGGAACAAATCGTGAATTATCGAATATTGATCTGGCTGACTGTTTAAGCCCGGGCATGAATACAGCTTTTATCTTCTCCCAAGGGTCTTCCAAGTCGCGTTGCTCTTCCTCTTTAACTTCTTTCCTTGTTTCATCGGTAAAAACTATATCAGCCTTCCCATTGCTTAAGACTTCAGAGTTCTCAGGAGTATCCGTGACTGTCAAGAGTTTTTCTTTCTTTATTTCATGCTTGACATCACAGGAGAGGGGAACTGATTCAGTTTTTTTTACGGTTCCGACGTCTTCGCAAAGAGAAATAAGGCACAACTCAGCCTCTGTTTTCGGACTTTTGCTTGTTTTCATGATCCCGAGGCTTTTTTCGAGAAGCCCGGCATCCTTTATAAGCTCCGCTTTTTCCATTGAGTCCGCGAATTCTCTGAGTTCGGACACATTGCAGGAACTGCTCAGAATAGATTCAGACACTCCCGGAGCAATTTTAAGCAGCAGTACATCACGTATCAAAGCAGTAAGATCGGTTAAGAAAGCCGCAGGGTCTTTACCATTGCTCCAAAGCCTGTTGAAATCTTCAATAGCTTTTTGCGTTTTACCCTCTTTAATGCATTTGAGTGCAGATACTATTTCCCTGTTTCCGGCCAACCCCAACACATCATAAACCGTATCTGTTGTAATCGTTCCTGCAGAAGAGCACTGATCCAGCAGAGATATCGCATCGCGCATCCCGCCCTCAGACAGTCTGCCCAATAGAGCTGCAGCATCAGGCTGAAGCATAAAACCCTCAGCGGAAGCTATCTTCATGAGCTGAGCTGAAATGAGAGAGGTTTCTATTCTTTTAAAGCTGTGCTTCTGGCATCTGGATAGTATGGTGGCGGGAACCTTATTCAGTTCTGTCGTAGCCAGTATAAACACAAGATGTTCGGGAGGCTCTTCCATTATTTTCAGCAAGGCATTGAATGCCGAATTTGAAAGCATATGGACTTCATCAATTATATATACCCGTTTTCTCAATGTCGCAGGAGAATAAATAACTTCTTCGCGAAGAGATCTGACATCTTCAACTTTGCTGTTAGAAGCAGCATCCATCTCAACTATATCAAGAGCAGTGCCTTCATCTATAGCACGACAGGAGGCACACTTTCCGCACGGATTCCCGTTTTGCGGATTCTCACAATTGACTGCTTTGGCCAGAATTCTGGCGCAAGTCGTTTTACCGGTCCCTCTGGTACCCACGAAAAGATAGGCATGGGAAAGTCTGCCGGTCTCGACCTGCTTTTTTAGAGTCCTTGTGATATGCTCCTGGCCCACGACCTCATCAAAAGTCTTCGGACGCCACTTGCGGTAAAGAGCCTGATACATTAACCATCATCTCCAAAAATAAGGCTTTTGTCAAGACTGCACACCTTAATTTGAAACCGCCCCACATCCGGTACAATGGCAGCCTGCTCGGGTCCGGCTGCCTTGCGGCACACGGTATGCACCGCTTAATGCTGCTCGGTTCCCCGCCTGACATGGTTCACGGGATCCCGTTGCGCAAGACCGAACCTTCTACGCTGCTTACCATCGGCTGGCAACACGGAGCTTATCCTCCGAAAGGAATTCATCCCTGCTATAGCGGATTGCAGGTTACAGGGCACCGCTGGCTCCCCGACTAGTGCAGCCTTAACAAAAGCCTTAAATTGTGAAGAATATTATACAGCAATAAGCCCTGTCTTGCAAGTTAAAGATACATTGCAAGACAGGGCCTGTTTTACTCCTCCCAGAACAATTCATCCAATGTCTTATCAAGTGCTTTGCAAATGGCTATGCAAAGATTGATGGTCGGGTTATAATCCCCCTTCTCTATGGCATTTATCGTCTGACGCGATACGCCGCAGAGATCTGCAAGCTGCTGCTGGGAATAATCTTTGCCTGCGCGGGCAGCTTTGAGTCTCAGGTTTTTCATGACTCAGTTCTCCTCCAGCCCGTTTCGCTTATCAACCAGCTGTTTAATAAGCAGTTCGGCTCCTACAGTCAGAAGCATTATGCATGCCATAAGGCTGATATACGGGAAAGACATGCTTTCCTGCTGTCTGTTTAACAGAGTCATAACTACCGGAATTGCATTCAGGAGCCCGCATACGACAAAAACGATTCCGTAGCGCCTGCGGTTATTGTTCAGCCCCCAATATGCATCTTTCCAGATACAAATAGCCGAGAGAACGATGCAGGCTATAAAGATGTTTCCAAAATGCAGATTATAGTTTTCAAAGGGCAGCGGGATCTCAGCCATTTCAATCAAAGCTGCAATTGCTTCGCAGATCATCATAGTATAGAAAGCAAATCTGTAAGCATCCCCGCGAACTTTGATCTGCCGCTCGTCATATTCTGTTTTGTACTTCTTATTGCTGTTTGCAAACCGGATAATAACAAAGGCTATAAAAAGCCCGACGAGAATACCTGCTGCCAGACCTGCGGAACGAATAATACTGGTGTTCATAATATGATCTCCTTAAAATGATTTTGTGAATACAATGTACACTATAAAAAAATAATTTGTCAAGTATTTTTTACATAAAGAATGAAATAAATTATATTTAGTCAATTAGCAAGTGTTGTTTGAAGTCCAAGTCCAAAGACTGTCAATAAAAAAAAGGCCTTTCCAAATGGAAAAGCCGGTAATGTTTTAAACGTGATTATATCAGAATTTCATAAGATTCAGACCGATCTCATCATTGAAACTGCGCTCGACGGTTCCTTCTATAACTGTTATTACCATTTCGCATGTGGCACTGATATGTCCTTCATTCAGATGCCCTCCGAACACCTCTCCTTTGTCGTTTCCGGCACTCAGATGAAGATGCGCATAAAACTCCCCGTCTTTTGTCGTGACTGTTCCGGTAAGTGAAACGATCTCAAAATACCCTTTAAAGCTGTTGGAATAATACTTCTTTTCATCTGTTTTGAATACTCCGACCGTAAAAGCGTTCAGCGCTCCGAGCGCTGAGACAGAAGCCAGGGATATGTGTTCCTTAAGACATACTGCTTTGAGCTGCTCCAGGATCTCCTCGCCTTTATCCATCCTTACTATGAGATGATCTTTGAAACATTTGTACTCCATATTATTCATTCCTCTCAATTGATTTCGGACAGTATAACATAAAAAGAAAAGAACGGCAATTCTATCAGAATTACCGTTCTATTATGGTGGAGACGAAGAGGCTCGAACTCTCGACCTTACGGATGCGAACCGTACGCTCTCCCAGCTGAGCTACGCCCCCAAACGCGCTGTTATTATAACACTATTTTTTTAAAAGTAAAGAAAAAGCTTTCGGATTTCAGTCGCTGATACTGTTATAAAAGAAATAAGCGAAAAGAAAGAGCAGAGAA
This sequence comes from Oscillospiraceae bacterium, assembly GCA_902802045.1. Taxonomy (GTDB): domain Bacteria; phylum Bacillota; class Clostridia; order Oscillospirales; family Oscillospiraceae; genus Limivicinus. The sequence continues at coordinate 137,541 of CADCKQ010000004.1, read as the reverse complement.
GCGCTGATTAGTATTCCCCCGAGAATATCCGTAAACCAGTGGACTCCGGAGAGGAATCTTAACAGTACAGTAATTGCTGCAAGCAATATGCCTGCGGCTGAAACAGGTTTGACATATCTGAACGGAAGCCTTGTCTCAAGCTGCATGATCGCAGATATGAAAACACAAACACTAAGCATGGTATGTGACGAAGGGAAAGAAGCCTCAAGTCCTTCATCAAGAATGACCGGTCTGTAGCTTATAACTACTTTTTCAAAAAATACATATACTGCAATAACCGCAATATAGAAAGCTCCGAGTATAAGAATGTCCTTGTCAACAGCCTTTAAGCTTTTGCCTTTAATTATCTGGTAGAGACCGAAGGCGCCGAATGCGGCACAGATGAGAATGGCCAGATAACCGAGAAGCTCTGTAATTTTATAGAAGGTATCGTTATAAACGATTCTTTCCGAGAAGAAACCGTTGATCTTCGCTAGTCCGACTTCAGTCCCTTGCGGACCGATTGCATCTACACCAACAGTTTTTACGAGAAGAATAAGTATCAGGAATAAAACAAAACAGATACCGGAGCAGTATAATGATTTTCTGCAGTTCATAAGGTCCTCCACAGATAATGTTGCTTATGTAATTTAGCATAAACATGAACTTGCGTCAAATGCAATACTTCCAGCCTGTTTTTTTGTGCATTTTGACGAACACCTTCTGTTATTAATGATTCATGCCAAAGCGGTTTTATGCAATAGTTCTATATTAATTTTCAAAAGCAGTTGATTTAATACATTCTCGGAAGTATAATTGATGTGGTAAACCCCTGAAAATATTTAACCGGAAGGAAGGAAATTATGATTACCAACGAATACCTTCAGCGTGTTTTGGCTGATCTCCAGAAAAATCACCCCGGTGAGCCGGAGTTTCTTCAGGCTGTCGAGGAGATTTTTGAAAGTCTTCAGCTGGTAGTTCCCAATCATCCCGAATGGGAAGAGGCAGGCCTTATGGAACGTTTCGTAGAGCCTGAAAGGATCGTCATCTTCCGCGTGCCATGGGTCGACGACAACGGAAAAGTACAGGTGAACCGCGGCTACAGAGTTCAGTTCAACTCTGCGATTGGTCCCTACAAGGGCGGTCTGAGGTTCCATCCGTCTGTCAATCTTTCCATCATCAAATTCCTCGGGTTTGAGCAGATCCTGAAAAACAGTCTGACCACTCTCCCGATGGGCGGAGGCAAGGGCGGCAGCGACTTTGATCCGAAGGGCAAATCCGACGGAGAAGTTATGCGTTTCTGCCAGAGCTTTATGACTGAGCTCTATCGCCATATCGGCCAGTTTACCGATACTCCTGCAGGTGATATAGGTGTCGGAGCCAGGGAGATCGGGTATATGTACGGCCAATACAAGAAGATCGTCGACAGATTTGAAGGCGGAGTACTCACAGGCAAGGGCCTCACATATGGCGGATCACTCGCACGTACACAGGCCACAGGATACGGAATCTGCTATTTCAGCGATGAAGTTTTGAAATATCACGGCAAGTCATTTGAAGGACAGACTGTAATAGTCTCCGGCTCAGGAAACGTTGCCCAATACTGTGCTGAAAAATGCATGTCGCTCGGCGGAAAAGTAGTTGCGATGAGTGATTCCAAGGGCTATATTTACGATCCAAACGGAATCAATCTTGAAGTTCTCTTCGACATAAAACAGAAGAGACGTGAAAGAATAAAAGTTTACGCCGACGAAGTTCCCGGCAGTGAATATCACGAAGGCTGCGCCGGTATCTGGACTGTCCCCTGCAATATTGCAATGCCGTGTGCATCACAGAATGAGATGGATGTCGAGGGTGCAAAGGCTCTGATAGCAAACGGAGCATTCGCAGTATTTGAAGGCGCCAACATGCCTCTGACTCCCGAAGCTATCGCAGCAGTCAATGAAGCGGGGCTTCTCTACACTCCCGGCAAAGCCTCGAATGCTGGCGGTGTCGCTACATCCGGTCTTGAGATGAGCCAGAACAGCATACGGATGAGCTGGTCCTTTGAAGAAGTCGACGAAAAGCTGCATGGAATAATGAAGAGCATCTTCAACGCTTGCCTTGCTGCCTCCATCGAGTGCGGCAAGCCGGGAGATATGATGATCGGTGCCAATGTCGCAGGCTTCCTCAAAGTAGCAGACGCGATGATGAAACAGGGTGTTGTCTGATACTTTAGTATTGTTATAAACAAACGCAGAAGCTGCCGCCCATCACAGGGCGGCAGCCTTTTATTCTGTTCTCAGATCCCTTCTTTGCTTATGACACATCTGAGCTCGTAGTCCCGATTTACAGGATACAGGTATTCTTTTCCGGGCTTAGGCCCGCAGCTGCCTGTTCCTATCCCCATCTGAAAAGCAGAAATCGTAACATAGGTTCCGGTACACTTTTCGTCACCTATATGTTTCATCTTCAGCAGTTCTTCGTCGGAATAGGGTTTTATCCCAAGCTCGAAAGGCTTTCCGGAAGCTTTGAAAGATATCGCGTCCTTTCCGTTTGAAAGCTTTGCATATCTGCATCCGAAGCGGTTTCCGCTCTCCTGAGGCCTGATATTCGGCTCTGTCATTTCCTTAACGCCGCAACTTACTTCTGCTAACGGAAACTGGTCTTTCATATCTGTATACGACTCCCCTGCCCGAGCAAAGTATTTTACTCTATTATACTCAGCAGGCAGTCTGAAAACCTTTCCGAATCTAGGGAGGTTTCCTCTCCCCTTCAAACAGTGGAGCTTAGATGTCAGCAGAATACCGTCCTTGCAGCTTTCATATGTATCCGTGCAGACAAATATTTCTTTTTTGCACCTTATTTCGGATTTTACGGTTATTTTTCTGTCAGTTTTCTCTTCGTACACGATTTCTTCTGTCATGAACAGATAATTGTCGCAGGGTGTCTTTCCGGTGAAGCTTGTATCATTGTCTGTCGGCGCGCGCCACAGGATCGTGTTCGGCCTAAACGGCTCCGCAAAAGTAAGATCGTTAAGCTTTTTGTCTATTACATCCCCATCTGAGACGGCATCATCTGTATGTTCTATAACTATGGCCTGCTCGAGGGATACAGTATTCCCGGTGCGGATATCAACGGTCTCAACATTGAGCCACTGCTCACCTTCAAACGGTGGTACTTTAAATATAACTGTTTCCTTCTCCAGAGGTGAAGCTGCCGGAACATATTCAAAACTCTCCCCGCTCTTCCATCTGCATTTTAAGAGATAGTTTTCGCCCTTTGAAAAGCCGGTTGTATTGAAGATCTCAAACATATTTCCTGCCAGATATCTCACCCTGATAGGCCGGTAAGCAAATTTTGCTATCTTTGCGCCTGTGGATGGCCTTCTGTCAGGATAGAAAATGCCGTCAACACAGAAATTGCTGTCGTGCTCCCACTCACCGTGGTCCCCGCCGTATGTGTAGGAGCCGTCTTCGTGAAGAACCGCATGGTCACAGAACTCCCATATGCAGCCGCCCATCAGATTGTCGTATTTGTAAATATGCTTCCAGTAGTCCTCTATCCCGCCCGGGCCGACTCCCATGGCATGAGCGTATTCGCACATAAAATACGGCCTGTCATTGAGCTGTTTGTATTCCCTCTTCCTTCTTCCGGTCTTTTCGACCTTTTCCGGAGAAGGATACATCTCGCTTCCGACATCGTAGGCGCGTCTTTGGCTGTGGATAACACTTTCATAGTGGACCGGCAGAGAGCTGACGGATTTCAGATAATCATAACAGAGATCGGTATTGGCATAGCCTCCCGCTTCATTCCCCAAACTCCACATTATTATGCACGGCCTGTTTTTGTCTCTTCCGAACAGGCGTTTTATTCTCTCCAGATAATGCTTTTCCCATTTTCTGCTATTGCTTATGGCGTTATATGTCGGAGGATAAAGAGCAAAAAAGGTTCCATGAGTCTCAAGATCGTTTTCATCGACCACATATATCCCCAGCTCATCACAAAGCTCGAGAAGATACGGATCCGGAGGATAGTGGGATGTGCGGATAGTGTCTATATTGTATTCCTTACAAAGTTCAATATCCCTTCTTATTTCAGCGGGACTCATCGCATATCCGCTCGAAGGCAGCGAATCATGGTGGTTTACGCCGTGAAGCTTGAGTTTTCTCCCGTTGATCTTAAAAACTGTTCCATCGATCTCGACCTGTTTGAATCCCGTCCTCTCTTTTATGCACGAGCCGGGAGTCTCTATATACAGATCGTATAAGATCGGATACTCGGCATTCCACTCAAGAACATCCAGATCTTCAAAAATGAACTCTGCTTTTCCTGATTTTGAGAGGCTTTTAATTTCTCTGTTCAGTCCGTGTCCGGAAAGAGTCGCCTTCACAGGGACTTCGTCTTCAAAAGTCTCTGCCTCTACCCTGAGGCTGTACCTTCCTTCGTCATAAAATGTGTTCACTGAGAAATCTGCTATATCTGTTTTTTCTTCCGTTCTCAGAAGAACATCCCTGAAGATCCCGTTGTTTCTGAACATGTCCTGGTCTTCGAGATAGGAGCCGTTACACCATCTGTGAACAACACACAGGATCTCATTCTCACCTTCTTTGAGAAGAGCTGACAGATCGAATTCCGCAGTATTGTGGCTTCCTTCCGAATAACCTGCAAAGCATCCGTTGCAGTAGAGGTCTATACAGCTGCAGACTCCGAGAAATGAGATAACAAATCTTTGTCCGTTTGTTTCGGGCACATTGAATATCTTCCTGTAGACTCCGGCATAATTGTATTCATCTGCCGGAGCTGCTATTCTCGGCAAGCCTCCGTTGTCCACATTGAACCAGGAAAAACATTTCCCGACCTTCTCCGTTGTAGGAATCTCAGGCGGTTTGTATGGGAACTGATACCTCGCGTTCACATAGAAAGGCTTCGCATAGCCCTTGAACTGCCAGCAGGAAGGCACCTCTATCTTATCAAATACAACCTTCCCGGTGTCAAAGACAAGCGGCATATCTGATGGCTTTTCATAGAATATAAAATCCCAATCCCCGTTTAAACATCTGACTTTGGAAGAGGAATATCTCTTTTTGTCGCCGGATACAAGATCCGCCTTTTCCCTGTCAGGATAAGGGATAAAGTAACTCCTTGCAGGTAGCTTGTTTATCTCTATAACAGAAAAATCGCAGTAGTTCGTACTGTTAATGCTGTATTGCATAATAAACCCCCGGATATTATTGCATTCCGTAAGCAAATAATAATATCCGGGGGCGTCTTTGTCAATCGGGCGAAAAAGCTTCAGATAAGCTCTGCTACGGCCTTCTCCACATTTTTCATATCCTCGGTCGGCTCAAAACGGGCAATTACCTTTCCCTTTCTGTCGATCAGGAATTTCGTGAAATTCCACTTGATATCCGGGTTTGTCTTGTAATCCTTATCGATCTTCTTCAGCAGAGTACCCATCATGAGTGCCTTTGGACCCTTTCCGAAGCCCTGGAAGCCTTGCTGCTCCTTGAGAAATGCATACAACGGAAGCGCATTCTCTCCGTTGACATCGGATTTTTTCATCTGCGGGAACTGAGTATTGTACTTCAGCGTGCAGAACTCATGGATCTCCTCATCGGTTCCCGGAGTCTGGCCAGCAAACTGGTTGCAGGGTATGTCTATTATCTCAAGACCCTTATCATGGTATTCTTCATACATCTTCTCAAGCGGCTCGTAATGAGGCGTAAAGCCGCAGCCTGTCGCCGTGTTGACTATCAGCATGACTCTGCCCTTGAAATCGGCAAGAGAGAGCTCTGTCCCGTCTGTCTTTGGTACTGAATAATCATAAACTGTCATATATGCTACCTCCTTTAATAATAAAATCATTATATTTTAACATGCGCAATTTGCCAAGATTTTTTATTGCAGCCTTATCGCATTTGCAACCCCGCTATGCTATAATTCAGTCATTCAGATCGAGGGGTTTTTGACATGAATATTCCTGAATACTGCTGTAATACAGGGCGGCAAAACGGAATACCTGTTGCCAGAGTCATCGACACGCTGGACAGACTTCTCTCCAGAAACGACAAGGAGGGCGCCGAAAGGCACCTTAGATACTGGCGCGAAGAAGCCGTAAGGCTCGGCGACAAGCGCGGAGAACTCAGCGTAGTCGATGAGATGCTCGGTTTTTTCCGCCGCACCGGTGATAAAGAAAGCGCTCTGGAAGCAGTTCGGGCGGCTTTAACGCTCACGGAGGAAACAGGCATTGAAGGCGGTCTCTCTTCAGCCACGATCATGCTCAACTCCGCAACCACTCTGAAAGCCTTCGGAAAGACGGAAGAAGCCCTTCCCCTTTATGAATCTGCCCTGAACGTCTACACCGGCACTCTTGATGAAAGCGATCCGACATTTGCCGGTTTCTGGAACAACTACGCGCTTGCTCTCTCCGACACCGGGAGGAAAGAAGAGGCGGAAGAAGCTTACTTCAATGCCATATACATCATGAAAAAAACTGAAAACGGCCTTCCTAATGCTGCAATATCATATCTGAATCTCGCGACCTTATATGAGTCTATGGAAGATCGGGATGAAAACGATATATACACTTGTTTAAATGAGGCCGTACTTCTTTTTAAAGACCCGGAAACTGAGCGCGACGAAAAATACTATGACGCACTTTCAAAGTGTATATCCTCATTCAGATCTTACGGTTTGAATGAAGATGCAGCTGAATTTGAAGCGGAGCTTAAGGAGTTTTATGAAAGGACTTGAACTCTCAAGAAAGTATTATCTGCTTTTCGGTGCCCCGATGATAAAAGAGCAGTTTCCTGAGCTTGAGGAGAGAATAGCTGTAGGCCTTTGCGGAGAGGGCTCCGAGTGCCTCGGATATGATGACGACATCTCGTCAGATCACGATTTTGAACCATCTTTCTGCATGTTTCTTACAGATGAGGATGAAGAAAAATACGGTTTTCAGCTGAAAAGAGCATATTCTAAGCTTCCGAAGGAATTTGAAGGCTATAAAAGGCAGGCTGTATCCCCTGCCGGAGGTCCAAGGCGCGGAGTTATTCGCAGTTCTGATTTCTACAGACGTTTTACCGGAGTGCCAGGTGCCCCGGATAACAATCTCCAATGGCTCTACATTCCTTCGGACTCCCTGCTTGGGGCCTGCAATGGCGAGATCTGGAGAGACGATCTCGGCGAATTCTCGGCTGTCAGAAATACAATCAAATCAGGCTACAGCGAGGACATAAGGCTAAAAAAAATAGCAGCCCATTGCGTTACGGCATCGCAAGCCGGTGAATACAACTATGGAAGGCTGATGCGGAGGGGTGACACAGGCGCTGCGCAATTGGCTGTTTTCGAATATGTAAAGCATATCATATCTGTAATATATCTTCTGAACAACAAATATGAACCCTATTACAAATGGGTGTATCGCGGTATGGACGATCTGCCGATCCTCGGAGATCTCAAAGAAGCTCTTTCAGGCCTCACAGAGCTGGGAAACACGAAATCCGAGACGGAACTCAAGAGCGGCATAATTTGTGATATATCTGCCGCTGTGATAAAAGAACTATTGTCACAAAGCATTGCAGACGGTAAAACTCCGGATCTCAGCAGTGCCGCATACTCGGTCGTGAGGCATATTAAAGATCCGGAGCTCAGGAATATGCACATAATGGCAGGTGCATAGCTTCAGATAATTAACAATCTGTTTTTGATTTCAGGATTTATAAGATTATAATCAAATAAAACAAATTAATGGAGCGAATAATATGAATATTGACAGACCCGGTCTAAAATTCAGAGCCAAGCAGCTGATGTCTGTTTCCAAACCTGCTCCGATCCCCGTCGGACTGATATATATTGCATTTACTATGATAGTCTCTATGCTCTCTTCAAGGCTTCTGACCTCAAACATAAACGCTGACTATATAATGGATGTGGCAAACCGTATGATGAGCGGTGCAGATCCTGGAGTCTACAATGAATATATGGAATACATCTCGACGCACGGGCCCTCAGCGGGCGCAAGCGCTCTCAATATACTGCTTCAGCTTGTCTCAAGCATCCTTTGGGCTGGGTTTATACTGTTCTGTATCAACACTGTCTTCGGAAGACATGCTGAAGTGGCAAACCTCCTCGACGGATTCTCTATCTTCTGGAAAGTTCTGATTCTGTCTCTGTTGGAATCTGTTATCGTATTTATCGGCATGCTTCTTTTCATTATTCCGGGAATCATACTGATATACAGATACCGGATGGCGATCTATATACTTATGGATGATCCGGAAAAAAGCCCTGTACAGTGCATGCGTGAAAGCGCTGTACTGACAAAAGGCTTCAAGTGGCAGCTTTTCGTTTTGGATTTCAGCTTTATCGGCTGGTATATAGTGATTGCTCTTCCGGTCATCGGTTATTTTGCTGAAGTGTATGCCTTCCCCTATATGAATCTGACAAGGACCCTGTACTACAGGGAGCTCCTCCGATTTGCCGGGAAAGATGTCGGTGACGGACAGACCTATGTACTACCTGAGAACTACTGAATAACTGAAACAATAAAAAAGATCTGTAAGAAATCTTACAGATCTTTTTTGTAAAAGAGCATTTTTTCAAATGGGTTGTTATTATACTTGCCTATCCTGTAGAAGCCTTTTTTCTCATAGAGCCTTATTGCTTCTTTCAGTGACGGCATGGTGTCAAGGACCATATAACTGTATCCGGTCTCACTGGCTTCTGAAATAAGCCTGTCCAACAGCATTTCCGCAATACCCTGCCGACGGTACTCAGGCTTTACATACAGTCGTTTTAGCTCGCAGGTCTGTTCGTCTATCTTATGAAGAGCAACTGAAGCTGCGGGCTTTTCCATGTCCATCAGGAGATACAGGCGTCCGTCAGGAAGACCGTACTTGTCTTCGAGATGCTCCATCTCCTCGCTGTAGTTCTGCTCATCAAGACTCTCCTGAAAAAGCGGATCCAACCGCACAAGCATGTTCGTATACTCCGTGAACAGTTCTTCCACTTCTTTCGGCCTGTCATAACCGTAAACAAGTGTATATTCCATATCTATTATCTGTGTACTGCACACTGACGTGCATTTTGCGGATCATCTTTTCGAAAATAGTTTTGAACTTCTCTCATCTCGTCGGATGTAATATGGCAGTATCCTCCGGGATTCTTGTCAAGATAATCCTGATGGTATTCCTCAGCAGGCCAGAAGCATTCCAATGGCTTGAGCTCGACAAAAAATTTACTGTATTTCTCTTTTTCCGCCTCGAAAAGCATCTCTATGACCGGAAGGTCAGCATTATCAGAGTAATAAACTCCGGTCTGATACTGAGTTCCTCTGTCAGCGCCCTGCATATCTTTTACCGTCGGATCGATGACTATAAAGAATACGCGGACAAGATCATCAAGTGAAACCTTACTCTTATCATAAATGACCCTCACAGTTTCCCTGTGACCGGTGAGATTAGTACATACCTGCTGATATGTGGGATCGTCAATTGATCCGTTAGCATATCCGACTTCCGTATCAGTCACTCCCGGAACTGCCTTAAAAACTTTTTCAGTTCCCCAGAAACAGCCCCCGGCAAAATATATCTCTTTCAAAGAATTATCTGTCAACGATTTCATATTTTCATGGACCTCCGAAACCTGATCTTCAGCTTTAGCGCAAGCGGAAAGAAGAACACGTATAAACAGTATGCCGGCAACACATAGAACAATTTAATCCATCAGTGCACTTCAAGCTTAAATGAACAAAAGCGGAAAAAGAAGTTAACATAATTAGTAGAACATAATATTAATTACATAATATTCAAAGAAATGCTTTATCCTAATATTACAAAAATAATAATACCATACTGACAGCAATAAAAAAAGACGCAAAATCAGGATCGAATCTCCGATTTCGCGTCTTAGCCCTGTTATATGCCTTCGGATTTGAAGATTTTCTGGTAACCGGGCTTATACCGTTCCATGAACCGCGTTTAGCAGCGTCAAGCTCTTTTCTCTTCTTTTTTGAGAGCTTGTCATAAGGTATAAACTTTTCCAAAGGTATCACCTCTCTTATCTGTTTTCATGATTGTCGATAATCCATTTTAGTTTACCATAATCAATTTATGTTAATTGCTTCCATTAATATATAAGAGTATCCCATACTATGAGTTTTGTGAAGAATCGGTATTCTCATCCTTCTTCGTTTTCTCTGCGAACCTGTTGGCCATGACAACATGGCGGATCAAGACTCCGAACAGTATGACCAGTATTATTGCTGCTATTGCATTATCACTCATTTGTTTCAGCGCCCTTCCGTCATTCTATGTTTTCAAACAGGTCGTTGCGTTCGATATCAGGCCCTGCAAGCGATCTGTACAGCCCGAAACTGTGAGAGTCGTACTCGCTGCCAAAGCTGTATACTTCAAAACTCCATTTCTGCTGAGTCTTATGACAAAGATATGCCTGACAGGCAGTTTCAAACGGTGTCAGACCGCTGAGGACCGCGGATGGAGTTTCATAATTCAAAACTGTGCGGTCCTCAAGCGGGCCATATAGATGCAGATATGTCTTCGGCGTATCCCAAAGACCGTATTTTTCTCTAAGATCAGGGTAACAGCTGCTGTCTGCTGCATCATAAACCGCCTTCTCGAGTGATCGAACACCGAGAATATGTACCCCGTGGCCGTATTCTCCGGCGTGGTCCTGGGCGACTATCACATCCGGATTGTACTTCCTGATCTGTTCCACCTGAAACTCCATAAATGCATCTTTTCCGTAAATCTCTTCAGCTGCCTCAAGCGTTTCGCAGTAATGATCCGGCTGCATGTTCGTCACCGGATAATATCTTGCACCTGCCTTCCAAAGGCCGTTTAATGCCTCGTGCGGGCGCACCCGGTAATCATCTTCATCATAATAGTTGGTCGTCAGATACGCGACTTGGACTTTTTTATTTTGTACAAGAGAGTAATAAGGAATTATTCCTCCGAAAAAGACCAGTTCGTCATCTGCGTGGGTCGGAAACAGCAACAGATCTGCTTTCCCATCCAAAACAGACCAGCGCTGTACGTCATCGGGGATTTTTCCGGAACTGTAGGCATATATGTCGCAGAGCTTTGTTTCAGCCGGTGGAGAATGAACGGTCAGATTCTGCACCGGTGTATCCAGACTTACGAATTCATGAAGAAAATTGTTTAGCCCCCCGTGATAATTTGATCTGCCTGTCTCGAGCTCCCATTCTCCCGGATAAGTTCCCCATACAATATAAAGCGCCGCGATCTTATCATCAGCTTCCAGGCGAAAAACCTCTCCCGGTTTAAGAACTGCGTCCGTCCAATAGCTGCCGTCAAACAGGAGCCTGCTTTCATCTTCCGGAAGCGAAGATCTCAGAGTGATCTGATATGCATCAGACAATACAGGTTCTTCAGGCTCATCGGGAACAGATTCGATAACTGTTTCATGTTCAGCATTATCAGAGCCCGCCACAGGCATGCCTTTGAAAAGTAAACACGCATTTACAATGAGCAGAGCAAAAACAAGTACGAAACCTATGGAAGGTATTATTGATTTTCGAGAACGGCGAATCGTATATTCTCCGATCATTTTATGATCACATTTACAGTGTAATAAACGGGAACTGCATACGGATCAGCTGCTTCCGACACAGCGGCGTCGACTGCAGCCACGATTATGGGCTCAAAAATCTCCTGAATGGAAAGCTCTGCGAACTTCTCCGCTTCTTTGCTCGCCGTATCATCTTTCGAGACTGATTCATAAAGCAGCTCTTTTGCGCTTGTCTCGAGCTGCGCGTTCATTTCGGGCGTGATGTCCATCTCGCCGAAGGTCAGAAGACCGTTGCTCGTACTGAAAAATTCTGTTTCCTCCGGAAGATATTCGATATTCAGGACAGGCTCTTCGACGTATACGTCTATAGTCCTGGTATCCTTATTTATTACGATATCATCTTCCCCGATCTTACTGAGATCAACGGAAAACGTGGCCTGACCGTGGTAAACGACTGCTTTTGTCTTGCTGAAAACTGCCCAGTTAAACAGGCCTTCCTCCTTGATCTCGCCGGCTGCAGAGATCTTCTGTGTCTTAACGGTCAGCAGTTTGGTCCTGGCTGACTTCTCCAGAATAGGTTTGCTGAAATCCACTTCAACGGAGTAAGGCTTTGGCTGTTCGGGAGCAGGAGACTCGGTCACGGCGGGTTTCGGAAGCAAAGAGCTTATATACGGAATGGGCTTCATATACCCCAAATAATATCCTGCAGCCAGACAGACTATAACAACAAGCAGTATCGGGATAATTCCGATTTTCCTCCTCATACCTCTTACCTTCAGCTCACATCATAACAGCGTTTATCAGCACAAGAATGCCCAGGATTATCAGCGCGGCCCCGATTACATACATCAGTTTTTTCATCTTTTTAACCTCCGTTATTGAATTAAGTTATATTAATTGACAAACGTTCTTCTGTAAGAATTTTATCATAAAACTGCAATACGGTAAACTCGCTATTGTCAAAAAAATACAGCTTCTTAATTAATATAACGATTTTAATGTCTTTTTTTACTGTCTTCCGGCAATATATTTCTCAGATGTTGACGAACAGTCTCCGGCGGTTTATTATTAAATCAAGTTCCGGATCAATATATAACATAAGGAGTAAATAGACATGGCAGATGAAGAAAAAGTAGTACTGAGCGACGAAGATCTTGAGAAAGCGGCAGGCGGAACAAGATTTACCAACGCTATTATTTACGGAGGAGCATTGTGTCCTTATTGCAGAAAAGGCGTACTTGCCGGCAACTCCGCTTACCTCCAATGCGGCAATGCAAGTTGTCTGAAGACATTCAGAAAAAGCAACGGTTACTGGGTAACCGAGATCTGGGAGTAAAAATTGAAGCCGCCCGAAAGGGCGGCTTTTTTATTGTTCCACAAGCCCGAGTTCAATGTACAGCCGGTAATATTCATCGTAAAGGCCGCAGATCACATCCATCCCCAGGTTCGGGCTGAACGCTTTCTGTATAACAGTTTCCCGGGAGCCATGCTGAGGTGAAACTTAAGCTCAGGCAAGGCCTTTCGGACAGGGCCTGCCTATCTTCTCCCGATAGGCAAAGTACAGTTCCTCCGTAGCGAGAGCCATCTTAGTGACGGAAAAGTCGCAGTCGTGCGGATATATGTACCAGGTGTCCTCAAGCGTATTCAAGTCAACGCAATCCCCGTGCTTGCCCAAGTACTCGTATTCTATATGACAAGAATACAGGCTGGGCACGTTCTTTATCATTTCAAATGGATCGCCTTCTGTATCCGTTCCCCTGACTGTAAAACCGTTCATGTCATGTACCAGCGTTCCCTCGCCGAGACGGATGAACTTCTTTGCGTTGGGCAGCGTATCCACCGTCACCGGGAGAACACCGCTGGAATAGTTTCCTGCCTCGACCTGAGCGCGGACATTGGCACGCTCCCATTCATACCAGTCCGGAATGTGTGGGAACTCGGTCTCCCCGGTGTCCGCACTCAGTTCCCCGAGTTCCGACATGGTCCAGCTTTTACCGCATGCCTCGCAGAAAAGGCGGGTCCCTTTCGAAGCCATTCGGAATTCCGTTCCGCAGGCCGGGCACTGATACAGGACCTTGTGGAGTCCTTCAGCCCGTTTTGCATAGGGCGTCCGGATACCGCGTTCTTTCTGCCAGGCGAAATCATCGTATTGGAATGCTTCAACAATACGCCGGTTGATTTCTGAGGGTTCTGCCTGCCTCAGTTCCTCCTTTGAATACAGTAAAGTGAATTCGGCTTCAGTCGGTGCGACTCCCCTGTCGTGCAGATTCCAGAAAGGAGAATTGACATGGTGCCCGTGACAGATCAGCGTGACAACGGGAACGTCCATCAGCTTGCAGAATTTTCCCAGAGAACCCGGAAGGACGGCTGTCGTCCCGCAAAGAGAATAACGTGCCTCCGGATACAGAATAAGTACGTCGCCATTACGCATGACCTGGCGCAAATGGCGGATCAGCGTCACATCATTGGTGAATTTGCGTTTGCAGATGCACCCCACGTTCCGGAGAAGCTCTTCCCTGCCGATAAATCCGTCAATGGCCACCACGTAATTGGCGCGATGAGGAAAGATCGTCCGTGTCGCTACTTTGAAATCCATAAACGCGTTGTGATTGCACAGCATCAGATAAGGCGGCTTCAATCCCTCTGTGCCTGTGCGGCTGATCTTTGTTCTGTGAATAAATGTGTCCGGCGCGCTGAGAATGTATGTCAGCGGCCTTAAATACCACTTTGTCCGCACGGGCGGACGTTTCATATCAAATCTGTCGAATTCCTGTTTCACGGCTGAATCCCCCTGCTTAAAAACCGGTCTGCAGATCAGTTGCTGTCTGATTGAAGATGATTATATCATACAGCCCGCATTCAGAAAAGAGTGCACACTGCGGATTTATTCTCTGAGTCGGTATTGACTTGACCTGAGAGCGACCATATAATTGGATATCTTCCGGCTTAGGCGGAACAAAGCGCAGTGATGAAGAATTGAGGAGAAGAATATGAAAAAAGAGCACATAGGGATGCTTGAGATGCTTCTTTGCGCGACTCTCTGGAGCATTGCCGGCATATTCATGAAGCTTCTCCCCTGGAACGGACTGGCGATTGCAAGCATCAGAAGCCTTATAGCCGGCCTGACCTTCGTAGTCTACATGATGATCAAACGCTACAGGTTCTGCATCAGCAAACAGACGGTAATAACCGGAATCCTGACCGGCTTTGTATATGTCTGTTTCTCCGCCGCGAACAAACTCACAACTGCCGCGAACGCCATCGTCCTGCAGTTTACCTGCCCCGTATTCGTGCTGCTCTTTTCAGCCGCTTTCTATGACAGGAAGATCCGCAGAAGGGACCTTGCGGTCGTGCTTATAGTTCTTTTCGGGATCGCCCTTTTCTTCTTTGACAAGCTGACGCCCTCGGGACTTCTTGGCAACTTCGTCGCGATACTCTCCGGAGTGCTGATGGCCTTGATGTTCATCGGTGTCGGGAACATGGAGGGCGAAATGCGCTTCAGCGCGATCCTCATCGGCCAGTGTGTAGCTTTTCTCGCGGGACTTCCGGTCGTAATAGCGACGAGGCCAGTCATTAATCTGACGACCCTCGCCTGCATTCTGATCCTCGGCGTTGTACAGCTCGGGATCTCCTATATTCTCTATGTAAAAGCCTCTCAGCTCTGTCCTCCGCTCGCCTGCTCGCTGTTAAGCGCAGCAGAGCCCCTGCTCAATCCCGTCTGGGTTATGATCTTCGACGGCGAGCGTCCGGGCACCTTCGCGCTCATAGGCGGGATCATTGTAATTGTCTCGATCACCGTCTGGCTTGCGAGGGGCGGGTCGTCAGAGACTGCCTGATCTCAGGCTCCGCGCGAGGCTATGGTATGAGCGTGCAGGTCTATCTTGTTGGTCAATTCTTCATCTCCGCCTTTACATATGCATTGACTTCTCTGTAGAGGTCCTCAGGCTCGAAGCCGAGGAAATACTGCCCGTCCTCGTATAGGATCTTTCCGTTTATCATTGTCAGCCTTACATTCTCCTTGGAGCCCGCGAAAACTATATTTTTGGATATGTTGTGCAGAGGCTGCATGTTCGGCATTCTGAGGTTTATGACAGTCAGGTCCGCTCTCTTGCCGACAGAGAGATCGTCACACTGCGGAAGGTCTAGGCAGTCGGCACCGTTTTTGCAGGCCATCTCAAGAGCAAAGTCTGCGTTGAAAGCCGCAGCATCCTCGCAGATGTGCTTCTGGGTAACACAGGCGAGATACATCTCCCTGAACATATCGAGCGCGTTATTCGAGGCGGGCCCGTCTGTCCCTATTGCGAGATTTACACCGGCCTTTCTCATCTTTTCCAGCGGAGCGATCCCGCTTGCGAGTTTCAGATTGGAAGCCGGATTGGCCACAGCCCAGAGGCCTTTTTCAGCGAACAGCTCAATATCCTCATCATTGAACCAGGTGCAGTGGAAGCCTCCTCCGCCGTAGTCGAAAAATCCGATCTTATCCAAAAGCTGCGGGGGCGTGAGCCCGTATCTGCCTATGCACTCCTCAGTCTCCGCCTTTGTCTCGCTTATATGCGTGAAGGCGGGGACTTTGTATTTGTGCACGAGCGACAAAAGATATTCCATTCTCTCCATAGAAGTCGTATACTCCGCATGGATCCCGAGACGGTACCCGGCCATGTCATCTCCCGGAGCATTGAACTTCAGAAATTCGCGCTCGATGTTCTCTATATCCGCGTCGAAATTGTTCAGCGCCGAGCAGATGACCGTCCTGAAGCCGCACTCGCGGTTTGCCCGGATATATTCGTCATTTTTATAGTACATGTCGAAGCTGGTCGTTATACCGCCCGAGACGTATTCCATTATTCCCAGCTTGGTGAACAGATATACAGCCTCCGGCGTCAGCTTGGCCTCCTCCGGAAAGACCTTGTTGTACAGCCACTCCTGAAGCGGCAGATCATCGGCGTAGGACCTTAAAAATGTCATCGCCGTGTGGGTATGTGCGTTCTTAAAGCCTGGCAGCATCAGGTCGCCCTTGAGGTCGATCTCTCGCTCAAATTCGGGCAGGCTCTCCGGCTTCGGACCTATATAAGAAATGTTTCTCCCGTCCGTCCAGAGCTCTTTGTCTTCTATCTTGAGGCCGGCCTCAAAGCTCAGCACTTTACCGTTATAGAATCTTATCATATCTTCACTCCCAGAAATTATCTCCGCCGCAAAGCTTTATTATCGCGTCACGCGATTCCATCATGGCTGTATAGTTCGGGATCACCAGGATCTGCACGTCCTCTTCATTGAGCTGCCTTGCAAGCTTCTGATAATCGTTTTCTATCGCCATTATATCCTCGCTGATGCCCGCCTCTTTAAGCCTTTCATAGAGCTCCTTCGAGCACTCGCCGGAGACATAGACCTTTTTGAGCAGATCTCCGGCCACCAGAAGCCCCTCGTAGTCCGCCTCCTCTATCCAGGAGAAATCTGTGCCGTCCGAGATGCGATGGTTGAGGCAGAAGCTTAGGACAAAGGGTTCTTTCAGGGTCTGTATATATCTGATCACCTGGTCTGTGCCCGCCTTGTTCTTGGCGAGTATCATTCTGGCGCCTTTTTTTCCTAGATTCAGCACTTCCATGCGCCCGAAACCGCCCTTGAAGGCTGCTACGGAATTAAGGGCAGTCTCTTCTCCGATCCCGAGGGCGCAGGCAGAGCCTATCGCGGCGAGCGCGTTACAGATATTGTAAACTGCCGGCAGATTGACGGAGATATCCTCCTCTTTCCCGAATACCGAGGCTCTTATTTTGGAGCCCGAGGCGCTTTGATCTTTGATCTCAAGAACGCCTATATCGGCCTTCTTTCGCTGTACCCCGCATTTCGGGCACTTAAAGCCGCCGAGGTGGTCGAAGACTATGTAGCTGTATTCGTATTGTGCTTCCCCGCAGTTCATACATGAAGGGATGTCCGTTTTTTCGGGGATCTCATCTCTTGGGACTGCAGTCTCTTCAAATCCGAACAGGATCGTCCTGTTGGGCATTCCGTAAGCCAGGGAGGCCGAGACCGGGCAGTCTCCGTTCAAAACAAGAGCAGCCTCCGGAACCTGCGATATCGCTTTCTTAATATATGAAGCGGTACCTTTTACGTCACCGAAGCGGTCCACCTGGTCTGCGAAGAGATTCGTGACGGTTATGACCTTCGGAAGCGTATCCGCGAATATTCTGACCGAGGCCGCCTCGTCGCACTCCATCACGCAGTAGTGCTTCTTCATCCTTCCGGAGAGTGTGCTGTTCATAATGAACTCGGTTACTATTCCTACGTGAAGATTAGCCCCCGCTCTGTTTGCGAAATAGTCGAGCCCCGCCTCCTTCATGCACTCCTCTATGATCCTGCAGGTCGTGGTCTTGCCGTTCGTGCCTGTCACGCAGACAGTATTTACCTGCGAACCCAGCTGCTTCAAGATATCCGGGCAGAGCTTTACGGCTATCCTTCCGGGCAGGGCAGTCCCGCCTTTATTCAAAACGCGGCAGATCCATCTGGCAAGCTTCGCAGCCGTTATCGCAAATACAAGTATTGCTTTCATATACATACCCCGTGTTTTTTATCATGCGATTATATCATCTTTAAATCTGCATGGCAATTTCTGTTAACAATTAATTCACCGGTTTTTCAGTTTCGCTTAAAGTTTCCTCTGTATGATGAGTACGCTCGAAGGAGCAGAATCTACCCGGGAGGCAATAAAATGAAAAATAATTTGAATAAGAAAATGACTGTCGCCGTCGCAGTCGCTTTAGTACTGAGCATTATGCTCGTCGGCTGCGGAGCGGCCGCTGCATCTTCGTCAAAGGAAAGCACGGAGACAAAGAGCACGTCTGCGGTGACTGAAACTGAAAACCGTGTAACTGATGGTAAGGCGGACACTTCCTCTGTAGACGAAACTGCCGCCGAAGAGGTCAAGACTTCAGACAACATACAGGAAGACAACATTTTTACAAAACGCGACATAAACCAGGAAGCGGATCTTACTGACGCTGTTTCAATAGAGGCCGAAGACGGCAAGACTTACGGGATCACAGAAGAGGGCGTATATGTTCTCTCCGGCAAGGCCGAAAACTTCACAGTGAAGGTCGACGCCGACAGCACCGAAAAGGTACAGATAGTGCTCGAGGGAGCAGAGATCTCAAATGAGGATTTCCCCGTTATATATGTCGTCTCGGCGGACAAGGTCTTTATCACCACGGCTGAGGGCTCGGAGAACACACTGCAGGTCACATCGGGGTTTGTAAGCGACGGGGACACGAACACAGACGCCGTGATCTTCTCGAAGGACAACCTCACACTGAACGGGCTCGGTACTCTGAACATAGTCTGCTATGACGGGAACGGCGTCTCCTGCAAGGACGATCTGAAGATCACCGGTGGCACCTATACCGTACAAACCGCGAAGGACAGTTTTGAGGCCAACGACTCCATTTTGATCGCAGCAGGCAGCTTCGACGTTGTTTCCTATAAGGACGCCTTCCACTGCGAGAACGGCGAGGACTCATCCGTCGGCAATATATATATAGAAAATGGGACATTCAACATACAGTCAAAATCCGACGGGATCCAGGCTGCGACGACTCTCGTGATCGAGGACGGGACCTTCAATATAAGCTCAAAAGAAGGGCTCGAGGCGACATACGTTGAGATAAACGGCGGAAATATAACGGTCTCTGCTTCCGATGACGGGATCAACGCCTCGAATAAGAGCAGCAGCGTGGAATCCTCGATCGTCATAAACGGCGGAAAAATAAGCATCACTATGGGCGCCGGAGACACGGACGCGATGGACTCGAACGGCTCACTGATAATAAACGGCGGAGAGATCAGTATTGAAGCCAATTTCCCCTTCGACTATACGACAAACGGCGCCATCAACGGCGGGACAGTATATGTGAACGGACAGCAGGTCACGGAAATCCGCAACTCGATGATGGGCGGCGGAATGTTCGGAAACATGCATGGCGGCTTCGGCGGGCCTGGAGGCGGAATGCCGGGCGGCGAATTACCCGGTGGTGAGATGCCCCCTGACGGAGGCTTCGGAGGCGGAGGTTTCGGCGGAGGCCACGGCCGCCCGGGAGGCGGAAAGCCCTAAGCATTGAAAACAATACAGAGAACGGCGCCCGGGATTTCCGGACGCCCTTTTCAGAAATATGCAAGCTTAATAAATTATTAAATTATAGGATTTTTCAGGTGGTATAATTGCCCTGACCTTTATCCGAAAGGGGAAAGAATATGGATATCATAAAAAACATGCCTGCAGTCGGGATCGCAGTAATAGCTGTGATACTGATACTGTTCGCGATCTCCCTCATTATTCTCTTCTATGTATGCGGGAGATACAAACTCATATCCTCCAATATCAGAAAAGATTTCAGGAGCAGTCGTTTTCTTAGTTATGTAAACCAATCCTATGCCGAGACCTACAGGATCTGGGGCAGCGAGACCAATACGCCCGCCATCATCTCCGAAGGCGTCTCCTCGCGCCTGGGCGGACTGCTGTTTTGCGAGAGGTTTTTAAACAGCGCTGTTTCGCTCTTCGTAACGCTGGGCCTTTTTGGAACCTTCCTGGGGCTGAGTCTCTCGGTCTCCTCTCTGACGGAGCTCATCTCCTTCAGCAATACTGAGGAGTGGCTGAGCGTTCTCGACAGCGTGGGCGGAGGACTCATGTCGGCTCTGTCCGGAATGGGTGTCGCCTTCTACACATCGCTGGTCGGCGTCGCCTGCTCGATACTGCTGACTGTCCTTAAATCCATCATGAACCCGCAAGCGCTCCGTGAGAGCATGGAGACCTCCGTCGAGCTCTGGCTTGACCACAGCGTCGCCCCTACTCTGCCGACCGACAGGGCAAGAAATGACGCAGACGCCATCAAGCTCATGAAGAACGCGATCGATTCCGCCTCGAAGAACATGGAAAAGACACTCGCCTCCGCGACGAATGCCCTTAACAATACCATGTACAATTTCGACCGGAGCATAGGCACCTTCAACAACGGAGTACACGAATTCGGTGAGGTGGACTACAACCTGCGCGGGACAGTCGAGAGGCTCGACGTCTCGATAAGGGATTTCTCGGCAGTGCTTAAGAAGATCAGCGACTACGCGGAGGGAAGAAACAAATGAGAAGGAGCATGGTCAAAACGGCCTCCCGCTCCGCTTCCCCGGAGGGCGAGCAGGGCTTCTGGCCGTCTTATGCGGACATGATGTCCTCGTTTGCGCTGATACTGTTCTTCCTGATGCTGCTCTCTTACATACAGAACCTCGTTACAGGCAACAATCTGCAAAACACCAAGGAGGCGCTCGCGGACAGCGAGACGCAGCTGACTCTGGTTCAGACCCAGCTCGATGAGACTCAGGCCAATGTCGAGGACGCGAAGGCTGAGCTCGCTCTGGTATTGGGCGATCTCGAGGAGGCAAAGCTCCTTCAGAAGGAGCAGGAGGAGAAGATACTCAGTCAGACCGAGTATATTTCTGCCGCCAACGAAGAGCTCACCGAGATGAGAAACCAGATGCAGACCATCGCAGTTTTGAGGCTCTCGATCCTCGAGCAGATGAGAGAGAGCATGGAAAGCGTGCTCGGAAACAGGGGCACAGTCACGATCGGTGAGAACGGGAGCATTATACTGAGCGAGAGCGTTCTGTTCGATCTCGGCTCATATGAAATAAAAGAGAACAGCGAAGCTGTCCTCAATAAGCTTATAGATGTATTTACCGAGTTTCTGTCCGATGAGGAGAACGCCAAATACGTCGATTCGATAGTCATCTCCGGTCACACGGACGATATCGGCTCGGATATAGACAACCGGGCACTTTCCACGAACAGAGCCAATTCCGTTCTGAACTACCTGCTCTCCGGCAGAAACGCCAAACTGAGCCGATACGCCGAGTACTTCTGCGCAGCCGGCTACGGAGAGACGAGGCCTGTGGCGAGCAACTCGACCGACGAAGGCAGGGCCGAGAACAGAAGGATCGAGATCTCGATGATCCTGAAGGATGAGACCGTCCTCGAGATCGTCAACGAATACCTCAAGCTGGACCTCGCTGACAGCGATGTCGTCCGCTCGGCGCAAGCGAGCAGCGGGAATTAATTATCAGACGTAGCTGTCGTTTCGAGAGGCGGCATTTACAGCCTTCACCGCGGCGAACATGATAGCGATGATAACAGCGAAGAAGATGTACACCTGTGACGAGGTGGCTGTAAAATCATAAAGGCCGTGGAGCAGTACAGGAACAACTAAAGCGGCGATTCCGTATTTCCTGCAGGCGGCGCCTCCGTCCGGATCTGACTGGTGGCGTTTGGCAAGCCCGTAGAAGACTCCCATGAAAACGCCGAAGCAGGCGTGCCCGGGGACCGCCGTGACGGCTCTGACAAGAGCAGTGGCGAGCCCGTAGGCGAAAACATATTTGATGTTTTCTATGATCGCGAAGCCCATTGAGACGAATACCGCGTAAACGACCCCGTCGAAGGTGCAGTTGAAGTTCGGCTCTTTCCAGGTCCTGTACCTCAGAAGAAGATATTTGAAGCCCTCCTCGGAGAGCGCCACGACGATGAAGCAGAGGATCGCGTTTTTCATAGTCTCGGACTCAAAGCTGATACTGTCGAGAACATGCTGACCGAGAAGTTCGGTCATTGAGGCAAAGACAGTCGACAGCGCGCCGAGCAGCAGGAGATTAAAGAGCAGATTGCCCGGCTCCTTTTCCGTGACGTCCTTTCTGTAGACATAGATCAGCAGTACCATAGCGGGAAGTACCGCCGCGGCGATCATTATTTTGGGAACCGATGAGAGCAGTGTGAGCATTTTCATATCCCCCTTCGAGATCATTGAAAGAATTATAGCACAGAGGAAAGCAAAATAAAACGGAAAAAGAAATGACGCAGTGAAAGCTCTGCATCATTTCTTTTTATATACGGAGGGTATCTGAAGGAAGTGATCCGACAGGAAAGGGATGGATCTTGGAAAGTGAAAAGAGAGGAAGGTTAATTGTAAGGAAGGTTATCAAAATGTCTCAAACTTTACCGGATGGCGGCCGGCAGCTTTCAAAGAAGAGTTACGTTTTAAACAAATAAGTTAGTTGCGTTTAACTTTGGCTAGAGTTTAACATGTCTAACTCTGTTTGTCAACAGATTTTTATTATCTTTTTACGAATTTTTCGATCTCCTCAAACGACGCCTTCGGGCGCAGGTATTCTATCCTGTCTATAAGTATCTCCTTCGACTCCTCGGGACTGTGTTCATAGACCTTATCCGTAAACGCCGCTCCAAAATGATACTCTGGCGTCTCGTACCTGGTGACGCCCCAGCCGTAGAGTTCTCCCCTCTTGTTGACACGGTACTCGAAGTCCGCGATTATGACATAGCCGAGCCTCTGCAGATGCACTATCGAATCGTTGAAGGATTTCATGTCGCACATATGCATGAGATCCGTCGAGAGTATCGAACCCGCCTCGCTGAGCTTGTTGTAGACGTCAATGTCCCTGTATCTTGCAAGGCCCTCGTCGACCAGCGCGTCGAAATCATAACCGTTGCGTCTGTAGTTTGCAAACTCCCTGTAATACTCCAGGGTCATGAAACTGGCTCTGCCCTTGAAGAGCTTTCCGTAGGCGCAGCCCGAGTCCCTTATTACGGGCCCTTTCCACTCCCAGAAGCCCTCTCCCTCTTCTGGAAACCAGTACTCCGGGGCTATATGCTCCTCTGCCGAAAAGCCCTCCAGTTCATTTACGAAGCAGGGCAGGATCCCTGCCCTTTTTACGAGCCGGACGAAATCGTCCTTGCTTCTGACTGTGGAAAATCTCATCGTCTCTCAGCACCTGGAAAGAAGTCTTATATAGAACTCGGAGGCCTTTCTGACCGTCGAGACGCTGATATGCTCGTCGTTTCCGTGTATGCTCTCCAGCTGATCCGCTGTCATGTCGGCGACGCTGAATTTATAAACATGGTTTGAGATATCCCTGTAGTGGCGGCTGTCCGAGCACTGGACCATGAGATAAGGAGAGACGATGCAGCCGTCCCAGGTCTCCGATACGCTCTCCGCCACTTTGTTCCAGGCCTCACAGTCCGTCTCGGAAATGGGACTGGGCTCCATGGAATCTCCGACCTCGATGGAGATGCTGTCGTCGTCTATGACTTTTCTCAGATATTCTTTGGCCGAAGCGATACTGTCCTCGGGATTGAGCCTCAGGTTCGCTATCATCTCAGCCTCGGGAGGAATAACGTTCGGAGCGCTGCTACCCTTGCTCTGAGTGAGCGCAACCGTCGTCCTCATCAGCGCGTTTATCGTGCCCCCGCCCTTTTTGCAGATCATGTCGAACAGACCTCCGAAGAGCCAGAAATTGGCAAAGATCATCCTGTAGAGGAAGGACGAGTGTCTGCCGAGAGTGTTGAACATCTCCGCCGCGGGCTTGGTCATATGGTATTTGAACGGATGCTCCTCAAGCTTTACGGCAGCTCTCGAGAGGCGCACCAGCGGAGAACCGGGCTTCGGAGCACTCGCATGCCCGCCGGCGGACTTCGCAGTGAATTTCACGTTCATCATTCCCTTTTCGGCTATACCGACCATGCCGCAGGGGCGCTTTACTCCGGGAAATACATCCTGGACCACCGCTCCGCCTTCATCGAGAACGAGCGCGGGCCTTATGCCCTGCTCCGAGAACCATTTCACTATATTGACAGCTCCCTCGTCGTTTATCTCTTCCCCGCCGGAATATGCGAAATACACGTCGTGCTCGGGGACGAAACCTTTCGCTATCAGATGGTCGGCAGCCGTAAGTGAGGCGTTGAAGGTGTTCTTTGTGTCCAGGGTCCCTCTTCCCCACATGATGCCGTTCTCATCTATCAGCGCGTCAAAGGGAGGCTTTGTCCATCCGCTCTCGTTTACGGGCACAACATCGTAATGTGCCATCATTACCGAGGCCCTGTCGTGCTTTTTCCCCTCCCACTTGAAGAGAAGGCCTCTTCCGTCAAATCTCGTCAGAGGGCATGTCTTCCAGAAATTGGGATAGAGCTCGGGAAGCAAGCCGATGAGCTTGTCGAATTCCGCGTTGTCCTCGAGACTGTGGTCGTAATAGGACACCGTCCTGCAGCGTACCAGCGCCTGAAGATTTGATACGGCTTTGTCGCTGTCATATTCAACGCTCTGTGTTTCCTTCTTCTCCCCTGCCGGAGCTTTGAATCTCACGGTCCTTCCAATAACGACGGCCGCCAGGATCACTAAAACCGCTATGAGCAGATACAGTATTATCATTATTAAAAACTCCTTTCATTTTTCACTGATTTAATTTATTATACTATAAAACCGTTTTGATCAGCAATAATCAATTGTTCCGTATTTTGAGAGAAAGGAAAGAAAAATGAGCAGCAATTTCAGTGTAAACCACCCTCTCCTCTTTATTCTGGCAGGGCTCGCGGTCATTGCCGTCGTGGCGCAGTCCGCGGTCTTCCTGAAAAAAGCCCTGGATCGGGCTTATGAACTCGGATTCGAAAAAGCGAAGGTAAAGAAGCTGATCACCTCAGCGATAATCTTTACCATAGCTCCGGCAATCGCGATAGGGATCGGAATAATCACCCTCTACGGCTCCCTCGGGCTTCCCCTGCCCTGGCTGAGGCTCAGCGTGGTCGGCGCCATAGTCTATGAGCTCTCGGCAGCCGACGCCGCCTGCACCTCCCTGGGCACCTCTTTAGGCAATGCCCTTACTGCCCAGCAGTTTACGACCATCGCCTGGACCATGACGATCGGTATAACGACAGGCCTTGTCCTTGTCCCGCTCTTTGCGGAGAAGACCCTGGACGGCGTCGCCTCCATCGGGAAAAAGGACAGGAAATGGGGCGAGCTTTTCACGACCTCGATCTTCATAGGGCTTATCGCCACATTCGTCGGTGTCGGCCTGAGCGGAATAACCGTCGACCCGGAGGGCAGAGTCTCGGCTTTTGTACTTATAGTGTCCTGCATAGTCATGGGGATCTGCGGTATCCTGAGAAATAAGCTCGGCTGGAAGTGGATGAACGACTACGCTCTGCCGATCTGCATGGTAATCGCGATGGCCTCGGCCATTCCGCTCACAGCCTGGCTGGGCTGAGAGAAAGGAGAAATTGAAATGAAAAGCAGTTATATAAAAGATATCCACCGCTCGGGCCGGATCTGGTTCGTGGCCGTATACTTTTTCATCTATCTCTTCCCGCTCGTCTCAAGCATATACTTCAACGCCTGGCCCACCTGGAAACAGCTGCTCGGGGCTGCTGTAGGCGTGATCCCCATATACTGGACAGTCGGTATAGTCGAGTATTTCACATACACCCCGATGCTAGGCGCCGGAGGAAGCTATCTCGGCTTTATTACGGGCAACATGTCCAATCTGAAAGTTCCTCTGGCTTTGAACGCAATGGAATCCATGGGTGTGAAGGCCGATACCGAGGAAGGGGACGTTGTCTCGACGATCGTGATCGCCGTAAGTTCGATCGTCACGGTGCTTATCATAGTGATATTCGTCGTCCTGATGGTCCCGCTCTCCCCGATCTTTACGCGCCCCGCTCTCCAGCCTGCCTTCAGCAACGTGGTCCCGGCCCTCTTCGGAGGCCTCATGGTCGCCTATATCTCTAAAAACGCGAAAGTCGGAGCCCCGATAATAATTCTTGGCGCGCTCCTCTTTATCCTCGTGCCTTCGCTCAGCGGCGTCTATCCCATAGTACTCCCGATCCTGGCCGGGATCGCGATACTCTGGGCGAGATTCCTCTATAAAAAAGGAAAGGTATGAGCCGGGAATCCGGCAATAACAAAAGCACCCTCTATTAAGGGTGCTTTTGTTATTATGTAAACTATTATTCGTACAGGATCAGGGCTATGAACACAACAGGTTCATCTTTCAGATTCTTTATGCTGTGTCCCTCTCCCGGATATACCATCGTGACGTCTCCCGGATAGATCGTCGTCATTTTCCCGTTGTCGCTGTACTGCGCTTCTCCCGAGAGCATCAGATAGCACTCCCCGTCGCCCTTATGGATATGCCAGCCTACCTCATCGCCCTTCTCAAGGGTTCCAACATTGAAGAGCCTGCCTTTTCCCATAAGCTCCTCGTCAGTGTCCAGTATCTTGAGGCTTGTCAGTTTTCCGCTGCCCCCCTGGGCTCCCTCTTTTACAGTCTTTGTTCTCTCTTCTTTCCTTCTTACAAAGCTCATGTCTGCCCCCTTTATTGTTATTATGTTATTTGTTTCTGTTTGTCTTTCAGCCTTCCAAGCAGCGTGCCGGCGACTGAGCTCTGCGCGCAGGACAGAACGGCCGCCCTTATCAGTGCGTGATTCAAAGAGTTCTCACCGGATGCGATCTTCGCTTCGGTCTCTTCAAACGCTCTGCCGTGAGCTGTCTCGTACATGTCGCAAAAACTGTTGTAGCTCAGCGCGCTATTTTCGTCCGTGATCTCCGCCGAGATGTAATCCCTTATATCGCTAATAGGGAGCACGCTCTTCAATAGCCCTATGACGATCAGCAGCGCCAGCTGCTCCCTCGAATATTTCTTTTTTACGGGTGCGGAGATCGCGCCCATCTTTACATAGTTGTTGACCATCGCGGATGTAAAGAGTTTCTCTCCCTGCCCGTTCGGATCCGGCAGATTTTTCCGCACAAAAGTCAGGACCTGGTCAAGATAGAGCCCAAAGTCCGGTATCTCCTCCCACCTCGAAAGCCTGATATTGTTCTCAGCAACATCATTCATCGTTCAACCTCGCGCTTTCCGTCTGTTGTCGTATAAGATATTAACATTGGAGAGCGCAATTATCAATATCGTATTTCAAAAAACATATTTACTTTTATTCAAGATTATGTTATCTTATGTTCAATATCAGATGTGGAGATGTTGCGAATTATGTCTTGTCTCACCATACTCGGGGATTCGGTCCTCAAGGGCGTTACGCTCGGCGAAAAAGGCTATTTCATAAACCGCGCGCCGGAGGAAAAGTTCAGGAGGGATACGGGCATCGGAATCGAAAACCTGAGCCGCTTCGGCTGCACCACCGACAAATCCCTGAAGTCCGTGATACGCTCCTTGAAGAATCATGAAGGCGACCGGACCGCGCTCATAGAATATGGCGGAAACGACTGCGATTTCGACTGGAAGGCCATCTCGGACGACCCGGACGGCTATTATCCGGCCAGAGTCCCGCTGGAAAAGTTTATAGAAAACTACGAACAGATCATTGCCTCCGTGACGGCGAGCGGAGCTAAGCCTGTCGCCGTCTCCCTGATGCCCGTTAACGCCGAGAGGTACTTCCGGTGGTTCTGCAAAAACGGAGTGATCCCCGAGAACGTCATGAGATGGCTCGGCGAGGTAAATGTCATATACAGATATCAGGAGATGTACTCCGACGCCGTTGAAAAGGTCGCAAGGAAGACAGGGACTCCCATTATAGACCTCCGCGCTTCTTTTCTTCAGATACACCGCCTAGGCGACTATATCTGCGAGGACGGGATCCATCCGACGGAAAAGGGCCAGGAGCTGATCTGGGCAACGCTTAAGACCGGGCTTTCGCCACTGATCTCTTAATTCAGATAATCGCAGGCAGAAAGCGCCGCCACGTTCCCCTCACCTGCCGCCTTCGCGAGCTGGAAGGGCTTGCCCGTGCAGTCGCCCGCGGCGAAGACTCCGGGGATATTCGTCCGCATATTACGGTCGACCTTTATTCCGCCCTTGTCATATTCGAGCCCCTGCAGAAGGGCAGTAACAGAGACTGTGTCTTTTATTATGAAGATGCAGTCCGTTTTGTATTCCTCACCTTTGAAGACCAGAGTGTCGGCCTTGTCCGCGCCTTTTATCTCATACTTTCCGTTTTCTTTGAATACCAGCACATTGCAGCCGATGCCCCTTAAGAAATCAGCGTCGGCGTCGGCTTCCTCGGCATTTCCGACGACTGCCACGGTCCTGCCTCTGTAGAGCATTCCGTCGCAGGTCGCGCAGTAGCTGACTCCTTTTCCGAGGAACTCGCTCTCGCCGGGGTACAGATTCTCGCGGGTGATGCCGGCCGCAATGATGAGCGCTCTGCCCATGTAGTAATCGCTTCCGACGGCGACTCCGAACATGTCGCCCATGGATACTGCAGAGATCGCCCTTCCGGTGATCATCTTGGCTCCCGCTTCCTCGGTCTGTCTGCGGAAAAGCTCCGCCATCTCGGCTCCGCCCATCGGGGGAAGGCCGGGATAATTTGTTATGAGCTCGGCCTTATACAGGCTCGTAGTCTCGATCCTGTTGGATATGACCGCACAGCTCCTGTTCCTGTTTTTAAGGGTCATCGCTGCCGAGGCAGCAGCCGCTCCCCCTCCGATTACTATAACGTCAAATACTTCATCCACGGTTTTTCCCCTCATTTCACTGTATTTGAGATATTATATCAATTTTCCGCTTTATTTTAAACACTATCTTGTGTATATTTAAGAAAACGAGGTGAGAAAAATGTCTGAAAGTATTTATGAGATATACGAAACGCTGGTCTCCGGGATCGATGGGGGCGCCGTCATAGAGGACTGGTGCCTTGGGAGGATCTGGGCTGCCGTAAAGGCCGGCGGGCACACAGGCATAGCCATGATGACTCCCGGCTCGAGCGTAAAAAGGACTCTTCCCGAGGATATCAGAGGCCTGACTCTGAAAGAGGCTGCCCAAGGGATCCTGAGCTGGAACATGGAGGAAGCGAGCCTCGCGATGGCCGCCATCAACTGCTTCTACAACACTCCGGAGAGGATGCTCTCTATCGGCTGCTCAGAGCCCTATGAGAACTACTGCACGAGAGGCCTTGAATATGAGGGCCGGAGGATCGGTGTCGTCGGGCACATGAGGCTTACCGGAGAAATGCGCGATAAAGCCTCGGAGGTGATCACTCTCGAGCGCGACCCCAAAGACGGGGACCTCCCGGATCCCGCCTGCGAGTTTGTTCTCCCCTCCTGCGATATTGCCGTCATCTCGGGCAGCACATTCATAAACAAGACCCTTCCGAGGCTTCTTGCCCTGACGGAAAACGCCGAGACTATACTCATAGGCCCCTCCGTTCCGATGTGCCCTGAGCTCATCGGAAAAGGCGTCGACAGGCTCTCCGGGCTCTGCATAACGGACGCTGAAAGAGCATTCGAGCATGTCGCTTCCGACAGAGGCGGCAACCCGTACATTCTGGGCGGCAGTTTTCTGCTGATGTGAAAGGAAAAACTGTGGGCACTGTACTTTACATTCTTTTTTCTCTTATCATACTTGCTTTTTTCGAGTTCAACAAAAACACTCTCGCCGGCTGGGCCGTCGCGATTGTGCTTCTGATCCTATACCCCATTGTGAGATTGCGAAAGCCATTCAAAAACAAAAAGCTTCTGCGGATACCGCTGTTTTTGCTTCTCTGTGCAGCGCTTGGCGCTGCCCTTAAATTCACCGAGGGGCCAGTTAAGCTCAGAGACGCCGTAGAGGGAAATAACGGCGGCGTGACGGAGATCGTCGAAGTCGCGCAGGGTCAGCTCACCGGCGTTTATACAGAAGATAAGCAGGTCGAGGTCTATACGGGAATTCCCTATGCCGCGCCTCCGGTCGGGGACCTGAGATGGAAGGAACCTGCAGACCCCGAGTCCTGGAAAGGAGTGCGGGCCTGCGACAAATTTGCCCCGATGTCCATGCAGGTACAGTCGAACACGATATACTCCTCCCTCTCCCGGATGATAGGCTATCACGACTATAAGATCTCTCTGAAAGATAATTTCAAAGCCGCGAATTCCGAGGACGCCCTCTATCTCAACATCTGGAAGCCCGCGGGTAAGGCCGACGGCCTGCCGGTTCTGGTCTATATCCACGGCGGCACGCTCCAGACAGGCCAGCCCTGGTACGCCGATTACAGCGGAGACGGCCTTGCGAGAAAAGGCGTCATCGTCGTAAATATGGGTTACAGGCTCGGCGTATTCGGTTTTCTTGCAACCGATGAGCTCGCCGCGGAGTCCGTAAACGGGACGACCGGCAACTACGGCCTGCTCGATCAGATAAAGGCTCTCGAGTGGGTAAGAGACAACATAGCAGCCTTCGGCGGTGACCCTGACAATGTCACTGTAGCGGGCGAGTCCGCGGGCTCGGCCTGCGTCACTGCCCTTTGCACCTCCCCGCTTGCGGAAGGCCTCTTCAAAAGAGCCATAGCGGAGAGTTCCACGGTAACTGCCGTTAAACCGACTCATTCCTTCAGATCTTATGAGGACGCGCTTAAATGCGGGCGCGAGACTCTGGCGAGATTCCGCTGCGATTCAATAGAAGAGCTCAGAAAGGTCGATGCCGAAGCTCTCGCCGAAGCCATGGACACGAATCACCACATGACCGTCGACGGCTACGTTCTGACGGAGGATCCGTATCTGAGCATGAAAAAAGGCATCTGCAACGCGGACGCCTTCCTTGAGGGCTTCAACAGCGAGGAATCGGCCCCCTTTATTCTGTTTTCGCAGGCAAATTCCAAAAACTATGAGGATAAGGTAAGAGCCTATTTCGGCGAATACGCCGATGAGGTCTTAAAGCTCTACCCGTCGGAGACGAGTGCTGAGGCAAGACGCCAGTGGGCGGAGATCTACTCTGCCGTATTCTTCACCTACGGGCACTGGTGCCTCACAAACCAGGCAAACGCCTTGGACATCCCCGCCTACGAGTACTGCTTCTGCAAACACAACGGGAGCCTCGGCCCCTGGCACAGCGGCGAAATGATCTACTGCTACGGGAACATCCCGAAGGACAGCAGGCTCTATGACGAAGCAGACAGAGAGCTCTCGGATATCTTCTGCTCGTATTTCGCGAACTTCTGCAAAACGGGCGACCCGAACGGCGAAGACCTCCTGTGGGAGAGGTCCTCGACCGGCAATGAGCTTCTCAAGCTCGGAGACAGCGTCGAAATGATCCGGGATCCTTTCCTTAAGATATATCCCGTATTCGACAGGTTCTACGGCGCTTCTTAAGGTCAGCTGCCGTAATACTGCCTCGCATATTTGAGCAGAAGGGCGGACTTTTCGAGCATCTCGGATCTGTCTTCCCCTCCGAAGACTATACAGACTATCTTCTGCTGCTGCCCCTTGTTATTTGCGTATATTGTCGAGATGAGGCAGCTTCCGGCGCGGTTCGAGGTGCCGGTCTTGAGCCCCGTGATCCCGTCCATATTGTAGAAGAACAGCGGGTTTGAGTTCGTATACCAGGTGTTCTCCCCTGTGGGCATGGTCCGGAGCCACACGTACTTCTGAGAGGTCAGATCCAGTATCTGCGGGTACCTCTTCAGGACCTCCCTGCAGAGCGTGAACATGTCATTCGCGCTCATGAGGTTCGACCTCTTGGCCGAAACATCGTCATCCGAAAAATCCGGAAGCCCGTGAGGGTTATAGAATACAGCCGTGCTCAGCCCGAGTTCGGCTGCTTTTCTGTTCATGGCATCGACAAAGGCCTCTTCCGAGCCCGAGACAAACTCAGCCAGCGCCAGCGCGCTTTCGTTGCAGGAGACGCACATCATCGCGGTCAGATGGTCCCCCGCGGCGATCTCCTGCCCGTATTCCATGTATATCCTCGCGTCCTCGCCCATGGACAGTTCATGGACCTTCTCCGTCACCGGTATGATGTCCGAAAGCGAGATCCTGCCCGCCTCCACGGCCTCCATGACGAGGAGATAAGTCATTATCTTCGTCGTACTGGCGATCGCCGTCTGGTTGTCCGCCTTGCAGGAATAGATGACCTCCCCGGTGTCAGCGTTTCCGAGAAGCGTTCCGTTCAGCGATTCGAAGAAGTTCGAGTTTTTGAGTTCATCCATCTCCACGTCGAAGCCCGAGGAAGTCGAGAGCGAATACTCTCCGTTCTCCTCAAGCTCGATGTCAAGGTCCAGAAGCATGGAGATGTCCGAGACCTTCAGATACGCGTCGTTTAAATTCTCGCCCGGGATCACGGCGTTTTTGAGGCTCCCGCCGTTTAAGAGTATATAGCCGGATGTGAGGTTCTCGCGCCGGACCTTTCCGTTTCCGGGGGCGTTCTCCCCTCCGACCGGGACGTAATTCTGTCCCCTGAGTATATCCAGTTTTCCGTTTGCCTTGAGCTCCACGTTGAACTGCCTGGATGTCCCGTTCAGGGCGCAGGCCGTGTCTCTCAGCGAGATGAACCTGTTGTTCTCGTATGAGACGTCATAGCCCTTGATGAGTACGGTATTTCCCGAGCCGTCGATCCTTAAAGCTATATCCGCCGGAGTGAGCACCTTCCCGTAGGCGTATACGACGACATCCGCCTCCGCGTCCTCCTCATCCCTGAGCTTTCCGATCTCGTCCCTGAGTGCTGAGTTGTCGCTTTTGAGCTTTTCGTTCTCCCCGCTCAGCCGCGCTTTCTCGCTCTCCAGGGCTGCGACCTCTTCAGTTAACCTGTCTATATCCGACTGTTTCGCGCAGGCAGAAAGCGACAGCAGCGCCGCCAGCGCCAAAAACAGCGCGAGGATCCTTCTGATCTTCATAAGGATGATCTCCTTTAGCTTAGCCTGGGTTTATTGTAGCATACAAATACCTGAATTGAAAGACGCATCAGTTCGCGTCACTTTCCGTCTCCTCAATTCTTGCAATCGAATAAATCTTAACATCTCCGTTGCTCGCAACCCTGTACCGGAGATGATCGCATCTAACAGGGCATGACAGGCGAAAAACTGATCTGTCATGAAGTGATATGCTTTTTGGGACAACAAATATGACAGCTTGGACAAGGGTGACAGTACGAAAAAGCAGCTGTCACCCGTCAAACCGTTGGGCTGCAAGGGGTGGTGACAGGTGACAGCTGAAACGTGATATACTCCAAGCTGTCATCAGATAATAATACGATAAAAAAGGTGACAGCAGCGATTCTGCTGTCACCCTGTCATCAATCCAGTGTTTTCAATGCTTTGAGCGATGACAGCACGATTTTTCAGCTGTCATCATCTGATATACTGTCATCAAGCTATTTGGAAGAATTATTCTGTTGAATCAGTATTTGCTCCAGGCTGCTGTTTTGGGGCAAAGCACCTGTTTTATCCTTGAGCTGCTTCTGCTTCATCTGCCAGAGCATAGTACTCTGCGGCCTTATCAGGATCTGTTTCCACTCCCTGGCCTTGAGAGTACATATCTCCAAGATGTCTTAAAACAAGAGGATACAGTGATCTGCTGTAATTCTTTTCTTTATACAGTTCCGCGGCTTTAATGAAATAATCATATGCCTTTTCGTAATCAACTTCTCCTGTAAATCCGTATAAATTATATTCCCCTGCTTCTCTTGCTCCGTCCGGGTCTCCTGCATCAGCTGATTTTTCATACCACTCCAGAGAAGTTTTATAATCATTTTTCTGTTTATATATTTGTCCGAGCTGTCTCATCGCGGCTGCATCTCCCGAGTCTGCAGCTGTGGTGTAATACTCTGCAGCCTTATCATAGTCCTTGAGCGTATAATAATAGTTTCCGTATAAACCCGAAACGTCATCATTTCCGGATTCGGAATACCTGTCCAGCAGTTCCAGAGCCTTACCAGGATCTTTGTCTACTCCCCAGCCGTATATATAGTAGTTGACAAGATATCTCAAACCCAGGCTGTTGCCGGCATCCGCAGCTTTCCAGTACCATTCCGTTGCTTTTGTATAATCCTGCCCGACACCGCGGCCGGTGGAATGCAGTGTCCCGAGCATCAGCATGGAATCCGTATTGCCGGCATCGGCGCCTTTTGAGTAGTATTCAAAGGCCTTTTCATAGTCCCGGTTTTCGCCTTCTCCATAATAATATGAATCTCCAAGCCAGAGATATGCAACGGCGTATCCCGCGTCACCGGCTTTTTCATACCATTTCCTTGCCTCATCGGGCTCATCTTTAAGCTCTTCGCCGTTATGGTATTTATCTGCAAGCTCACGCAGCGCCTCCGCGTCACCGGCTTCGGCATCGGCGAAGAGCTGTTCCATGGGGTCTGCAGTCACAACGGGTTCTTCCGTCGCTTCCGTTTCTTCCGTTGCTTCCGGTTTTTCCGGCTCTTCAACTGATGCTCCGCAGGCGCAGAGGCTCAGGATCATTGCAAGAGCCAGTATTGATGAAAGCAGTTTTTTGTACATGTCTTTTTTCCTCTTTAAATAAACGGTTTTCCGCTTACCGGATAGTACGGGCAGTCGTCGCGGATGCACTGAAGATTTTGGTTGAAATATCCGCATTTGGGAGTACTGTCCGGCATACTCACACCGAATATGGCCCCGGTAAACTCGACGGCCGCGCTGATTGCCAGCCTCGAGGTCCTTTTGCAGCATCTGGGTCCTCCGTAAGAGGAGATGTTCTCCAGCGCCTTGATCACCATCTTCTGAGGTATGGTCCAGGGGTCTCCGCTCAGGGGACTCGATCCCGCGAGAATGCTCACATAGATTCCGGTCCCGGCGGCGGCTCCGCATACTCCCCAGTATCCGCAGGCCCCGCCCGGCACTTGTTTCGCCCTCTTTATCGCCTCATAAAGCGATTTTTCAAGATCAAGCTCTCCCCCGTTGTTGCGGTAGGCCGTAAGAAGTACGCAGGGCACTATCACGTGGTGCTCCGGGCCGTGGAGATGCACTTTTTCGTCTTTCATGACAGACTCGAGTATCTTCTGCGGGTCCTTTTCTTCCGTTTTCATAAGGACGGGCACAAGGAACGAGAGAGCTCCGGCGCTGTGGCAGTCGTTGCAGACGAAATGCCCGTCTTCACACGCGCAGTTGGCGTCGAACTCCCTGCCGCAGATAACGCATTTTTTTCTCACCGCCCCGTCAAAATAAACAAGCGGCTTTCCGCATATCATACAGTCCCGGAAACGGTCGGGAAGCTTTATCTTATTTCCTGTGTTATCCATATTCTGCCCTTCTTTCTTTTATATAACTATAATCCAAATAATAGTACTTTACAACAAAGTTTTGCAGGGCATATAATTCAGTTAAAGAATAAATACGATTATGAGATTATAACTGAGGAGGCATGTCATGGACCTTACGGAAAGAATATTCGAGCTGGCGCAGAGCGGCTATTTCTGCGGCCAGATCCTCGCCAAGCTGCTGCTCGAGACCATAGGCGAAGAGAACATAGGGCTGGTAAAAGCCATGGGCGGGCTCAACGGAGGCGCGGGCTTCTCTTCCGGGCTCTGCGGCTGCATGACCGGAGGCTGCTGCCTGATCTCCTACTTTACGGGCAAGGGCGGCGACACTTCATTTGACGACCCTCAGCACAAAGCTGCCCTCGGCGACTTCACCTCATGGTTCAAGGATGAGATGACCCTGAACTTCGGCGGCACGGACTGCGCGGACATCACAAAGGGCGACCCTTCCAACCAGGTGACGATCTGCCCGCAGGTAATAGCGGACACTTACGTAAAATGCATGGAGATCCTCTCGGAGAGAGGGATCCTGAGCGACTTATAAATGAATGTATCTTGAAATGTCCCTCTGACCCGTATATAATCGGATCATAAACAAATACAATTTGCAGGGGGAAGATTCAAATGCAGACAGCCGCTCTGATAGTTGCCGCCGGTATGTCCTCCCGTATGGGCGATTTCAAGCCCATGCTCAACATTGGCTCCATTTCGATTGCTAAAAGGATCGTCGCCAATTTTCACCAGGCAGGCATTTCCAGGATCGTTGTGATCACAGGATATAAAGCCGAGACCCTTGAGCATCATCTTTCGAATGAGGGCCTTATATTCCTCAGAAACGAAAACTACGCCGAGACGGATATGGTCGACTCAGCCCGGATAGGCCTCGCCTATCTTCAGGACAAGTGCGACCGTATTCTTTTTACCCCGGTAGACATTCCCCTCTTTACATCCGATACGGTGTCGAAGCTCATGGATTCGGACTCCGACCTGGCCGTGCCCGTCTGTGACGGCGTGAAAGGCCACCCCATCCTTATCTCATCAAAGCTCGTTCCTACCATTCTGGCCGACAGCGGCGAGGGTGGTCTCCGCGGAGCTCTCGAGAGATGCCCGGTGCCTTTGAAGACTGTTCCCGTTGAGGACAGGGGTATTCTGCATGACGCCGACACTCCCGATGACTACAGGGCTCTGCTCGAATACCACAATTCAAGGCTTGTGCGTCCGGAGATAAGCGTTTCTCTTCTGAAAGAAAAACAGTTTATGGACGCAAAGATAGCCATGATGCTGACCCTTGTCGACGAGACAAGGTCCGTCCGGACCGCCTGCCAGAGAATGCAGATATCATACTCTACGGGCTGGAACATCCTGAGGGCTCTGGAGACCCAGCTCCAGTGCTGCATCGTCGAAAGGACCCAGGGCGGCTCAGGCGGAGGCAGAAGCAGGCTTTCGGAAAAAGGAAAGGCTCTTCTCGCCGCCTACAACAGTTATGACGCGAGGCTCAAACAGGAAGCCGTGAAGCTCTTTGACGAATACTTTAAAGACATATTCAATGCGTAAGATCTACCTGATACGCCACTGCCTCGCGAAAAGCCCGGGCGGCAAAAGGATATGCCTCGGTCAGACGGACATGCCCCTCGGGAAAGAGGGCAGGCTCCAGGCCGCAGAACTTAAGAAACGCTTTGAAAGCATCCCCTACACGGCCGTGTTCACCAGCCCCCTTCTCCGGGCGTATGAAACTGCAGTTTATCTGGGAGACCCCGTAGTCATAAACAGTCTGAAAGAAGCTGGCGCGGGAGACTGGGACGGGCTCAGCTTCGATGAGATACCCGTAAAATGGCCGGAGCTTTACGAGGCAAGGGGCAAAGATCCGAATATTCCGATTCCCGGAGCGGAGGACATGCACCTGGTGCGGGAGAGAATGACAGGCGCTGTCAGAAAGGCTCTGGACAGCTCCGAAGGCGATATCTGCATAGTCTCGCACGCAACTGCCATGAAGGCTTTCTTAAGCTATATATCGGATATGCCCGTCGGGAGATGCCGCGACATAAAGATCGGAAGCGCGGAAGTCATCACGCTTGAAGCCGTGAGCACCGGGGACGGATGGGATATAAGCTTCGGCGGAAAAACAAAACACATTTGAAAAACGAGAAAACAGCTGATACGGCAAAGAAAAGAGGTAATACAGATGAGAGCGATGCTTAAGGAGACGGCGCGACGCCTGAGAAACGGAGAGGATCTGTGCATGGTCACTGTCATAGCCCATTCGGGCTCCACTCCGCGCGGTTCGGGCGCCAGAATGCTGGTCGGAAAAGAAGGGCGCATAACCGGTACCATAGGCGGCGGCGCCGTCGAGTACAGAAGCGAGCACATAGCCGCCGATGTGTTGAAGGAGAAGAATTCCGGAGAACATGACTTCAGTCTGACCCGCGAGGACGTGCAGAACCTCGGAATGATCTGCGGAGGAGCCGTAAAGGTCTTCTTCCAGTATATCCCCTCTTTTGATAAAGATATGCTCGCTCTTTGCGACAAAGCGGAGGAACTCTTTGCTGCAGGAGAGGACATCTGGCTTATTTCGGAGATATCCGCCGGAGGAAAGCTCGGGCTCTACGCGAAGAGCTGCGGTTATTTCCTTCTCGATCCCCCCGATTGGGTCAGCTCATATCTCACGCGGCATCCCCAGCGCAAGGTCCTCGGAGAGGATGATTTCTATATAGAGCAGATAGGCTCCTCCGGCAAGGTCTATGTCTTCGGCTGCGGCCATGTGGCCCAGGAGCTCGTTCCGGTACTCAGCCATGTGGGCTTTAAGTGCGTCGC
This sequence comes from Oscillospiraceae bacterium, assembly GCA_902802045.1. Lineage (GTDB taxonomy): Bacteria > Bacillota > Clostridia > Oscillospirales > Oscillospiraceae > Limivicinus. Next base: position 99,378 of record CADCKQ010000004.1, on the reverse strand, counting down.
CCTCGACGACAGACCGGAATTTGCGACCAAAGCGCTCTTCCCCTCCGCCGAGGAGGTCATCCTCTGCGATTTCACGCGCCTGAGCGACTATATAACGGTTACGGAAGAGGACTATGTCTGCATCATGACAAGAGGCCACGCCTTCGATACCGAGGTACAGGCGCAGATGCTCAGAACTCCGGCCTGCTATATCGGCGTAATAGGATCCAGAAACAAGATAGCGGGCGTCAGGAAGGTCCTTTCTGAGCAGGGCTTTACGGATGAGGATTTCAAGCGTATTACCGCTCCCATCGGTCTGCCGATCAGGGCGGAGACCCCTGCAGAGATAGCGATATCCGTCGCGGCGCAGATGATAGAAGTCAGAGCCGGAAAAATGGCAGGTGAAAAGTGATTTTATGCAATTTATGCAATTTGTACAATTTCCCCCGCTGATTTTCTACGAATTGTAAATTTGTGTAATTTGATATCGCATTTTTAAAAAGTTAAAATATTATTGAAATATAAGTTGAAGGAGAATGCCGTTTTTATGGACGAGAAGCTCAAAAGCGAAGAGAAAGAAGACGAAGTATTTGAGATAATGGGAGACAGCGTCATTGTCGAGGTCAAAGACAAGACCACGGGCAAGGTCTACAGGCGCGAACTCCCGATCGATTTCTACGAAAACGCCAATGTCCTGCGCCTTCTCGGAGAGAACCAGGACGGGTCTCTTTCGGAGATGGTGTTCTATTCCGAGCGCGGAGTCCAGAGGCTCAAGGACATAACAGGCTCCGGCGCCGACCGCGACCTCAAAGGCCACCATCACTGATCCGGAATTAGGAATGGGACGACAGGGCTATGCGCTCTCTCTTCCCACTCATAACTCATAGTAAAAAAACATTTTATATTATGGAGGGTAATGTATGATTAGAAAACCACTGGTAATCAATGGCGTAACCCAGAACCTGGTCCTGAACGGGGACGAGACTCTCGCAAAAGTTCTGAGAGAAAATCTCCTCCTCACCGGCTGCAAGATCGGCTGCGGACAGGGACATTGCGGCGCCTGTAACGTCATCGTTGACGGAAAGGTCACCAAGGCTTGCGTAACCAAGATCTCGAAGCTCGCCGACAATGCAAAAGTCACGACGATCGAAGGCATCGGAACTGTTGAGGATATGCATCCTCTGCAGGTGGCATGGATGGCTTACGGCGCGGCCCAGTGCGGCTTCTGCACTCCGGGCTTCATAGTAAGCGCAAAGGTGCTGCTTGACCAGAATCCGAATCCGACAAGAGCCGAAGTCAGAGACTGGTTCAACAAGACCAGAAACCTCTGCCGCTGCACGGGCTATGTTCCCATCATCGACGCTGTCATGGATGCTGCCGCCGTTATGCGCGGAGAGAAGAAGGTCGAAGAGCTCTGCTTCAAGCAGAATTCCGACTCCATCAAAGGAACCACATATGTCAGACCTTCCGCCGCGCAGAAAGTCACTGGTACCTGGGACTTCGGCGCTGATGAAGCTCTGAAGATGCCTGCCGACACGCTGAGACTGGCTCTCGTTCAGGCAGAAGTTTCCCACGCCAACATCAAAGGCATCGATACCTCTGAGGCCGAGAAGATGCCCGGCGTATACAAGATCATCACCGGAAAAGACGTCGTCGCTGCCGGAGGCAAGAACAGGATCAACGGACTTGTCATGCTTCCTCTCAACAACAAGTGCGACGGCTGGGATCGTCCTATCCTCGCGGATGAGAAGGTCTTCCAGTACGGCGACGCTATCGCGATAGTTGCAGCCGATACCGAGGAGCATGCAAGAGCTGCTGCCAAGGCAGTCAAGCTGGACCTCGAGGTCCTTCCCGCCTACATGTCCGTTCCCGAAGCTCTCGCTCCTGACGCGATAGAGATCCATCCGGGCGTTCCCAACGAGTACTACGAGACCAACGCCATCAAGGGCCCCGACTTCGATTGGGACAGCGTTCCCGAAAGCCAGCAGGTCGAGATAGAGTCCTACTGCTCCAGACAGCCTCACCTTCACATCGAGCCGGACAACGGCTATGCCTACTATGATGAAGATGACATGCTGACCATCCACTCCAAATCCATCGGTATCCATCTCCACATGCCCATGATCGCTGACGGTATCGGCGTTTCCATGGATAAGCTGAGAATGGTTCAGAACCACACCGGCGGTACCTTCGGCTACAAGTTCTCTCCGACAAACGAAGGTCTCCTCGGCGTTGCGGCAAAGCTCTGCAAACCGCACCCGGTCTCCCTGAACTTCAACATGTACCAGAACATCACCTACACCGGCAAGAGATCCCCGGGATTCATGCACATCAAACTCGCAGCCGACAAAGACGGCAAGCTGCTCGCTCTCTGGGGCCGCAACTACATTGACCACGGCCCGTACTCCGAGTTCGGCGATCTTCTTACCCACCGTCTCTCCCAGTTCGTCGGTGCAGGCTTCGATATTCCTTCGATCCGCAACAAGAGCACCACGGTCTTCACGAACCACGCCTGGGGCTCCGCCTTCCGCGCGTACGGCTCACCTCAGTCCTTCATGGGCTCCGATATAGCAATTGACTGCCTGGCCGCAAAGATGGGCATTGACCCGTTCGAGATCCGTGCGATCAACTGCTACAAGGAGAAGGATGATTCCCGTACTCCCAACGGATGCAAGCCGGATGTCTACTGCGAAGAGGACCTCTTCGACAAGGCCAGACCTTACTACCTGGCTGCAAAGGCAAGAGTAGCTGAAAAGAACGCGGCTTCCGACGGAAAGATCAAATACGGTGTCGGCGTATCTCTCGGCGTATACGGCTGCGGCCTTGACAATGCCGACGCTTCCGAGTGCTACATCGACCTCTGCCCGGACGGAAAGATCCTTGTAAGGAACTCCTGGGAAGATCACGGCCAGGGCGCTGATATAGCGACTCTGACTGCTGCCCACGAGACTCTGCGCAAAGCAGGCTTCAAGCCCGAAGACATCAGCCTGTATCTGTGCGACTCCAAATACTGCCCGAACTCCGGCCCTGCAGGCGGCTCACGTTCCACCGTTATGACCGGCCACGCGACCGAAGTCGCTGCCGAGAACCTGCTGAAAGTCCTCGAAAAGGCTGACGGGACCTACAGGACATATGACGAGTGCGTAGCAGACGGCATAGTCAAGCAGGGCGAGAATGTCCATGTGACCGGAACCTTCTCCTTCGCCGCCTCCGTTGCCCTCGATCAGGCAACCAGCCAGGGCGATCCGTTCCCGGCGTACATGTACACCATATTCCTCCCCGAGGTCGCTGTCGATACGACGACCGGCAAGGTAAAGGTCGAAAAGTTCACGGCTGTCGCTGACGTCGGAACTATCCTCAACAAGCTCGCTGTCGACGGCAACTTCTACGGCGGACTTGCACAGGGCATCGGCCTCGCACTCACCGAAGACTTCGAAGACCTCAAGGTACACACCAGCCTTCTCAAGTGCGGTATTCCTTATCCCTGCGATGTTCCCGATGACATCGAGCTCGTATACCAGGAGAACCACCCGCGTCCCAACGGACCTTACGGTGCCGCCGGCTGCGGCGAGGCTCCTCTGGATGCACCTCACCCGGCTATCCTGAACGCCATCTTCAACGCTACCGGCGCGCGTGTAACACGCGTTCCCGCACGTCCTGAGGTCGTTCTCGAAGCTCTGAAAAAAGTTCAGTAAGGCTTTAAACAACTGAAAAAATATGATACTATGGAGAGGCGGGAAACCGCCTCTCCAATCTGCAATTGATACCGTATCAACAAACTTGTGTCTTCTTATTGATTATTATGGATCATTTTAAAGAACGTTCGACAAGATATTACCGCCAGACTCCCCTCTTCACCAAGGAAGAGCTCGCCGAGAGGGAGTTTAAATGCGTGCACGAGGAGCCTGCCTTCTGCTATGCGGCCTGTCCGATGAAGCTCGACGGGAGGACCTTCTGCGCTCACATCCAAAAGGGAGACTTTACATCGGCGCGGGCAATGCTCGAGCGCATTACTCCTTTCCCGCTCATACTAGCCTCCGGCTGCAGCGGGCCCTGCGGCGAAAAATGCCGCCTGGCAGAGATCGGAGAGTCTGTGGATATGCCGGCTCTTGAAAGAGCCGCTCTGCGCTTCGGCGCCCCGAAAGCCGGCAAGGGGCTGTTCAAAATCAAAAAGAAAAAGAGCTGTGCCGTTTTCGGAGCGGATCTCTTCTCCCTTATTCTCGCGGCCGAGCTGGACCGCAAGAGCTACCCCACTTCATTTTATGTATCCGAAAGTTCTCCGGAAGAGATCTTTGAAAAATGCGCCCCGTTCCTCGAGGGCGATGACCTGAAGATCGAGCTTAAAAGACTGACCTCTTCCGATGTTAAGATATATTTTGGCTCTGCCCTCTCCAAAGAGTTTTTTGAAGAAACAAAAGAGAGCTTTGATGTCATATGCGCGTCCGCAAAGTTCCGCGATGCTCTGGGTCTCGGTTCACCGGATGATACGACTCTGGTCTGTCCCGGAACAAGTCTGATCTCTTCTTCGGACTCCTGCGGCGATGTCCTCGGGGCCTGCTTTGACGCGAGACGGGCTGCCGTTTCGGCCGACAGGCTTGCCCAGGGTCTGGATCCCTCAAACATGCGCGGAGAGGAGGGGCCTGTCGTATCAAGGCTATATACAAATCTGAAAAATGTGCTTTCTTCAGCGCGTGTTCCGGAGGCTGAAGGCTATACAGCCGAAAAAGCGGTCGAGGAAGCTTCAAGATGTATACAGTGCAAATGTGAGGAGTGCATAGACAGCTGCGTCTACCTGCAATACCACAAGAAATACCCGAAGATCCTGACGCGCGAGATCTACAACAACGTCGATATCATCATGGGCGACCATATGATGAACAAAGCCATAAACACATGCTCGCTCTGCGGCCAGTGCAGGATTGTCTGCCCCAACGGATACGATGTGGCGGAGATCTGCCTCAAGGCGAGAGAGAACATGGTCTCTGTAGACAAGATGTCCTTAGCCTACCATGAATTTGCCCTTCTCGACATGCTCTTTTCAAACGGCGAGGCATTTCTGGCAAAGCCACAGCCCGGTTTCGACAGGTGCAGATATGTGTTCTTCCCGGGCTGCCAGGCCGGAGCCATAGCTCCCGAGTCCGTGGAAAAGGCATACAAAGATCTCTGCTCAAGACTTCCCGGCGGAGTCGGGCTCGTTCTCGGATGCTGCGCGGCGATAGCCAAATGGGCCGGCCGCACCGCGCTTCACGATGAGGCAACAGCGCAGCTTAAGAAAGCGCTCGAGAGTCTCGGGGATCCTGTCATTATCGCGGGCTGTCCCACATGTATGAAAATGCTTTCCGAGGATATCGGAGGAGAGATAAAAGGAATCTGGGAGGTCCTGAACGAGACAGGCCTTCCGGAAGGATCGGCTAAACTCGGCCGCAAGATCATCCTTCACGATTCCTGCTCCGCCAGAGGAGACGTGCCGATGCAGGACGAGGTAAGGGCTCTGGCAGAGTCTCTGGGCTGTGACCTGGTCGAGACGGAGCTCTCGCGTGACATGACCTCCTGCTGCGGCTACGGCGGGCTGGTATCCAATGTCAATAAGGATCTCGCCCGGAAGATGGCGGAAAACACTGCTTCCGACACTTCACTGCCCTATCTCACTTACTGCATGGCCTGCAGGGACAATTTCGCGAAGATCGGAAGGGAGAGCATGCACATTCTGGAGCTAGTCTACGACTCCCCTGCCCATGACTGCCCGGGGATCTCCGAAAAGCGGAAAAACCGCCTGGAGCTCAAGAACAGGCTGCTTAAAGAAATCTGGAACGAGGATGTTATCGAGATGACTTACGATTTTAAGATCGATTTCACGGATGAAGCGAAAAAGCAGATGGAAGACCGCATGATCCTTGACACCGACATCTACGCGCTCATAGACAATTTCAGAAAGACCGGCTCCGGTATGATCGAATCGGCGACCGGAAAGATCAATTCCTGCGTACGTATCGGCAATGTTACCTTCTGGGCATGGTTTACCGAAAGCGGAGAAAACGAGTATACCGTGACCACCTGCTACAGCCACCGCATGACTATAGAGACGAGGTAAATACATGAGCGAAGTAAAAAGTTTCTATGAAGTTGACCCGAAGGGGCAGTTCATCTGCCACAAATGCGGCATCCCTCTCGTCAAATCCGACGCGGTGTTTGGCTATCTCAACAACGCCTTTCCCGTAGAGATGCCTGTCTGCCCGAAATGCGGCTTTGTATATGTTCCGGAGGACCTCGCTCTCGGCAAGGTGCTCCAGGTAGAGAAGGTCCTGGAGGACAAATGAGATCCCATCCCGGCGGAGATGACCAGACAAGAGAGCTTTTCGCCCTCTCAGGTCTTAAAGCCGGATCCGCGGTCCTCGATATGGGAGCCGGAAGCGGCGCTTCGATTCCGATCGCGGAAGGCTTCGGCTTTAAAATCACGGCAGTCGACAGGGATCCTCTCTACGAAGAAGTCCTCAAGGGCAATTATCTCGAAGACATATTTGAGCCCGGGACTTTCGACGGAGTCCTCTCCCAATGCTCGTTTTATGCCAGCGGGGATCAGGAAAAAGCGATCTCTCAAGCCTGCCGTTTTCTGAAAAAAGGCGGCATTCTGATGCTCGCGGACATTTTCTTCGAGGACGCAAAAACCCTCCTTGAGGGTTCCGGCTTTGAGGTCTCGTCAATTAAGGATATGACTTCGCTTTGGCGCGAGTATTATCTTGAAGCCGTATGGAGAGGATCTGTGCCTGACTGCTTCTTTCAATCGGGCAGAAAAGCCTCCTATAAATCTGTCATCTGCAAAAAGGTCTGAACAATGGTATTTGCAAAAACAAAAAGCGTATGCCCGGTATGCCTCAAAGTGATCCCTGCCGAAAAAGACGCCGACAGGGACGGGAATATATATATGCTGAAAAGCTGCCCCGAGCACGGTTCTTTCAAAACTCTGATCTGGGAAGGCGATGTCAGGAGCTATCTCAACTGGCAGATCGAGAACAGGAGCATCGAAGCGCCCGTTGACGGGAAGGAGCCCTCTAAAGGTTGTCCCTATGACTGCGGGCTTTGCAAAGAGCACCTGAGGAAGGGCTGCTGTATGCTCCTGGAGCTCACCACTCGCTGTAACCTGAGATGTCCCGTCTGTTTCGCCTCCGCGGGAGAAAAGGAAAGCAATGACCTTTCCCTTGAGGAGATCGAAAAACAGTATGATTATCTGATGTCCCACGGCGGCCCCTTCAACATACAGCTTTCGGGCGGAGAGCCCACAATGAGAGACGACCTGCCAGAGATCATCTCAACGGGCATCAAAAAGGGCTTTTCCTTCTTCCAGCTCAACACAAACGGAATAAGGCTTGCCGAGGAGCCCGGATACGCGCTCGAGCTTAAAGCTGCGGGCTTGAGCTGCGCTTTTCTGCAGTTCGATTCCCTGTCCGACGATGCTTATCTTGTACTCAGAGGCAGGAAGCTCAGGGACCTGAAGCTGAAAGCCATAGAAAACTGCAGAGAGGCGGGACTCGGTGTCGTACTGGTCCCGGTCATTGCTCCGGGAGTAAACGACAATGAGATCGGGGATATCCTGAAGTTTGCAGTTTCAAACATTCCCTATGTAAGGGGCGTGCATTTCCAGCCTGTGAGCTATTTCGGCAGGAATTCCCTCGACAGGACCCTGAAAAGAATAACCATTCCCCTCATGCTCAGGCTTATAGAAGAGCAGACCGGCGGAATAATGAAAAAAGCGGATTTCGCGGGCGGTGAAGCTGAAAATCCCTATTGCAGTTTTCATGCAAGCTATCTGAGGAGAAAGGACGGCTCTTTAAAGTCGCTCCCGAGAGCCGGAGGAAATTCCTCCTGTTGCTGCTGCAATACCGCCTCGGACGACACCAGAAATTTTGTCGCGACCCAGTGGGGCTCCCTGTCCGCTCCGGCGACTCAGGACACATACAGGTCCGCCGATAACGGTCTTACGGAGACATCTTCCCTCGATGCCTTTCTGGAATACGCGCTCAAAAACACCTTTACCGTCTCCGGAATGATTTTTCAGGATGCTTACAATCTGGATCTTCAGAGGCTCAAGCGCTGCTATATCTGTGAAATGGACAGGGATCTCGGAATGGTCCCCTTCTGTGCCTATAACCTTACGGACTCTGACGGAAAATACCTCTACCGCAAATGAATGTTTCGCGGATAGATGAAATGATAATGCGCCTGGAGAGTCTCGATTCCTTAGAGCGCCAGGATATAGAAGAGCTCCAGCTTAAAAAGCTCAACGCTCTTTTGATGAGATTTAAAGAGCTCCCGCACACTTTCTACCCGGACCTTCCGGCTCACCTGGAAAGTCTCTCCGATTTATGTAAACTTCCATTCACAACGGATGAAGATCTCGCCCGCAATCCCGGAAGTTTCCTTACAGGTTCGCAAAGCGAGATAGAGCGTGTTCTCTCCGATGCCACTTCAGGTACGACAGGCTCGCAAAAAAGAGTCTTCTATACCGCAAAAGACCTTGAAAACACTGTGGAACTGTTTAAAGCCGGTCTCGGAGAACTTGTATTTCCCGGCAGCAGGACCATGATATGCATGCCCTTTTCAGGGCCCAACGGTCTCGGCGATCTCATAGCAAAAGCAATAGAAGATCTTGGCGCCGTACCACTGAAGGTTGGAAGTTATGTTAACTATTCCAAACTGGCCTGTGTCCTTGAGCGTGAAAAGCCCGACACCTTTGTGGGCTTTCCGACAAATCTTCTGTCACTTCTCAGAGCCTGCGGAAAAGGTTCTCTCAAAAGAGCTCTTGTCAGCGCGGACGCGTGTCCCGGATCGGTGACAGAAGCTTCGGAGGAAATTCTCGGCACTTCTCTCTTCCCGCACTACGGATCGCGCGAGATGGCTCTCGGAGGCGCGATATGCTGTCCGGCCCATGAGGGGATGCATCTGAGGGAAAACCACTGTATAGCCGAGATCGTCGGTGAAAACAGCGAGGTCCTTCCGCTGGGCGAATACGGGGAGCTCGTCATAACGACCATAGGCATGCAGGCCATGCCGCTGATCCGCTACAGGACCGGGGACAGAGCCGTGATCCTGAAGGATCCCTGCCCCTGCGGAAGCAGTGTTCTGAGGCTTGGGGCAGATATCTCGAGACTTAATGAAGACAAAGCAGCCCTTGCCGACAATGAAATGTTTAAGTTTTCATCTGTTATAGACTGCAGTTATAAATCGGAGGAGCATGCTATCTTGGTTGACATAATTCATAACGGTCCGATCGATAGAACCGTTGTGATCTCCTCTCTGTCCCCTGTTTTCCCGGACTGTGAAATCACTCTTAACCTTATTGGCTTTTCTTCCGCTCTTTATCCGCTGTATAAGGGAAAGAGGATAATAATGCAGGAATAGTCCGTCCGTTACGTGCTCATCTCTTATCTTATAAGGAGGGAAAAATGATATACGCCGATAATGCCGCGACAACATCTGTCTCAAAAACCGCGCTGGATGCCATGCTGCCCTATCTCACGACAGCCTACGGCAACCCCTCGTCATCATATTCCTTCGGCCGTCAGGCAAACAGGGCCATCGCTTCTGCAACCGAGACAGTCGCGAAATGTTTAAATGCAGAGCCTAAGGAGATCTATTTTACCTCCGGAGGCTCCGAAGCCGATAACCAGGCCATACTCTCGGCTGCCAGAGCAGGACTCAGAAGAGGCAGGAAACATATTATCTCTACTCCCTTTGAGCACCACGCAGTTTTGCACACACTCGACAAGCTGAAAAAAGAAGGCTTTGATATCACCCTCCTCGATGTACACGAAGACGGTGTCGTCAGAGTTGAAGAACTGAAAGAGGCTTTAAGAGAGGATACCTGCCTTGTGACCGTAATGTTCGCAAACAACGAGGTCGGTACCGTACAGCCGATACCCGAGATCGGAGCCCTTTGCCGCGAGAGAGGGATCCCGTTCCATACTGATGCAGTTCAGGCGGCAGGCCACATGCCTATAGATGTCAAAGCCATGAATATAGACATGCTGAGCCTTTCCGGACACAAATTCCATTCTCCTAAAGGGACCGGGGTCCTGTACTGCGCGAAGAACATCCCCCTCTACAGCCTTATCGAAGGCGGCGCCCAGCAGCGCGGCAAGCGAGCAGGAACCGAAAACGTCGCGGGTATTGTCGCTCTCGCTGCAGCCTTAGAAGAGTCCTGCGACAACATGGAAAAAGACCGGGCAAAAGTATGTGCTATGAGAGATACCCTGATCAGAGAGCTCTCAAAGATACCGCACAGCAAAATAAACGGCTCGCTCGAGCATCATGTGCCCGGGACCGTCAATATCTGTTTTGAGGGCATAGAGGGCTCAGCGCTCCTGCTGGAGCTCGACAAGCACGGCATTTGTGCCTCTGCGGGCAGTGCCTGCACATCAGGGTCCGCTGACCCGAGCCATGTTCTTCTCTCTCTTCATGTTCCCTACGAGCTTGCCAGAGGTTCATTAAGACTTTCTGTAGGCGAATACAATACTCCTGAGGAGATGGGAGAGATCTGCAGAGTACTACCCGAATGTGTGGAAAAGCTCCGCTCGCTCTCTCCGCTCTGGAAAGAATACGAAAGCGGCAAAAGACCTCACGTCTGCTGAGAATAAAGAACAAAAACACCCGGAGGATCCCCGGGTGTTTTTTGTGCGAAGCTTCCTATGTGCATTATTTTCTTATCACGCAGCTTCCGTGGAGGTCAGGTACCGGAAACGGGAGTATCTTTATTTCAGTGCAGAAATCGTCCACAGCTTTTTTGACTCCCTTATACTGCAGGCTGTTATAGTCATGGACCATGATCGCTCCCCCGGGAGAGAGTCTTTCCCAGAAAACAGGCAGTGCGGCTGCAGTGGGAGCATACAGGTCCGCATCTACAGAAACAAAACAGAAGCTGAGTCTTTCAAGTCCTCTGAAGGTCTCCGGGAACCAGCCTCTGTGAAAGACTGCTTTTTCGGGATAAGGAAGCTTTTCCCTGACCGACTCTTCTGAGGTATCGGAGAAATCCCCTGCTTTGGCTTTGGAAAAGCCGAGGCCTTTTTCACTTTCCACGTCGATCTCTCTGAATCCTTCAAAGGTGTCGAACAGATGAAGCCTCCTGCCCGGAAATGCCCCGTTTATCAATGCCGCGAAATCTCCTCTGAAGACTCCGAGCTCCGCGCATTCGCCTTCTGTATTATTTGCATTTATCTGTTCAGCCAGAAGGCGGAGCGTTGCCGCTCTGGAATCAAAGAGCTTAAAGGTCTCAGCGCTTATGATCTCTCCATCAAATCCAAGTTTTTTAAGCTGATCTTTCATTTCCGCGATCCTTTCATTGCCTGTCACACAAAGACACACAAGATCAGGTTTAAAAGAAATGCTTTCGGCGGGAGAAACAACAGGTATTCCAAAGAGCTTTTCTCCCCATTTGTCTTCACAGTTATCGGCAAAACATATGACTCTGTAAGACGACCCGATCAGATTTGAAACCATTGCCCCGACTTGACCTGCCCCAAATAAAACAGCCTTTTTCATCTTAAGTCTTCCTTTATCCTTCCGCATTGAACAATTATACCGATTAATTGTATAATTTGGAAAAAAGATATTCAAGAATAATTATAAATATTGAGAGCATGAAAAATCCGGCCTGCCCGTGTTATTTCGGGTAAGCCGGAAAATTGTATCCTGCAGATCAGTCGACGCCTACCATAACGCTTGTTGCTTTTATAACCGCAACAGCTTCACAGCCAACCGAAAGGCCGAGCTCTTTAATTGCATTCATTGAAATGGTCGCGCTGAGCTTATTCCCTCCGAGAACATCCATTCTGACTATACCGTTAACAGCACCTTCTTCTATTTCAGTGACTGTTCCCGGGAACTTGTTGCGCGCGCTGAGCTTCATTTCACCGATACCTATCATAACCTCGGTTGCCTTAACTACTGCATACGCATCCGCGCCTTCTTTGAGTCCAAGCTCATTAATTGCGTTTATAGAGATGGTCGAGCTTACAGGTGTTCCGTTAACATCGATTGTAACAATACCGTTAACAGCACCTTCATTTACATTTGTAACTGTCCCCCGGAAAATATTCCTAGCACTCAGTTTCATATATAGCCTCCTTGTTTTCAAATAATAATTATGCTTTGCGATATATACAGTATAACCGTATTGTAATCAATAGCAACTTGTAATAAAAAATAATTTGCTATTATATATATAATGGCATATTATATAGTTATGCAATTTGTAATAAAATGCAAGTTGTTATTAAAAAACATTCTAAAACTTGGAGGAAAACAGATGAAAAAATTATTGGCTCTTGTTTTGGCTCTCTGTATGATTTTCGCACTGGCTGCCTGCGGACAGGCTGCAGCTCCGGCTCCTGCAGCGACAGAAGCGCCGGTCGAGGAAGTGCCGGTCGAGGAAGCGCCGGTCGAGGAAGCGCCGGAACCCGTTGAAGTCATTGTATTTGCCGCGGCTTCTATGACCGAGACTCTTACGGAAGTCGCTGACATGTATATGGCTGCAAATCCGAATGTAACCATTACAATGAACTTTGACTCCTCCGGAACATTAAAGACTCAGATCCAGGAGGGCGCTGACTGCGATGTATTTATTTCTGCAGGTCAGAAACAGATGAATCAGCTCGATATTGAGGCCAGCCCTGATGTCAATACCGAAGGCCTTGACTTTGTAGACACTCCGACCCGCGTCAACTTCCTTGAGAACAAGGTCGTTTTGGTTGTTCCCGAGAGCAACCCGAAAGGACTTTCCTCTTTTGACGATCTTGCCGATGGCCTCAAAGAAGGAACCCTTCTCTTTTGCATGGGCAACGAGGATGTACCTGTAGGACAGTATACGCAGCAGATTCTTGAATACTATGAACTTGACGAGGCAGCTTTGGCATCCGCCGGAACAATTACTTACGGATCCAACGTAAAGGAAGTAACCACCCAGGTGACTGAAGCAGCTGTTGATGCAGGAGTTGTATACTGTACAGACGCGTTCTCTGCCGGTCTCTCGCCTGTCGCGTATGCAACCAAGGATATGTGCAAGCAAATAATCTATCCCGCTGCTGTTATGAAAAACGCACCGCAGCATGAAGCCGCTCAGGCATTTCTTGATTACTGCTTCACTGATGAAGCTATGGCAGTATTCACAGCTGTAGGCTTTGAAAAAGTAGCTTAACAATAATATATTATTTTTGCAGGGGGCGGTTCAAAAAGAGCCGCCCTTATGTTAAAATAGGATAAATTTTTTCGGAGATGATCTTATGGATTGGTATCCTCTGTTTAACTCTCTAAGGATCGCAGCCATCTCCACTGTCGTTATTTTTTTCGCCGGTATCTTTTTTGCTTACTGGATAGCCAGGCTCCCAAAGCTTATTAAAGGCATTCTGGATGTTTTCCTGACCCTCCCGCTTGTTCTTCCCCCGACAGTTGTAGGTTATCTTCTGCTGCGTGTCTTCGGACCTAAAAGGATAATTGGCGCCTGGGTGCTTGAAACTTTCGGCATTAAGATGGTAATGACATGGTGGAGTGCGGTCTTTGCAACTGTAGTCGTCGCTTTTCCTCTTATGTACAGAACTGCACGCGGAGCTTTTGAGGCCTTTGACGAAACTCTTGCACAGTCCGGACAGACACTCGGTCTTTCAAATACATATATCTTCTGGCGTATACGCATGCCGGCTTGTAAGGACGGGATGATCGCCGGAGCAGTTCTTGCCTTCGCCAGGGCTCTCGGCGAATACGGAGCGACCTCAATGATTGCCGGGTATACTCCCGGTAAGACAGCAACAATATCCACGACCGTGTACCAGCTCTGGAGAACGAACAATGATGCTCTTGCCTTTAAATGGGTACTTATTAATATCGCGATCTCTGCTGTTGTACTCCTTGCCGTCAATATGATCGAGCACCCGGAGAGGCGCAAGACCAGGAAAGTTCCTGTTTCCACTGAAGGAGGCATCTGATGCTGACCGTAGATATCAGAAAAAAACTCGACAACTTCACTCTGGATGTACAGTTTGAGACGGACAGAGAGATACTGGCCCTTCTCGGAGCTTCAGGCTGCGGCAAAAGCATGACTTTGAAATGCATAGCCGGTATAGAAAAACCGGACGAGGGAAGGATCGTTCTGAACGACAGAGTTCTTTTTGACAGCGATAATGGCATTAACCTGAGTCCGCAAAAGCGCAGAGTAGGATATCTCTTCCAGCAGTATGCTCTCTTCCCCAATATGACTGTTGAGAAAAACATTGCAGCAGGATGCATGGAAAAAAACAAGGAGAAGAAAAAAAATCTCGTTGCCGAAAAAATAGAAAAGATGCATCTCTCAGGCCTCGAACACAAATATCCTTCCCAGCTTTCCGGCGGACAGCAGCAGAGGGTCGCGCTGGCAAGAATACTTATAAACGACCCGGAGCTGCTGCTTCTCGACGAACCGTTTTCCGCTCTTGACAGCTTCCTCAAATGGCAGCTGGAGATGGAACTTGCGGACGATCTGAAGGAATTCGGAAGAGGGGCGCTCTTTGTCTCCCACAGCAAGGACGAGGTCTTCAGGCTCTGTGATGCCGTCTGCGTTCTTAATGAAGGAGAGAGTGAGAGCAAGCAGTATGTGGCTGAGCTGTTCTCCGAGCCCGCTACCCGAGCTGCGGCGAAGCTCGCGGGATGCGAGAATTTCTCGGATCTTGAATGGCTTGAAGGCAACAGAGTTTATATGAAAGACTGGGGCATTGCCCTGGAGACTTCGGGAAGAAATGAAGCATGTTCTTCTGCCGGAATATACGCAAAGAATATCATAATCTGCAAATCCCGTGACAGAGAAAACGCCTTCGCTATCAGGATCGTCAGGGAGATCAAAGATCTAAGATATACCGTCCTTGTCATAGAACCGGTAGCGGGGTGTGCAAAGCCTCTCAGAGTCAATATTTCCGGAGGGCTCTGGGACCGGCTCAGGCATGAAAAACAACTCTATGCGAGCGTAGCTTCAAGTGATATAATGCTTTTAAATAATTGATGGCAGGCATAGCAATATGAAAAAAATCAGAGTTGAAGATGCTGTAGGGCTTACATTGTGTCACGATATAACCGCGATGAGAGACGGCTTCAAGGGGCCGGCTTTTAAAAGAGGGCATGTCATTCAGGAGGAAGATATTCCTGCTCTCCTGGACATTGGAAAGAAGACTGTTTTTATCTGGGAAGAAAATGCCGGTGAGATACATGAGGAGGACGCGGCTCTGAAAATGGCCGCAATGGCGCCGGTAGAAGGCGCACACTATGAGGGGCCTTCAGAAGGAAAGGTAACTCTGATTGCGGATAAACGCGGTATGTTCAGAGTCGACCGGGAGCTTCTCAAAGAACTGAACAGTATCGGCGATCTTACGATCCTTACTCTGCCGGATCATTATCCCGTTGAACCCGGAGCCAGACTTGCTGCCATGAGGATCATTCCGCTCGTCTGCGACGAAAAACAGATAATCATGGCAGAGGAGCTCTGTGAAGGCAGAAAACTTATGGAACTGAGGCCTTATAAAGAGAAGAAGGTCGGCATCGTAATAACAGGGTCTGAGGTTTATACGGGCAGGATCAGGGACAAATTTGAAGGAGTCCTCCGGGCTAAGATGGATAAATACCCCTCAGAGATAATCGGAGTTACTTTCTGTGACGATGATCTCGATATGATAGTGAATGCCGCGAAGGCACATATTGAAAACGGTGCAGATCTGCTGTTCATGACCGGAGGCATGTCCGTTGATCCCGACGACCTGACTCCGACAGCGATCAGACAGCTCGGTGCCGGGATAATCTCCTACGGAGTTCCTGCCCAGCCCGGAAACATGACACTCATAGCCTATCTGGACGATGTCACCATTATGGGCGTTCCCGGAGCCTCCATAAGCAGGCCTACAACAGTGTTTGACGCTCTCATGCCTCAGGTATTTGCGGGGGACCCGCTTACGAAAGAGGACCTCATAAACCTTGGGGACGGAGGCGCGTGCCAGATGTGCAAGGTCTGCCATTTCCCCAACTGTACCTTCGGTAAATACTGATATGAAAGACAGCTACGGTAGAGAAATAACATATCTCAGGATCTCGGTGACAGAGCTCTGCGATCTGCGCTGCCGCTACTGCATGCCCGAAGACGGGGTATGCAAAAAAGCTCACGAGGAGATGCTCACCCTAGAGGAGACGGAGCTCGCCGTGAAAGCGGCTGCATCGCTCGGGATAAAAAAAATCAGGATTACCGGCGGCGAACCCTTAGTCAAGAAAAATATTGTCGATATCTGTGAAAAAACGGCTCATACCGATGGGATCAAAGAGGTCTGCGTGACTACAAACGGCATAACATTGGATAAATATGCAGAACCTTTGAAAAACGCCGGTGTTAAACGCCTAAATATAAGTCTCGATACGCTCGACAATGACAAATACAGGTATATTACCAGGCGCGGAAATCTCGAAGACGCTCTCAAAGGCATTGAAGCCGCCCTGAATGCAGGTTTTGATAAGATAAAGCTTAACGCTGTATTGATCGGCGGATTTAACGATGACGAGATTCCCGCCCTTGCTGAGCTAACAAGAAAATATCCGCTCGACATGCGCTTTATAGAGATGATGCCCATGTACGACAGCGGGGATTTCAAAAAAGAGGCCTTTATTCCATATACAAAGGTTCTGGAAGTCCTTCCGGAACTTGAGAAGCTTCCCCGGGACGGAAGCGTTGCCAAACTGTATAAACTTCCCGGAGCAAAAGGAAATATCGGGCTCATCTCACCGGTCAGCGCGCATTTCTGTAAAGAATGCAACCGCCTGAGGCTTACGGCGGACGGCAAGATCAAGCCCTGTCTCCACTCCGATGCCGAATATCCGATCAAAGGATTGGATTATGACGGAATGGTGAAAGTTTTCAAAGAGGCGATACTGGCCAAGCCCGAATGGCACGGAGTGCTCTCTCCGGAGCAGCGCAGCCGCGCCGGCAGAAATATGAACATGATCGGAGGCTGAACCCTATGGATTCCGATTTCACCCATTTCAACAATGAGGGAAGGGCGAAGATGGTCGATGTGGGCGATAAAGACATCACCAGACGCACCGCCACTGCCTTCTCGAGAGTATTGGTAAATGAAAAAACCTTCGCCCTGATAAAGAGCGGAGGTATGAAAAAAGGCGATGTTCTGACTGTTGCCCAGGTAGCGGGCGTCATGGGAGCGAAGAGAGTTCCCGATATAATACCCATGTGCCACCCGATAGTCATGGACGGGATAGACCTGAGTCTTTCCTTAAATGAGGAAAAGAACTCCGTAGATATATATGCTGCCGTCTCCTGTGACGGCAGGACCGGGGTCGAAATGGAGGCTCTGACAGCCGCATCAATCGCGGCGCTGACTGTCTACGATATGTGCAAGGCTGTCCAGAAGGATATGGTCATCTCAGAGGTGAAACTCATCTCAAAGACGGGGGGAATCCACGGAGATTATTCGTGTCCCTCTCCGGCCAACATGTGAAGCGCGTGGTCCAAAGCACCGATTATACCGGATAAATTTTCCGTGGAGGCCTTGCGGCTTCCCGGAAGATTTATAATAAGGCTGTTTTTCCTGATCCCGGCGACCATTCTCGAGAACATCGCTCTCGGAGTTATCTTCAGGCTGTAATAAAGCATGGCCTGGGGAATAAAAGGAGTTTCCCGTTCAATAACAGCTCTCGTTGCCTCCGGAGTCACATCGCGGAGGGAAAAGCCTGTTCCTCCCGTTGTCAGTATGATATTTGCGCCGATCTCATCGGCGCATTTTTTTATTTCATTTTCAATGAGTTCCTGCTCGTCAGGCACAAGACCTCTGTATACGATCTCATAGCCTTCATCGGTCAACATCTCAGAGAGTGCGGGCCCGGAAGTGTCCTCCTGAAGTCCTTTAGAGCATCTGTCGCTGACAGTAATAACGGCAGCTTTATAACTCATCTCAGTATATCTCCTTCTCGATAACGCAATTTGTTTTTATCTCTGCGACGAGACTCTGGAGCGCGTCGACAACATGAGGCCTTATATCTCCGCCGACAAGCACGTACATTATATCGTCTCCCGTCTTAAGCTCCCCTTCGTTGAGCCAGACTCTCACATAGTAGATTCCGGGCATAGCATATGCCCCGGCTATGGCGGAATTTACTTTTTCCTCATCTGAAGAGAAATACATTCCTTTAACTTCTCTTGTATTTTCTTCCCCCAGACGGACCTTTGCTTTGGCTGTCTCCCTGACAGTTCCGTTGTGGAGAAGAAACATTCCGCAAAGACGAGCGTTCTCGCTTTCCTTTGCTTCTTTAAGCCATTTATCCGGCGAAGGTATTTCTTTCATTGTCAGCTCTCCTGAAGCTCAGTATTTCAGGCTCATTCTGAAAACGCGCCTTTCCGTGTTCCCTTCCAGGTAATAGAGATCATCTTCATTTCCCCACTTCAGCTCCATCGATTCTCCGATCTTTATCTCGGATGAATACTCGGTGCTTATCTCCTTAAGCTGCCTGCCTTTTGCGCTCTCTCCGATCATGTCCTCGGCAAGATCAAAATATCTTGTGTTGTTCATATGTCCGTTCAGGTCCACAAAACTGAAGGGCACGGTGAAATTCCCGTTATTCGGACATCCGATCGCTTTGGGAGGAGAAGGAAGACCGATCTCGTATCCTGTGCGCTCTTCCTCAATGACTATGCCGTTTCTCTCAGGGAATACCATCTTGCGGGTCCTGCTGTCCACAAGCGTCCAGAGAGCGGAGGCTTTTACGAGGCTCTCCCCTTCGAAAGTCTCGAGCGAGTAGAATCTCGGAAACAGCACATGCATGGTCCTTCCGGGCCATGTTTTGAATATGATCTTTTCATCATATAGAGGAAGTCTTCCGATCTCCGCTCTCTGCAGCGTAACGACCCAAAGAAGGCCCTTGTCGAGAGTCTTCTCCCTGCCGCACCCGAGCTCCTCGGTATGTGTTATCGAGCCTTCCTGAAACCATTCGAACATGGTTGAGATCCTGAGTCTCCTGTACATGTCCGTATGATTGTTCCGGATCTTTATCTCCTCAGAATGCACTTTATTTATCCTTAGGCAGATATTTCATGATCTCGTCTGCCACATCGTTCAGTGTGGATAATTTGTTCCATCTGCGCTCCGGGATCTTGATATCGAACAGCGCTTCCAGCTTGCATATGACGAGTATGAAGCCCATGGAATCGATGGCAGTCTCAGTATTAATGACCGTATCGCCTTCGAGATCTTTTCCCGCCAGTTCAGGCACACTGTCATAAATGACCTTCTTGATCTGCTGTACCACTTCTTCTCTTGTCATTATAAACCTGCTTTCTGCCGGAGTTCCCAGCGTTTTATTTTTCCGGTTGCCGTTCTCGGCAAGGGTTCTTTTACAAAAATAACATCGCTTATCTGTCTGCCTCTAGGCTGCTCATCCATCAGGGGCCTGATCGCCTGCAAAACAGCCTTTTTATCCCCGTCCCCGCTGATGATCAGCACTGGCCTTCCGTCTTTTACATCTGCGGCGATCTCGGGGTTTTTCAAAACAGCAGCGATCGCGCTCTCATATTCCGGAAGAAAGAGCTTTGTCCCGTCGGGCAAAACGAGCATCTCTTTTTTTCTTCCTGTTATGTGGAGTTTTCCCTCATCATCGAAGAAACCGGTATCTCCGGAGTAAAAAACTCCATCCTTCAAAGCGGCATCAGTCGCCTCTTTCATCTTGTAGTATCCCTGCATGACGCATGTGGGTGCCTTAATAAGTATCTCACCGTCCGGAGCCAGCGTGATCTCATCATCCGGGCAGATCTCCATGGCGTAGGGGTCGCCGGAGACTGAGATCGCCACGCCGGAGCTCGTCTCTGTAAGTCCGTATCCGAAGCTCACCCTGATGCCCTTCGCTGCCGCGGCTGCCAGAAGCTCCTTTTTGCAATCACCGGCTCCGATCAGGACCGTCTTGAGTTCGGGGTTGAAAGCATTCATCTTCATCATAAAGCCGAGGAGCAGAGGAACGAGCGAAACTGCAGTCGGTCTGAAGAAACTGCAGTCATCCGGGTAATGCCTCGGCCCTCTTCCGAGTGCAACAGAGGCTCCGCAGCTCGTACCCCACAAAAGCCCGCAGACAAAGCCGAAGACATGTCCCAGAGGCAGCATGCATAGCAATGTGTCCGAAGGCTCCAGCGGAAGCTTTTCCCCGCCGTTATACGCTGACTGACAGAGGCTGTGGCCTGTGAGCGTGACAGCCTTGGAGGCGGAGGTCGTTCCTGAGGTGAAAAACAGGATCCTGTCCTTCCCGTCTTTTACGCCCGGAGACATTCTCTCCTCGAGGCGCGTTTTTTCCTCTATATCTCCCCAGAGCAGATCCATATCGGTATAAGGTATAAGCTTTTCGAGCAGCGAAACGGGTACATTGGCGTCAAGCATAACGACCTGGAGTCCCGCAATATTGGCGGCGAAAATCTCCCTGACACACTCAAAGCTTCCGTC
Source organism: Oscillospiraceae bacterium (assembly GCA_902802045.1). GTDB lineage: Bacteria > Bacillota > Clostridia > Oscillospirales > Oscillospiraceae > Limivicinus. Next base: position 78,913 of record CADCKQ010000004.1, on the reverse strand, counting down.
AGCGAGTATTCCTTCGCAGGTCTTTCCGCTGTTTTTGAGCTCTTCCGCTCTAATATGAACCGCATCATAAAACTGCCCGAAAGAGCAGACTTCCCTCTCACCGGAGGCAGAGGCGAAATAAAACGCCGGCGCGTCGGGAGTTTTAACCGCATAGTATTTCAGAAGTTCTTCAAATCCCGAAAACCTCATATTCATCTCATCTCCGTGTTGTTTTTATTCTGAAAAGATTATATCATACATCTTTTTCTCTTAAAAGGGACAAAATCACTTTCTCGGCACACCTCATCCCGTCTACTGCCGCGGACGTTATGCCCCCGGCATAGCCTGCCCCTTCTCCGCAGGGGTAAAGGCCCTTGATGCCGCTCTCGCAGTTCTCATCTCTCAGGATCCTTACAGGCGATGAGGATCTTGCTTCAGGACAGGTTAAAACAGCGTCCGGATCCCTGAAAAAAGCAAGTCTTTTGGAAAACTCCGGTATTGCTTTCGCAAGCACCTCCGTTATCCTGGCTGGAAGCACCTGTCTTATATCTCCCCAATATACTCCCGGCTCATAGCTCGGTCTTACTCTGCCCGGGCCGGTGCTGGCCGTATTGTCAAGGAAGTCACCGACTTTCTGCACCGGTGCTTTATAGTCTTTTCCCGCATAAAGATATGCTTTTCTCTCTATCTCCCTCTGCCAGTACACGCCTGCCAGCACATCATCTCCCGGGAAGTCCTCAGGACTTAATGTGACAAGTATGGCGCTGTTTGCATTCTCGGCATCTCTCTTCGAATCGCTCATACCGTTTGTACAGACACCGCCCTCTTCAGAGGCAGCTGCTATGACTTTGCCTCCCGGACACATGCAGAATGTATAGGCCGAGGTCCCGTCTTCAAAATGCGCGTTTGCAGAATAATCCGCCGCAGGAAGCCCTTCGGGAGGGTCTTCTCCGTATTGCGAGGCATTAACGTCCTCCTGTCTGTGCTCGACTCTGACGCCCATGGAAAAGCCTTTTCTGGCCATAGGCACGTTTTTGCTTTTGAGCATTTCAAAGGTGTCTCTTGAGGAGTGCCCTGTGGCAAGGATCAGTTTTTCGCACGGGATCCCGATTTTTTCATCCCCGCGCAATACAGTTACTGAGCAAACGGAACCGCTTTGAATGTTTATGCTCTCGAGCTTTGAGTTGAAGAGGATCTCTCCCCCGTTTGAAATAATGTCCTCTCTGATATTTTTTACGACTCTGCACAGTATATCTGTGCCTATGTGCGGCTTTGCGTCATAAAGGATGCTCTCCTGAGCCCCGTGTTCGTAAAACTGTCTCAGGACCCATGAAATGCGGCTGTCATGAGTTCCGGTATTGAGCTTTCCGTCCGAAAAGGTTCCTGCTCCGCCCTCCCCGAACTGTACATTGCACTCGGTATCCAGAGGGGCCTCTCCCTTCCTGAAGGCCTCCACCTTCTCCGTTCTCTCCTCTACGGTTCCGCCTCTCTCAAGGATCAGCGGCATGAGCCCGGCTTTGGAAAGAACAAGACCTGCGAAAATTCCTGCAGGCCCGAACCCTGCGATGACCGGCCTCAGACCATGAAATGAGACTTTTGGGATCCCGTATGCGATCTCCTCATACAAGTCGGCGTTCAGAGCATTCCCGGCTGTGACTGCCGCCGAGCAGACATAGTGGATGTCGTTCTTTTTTCTCGCGTCCAGAGAGCGTTTCACAAGGCTTATATCCTTAATATCGCTTTCCTTTATCTTCAGGACCTTTGCCGCTCTCTTCCTCAAGGCGCCGATATCTTCTCCGACGCCGAGTCTTAAATTTTTGACCAGATATCTGTTGCTGTTCATTTTATTTCCCCGCTGAGGCCGAGAGGCCTGCAAGCCTTCCGCTTGCCCATGCCCACTGAAGATTAAAGCCCCCGCAGTCTCCGTCAATATCCAGCACTTCACCGCAGGCATAGAGCCCCGGAACGATCCTGCTCTCCATTGTCTCAGTGTCGAATTCCGAAGTCCTTATTCCCCCCGCTGTCACCTGGGCATTGTCAAAGGACTCCGTTCCTGCCACCTTTAAAGTGAAGTTCTTGATCGAATATGCGATCTTTTTCACATCTGAAGATGAAAGCTCCGAAACCTTTTTCTCCTGAGCTATGGCGCTGTATTTCAGGACCATTCTGCCGAGGCGGTTATGAACGGTCCCTGTCAGAAGGTCTGAGCACGGGAGCTCAGGCATAAGCTCTATCCTCTGTCTTATCATTTCCGTCACTTCTTCAGCAGAGCTGTCCTTCAGAAAATCAAGCATTAAATACAGATCATCACCGCTCCCGACGGAGACCTGTCTGGATATATCGAAAACAGCCGGTCCCGAGACACCGCTGTCCGTAAACAGCAGTTCTCCCTCTGTTTCGGCTCGTTTTTCAGAGCAGGAAAACAGGCTTATTCTGCAATCCGCCTTTACTCCCTTAAGCGCTCTGGGGTAGACCGGATCTGTCCTTATCTGTACAAGGGACGGATAAAGCGCTGTACAGCTGTGCCCGAGGCTCTTCAGCAGCTTTATCCCGGACTCTGTTCCCCCCGCTTTTCTCCCGGCAGGTCCTCCGCAGGCGACTATTACCCTGTCAAAAGTCTCAGTCTCAGCTCCTGCCGTGACTTTGAAGCCTTCAGCCGTTTTTGTTATTATCTCTGCCTCACAGGAAGTCTTTATATCGATCCCGCAGCTGACCGCGCGCAATCTGAGGACATCCAGTACGCTGTTGGCGGAATTGGAAAGAGGATATACTTTGCCGCCGTACTCTTCTGTTGTAAGAAGACCCAGTTTTTTGAAATATGCTCTTACTTCTTCCGGGCCGAAAGAGGAAAGCGCAAATGCTGCGAACTCGGGAGACTGCCCGTGATAGTACGTGACAGAAGCATTGGTATTTGTAAGATTGCATCTGCCGTTACCGGTCACGCTGAGCTTTTTCCCGGCTCTCTGCTGTCTCTCAAAAACAGTGATAATGTTTGTTTTCCGCTCTGACGCTGCCAGTGCTGCCATCATTCCCGAGGCTCCTGCACCGATTATGCATATTTTCATTATTCCCCGCCCCATTGTTTTTTTTGATTATATCATGTGCGCTTATTATTATCCATAATTGGAAACCTAAAAAGAATGTACTTTTCCTTTATTAGCTGATATAATAATATGATTTATTATGTATTTTGCGGAGGTACTGCCTTATGAAGATTATTATAGTCGGAGGCGGAAAATCGGGATTCGCTCTTGCAAGCGCTCTCTCCGATGAAGGCCACGACGTGACAATAGTCGACAACAGCGATGAGGTCGTGTCTTATATTTCCAACGCCCTGGATGTTATCTGTGTACAGGGAAGCGGAACAGACTCCGATGTCCTGAAGGATGCGGGAGTCGAGAATGCGGATCTTCTCATTGCAACAATGCGCAGCGATGAAACAAATATGATCTGCGGTATAGCTGCCCGAAGGCTCGGAACAAAACATGTTATTGCCCGTGTCAGTGCGACCCAATACCTGAAGCAAAACGAATTTCTGCGCGAAACACTCGGTCTTTCCGTTGTCGTAAATCCCGAGTATGAATGCGCAAAGGAAATATCGAGAATTATAAAATTCCCCTCCGCTTCGCATGTCAGCACTTTTTCAAAATGCCAGCTGGAGATAGCGGAGTACAAAATAGCTGCCGGGAGTCCCCTCATAGGGCTTCAGCTTAAAGACCTGCCCCGATTCGGTTCCAAAGTTCTGATATCCGTGGTCGAGCGAGGGAATGAAGCGATCATCCCGCGCGGGGGTTTTTCGCTCAGGGAAAATGACAAACTCAGTGTTTTCGGTTCGGCGACGGAACTCAGAAAGTTCTTCAATGCCGTTGGAGCATACACCAGAAAGATCAGGGATGTTATCATCATGGGCGGGAGCAAAATCGCCGTATATCTCGCCGGGATGCTCTGCGAGCTCGGCATGGAAGTGACTATAATTGAAAAAGACAGGGCAAAATGCGAGGTCCTGACAGATTTTATTCCTAAAGCAAATGTGGTATTTGGCGACGCGACTCATGACGATGTACTCATAGAAGCGGGTTTAAGAAACTGTGATGCTTTTGTGGCAGTTTCCGGAGACAACTCCGACAACATCATTACTTCCATATATGCAAAATCCAAGACAGGCGCAAAGACCGTCACTCAAGTCACGCGGGATCACTTTGCGGAGATCAGCGAGTCCGCAGGATTGGATTCGATCGTAAATGAAAAAGGACTCATGAGTGAGCAGATCATCAGATATGTCAGAGCTATGGGCAATTCAGAGGGCTCCAGCATGGAGACGCTGTATCTGCTTGCAGACGGAAAAGCGGAAGCCGCGGAATTCTATATTGACAAAGATGCCCCGTGTACCGGCATTCCTTTAAAAGATCTAAAACTCCGCAAAGACGTTCTTATCATATCTGTCATCAGGGATAACAAATCCTTGGTGCCCGACGGACTTTCCGTTCTGGAACCGGGAGACTATGCAATTATTATATCTCCCAGAAGAACAGTCAAAAATATTGGAGATATTTTGACATGAACTTTAAACTCTGTTTCCGCACCGCAGGAACTGTTCTGCTGATTTTGTCCGCACTGCTGATGCTGCCTTTGCTTTGCGGCCTGATATATCATGAAAGTATCTGGAATTTTGTTGTAACCGCAGCTCTTTGTGCAGGCCTGGGTCTTCTGTTCAGACTGATTAAGCCTTCATCGAACGAAATGTTCGCAAGAGAGGGTTTTTTCACAGTCGGTATCAGCTGGACTATAATGTCTCTCCTCGGTGCCCTGCCTCTCTTTATAAGCGGTGAGATTCCAAATTACGCGTCTTCATTCTTTGAGACTGTTTCAGGCTTTACCACCACGGGTTCCTCCATAGTAACAGATGTCGAATCGCTGTCCAAATGCGGGGCTTTCTGGAGAATGTTTACCCATTGGATAGGCGGTATGGGCATGCTTGTCTTCATGATGGCGATCCAGCCAAAGAGCCGCGAAAACTCGATGCATGTTATGAGAGCTGAAGTTCCCGGCCCAAGCGTCGGAAAGCTTGTCCCGAAGATAAGCTCAACCGCCCGCATTCTGTATCTCATTTATATCGGAATAACCCTGCTTGAAACCATACTTCTTATGCTCGGAGGCATGAACTTTTATGAGGCAATCCTGCATTCGTTCTCAACAGTCGGAACGGGAGGATTTTCAACAAGAGGAGACGCTATCGCCGGCTTCCACAGTGCATATATAGAATATGTTATCGCGATATTCATGCTGGTCTGTGCCGTTAACTTCAACCTCTACTTCCTGGCTTTGACAGGCAGATTTAAGATCGCCGTAAAGAGCGAAGAACTGCATGTTTTTCTTGCTCTCGTTCTCGGTGTGACGCTCATAATTGCTTTAGGTATCGTAAAAATATACGGCTCCTTCAGTGAAGCCTTCAGGATCGCTCTATTTCAGGTAGCAGCCATAATTTCCACCACCGGTTTTTCAAACCGCAACTTCCTCGCCTGGCCGGGATACACCAAAAGCATTATAGTTATGCTGATGTTTATAGGCGGCTGCGCCGGCAGCACCGGAGGCGGAATGAAGCTTTCACGTGTCATGATAGTCGTAAAAGGTGTTTATGCCGATCTTAAAGAGATCCTGTCTCCCAGGAGCGTAGCCCCTGTCAGGCTTGAAGGAACACGCCTTGACAAAAGCAGCGTAAAGGCTGCTTATACCTATTTTATTCTGTACATGCTTCTCATTCTCATTACCGGCCTTCTCATATCAGTCGACGGTTTTGACTCACAGATAAATTATTCTGCCGCGCTTACAGCCATGTCAAACGTTGGACCGGGTCTTGCGGACATGATCGGGCCTATGGGTAATTTCGCTGCATTTTCCAGCTTTTCAAAGGTGGTGCTTGCGTTCTGCATGCTCTTCGGACGGCTTGAGATCTATGCGATGATAATACTGTTTTCACCAAGGACCTGGAAAAACATTAAATTTTAAAAGCCTGAGGCGTTCTCCGATGAAATGAATCAGACGGACTGCGTTTTATAAACCGTGCTGTTTCTTTCCTGTGAAAAACTTAAGAACGCAAATATGAGCGGAGAGCAATTCTCCGCTCATTGTGCAATTTATCTTCTCACAAATAGCTTGACATAATTTCCCTGTTAAGATAGAATTGATTGGTTTTACTTGGTTATTTATTAATTATATTTAAGATCATTCTGTATTTTTCTATATATATTAAAAATCTTTATTATTGATAGAATATATACGACAAAAATATAATTAATTTGATAATATTGCAAAAACCACCTTAAATTTTAAAAGAATGGAGGTGTGTTTATTTTCTATGTCTGTTCCACTTTGGATTTTTATAGTCGTCGTTTTGGCAGCAGCTGTTTTATTTTTCGTCCTCGGTATTATCTATCGCAAGAAAGTCGGTGAGCGGGAGATCGAGAGTGCCGAAGAAGAAGCTAAACGTATAATAAACGAGTCGATAAAGAGTGCCGAGAGCAAAAAAAGAGAAGCTCTCGTTGAGGCAAGGGAAGAAATACACAAAAACCGTACTGAGTATGAGCGTGAAGTAAAAGAGCGCAGATCAGAGCTCCAGAAGCAGGAGCACCGTCTGCAGCAGAAGGAAGAAAACCTCGATAAAAAGATCGAGAACATTGACAGAAAAAATGAACTTCTTTCAGACAAGCTTGCTGCGGTAAAGAAGCAGGAAGAGGAAGTAGAGAAGGTCAAAGCGGGCCAGCTTGAAATGCTGGAAAAGATATCCGGTTTTTCCGCTGAAGAAGCGAAAAATTACCTGGTAGACATGGTAAGACAGGACGCCACCCATGAGATGGCGGTCAAGCTCAAGGAGGTCGAACAGCAGTACAAGGACGAGGCCGATGAAAGAGCCCGGGAGATAATCTCCACTGCGATCCAGCGCTGCGCTGCAGACCACGCGAGCGAGATAACGGTCTCTGTCGTTGCATTGCCGAACGACGAGATGAAAGGCCGCATAATCGGCCGTGAAGGACGCAACATCAGGTCCATTGAGACACTGACAGGTTGCGACCTGATAATAGACGATACTCCGGAAGCTATCACTGTCTCCGGTTTTGATCCGGTTCGAAGGGAAGTTGCCCGCCTGGCTCTGGAAAAACTGATCCAGGACGGCAGGATCCATCCGGCACGTATCGAGGAGATGGTTTCCAAAGCCCAGAAAGAAGTCAACAGCATCATCAAATCTGAAGGCGAGAGAGCTGCCTTTGAGACCAATATCCACAGCCTCAACCCCGAGATCATAAAACTTCTTGGGCGCATGCACTTCAGGACGAGTTACGGTCAGAACGTTCTGAACCACTCCATCGAAGTTGCCCATATCGCAGGCCTGATGGCGGCAGAACTCGGTGTAGATGTTACTACTGCCAAACGCGCTGGACTCCTGCACGATATCGGCAAGTCCATAGACCACGAGACTGAGGGCAGCCACGTTCAGATAGGCGTAGATATTGCCAGAAAGTACAAGGAAAATGAGGTCGTCGTCAACGCTATAGAGGCTCACCACGGCGACGTCGAATGCAAGAGCGTTATTGCATGCCTGGTCCAGGCTGCAGACGCCATCTCAGCTTCCCGTCCGGGCGCGAGACGCGAGAATATCGAGACCTATGTAAAACGTCTCGAAAAGCTCGAAGAAGTCTCCAACAGCTTCCCCGGGATCGCCTCCTCCTATGCTATTCAGGCAGGCCGGGAGATCCGTATAATGGTCAAGCCGGAAGAGGTAAACGAAGACCAGATGATCCTTCTTGCCCGCGACATTGCAAGGAAGATCGAGCAGGAAGTCACATACCCGGGCCAGATCAAGGTCCATGTCTTCCGCGAGACCAAGGCTGTCGAATACGCGAAATAATACCTATCAATAAAGAAGAGATCGGGGTCAATAGATCCCGATCTCTTTTATTTTTTTCTGAAGATCTTCCGCTTTTTCAATCGGAACTTCTATTTCAAGCTCTATCGTTTCTCCGTATCGGGCGTTTTTTATGAGCGCCTCATATGGAGTAAGTTCATATTTCAGCTTTTCGAACAGAGAGTACGGACAGCTTACACCGATAAGGGATCTTTCGCGTATCTCTTCCGTTCCGGCGTCGTCGAGCGCGTCCTTGCAGGCTTTTGTATAAGCTCTCAAAAGCCCGCCCGCTCCGAGCAGCACCCCTCCGAAATATCTTGTGACAACACAAACGCATTCCGACACGCCCTCGCGTCTCAGGACTTCAAGCATAGGTATTCCGGCAGTCCCCTGGGGCTCGCCGTCGTCGCTGTAGCGGAATGTGTTTTGGTCTATTATATAAGCCCAGCAGTTGTGGCGGGCGTCACGGTTGTTTTTCTTAACTTCCGCTATGAAGGCTCTCGCCTCGTCCTCGGTGCTTACCTTTCTGACATGCCCCAGAAACTGCGATCTTTTCTCCGTATAAAGGCTCTCGCCGTCTCCGGCGGGCACTTTTTTTCTTATGTTTTCAGATCCCGGCATTTTTTATATCTCTGTCTGCAAGTATCCTGTCGCAGAAAGCTCTGTCGGCAGAAAACTCTACCTCTATGCCATCATTTCTGTATTCGCAGGAGATGACGGAAGCCTCACGGTTTAAACTGTCCACAAGCCCCGCTCTCGAATACGGCAGCAGAAGCTTGAGATGAACTTTTTCTTTATCGAGTACCGAGACGATCTTCTCTTTAAGCGCCTCAAGCCCTTCCCCGCTCTTTGCTGAAATGCATACCGAGTTATCTCCGTGGGGCTTTATCCCGATGAATTTGTCGCATTTGTTAAATACCCTGATGCACGGAGTCTTTTCTGCTCCCAGAGCGGTGATCAGCTCGTCAACTATCTTTGCCTGTTCTTCCCACTCGGGGTTTGAAATGTCTATAACATGCAGCAGCACATCCGAGTATTCCAGCTCCTCGAGCGTTGCCTTGAACGCCTCTATCAGCTGAGTCGGCAGTTTTCTTATAAAGCCGACCGTATCCGAGATCAGGACCTCTGTCGTATCGTCTATCCTGAGCTTTTTGGTCGTAGTATCAAGCGTATCGAAAAGTCTGTCGTTTGCCTCGATGCTGCTTCCCGTGAGCTTGTTAAGCAGAGTGGATTTCCCGGCATTTGTGTAGCCCACTATCGCGACAACGGGAATCTCGTTTTTTACCCTTCTGCGTCTCTGGGTCCCACGGACTTTTCTGACCTCTGCCAGTTCCTCTTCGAGCTTCTGGATCTTTCTTCTTATATGCCGCCTGTCCGTTTCGAGCTGAGTCTCGCCGGGGCCTCTGGTTCCGATAGGAGACGATCCGCCGGAGGCTGTCTGCCGCACAAGGTGCGTCCACATACCGGTAAGCCTCGGCAGCATGTATTTATATTGTGCCAGCTCCACCTGGAGCTGTCCTTCCCTCGTTCTCGCCCTCTGGGCAAAGATATCGAGTATGAGTCCGGACCTGTCGAGCACTCTCACTCCGAGCTTATCCTCCAGTACCCTCATCTGGGAGGGCGAGAGCTCGTTGTCGAATACTACTAAGCTGCAATCGTTATTCTCCGCAAGTTCCTTGAGCTCAGCTACTTTCCCCTCTCCCAGAAATGATCCGGGATCCGGTGCCGGCCTCTGCTGGATCAGAGTGCATACGGGTTCACCGCCTGCGGTCTCTATCAGGGCGGAGAGCTCATCCATTGAAATATCCGTCGATCTCTCCCGCACGTCCATAGAGAGGGCAGCAAGTCCCGCCAGACAGGCTCTTTCTTTTTCTTTTTTTGTCTCTGTCATATTCATGCGCGTATTATACAGTAAAAATATTTATACGGCAACGAAAAAAAGTGCTTGACAAATTAGAGGGCATAGTATATTATTCCTTTAAATTAGTTCGCTAAAGTGCTAATTTGATAAACAGGACGAAACGAGGAAAACAAAATGAAAAAGATAATTACTCTGCTGATGGCTGCATGCATGATCTTCGCTCTCTGCGCCTGCGGAGGCGCAGCTGCTCCCGCGAGTGCTCCGGAAGAGACCTTTACCTTCAAACAGGGCTTCGACCTTGACTATCCCCCCTATTCTTACCTGAGTGACGACGGCACCGTCGGCGGATTTGACGTGGAAGTATGTCAGGCCGTATGCAAATCCCTCGGCTGGGAATACGAGGCAGTCCCCTTCAACTGGGATGCTAAAGATGCCGAGCTCCAGGCAGGAAGCTGTGACTGTATCTGGTCCGGATTCACTGTTGAAGGCCGTGAGAACGATTACTGCTGGAGCGAGCCTTATTCGGTAAACAGCCAGATGATCCTGGTAGCCGATGATTCCGGAATAAAGACGCTTGACGATCTCGCTGGTAAAGTTGTGGGCGTTCAGACTGCTACTTCCGCCTACACACTGCTCACTGAAGATCGCGCAGATCTCGCGGACACATTTGCAAGCCTCGAAGTATACGAGACTTACCCGATAGCATTCCAGGATCTGAAGGCAGGCGGAATCGACGCGATCGCTGTTGATGCCACTCTGGGCAGCTTCCTGATATCTGACGAGACCGGTTACAGTTTCCTTGAGGAAAGCCTCGGAGATGAGACTTACGCTATCGGCTTCCGCATCGGAGAAGATGCTCTGCGCGACCAGGTCAACGAAGCTTTGAAAGCGCTCTGGGCAGACGGAACGATCGCGAAGATTCTCGAAAATGAAGACTATGCTGAAATTGCCGATTATATAAGCCTCGGCTGAATCCGTATACCTGTCCCTGCATAACCCTCCCTCCTATACCTGATTGCGCGGCAGTGATTAATCACTGCCGCGCAATTAATATTAATAACAAGCTTTATATTACCTGTATTTGTTTATCAGATTGTTTATATCCTGCGTCATACGCTCGAGCTCTTTGTTCGAGTGCTCTTTTATGGATCTTGCAAGAGATGCGAGTCTTTCGCAGGCGTCTATCAGTTTCGCGAACACGGAATCATTTTTCGCCTGATTCTCGCTCTTTTTGCAGACCGGAACACCTCTGGTCAGCTTCACTGCCTTCCCCTCCAGAAGATCGTAACAGGTCCCGCTGTAAGGCGCCAGTGTATTGAAGCCGTACTCGTCCCTCAGGCAGTCTGCGTAGGACTGGCAGCAGGCATCGTCTCCGTGGTTTACAAATACGAGTTCAGGCTTGTTTTCAAATGAAGTGATCCATTTGATAAGCCCGTTTTTGTCAGCATGTCCGCTTTTGCCCGGCAGAAACGCGATCTCCGCCTTGACCGCGATATCGTCCCCAAACAGTTTTACCGATTTCGCTCCGTCAATAATTGCCCTTCCTGTCGTTCCCAGACTCTGGTATCCGACAAAGAGCACCGTACACTCGCTTCTCCACAGATTGTATTTCAGGTGATGTCTGATTCTGCCCGCGTCGCACATGCCTGAGGCGGATATTATAACTTTAGGTTCCTTGTCGGAGTTTATGAGCTTGGACTCCTCTGTGCTCACGCTGAGCTTCAGATTCGGGGACATCAGCGGGTTTACCCCGGCGTCCAGGAGTTCTTTGGTCTCCGGATCGAAGCAGCCTCTGTCGCACTGCAGGAATATGCCAGTCGCCTCATTTGCAAGCGGGCTGTCCACATACACCGGGAAATCTCCGTGTCCCTTCACAAGGCCCTTGAGCTTTATCTCACGGATGAAATACAGCATCTCCTGAGTCCTTCCGACTGCGAATGCCGGGATTATCACATTTCCTCCCCTGTCAAGTGTCCTTTGGATGCAGTCCGCGAGATATTTTATGCTGTTGCTCCCGTCGTCCGCGTGGTATCTGTCGCCGTATGTGGACTCGGTGATCACGTAATCAGCTTCTTTTATGTATTGCGGGTCATTTATGATGGGCTGGTTGAAGTTTCCGATGTCTCCGCTGAATACCACCTTCTTTGTGACACCGTCTTCCGTCAGCCAGACCTCTATGCTTGAACTGCCCAGGAGGTGCCCGGCGTCGATAAAACGGACAAATACGTTTTCTGCCACCTGTACGGTCTCACCGTATTCAACCGGTCTCAGATGGGATATGGCCTCCTGCGCGTCTTCCAGAGTATAGACAGGCTGCTCTCCTTTTTCTCCTTTTCTTTTCGCTTTTCTCGTTTTGTATTCCGCTTCGGACTCCTGAATATGCGCGCAGTCCCGGAGCATGATGTCGCAGAGCATGCAGCTGGCCGGGGTCGCAAAGATACTGCCCTTGTAGCCGTTTTTGTAAAGAAGAGGAAGATTTCCGGAGTGGTCAATATGTGCATGTGTCAATAAAACGAAATCGAGCTTGTCTGCAGCGACCGGAAGCGCCCTGTTGACAAATACGTCTCGTCCCTGCTCCATACCGCAGTCCACTATCCCGTAGACTCCGCCGACCTCGATAAGGGTACAGCTTCCGGTAACTTCATGTGTCGCTCCGAGAAATGTAAGTTTCATCTTGTGCTCCGTTCATCTTTACTCTGCTATAATTTTATCATCAGGCTCTCTCTTTTACAAGCAGACAAAAAAAGAAAACAGCACTTAATAAGTGCTGTTTTCATTGTCTTTACTGGACTGCGATCTCTACCAGCGCTTCAGAGCTTCTGATGCTCACTCCGCTGACATTTGTGATCACGCAGCGGTACCTTCCGGCAGCTGCCTGAGTTATGCCGTTTGCCCAAAGAATAGAGGTATATGTCCCGGTCGAATTGTCTATCTTATTTTCAAACCTGAGTCCCAGTTCCTCGTTTGTCGTAGCATCACCGGTGAATGAAATGGATTCCCAGGAACCTGTAAACTCATTGTATTTCTGCCAGTCGAAGGAGCTTGTAACACTGAGGTCGCCCTGCGCGTTGATGATAAACATCTGATTATACTTTCCTTCCGTAACCGGCCCGGCAAGAGCGTTAAGATCCTTGGTAAGTTTTATAGCCTGACGCGCGACCTGTTCATTCGTGTTGGAGGTGAGATCGGCAATCGTAGTATCCACATCATCCAGCTTCGAATAGAGCGCGTCGGTGCTCTGTCTGACTTCGGTCATCTGATCGCTGATCTGCGCAGCGCTGTCCGCAATAGCGCTTCTTATGGAGATCGTCATAGCGAGGCAGACAAGGCTCAGGATCGCGCATAAAATGGATATGGCGGTCGAAAGCGTAGCTCCGGAAATAACACCCGGCTTACCGGATCTGCTGCTCTGGGTATTTGCCGGTACGTATGTTGTCCGGGAACTCAGCGGTTCAGATCCTTCCGCGTTTCCGTCTGCCGGCAGCTCTTCACCGGTATCCTTTTCTTCATAATATTCTTCTTCCGCATTTATTCTGTCAGATTCATCTTCAGCTACAGCTTCTTCCAGACCGGTAGGACAGCCGCAATAGATGCATTCCGTTGCATTGTCATCTATCTCTTTTCCGCAATTTCTGCATATCATAAAGATGCCTTCCTTCCTTTTTCTCAGTTTTAGTTATATATATGTGGTGTAATCCACCATTCATATCGTCGCATTATAACACATAATCCCCACTTAAGTCAAATTTTAGCATTTTTCCGCTATTTGTATGAACTTCTTACTGTTTTTTTTCCACTTTGGCGCCACTTTTGCCGTTTGTAAAAAATAACGCGGGGATATCATAAAATGCCCCCAGCGCTGAACAATTGTTCATTTTATACGAAATATAGGATCATGTCAATTGGCAATATTGTACAAATTTCACAGTAAATTTTTGTGAATTATTACATATTGCGCCGAAATGTCTAATATGGTATATTATGTACACCAAAGGAAACAAACGTTTTATAATATAAAGCCCCTATGAAGGAGAGGGGCAGCTGTACGGGATCGGAAATGACGTTAAATGATCCGGATGTTAAGTGTATCCCGCTTAAGGGAGTTAAAGATGAGTAGATCTTATTGAATGCATCTGTGGCTTTTGTGTGAATGTTCCGATCGGCCGTAATCGAAATCTTAAAGTAAAAGAAAAGGAGGTAACCATGATGCTGGATACAAAAAATTCAAAGAAGTAACCCCTGGCTGCAGTTAAACGGTTTGCGGTCAGGGGTTACTTCTTTTTTATCCGGTTTTTCAGCTTATCTTTGAGCTCAGCGTGACGAGCATTTTCTCAAACAGAGCTATCTCGGACGGAGAATAATTCTCTTCCAGAACGCCCGCCACTTTGCGGACGGCCGCCTCAGTCTCGTCATAGTATTTATGGAATTTATCCGTGACTCTGAGATGGGCTGTCCTTCTGTCTGTTTTGGAGAGGACCTTCTCAACATATCCCTTTGCTATCAGGCTGTTTACCTTATATGAAGCATTAGGCTGGCTTATTCCCAGAAAAGCGGAAAACTCCTTGATCGTCGGTTCATCGAGCAGATAGATGACATCCGCCGCATATGCCTCGGTCGCGCTCAAAGAGCCCTCCCTGTTGCAGAGCTTATGAAATATGCTTCTGTATCCGGAAAGCCTCAGCACCTTGAATAATTTTAAAAACGTGTTATCGATCATTTATCCTTCGCCTCTTTTCTATACTAATATAACCCTCTTTTCCCTTGCCGGTCAACAAAAAACAGCGATCCGGCATGAAATTTCCTTAAATTTTCGTCACAACATATTATCCGATTAAACTTGACAATACAATAAGCTTATGCTATGATACACGGGCAATTTTTGAGAGATTGCATTCATTCGGCTTGCAGAAGTACCCAAGAGGCCGAAGGGGCTCCCCTGCTAAGGGAGTAGACGTGTCAAAAGCGTGCGAGGGTTCAAATCCCTCCTTCTGCGCCACGAAAGAGCACGCGATCGCGTGCTCTTTCATTAAAAACTGTAAACGGAGAGTTACCGAAGCGGTCATAACGGGGCGGTCTTGAAAACCGTTTGGGTGCAAGCCCACAGGGGTTCGAATCCCTTACTCTCCGCCATAATAAGAAGATCTTCTTATGAAGGTCTTCTTTTTATAGTTAAGTTATGGGATTCGAACCGTCGCGGTATTGAACGGCCTTCCTGCGGATGGCCGGACCCGCGACCGACCAAGCCCGCAGGCGCGACCGAATCCCTTACTCTCCGCCAGAATAGGATTGCTATTTTATCAAGGCAACAATCCTTTTTTCTAAAACTTCAGCAACAGCAAAAGAAAACTGTCGGAATTGATTTTTGCGGCATTTGCATGTATAATACAAAAGGATTATATGAAAGGTGCGTACACCGGTGATCATTACTATCGCCTGAAAACTTAACAGAGGCGCAGAACACAGGGGGTAGTATACCCCTCTGAATCGTTGTGCCGTTTTTGGGTAACTTCTGATAGTGGGAACCGCAGGATGCAGCCACGACGGGAGCTGCTTCGCTGCGGTATTTTTGCGCCCTTTTTCAGCTGCCGGCATAATACCGGAACAATTCATACCAAATCATTTAATCAAGGAGAAAGATCAACTCATGATAATAAAACTGGAACCTGTCAATGATAATAATTGGGAAGCCGTTCTTGCCCTTTCCGTGAGGGAAGATCAGCCCTTCGTTGCGCCGAACGACTATTCGTTGAATGAAGCGGAGGAAACGAATAAAGAGCACCCCGGCACTGCGCGCCCGTTCGCGATCTGTGCGGACGACAGGCTGGTCGGCTTCTGTATGTTTGCCTTTGATCCGGATGTGAAAGATCCGAATGACCGCTACTGGCTCTGGCGCTTCATGATCGACAGGAACGAACAGGGCAAGGGCTATGGCCAGGCCGCCCTGCAGGAGATCATTAAATATTTCAAAGAAAACGGTGCCGACCGGCTCTTCCTGTCCACCGGGCCGGAGAACGAGAGGGGCCTTCACGTCTATCATAAAGCCGGCTTCCGGGAGACCGGAATTATTGATTGCGGCGAGGCTGTGCTGATGCGGATGCTTAAAGGCCCCAACCGGATCATCAAGAACATCTATGGCGTCGATGTGGATAAGGCCATGCGCATCAAAGGCAAGAAGGGCTACGGCGTCAGTATTGCCGTCCGTGACGGAGACGGTGATCTACTCACCTACTGCGCGGGCAGCGGCAGATACGGCGAGGTCTTTCCGGTGAACCCGGATATGCTTTTCCAGGCGGGCTCTGTCAGCAAACCCATGTTTGCGCTGACCCTCCTGCGGTACGCGGACAAGGGGCTTATCGATCTTGACGCGGATATCTCAGGCGTCGTGCCGGAATACGTCAAGAAAGGACCGATGACCTTCGCTGCTCTGCTTTCACACACGGCGGGCTACAACCTGCACGGCTTCCCGGGCTATCCGGCAAACCACGAACCGCTTTCGCTCGAAGACGTTCTGAACGGAAAGGGCAATACGCCGAAGCTCAGAAGGATCCGTCCCTACGGCAAACAGCACATGTACTCCGGAGGCGGAATCACTTTGGCCGAACTGGCGTTCACGAGGATTACGGGAGTCACTCTGAGGGAGGCGTTCCGGAAGGAGGTCGCCGACCCCCTCGGTCTGAAACGGACCGGATTTTTCCAGCCGCTGGATGAGGAGCTCGTCGCCAACGCCGCGTTCGGCTTCAGGCTGGCGCAGAAGGAGGACCCTGCCCACGGCTATCACTACTATCCCGAGCACGCCGCTGCAGGCCTGTGGACAACTCCCGCAGAACTCTGCAAGATAGGCATTGCTCTTTCAAGAAGCTATCGCAGGGGCGGTTTCCTCAAAAAGAAGACCGCGAGGCGCATGATGACGCCTGTCATGGATGACTACGGCCTTTGCCTCGACGTTTGGGAATCGGAAGCGCGAAAAGACAGCGTTGCCGGTCACGGCGGAGAGAACTGGGGTTTTCTGACCAGCTGGGTCTTTTCCCGCAAGAAAGACATCTGCGTTACCATCATGTACAACAACGTCACGGAAGCCGCCGACGAGGCGATGAACGACATCGCCTGTGAGATCTACAAAAACGCTGAAGAATAAAGGAGGATCATACCATTGGATAAGAACATAATGATGGAAAACTTAGCCCGCGAGTTGAGTAAAAAGGACGATTTCAACGGAGCATGGCTCTACGCCGAAAAGGGCGAGGTAGTGTCCAAGGGCGTTCTCGGCTTCCGGGATCCCGAAGACACGCTCCCGATCACCGAGGACACGATCTTCCAGCTGGCTTCGGTCAGCAAGCCCTTCACGTCAGCGGCGGTCATGCTGCTGGTTAGGGAGGGAAAGCTGCATCCGGAGGACGAGATCGTGAAGTTCTTCCCGGAGATCCCGTACCCCGGCGTGACGGTCCGGCACCTGCTGACCCACACCAGCGGCATTCCCGATTATTTTGACGATGCGGACTGGTTCATCAGGATCTGGAAGGAAGAAAAGCGCGTGCCCGGCAACGACGAGATCCTGCGTTTCCTCTGCGAGACAAAGGCAAAGCCTTACTTCGCCCCCGGGGATGGTCTGCATTACTCCAACACCGGCTTCAACCTGCTGGCGCTTCTGGTGGAGCGGCTCTCCGGCGTTCCCTATGAAGAGTTCCTGCAGAAGAACATTTTCGAGCCCGCCGGCATGAGCTCCACCCGCTGCTGCCATATCCGCAGAGACGGCGTGCCTTTTGAGAATTACGCTCAGGCGACGGTGTATGATGACGGAAAATGCGTGGCTGACATCGACTCCTCTGAGGACGGCGACGTGGTCGCCTTTGACGGTCTGAACGGTGACGATTATGTGTTCACCAATATCTTCGACATGCTCAAATGGGACCGGGCGCTGCGCGAGGGCAAAGTGCTTACTCTTGAGGAGCAGGAGCTCATGTACACCCCCGTAAAGCTCAACAACGGCGAGAATGCAGTTTACGATGAGGATGACGGGCTTGGCTATGGTTTCGGCTGGGCAGTCGGCCGTGACGAGGAGCTCGGGCTCGTCGTCAACCACAGCGGCGGCATGCCGGGCGTGGCCACATGGTTTGAGCGCTTCATCGACGCGGACAGGGTACTTGTGATACTCTCCTGTCGGGACTACAGGGACGTCCGGGCATACCTGGGCTACTGGAAAGGCATGGAAGCGATCGTACGGGATCAGGAGCCCGGCCCCATCGTCTCCATCGAGGATATCGCGATCAAGGATCCTGACAGGTCGAAGTGGGAGAGCTTCTGCGGCAGATACGAGCACCCCGAAGACGCCGATTTCATCATCGACGAGGTGTTTATGAAGGACGGCGAGCTTCACGCCAAGGCCATAGACGAAGACGGGGACGAGATGAGCTTCCGGCTCTATCCCATCGGAGAGAATGAGTTCGGCCGCAAGGGCGGTCTGCTCAAGCTGACTTTCGGCGACGGCTGTCTTTCATTCGACGATATTACCTGCAAAAAGCTGTAAATCAAAACGGCAGCAGGCGCGACCGGATCACTTACTCACCGCCACATTGGTACACAGGCTATGATACAATAGCCTGTGTTCTTTTTGGAGCTTCTCAAGAATCGCCAAAAGGTTATTCACAGATACTGGTATCGATACGAGCCACATGATATAATCACAATGATATTCATATAAGATAATCCAAAGGAGTTTTGTGATGACCGAACTGTCCCGAGAGATCCTGCGCGACTGGCAGATACGCAAAACAAAGGCACAGAAGCTGCGCTTCACCGAATTTATGCAGAGCCGGCTGCCCGGTCTTACGGTGGAGGAGGGCGGATGGCCCAAGTGCCGCAACCTCGTGCTGGGCGATCCCGAAAACGCCGATGTCATTTTCACTGCGCACTACGACACCTGCGCCCGGCTCCCCTTCCCCAATTTCATAACGCCAAAGAACCTGCTGATCTATCTGCTGTACCAGCTTCTGATCCTCATCCCCTTCTTCGCGGCAGCGGGGCTGCTGGCCTTGGGCCTGATCAGGATCGGCGTATTTGCGCCGCTGGCGTTTATGCTCTGCTGGTTCGCCGCCTTAGCGCTGATCCTTTACGTCTTTATCTTTGGCCCGGCCAATCCGCACACTGTCAACGACAATACTTCCGGCGTCCTAACGCTCTGTGAACTCATAGCCGCACTGAGCGATGAAGAGCGGTCGCGTTGCGCCTTCGTCTTCTTCGACCACGAGGAGACGGGACTCTTCGGCTCGGCGTTTTTCAGTTCGAAACACAAAAAGGCCATGAAAGACCGTCCCGTTGTCAACTTCGACTGCGTTTCGGACGGCGATCACATTCTGATCGTCCAGAACGGCAAGGCGAAAAAGCGTGCAGGTGCAGCGCTCGAAGAGGCCTTCTCCCCCGAAGGTGACAAACAGCTGCACCTCTGCGGACCGTTTGGGGCGTTCTACCCGTCGGATCAGATGAACTTTCCCTGCGCCATAGGCGTAGCGGCGATGAACAGATCCCCCGTCCTCGGGCTGTACATGACGCGGATCCACACGCCGCGGGACACCGTCTGTGACGAGCGCAACTTTTCCTTCCTTGTCGAGGGCATGCGACGCTTTCTGCACTTATACCGGGTAAATAACGATTGACGGATCCCCGGAGCCGGACCGGCGCATTAGGTCCGATCTGATGTATCCGGCGGAAAAAGAATGCTTGACAGGCTTTCTCCTGTTTTTATACAATGGCAGATACAGAAGGTAAAATCAGAAGTATATAGTCTCCATAGATCAATAATGAACGAAAACAATCAGACAGTCATAAAAATTAAAAAGCTCAGAGAGGCGGCGAAGATACCTGCAAGGGGCAGCGCTTCTGCCGCGGGATACGATCTCTGCTCATGCACCGACGCGGACATTGAGATCCTCCCTTCCAAAACCGCGGGTATAGGTACCGGAATAGCGGTCGAAATACCTGAAGGCTACTTCGGAGCGGTATTCGCTAGATCGGGGCTTGCAATGAAGCAGGGTCTCAGGCCCGCGAATTGCGTCGGGGTGATAGATTCCGACTACAGAGGTGAGATAATAGTCGCTGTCCACAATGACGGGACTGTCGCGAGGACAGTGCACCCCGGAGACAGGATAGCCCAGCTGGTTATCATGCCGTATCTTCAGGTGTACTTTGAAGAGGCTGCCGAGCTTGACGAGACAGAAAGAGGAGCCGGAGGCTTCGGCTCGACAGGCACCTGAACCGGAAGTAAAAAATACCGGATAATCATCCAGGTTTACGGTTTTCTAAGCTAACTCCCTATATAGTTAAAAAGAAGATCTTCTGAAGAAGATCTTCTTTTTAACTATTCAGTCACGGGTTCAGCTTGTCCTCTTCCCGGAGCCGTTGTGGCCGAGGATCGCAAGCCCCCTAGAGAATACTGTTATCGGCAACCTGACACAGGAAAAACCTCTTGACATTTATATCGAGGCTCGATATAATATATAACGAACCTCGATATATCGAGATGCAATAGTCAGGAGGGCCTATGGATAATAAGATCAAAAGGATCTATGTCCCCATGACAGAGAGCGGGTTTTATATACTGTTCTGTCTGCAGCAGCCGCAGCACGGGTACGGAATCAGCCAGCTTGTCAGGCAGATGACCGGAGGCGATCTGGTTATCAGCGCAGGCACTATGTACGGAACTCTCTCGAAAATGGAGAAAGACGGCTTGATCGCTTTTGTTAGAGAAGTGGAAAAACGAAAGCTTTATCAGATCACCGCTCTCGGGGCAGAGATCCTGGAACTTGAGATCCGGCGCATAGAGCGCCTTTACAAAAACAGCAAAGGAGAGAATGCAAATGAATGACAGAAAGACTCTGGTCCGCTTTTTCACAATCGCAGATTATGAAGAAGAGGAGATCTGGCTGCGTGAGCAGCATAAAAACGGATGGAAGCTCGTGAAAACCGTTGTGCCCTGCTTCTATATCTTCGAAAGCTGTGCTCCCGAGGATGTCGTATACCGGCTGGATTTTAAAAACAATACGGAAGACCGCGATTATCTCCAGATCTTCGAGGACTACGGCTGGGAGTATTTCAACAGCTGTATGGGGTGGCTGTATTTCCGAAAGCCTGTGTCGGATACGGATACAGAGCAGGACAGCGAGATCTTTTCCGACGACGCCTCGCGTGCCGATATGATCGAGCATATCGTCAAGACCCGTATGCTCCCCTTGCTGGTGATCTTTTTTGCCTGCGTGCTTCCGAATTTCTTCAGAAGCATTGAGGGCGGCTATCCTATTGCCAATATGTTTACTATACTGTTCACTGTTCTGCTGCTCTTATATCTTTATCTGTTTGTGCATTGCGGATCAAAGCTGCGCAAGCTTAAAAAGAAATACGGCGGGGACAGATAGAAGACCGGCAGGGCGACAGAAAACCGTTTGAATTTGGTTCAAACATTGTTTATTGATTATTCAACATTTCGGATATCCGGGTGCTATACTCAAAGCCGCTGAGTGAACATTATTTTTCCGATGAAAGGATAAACAAAATGAAGATCAGAAAACTTGCGCTTATGATCTGCGTCGCGGCTCTGGTCCTTGCTCTCGCGCTCTGCGCGGGCTGCGGAAAAAAGGCCCCCCAGACGGCGACCTTTACGATGGAGGCCAATCCTACCACCGGCTACACTTGGCAGATCTCCCAGGACAATGAGATCTTCGATATAGCCGAAGAATACGTCGAGAACGAGCATGCAGAGGGAATGGTCGGAGTCGGAGGAACACAGACATATGTCCTCACCCCGAAAGCCGCGGGAACTGCAACCGTTACCCTGGTGTACGGCCGCAACTGGGAAGGCGGAGACGAGGCTTCCAGCGCCGAGTACACATTTGAAGTCTCCAGAAATATGCAGATAAAAACTGTTTCCGCCAAAGGAGCTTTCCCTGAGGACTTCAGCTTCGTCCCTGTTCTCGAGATAAAGTAAGATACCGGATAACAGAATAGCGAAGAATCAAAACGCGAAACCGGAATCCGGTTTCGCGTCTTTTTGTTTTCTTCAGTTTTAAAGCGGATCTCTGACCGCTGCCCACGCTTCTCTCAGCTTTTCATATGTGAAAGCGGCGTTCGCGGGGCTCGTTGAAGGAAGCAGGACGGCTTCCCTCTCTGTTTTTTCGAGGCAGTACCTGTTGTAGAGGTCAAAAGCTTTCCTGCCGTTTGTGTAAATACTCCCCACTTTTGAGCTATTTAGGATCAAATTAATGTCGTTTGGCTCCACATTCCTTATCGAACTGTCCGACGAGCCTCTGATCTCGCATTTTGCTATGACATCCCAGAGCGCTATGCGATTTCTTTTGAGAAAAGCCTTCTTCTCCTCTGTCGAAGACGGCTCTTTCTCATCAAAGATATCCGCTATAAGCGGCCAGAATCTGTTTTTCGGGTGCCCGTAATAGAAGTTTGCTTCTCTGGACTTTACTGAGGGAAAGGAGCCGAGTATCAGTATTTCGCTGTTTTCGTCATACTCGGGCTGAAAAGTGTGCTCCAGCGTCAGGTATCCGTTCTTCCCCGTCATGCTTCCTCGATGATCGCGCAAAGGCCTAAGCGCAGATCTTCTTCATGTACCATCATGGTGTGCAGCAGGAGTTCCTTTTCGGTATCTCCGCAGCTGTAGCTTATCTTCCTGCTGTGGATCACCCGGTTCTGGTACATCGCGTCGAGCAGGAGATTCGCGAAATCGTCGTTGCCGTTGGTTATGAAATACTGCAGAAGCTTTCTCCCCTGCGCGTCCTCCGTATCTATCTGCAGGATCTTCCCCGCTGCATCGTTCATGTAGATGATGTCGCCGTATGAACCGAGCACCAGAGCTCCGACAGGCATCTCCTTCAGGATCCTGCTCTTGAGCTGCCTTTCGGATCTGCCCGGCTCAGCCCACTCGACTCTCGTGAGGTCCTTTACCCATTTCCAGGTAAGCACCCTTCGCAGCTGTATATAGAACTTTGTGACCTCATCCAGATTGACCAGAATGTAGACGACAGGGACCGGCAGCTTGAGCACGAAGGCAGCGATCAGACCGACAGGGACGATCACGCCCCACATGTTGACAATATCCATTATGGTCAGATATCTGATATCTCCTCCCGTGGACATCAGGGATTTTGACATGCAGTTGTTGAGGGAGCCGAAAATGCTCTTGATAGCGACGACCGTCAGCATAAAGCTCAGAAGTCCCTTCGCCTCGACCGAGAAGGCCGGATAGGCCTTTACTATCGTTCCCCTGAAGCAGAGGATCAGCAGGCACATAAAGGCGCCGACCGCGACGTTGAAGGCCATGATCCAAACGGAGTGCTTCTTCGCGCCCTCCGTATTGCCGCTGCCGAGCTCCTTGCCTATGATTATGCCCGAGCCGATCGCCACGCCGTTGTATATCGAGGAGGTGATGCCGAACACTAACAGCGCCACCGCGTTTGCCGCTACGGCATTGGAGCCCATGTGGCCTATGATGGCTGCGATGCAGGTGTTCGCCAGTATCCACGAGCCGGTCTGCACCGTAGCGGGGATCGTATAGTGTATGAACTTCTGCCGTATGGCGCGGTTGCGTCTTAATATCCTCTTAAACTCGATCGAAACGTTCTTTTCCTTCCTGCTGAGGACTATCGCGGCGATCGCTTCGGTCATGGAGACGAGCGTGGTTGAAAGCGCGGCACCCTTTATCCCCATGGCGGGAACTCCAAGGAGTCCGAAGATCAGGACCGCGTTCAGAATGAAGTTCAGGATCCCGGAGCAGGTGCTTATCGCCGTGACCACCATGGAGCGGCCCGCGTTCTTCATGATTATCATCCAGATCTGCGAGAAGGTCATAAAGAGGAAGGAAGGGCATAGCAGCCTCAGATAGCCCGCTCCGAGGCTTATTATCTCCGGCTCGTTGGTCAGGATGCCCATTATGATCTTCGGGAAAAGAAGAGTTATCAGGAAGAAGAAAACGCCCAGCATCATGGAGAACCGGAAGGTCGTATACATGACCTTTTTGACCGATTCCATATCCTTCTTGCCGTAGTATTGCGAGGCGAGAGCCGAAGTGCCGACGGAGATGGCCGCGATCAGATTGGTTATTATAAGGGTGACCTGACTTGCAAGCGATACCGCGGCCAGCGACTTGCTGCTGAGCATTCCGACCATGATCGTGTCGGTGGCTGTCAGCACGGCAGTCAGGAAAGTCTGCATCGTCACGGGGACGACTACTTTAAAATAGTCCGATCTGTATTCTCTGTCCAACATGTTATATAGTCTGCCTTTATCAGCAATTATTAATTAATTACAGTAAATTTAGCACAATGAGACCGAAATGACAAGACAATACGGCCGGAATATCTTCCGGCCGTATAAGCTCCGTATCATTATATTGCAGCTGCTTTTCTCTTACTTCAGGCTCAATGTTATTTCAGTTTCCGGACCGCTCAGTATACTTTCCAGATCTTCCGCCGAAAGGCCTTCGACTCTCCCCAGCCTTGTGTAGGCCCAGGAGTTCGCGCCGTAGAATATCACGATCTGATTTCCGCTGTACAGCATCACGTCTCCGGCCGAAGTTGTCGTCTGAACATCATTGCTCGGAAGCGTTGTGCCGAGAGCGCACACCTTTTCGAATCCGCCGTAATTCGAAGCGGAAATCGTTCTGTCCCCTTCAGCCAGAAGCTCTCTCAAGGCTGCCGCAGAACTGTTTTCGTCAAGCTTCACGATAAAAGAGCCTGTCCCGACCGTGATCCTTATCTCATTCTCTGACAGTATTTCTGTTTTCATATCCGTCTCTTCCGTTTTTTCTTCTTCCGGAATGATCTCCGTTTCTCCGGTTTCTGCCGCCGGAGCTTCTGTTGATTCTGCCTGCTGCTCCGTCCCCGTTTCCGAACTCTGATGCGCCGGTCCCCCTGCGCATCCGTTCAGCATAATAAGGATGGAGAGCAAAAAGGCAAGTCTCCTTATCTTTTTCATGTTCAAAGCACCTTTCCTCTTTGCGAATATCCGTGCAGAGAACAGTATAACTTCCGCGATCTTATTCCGCAAACAGTTTATCGGATTTTTCCTCTTTTTTGCGTTTAGGCTTTGACATTGGCGGTTTCAGCTCTTATAATTTAATCAGAAAATGCATTAAATTATTAAACATGAAAGGAGCACACCGAAATGAAACTGAACAAAACCTATTCAACGATCTTTCTGATCCTGGCCGCTGTATTTTTCATTATTTTTCTGATCTCAAAATCCGCTTTCACCCTGATCCTGGCAATAATCTTCCTGCTCATAGCTCTTTATATCCTGAGTCAGCTCAAAAAAGCCGGTGCGGCGCAGTCCGGACCCGAACCGACAAGACAGGCTCCTGCCGCGGAAGAAGATGTCTCCCCCGCGGAGATCCCGTCCGCCGAGATACAGATCTCCTCCGAGGCGGTACTCAAACGCGACCTCGCCGATATGCCTGAAATAGTGTATTCCACAGTTACCAAAGAGACCACCGACGACGATATCTTCCCCTTCGTGGTGATCGATGCCGAGACGACAGGCCTCGATCCCCAGGAGGACGAGATAACGGAGATAACCGCCATAAAATTCGATAAGGGCTATGTGCCTGTTCTGAGCTTTTCAGCTCTTCTGGAAGCAGAAAAGAAGTTGCCTGAGGGCGCCCCGAAGGACAAGCCGCTCTTCGGTGAAGTCGCGGGATCCTTCTCGGATTTTGTCTCGGGCTGCAATTTCGTGGGGCACAATCTTCCCTTCGATGTCAAATTCCTGTACTGCAACGGCACGGATCTGTCGCCTAACGCAAAATACTACAACACCCTGCCGCTAGCGAGGAAGGTCCTGAATGTTCCCTCGGATGTCGAAAACCACAAGCTTGTAACTCTCTGCAAATACTTCGGGATAGATTTCAGCGGCGCGCAGGGCGCCTCGGACTGTCTCGCCACAGGCAAGGTATTTGAAAAACTGGTCGAAACGATAAAACAGAGCTGAAACGGCAAATGCCCAACGGTATAAGCGGAGGCAGGGATCCCTTGCCTCTGCCTCGTTTTTTATTAAAGGAGTGAACACGTGTACTCTAAAGTGCAAGTCTATTCCCTGGAAAACCCCTCTGTTTTCAAGGATTGTGCACGTAGTGCACGTACTTTCCGAAAATCCGAAAAAAGTACATAATATACGTATATCTGCAGAAAAACAAAAAGTTTTATTGACTGTGCACGCTGTCATTTAAGTGCTTGAGCCGTTGCATCGCAGCACTTTCGACTGTTCGGCGGATTGCATCAGGTGTTCACCCGTGTGCACCGCTTATTTCCCTGTATAAAATTTCCGGCCCGTAGGCATCCCTATACTCGTTTTTCGCTTCGTCCGTAAGCGTGTAATTGATATAATAGTTACCGCTGTTGCGTTTGACAACAAGGTCTTTATAGTTGTCGGCGTCAAGTATGGCCGCAACATTTTTTCTGAACGTATTGTCTCCCATAGTTATGCGTCCTTTATCCCTGACCCAGGCTGCAAAGACTTTGTATACTCTTCCTGTGGTGCAGAGATCGAGATCCATACCTTTCCTTTCAGTCATGCATTCATCCCAGAACTCCTGGACCACATTGTTTTCATGCGTGTATTCTTTGAGTTTTGCCGCCATCTCGGGATATACCGAGAAACGGTAGCTGCCGTTGATGACTATTTCTCTGAAGGCCATAACTGCTTTGTGGATAATTCCTTCTCTCTCCGCATACATCTTTTCAAGAAGCATCTTATCCTGTTTTGCTTCCGGAATTGACGGCCCCGCCTCAAACGGAAGTATTCTTCTGTATACCCAGGGCCCGTTGTCGCCTCCGAAGATGGGATAATCATTCATACAGAACCACAGCAGTCCTCTGTAGACGAAGCTGAAAGAGCTTTTGTATTTTTCTTCTCCTGTTATCGCGTCTCCGCCTGTAAGCTTTTTAAAAGTTTTCAGCTCCTTGAGCGGTACAAATCCCATATCCGGATCTCCTCCAAGCCTTTTCCCGAAAAGCGGAAAAGCACCGAATCTCTCTTCAACTTGTTCGAGAGTGGTCGAAGTCCAGTTTTCATCGCCCAGAATTCTTTCACAGAGAAGCAGCAGCTGTGACTTCCCGCTGTCTCCTTTTCCTTTTATAAACAGGGCCGATTTCATCTTATATCCGGGAACATTTGAAAATACTGCACCCATGAACTCAAGGAGAAGCTTTTTCTTTTCGGCGTTTTTCCGCGTAAAATCATCCATAAACCTGTCGAAGACCGGAGTCGGCGCGGCAGCAGATCTCCAGTTGCAGGGGATCTGGATCGTGGAAAACAGAAGCGGGCTGTGCTCTGTTGTGAATTCAAGTGTCCTTATATTCAGGGTCCCGTTACGGAAATTGATTATGTCCTGATTGGAGTCCAGCGCGGACGATGGAACAGTATCGTTATCTGTCTCGAGCTGTCTCATTACCTCTGTAAGATCTTTGACTTCTACGGCAGCCGGATCATAAGCTTCGATAAACTTACGTATTGCCCCTTTGAATTCGTCGTCCGAAACCGCTCTGTAGCATCCTCTTCTGTAGAGATACTTCGAATTTGACGATTGCCCGTAATCGCGGACAATCAGATAATGCTCATTTTCCCGGAAATACTGGGCAAGCAGTGCCCTGTTGATCTCATTTTTTTTGCTCCGTTCGTTATATTCTATGAATACCGGGTCCGGTCCCAGGTCCGGAAGCTTATCGGATTCGTCCGGATACTCTGTCTGTGCGTAATCCGAAACAGTACAGATTATTGCCTCTGTACAGTCATTGATATTATTAAACGAAATAAGGGGATTATCGTAAAACGGTATCGCGCAATCCGTAAAAGCTCCGAAAAATAAACTCATGTTTTCATTCGGCAGCCGGATATACATTTCACGGTTCGTCTTGGCAAGGTATTCTCTGCCGAGTGCCTCAGATATTTTTTCGCTTTCACATCTGCATATAATACTGACCTTATCCCCACGGCTTTCCTTATAGGTCCCGAATCTTGCCATCGCCATAAGATCAAAATGATTTGCTTTAAATCCGTCTATGCATACCGCGCAATATCCGTCCGGCACTATCATAGCCGGGCCTTCGTATCCGTGTTCTTCTGCAAAACGCTTTGCCTCATCAAAAGAAATACCGTATTTCAGAAAATCTTCGGGTTTTGCCAGAAACGCGCCGCTTTTTGCCGAATAAAAAGCGGTTGCCTTATTTCTTTCGGTCTCCACCGTGTCATAGCAAAGCCATATATTCCTCTTTTTAAGGTCCTCTATTGTCTCCTGCCGCATCTCTTCCATTGTAATACACTCCCATATTAATTTAATTAAGTATAATACAATATAAACTTCCCGTTGGTGCTTGTCAATGGAAAAAGCGTAAAATATTTACGTTTATTAATTGACATACTTCCCGGTGGGATATATAATATGATCAACTCAATATAAGCGGGGGTATTTATTATATGGCTGCAATGATCACGGAATTTGAAAGGACCTACAACTGCGAGGCGGAGAAGGAAAAAAACGTCATCGGGAAAAAGATAGCAGAGGCCAGAAGACTCAAAAAGATCAGTATTCCCGAGTTTACGAGAAGATTGAACAGATACGGGGTCAAATGCGGCGTGAACGCGGTGAACAAGTGGGAGCTCGGTTACAGCGTCCCCACGGCCTACCAGCTCATCGCCGTCTGTCTGGTCCTGGATATAGACGAGGGCCTCTCCTATTTCTGCTCGGACTTAAAGCCCCTCTTAAACGGGATCGGCAGAGAGAAGCTTGAAGAGTACCGCGAGCTTCTGATAGCTTCCGGAAAATACGCTCCCGAGGACGAGGAATACATCTCTCCCGAGAAGATCAGGGAGCTCTTCATGCCGCTGGAGATCGAGTATACGAAGCTCGCTGCCGGCGCGGGCAAAGAGGATACGGGGCTTCCCCCCTCCCTGCGCTTTGTCAGAAGGACAAAACGGAACCGCGGCGCCAACTGTATAGCGGTAGTCGACGGGCCGAGCATGGAGCCCGAATTCTGCAGCGGTGACATGGTATATGTAAAATATACGAATACCGTATCCCCCGGGGATATCGCCGTCGCCTGGTGGACGGGCGGAATGGTCATAAAGCAGGTCGGGCCGGACAGGAAGCTCCATTCCATAAACAAGGCTTACCCCTTCGGGGACAAGTCCGAGGACGATCATGTCCGCGTGATTGGAAAAGTTATGGGAAAGGTGGAGGAAGGAGAGCTTCCGAGCGAGAGGGAGCAGATCCTCATAAACGACGCCTTTTCGGAGGAGATCTCCGCGTTCAACAGACAGTATGCAGACTGATACGGGCCGCTGCTATATCGCTATAGACCTGAAGTCATTTTACGCCTCTGTCGAGTGCGAGGACAGGGGTCTCGACCCGCTCAGAACGAACCTCGTCGTGGCGGATCTCAGCAGGACGGAAAAGACCATCTGTCTTGCGGTCTCCCCGAGCCTCAAATCCTTCGGCGTTCCGGGAAGGCCGCGTCTTTTCGAGGTCATACAGAGGGTAAAAGAGGTAAACGAAAAGCGCCTTAAAGAATACAGGAAGCTCACCGGGAATCCGGAAGCCGAATTTGCCGGCGCCTCCCCATATCTCGATTCGCTCAGCTCGGACCCTTCCCTGAAGCTCGAATACCTGATCGCCCCTCCGCGCATGAACAGGTATATGGAGATAAGCTCCCAGATCTACGGGATATATCTGAAATTCGTGAGCGAGGAGGATGTCATAGTCTACTCGATCGACGAAGTCTTCATCGACGTGACGAAGTACCTGAAGACATACGGGCTGACGGCGAAGGAGATCGCCATGATGATGATCCGCGAGGTCCTGCACGATACGGGCATCACGGCCACAGCCGGAATAGGCACGAACCTCTATCTGGCCAAGGTCGCCATGGACATAGTCGCCAAGCACATGGAACCGGATGAACACGGAGTCCGCATGGCGGAGCTGGATGAACACTCGTACCGAAAGATTCTCTGGGAGCACACCCCGCTCACGGACTTCTGGCGCGTAGGCCCGGGGATAGCGAAAAAGCTGCAGACCAACGGGATGTTTACGATGGGCGACGTGGCGAGAATGAGCATAAACAAAGAAAACGTCTTCGTGCGGCTCGACAGGCCGAAGAAGGACGAGTCGGCGCTAAGCTATATGGAAAACGGAGAGGAGCTCCTCTACAGGCTCTTCGGGGTGAACGCGGAGCTTCTGATAGACCACGCCTGGGGCTGGGAGCCCTGCACCGTCGACGTCATAAAAACATATGCTCCCAGAAGCAAGAGCCTCGGCTCCGGCCAGGTCCTGCACATGCCCTACACATTCGAAAAGGCGGAGGTAATAGTCCGGGAGATGGCCCAGGAGCTGAGCTACGATCTGATGTCAAAGGGATTTGCCACGGCGAGGATCGAACTGCATATAAACTACGACAGGGAAAGCCTCAGGAAATCGAACGGTAAATATGTATACAGCCTCACGGGGGCGGAATACAGGGGCACCGTTACGGCGGATTACTACGGAAGGGCCTGTCCGAAGCACGCCCACGGGCACGCGGAGCTCCCTTTCCCGACTTCTCTGGGGGAGCTTATAACGGAAGCGGCCGTCAACATCTTCAATTCCTGCACGGACCCTGCTCTACTGGTCCGCAGGGTCAATATTACAGCCTGTGACCTCTGTACGGAGCAGGAGGCGAAGGCTCTTCAGAACATTTCGCTCTCCGGGGAGAAGTACGGGCAGCTCGATCTATTCTCGGACAGCGAGGAGGAGAGCGCGAAAAAAGAAAAGCTCCGGGAGGAGCTCTCAAAGAAGCAGAGGCTTCAGACTGCAGTTCTGGGCATCAGGGACAAATACGGGAAAAACTCCGTTCTTAAGGGCACGAACTTCCGTGAAGGAGCCCGCGGGCCGGAGCGGAACCTCGAGGTCGGCGGGCACAAAGGAGGCTGAATATGGGAAAATATGACGATATCATAGATCTTCCGCACCCCGTCTCCGAAAAGCACCCTCATATGAGCATGTACGACAGGGCTGCCCAGTTCTCCCCTTTCGACGCCCTCACAGGCTACAGCGAGAGCATAGACGAGACAGCCAGGATCACGGACAGGCGCCTCGAGCTCTCGGACGAGAAAAAAGCCCTTCTGGACGGGAGGATCGCCGCTCTGAAGGAGCTCTGTGCCAAGGCGCGCTCTGCGCGCTTCTACGGCGACGTGGACGCCTGTTTTCCGAAGATAACCGTGACATACTTTGTCCCGGACAAAGATCTCCACAAAAGGAGCAGAAAAACGGGAGGCAGTTTTCTCAAATATACCGGAACCGCAAGAACAGCGGATACGCTTCAGGGCTTTCTGGTCTTCGAAAACGAAAGCGGCCCGGACAGGCCGCCGTTTCGGATCCCTCTGCGCGATATCTGCGACATCTCCGGCGAGGTCTTCGAAGAGAACAGATAAAATCAGGCACCCGGAATATCGGGTGCCTGTTGATTTTGCATTATAAATTTTTCATATCCAGCCGAAGTGCCGCAGGGCGTAGCCGACCCCGTCGTCGTCGCAGTTTTTCGTCACGAAATCCGCTCTGGCCTTGACCTCTTCCCTGGCGTTTCCCATCGCGATGCAGGTCCACTCCGGAAGGAACATCGAGAGATCGTTCAGTTCGTCGCCGAAGACGACTACATCGCTGTCCTTGCAGCCCAGTTCCTTCATTATTTTTCTTATGCCTTTGGCCTTGTCCTGGGGCTCCACGAAGATATAGGGCATCTTCCCGTATCTCATCCAGGGCAGCTTCGAAAGCGCTGGAAGGAGTTTTTCCTGCCCCGGGGGAACGGACACGAACATCTTGAGTATCACAGGCTCCTTCTCGAGATCGAGGTCCGGGACCAGCCTCGCCTTCTGGTAGCTGTCGTTGGTCTCGTCACAGAATCTCTGACTCCGGGTAAGTCTCAGCGGCTCGTTTTTTGTGCTGCAGCCCCAGGCAAAACCCGCTTCCTCACACTCTTCGGCCAGCTGTATGCAGAGCTCCCTGTCTATGGGCTCGATACCGAGGAGCTTACCGTTTAAGGTCACCCCGTAGCCTCCGTCGGAGACCATACTGTCGAATCCGAGGTCCTTCATCCTTCCGACCGCCATACACTGGGCACGGCCGGTCGCAAGAGCCATAAAATGCCCCCTGGACTTGAGCTCCCCCAGCGCCTGCCTGGTGTTCTCCGGAATATAGGTCCCGCCGTCCTCGGGGACCAGGGTGCCGTCTATATCAAAGAAAAAGAATTTTCTGTCGTTCATGCAAATACAAGCCTCAAGTCGGAATACCCGAAGATTTTAACATATCCCGGAAAATAAGCAAGGTGAAAAGAGTAATAATGCTTTCATTCCCGCCCGAAAGTATTATAATACTTTTCGCTGAAAGGAAATCCGAGGAATGCTTAAATCTGAACCGAAAATTAAAAGCAGAATGACCGATATGACGGAAGGGCCGGTTTTAAGGCATATTCTGCTCTTTGCCGTCCCTCTGATGCTCGGAAATCTGTTCCAGATGCTCTACAATACAGTCGACTCGGTGATCGTCGGCAATTTCGTCGGAAAACAGGCTCTGGCTGCCATCGGATCCACTACGATGATAGTCAACATGCTCGTTTTCTTCTTCAACGGATTCTCGGCCGGCGCGGGCGTTATCATCTCGCACCGTTTCGGAGCGAAGGAGACGGATTCCCTTCACACGGCTGTCGAGACCAGTATGGCCGCCACTTTTATCCTCAGTATCGCAATGACCGTATTCGGGGTCGCGAACGTAAGGCCGATGCTCCGGCTGATGGCTACCCCCGACGACGTCTTTGCAGAGGCGGCGAGCTATCTCACGATATACATAGCGGGGATCTCGGGACTCCTGATCTATAACATGGGCAGCGGAATACTGAGAGCTGTCGGCGATTCGAGAAGACCGCTGTTTTTCCTTGTGCTGACAAGCATCCTGAATATCGGGCTCGATCTTCTCTTTGTTATAGTCTTCAAGCTCGGGATAGAGGGCGCTGCCTACGCGACAGTTATCTCTCAGGCTATCTCCGCCTTCCTGACATTGAGGCTTCTTTCTGTCAGCAGGGAGATCTACGCCCTCAGCTGGAAAGATCTGAGGATCGAGATGCAGACTCTGAAGTCCATATTCTCCCTCGGCCTTCCCGCGGGGATCCAGTCAGTCCTGACAGCTTTTTCGAACATCTTCGTTCAGTCCTATATCAACGTATTCGGCTCGGGAGTAATGGCAGGGTGGTCGAGCTACAACAAACTGGATCAGTTCATCATGCTTCCCATGCAGTCTGTGGCCATGGCCGCCACCACATTCGTAAGCCAAAACGTCGGCGCGAAAAAGATCGGGAGAGCGGACCGGGGAACGACAGTATCGGTTCTAATGATCCTGGCAGTGAGCGCCGCGATCGCGTCCCTGCTCTATCATTTCGCCGAGCCCGCCGTAAGGCTCTTCTCTCCGGACCAGGAGGTCATCTCCTACGGCGCGCTGTTCATTCACACGAACGTATTCTTTTTCCTCGTAAACTGCATAAACCACACGCTCGCCGGAGCCCTGCGCGGCTACGGAGATTCCCGGGGCCCTATGGTGATCCTGCTCACAGGCTTCGTGGCTGTACGCCAGATATATCTCTATGTTCTGACACATTATATCTCCAATACTCCCAAATGGGTCGGCTTCGGCTACCCCGTGGGCTGGATGGCGACCGGCGTTATGATCGTCATCTACTACGCGGTGAAAAAGAGAAAGTTCAACACTTCAGGGATCACTTTATAATTATAAATACAAAAAACTCCGGCAGAGCCTGTTTCTGCCGGAGTTTTATTATTATTTAAACCAAATTACGTAAACTGATTATCGAGCCTCTTCATCAGGATCCTGACATATTCCTCGAATTCGCCCTCACAGCCGGGGAGAAACCTGTCTTTGCTGTCCGAGTCTATGTCGAGAACTCCGTATACGCTGCCGTCATTTTTGAGCATCGGAACGACTATCTCCGATCTGGCGGCGGCGTCACAGGCGATATAACCCGGAAACTCAAATACGTCGGGCACCACCTGGGTCTTCTTCTCTGAAGCCGCTGTCCCGCAGACGCCTTTCCCGAATCTTATGTACGTGCAGGCGGGTTTGCCCTGAAAAGGTCCGAGATAGAGGGACTCATCCTCCCCCTTCAGATAGAAACCGACCCAGCTCACATCCTCCGTCACCATATTTATGTACGAGGCGGCGTTGGCAAGAACGGTTATTTCTCTGTCTTCCCCTTCTATCAGGCTTTCAAACGATGTATTGCTGACCATATTTTTCCCTTTCCCCGAATCGGACAAATAATTTAAAATTAATCTTTTCGCGAAATACAGATACTGCTATAATTATATCATTAATACGAAAGGAAGCTTTATCATGGATGTCGAAAAACTTATAAAGAACCTCCAATTGAGAGGCTTCTCCGTGCAGCATTTCGGAACTGCCGGGGAGATGGTCTCATATCTCAGTGAAGAGATAAACGGATGCGAGGTCGGGATAGGCGGATCCCAGACAGTCAAGGATTCAGGCCTTTACGAGGCTCTGAAAGCGAACAATACGATCCACTGGCACTGGACCGACAAGGACAGCGACGTGCTCGAAAAAGAGATTGCCTCCGAGGTGTTTATCACTGGCGCGAACGCCGTCTCCGAGAGCGGAGAGATAGTAAACATCGACGGGCGCGGAAACCGTCTGGCCGCCCAGGTCTACGGGATCGGAAAGAGAGTCTACATACTGGCCGGACAGAACAAGCTCTGCCCGGACCTCTCCTCCGCGATAGACAGGGCCCACAACGTCGCCGCCGTAAAAAACGGCAACCGGTTCCCGACCAAGACCCCCTGCAAGATCGACGGAAAATGCCACGACTGCCTCAGCCCGGACCGTATCTGCAGAGCTACCCTTATAATCCACAAGCCCCTTATGGATATGAAGAAAATGGAAGTCATCCTTGTGGACGAGGACCTCGGCTTCTGATTATTTAAACCAAATTACGTAAACTATTTCTTGCTGGGCAGAAGCCTGTAGCCGTTTTCCTTCAGTATTTTTGCGGTATAACCGCAGCCCGGGATCAGCTTTCCCGTAAAGCTGCCGTCGTATATACCGTTCGGGCCGCAGGAAGGGCTTCTCGATTTCATAATTGCAAGATTCGGATTCTCGGAGCGGAACTTCTCAAGTACAAGTTCCGCTCCTTTTTTGAACTGTTCCGTAACGTCCTCCCCTTCCCTGTTCACGGCTCTGCCGTCTCTGAGCTCGACAGGGGGTCTCGGAGTCGGAAGCCCGCCCTCTCTTTCGGGACAGAAAGTGAAGTATTCCTTGTCCTTCAAAAACCCGATCAGTTCGGGATCCAGATTGGTCCCGCCGTCGTATTTGCATCTCTCCCCGAGCAGGCACGCGCTGACAGCGACTTTCATCTCTCAGCTTTCCAGCGCTCTTTTCAGGACTTCCTCGACGTGGGCCTTGCACTCGGCCTTGGTCTCGAACAGATGCGCCTCGTAGATCTTTTCCTTCCCTATGAACATGCTCGGGTTGGCCTGGTAGTCGTACTGATCCGCGATCTCCGGATCTTCCATCTCGTTTATGTATTCGAATTCGACTTTGCCGTATTCGGGATTCTCCGCTATGAGCTCATTTAAGCAGACAGTGGCCTGCCTGCAGTACGGACATGAGGGGAGATAGAAACATGTTACTTTTTTCATTGTCTGCTCCTTAAACAGATTTATTGACAAATATGCTCTTGCAAGTTTTTAAAATACCGCTATAATATCCTTTGACTCAATTAAAGGAGATATGATAATGAACGAACAGATAAACGTGCCGGAAGCCGCTGAGACTTTTGTTACCAAGGACATGATCGTCACCGATATTCTCGATATCGACGACGAAATAGGCGGTCTGCTTATGCAGATGGGCCTTCACTGCGTTGGCTGTCTTGCCGCAAGCGGTGAGGATCTCGAGACCGCTATGGCCGTCCACGGCTATCCGCCCGAGGATGTTGACACCGTAGTCGACAATCTCAACAGCTTTCTTGCCTACAAGAGAGCCTGCAGAGAGTCGGACGCAGAGTCCGGCCGGTGATCAGTACCTGTCGTCTATCTTAAAAAGAGTGATCGCGGCTTTAAGCCCGAGAAGAAGCGCCGAGACTGCGGGAGCAGCCTTGGCTTTTCTTTTTGCCTTTTTGATGTACGCCTTTTGCGGTCTTCTGATGAAAAGATCCAGTACTTTCATATAATCATCCTCAGAGGCTCTTGAATTTCGCCTGAAGCGCTTTCAGGGAGTTGTTCAGGTCCTTCTCTTCCTTTTTGGGTTCGGGTCTTCCACGGCCTTTTTTATTGCGGTTTCCGTTCTTTCTGCGCTCGTTTCTCTCCTTGAGCTTCTCAGGCGGGAGCAGCGAAAGAGAGATCCTTCCCCTCTCCTCATCTATATCGAATACCCAGACATCGACTATATCCCCGACGGACACGACGTCCATGGGATTGATGTTAAGCTTTTCGGACATCCTTGAGACGTGAACGAGACCGTCGTCGTGAAGGCCTATATCCACGAAGGCGCCGAAGTTGACAACATTTCTGACAGTCCCCGAGAGCTTGTCTCCTATATGAAGGTCCTTTATGTCCAGGATATCCGAGCGGAGCAGGGCCCC
The DNA here is from genome assembly GCA_902802045.1 of Oscillospiraceae bacterium. Taxonomy (GTDB): domain Bacteria; phylum Bacillota; class Clostridia; order Oscillospirales; family Oscillospiraceae; genus Limivicinus. Next base: position 42,492 of record CADCKQ010000004.1, on the reverse strand, counting down.
GTCGAACTGCTCGCGATAGTCGCGAAGAGGGCTTCTTATCGCGCTCTCGATATCTGTGAGCGTATACGGGTCTATTCCCAGGTCCTTTGTGATCTCAGACGGGAAAACGGCGTCCTGCTGGCCCAGCCGGCTGATCCCGCAGGCCTTCATAAGCGCCCTCGCGCTTTCGTAGCTCTCCGGGTGTATCGCCGTCATATCGAGAGGCTCGTCTCCGTCGGTTATCCGGAGAAATCCCGCGCACTGCTTGAATGCCTTGGGTCCGAGCTTCTTTACCTTCAGAAGCTCTTTTCTGTTTTTGAATCTGCCGTTTTCGTTGCGGTAAGAGACTATCTCCCCCGCTATCGAGCTGTTGAGGCCGGAAATGTGCGTAAGAAGCTCCGGAGAGGCAGTATTGAGATCCGCTCCCGTGCGGTTCACGCACTTCATAACGGCCTCGTCCAGCCTTCCGGAGAGGGCCTTCTGGGGCAGATCGTGCTGGTACTGGCCGACGCCTATGGATTTGGGATCTATCTTTATAAGCTCCGCCAGAGGGTCGAGGAGCCTTCTCGCGATGGACACGGCAGATCTCTCTTCGACGGCCATATCCGGGAACTCTTTTCTCGCTGCCTCCTGCGCGGACCAGACCGAAGCGCCCGCTTCCGAAACTATCGCGTAGCTTACATCGAGGCTGTTCTCTCTTATAAGCTCCGCCACCAGCTGCTCGCTCTCGCGGGAAGCTGTCCCGTTGCCTATGGCTATAAGCTTTACGTCATATTTCTTTATGAGCTCCAGGAGCTTTCTCTTGGAAGTGAAGCTCTCGGCATTTTTGCCTCTGAAGGGGTATATCTTGTCAGTCGCGAGCATCCTGCCGGTCCCGTCTATTACGGCGAGCTTGCAGCCGTTGTAGAAGCCCGGATCAAAGCCGAGTATAACTCTGCCGAGAAGAGGAGGTTGCAGCAGGAGCTTTTCGAGGTTCTCGGAGAATATCTCGATCGAGGCCGCCTGGGCCCTCTCGCTGAAATCGGACCTTATCTCTCTCTCTATTGAGGGGAACAGAAGTCTGTCACAGCCGTCTTCGGCGGCAGCTTTCAGATATTTGCCGGAGATGCTCTCTTTGCTCCCGGTCAGAGCAGATACCGCTCTTTCTTTAAGCAGATCCCTGTCGTACTCGAGGGAGACTGTTATCACCTTCTCCTTCTCTGCCCTGTCTATCGCCATGACGCGGTGGTCGGCAAGCGTTGTGAGGCGCTCGCTGTAGTCGTAGTAGTTCCTGTAGACCTCTTTCTCGTCCTCTGCGTCATTTTTCTTCTTTGTGACGATCGTGCCGGTCTTCAGGATGCGGTCTTTGAAATCCCATCTCTGGGCGGCGTTGTCGCTCACCGTCTCCGCTATGATATCCTCAGCGCCCTGAATTGCTGCCGGGACATCCTTTATCTCTTCGTTTATGTATTTTTTCGCCTCCTGCTCCACGGAGCCTTCCTGATGGCAGGAGAGCATGAAATCCGCAAGACCCTGGAGCCCCGCCTTGATTGCAACGGCCGCCCTGGTCTTCTTTTTCTGCATATAAGGCCTGTATATGTCCTCTACCTGCGAGAGCTTTGTGCAAGATAATACGGCAGCCTTTATCTCATCCGTGAGCTTTCCCTGCTCGGAGATGAGCCTTATAACGTCCTCCTTGCGCTCGGCAAGCTTCAGCTGGTAGTCGTACTGTTTCTGTATGACCAGGATCTGCTCCTCGTCGAGACCTTTTGTCTGTTCCTTGCGGTAGCGCGCTATAAAAGGAACCGTGTCCCCCTGGGAGAGCATCTCCAGTGTATTTCTGACCTGGTCCTCCGTTATTTTGAGTTCCGCGGACAGTGCTCTAATAATTTCTTCGTTCATCAAAAAACGCCTCACTTGTTTATTCTTGTTAACAGCTGATTTTAACATATTTTGAAAAGCTTTTAAAGGCTTAATGAGGAGCTGTTTGATTAAAAGGCCGCGCGGTGCTACAATAGGAAAAAACCCGTGAGGTACGCTATGAGATTTACAAAGATGCACGGAGCCGGAAACGACTTCATAATCATAGACGCGGTGAAAGAGAAGATCCCGGAGAAGGATTTCTCCGCTCTCGCCGCCTTCCTGTGCCCCAGAAAGACCTCCGTCGGAGCAGACGGCGTCATGTATATCGTCCCAGCCTCAAACGGCGGCGATTTCGGTATGAGGTATTACAACAGCGACGGGTCTCTAGGCGAGATGTGCGGAAACGGAGCCCGCTGTATCTCGAGATACGGCTATGAGCACGGCCTCTCCGGAGAGATCCAGAGAATAGAAACGACGGCAGGGCCGGTTACAGGCGTGAGGATAGACGAAGACCTTTACAGAGTGCGCCTCAACGACCCCACTGTCATCGACCTGCACAAAAAAGTGACGGTTTCCGGAAAAGAATACGACTGTGCCTATACTGAGCTCGGAGATCCCGGGATCCCGCACTGTGTGCTTATTTATCCCGAGTGGGATAACATGAATGAAACTGAATTATGTAAATTAGGTTCTCTGCTTCGCCACGCTCCGGTATTTCCGAAAGGCGCGAACGTGGATTTCGTAAAGATCGAGAATGAAAATGAAATAAAAGCTGTCACATATGAACGCGGAGTTGAGGATCTTACGCTGGCCTGCGGCACCGGCTGCGGGAGCATAGCGGCTCTTCTGAGCCTTTTGGGCCTGGTCACTGCGAAGGATCTGAAAATAAAAATGCCCGGCGGGACTCTGTCTGTCTCGCTGGACATTTGTGAAGATTATGTTAATAATATTATGCTAACCGGACCCGCGGCCGTCGTTTATGATGGAGAGCTCTCTTTCTGCCCTTCCCCGACGGGAGACGCAGTCGTGCTTTCTTCATCTTCCTCAGGTTCCTGAACGGGCTCGACAAATCTTCCGTATGTTATCGCCAGATCTCTGAGCTTTTCGGCAAGACCCGGAGTGATCGCGTCTTTTTTCATCCGCCAGCACCAGTTTCCGGCGGGCAGACCCGGGGTATTCATTCTCGCGTCAGCTCCGAGTTCAAGGATATCCTGCATCTGCGCGCAGAAGAATTTTGAAGGCGAGGCAAATCCTGTCCTCAGGAACGCGTCGTTCCACTCGTCATCAGACCTAACATTCATATATTTCCGGGCGAAAGCTATGCATTTCTCGTCGAAGTTTTCAAGCCAGCCCCTGACCGTATCGTTGTCATGAGTCCCGATATAGCAGGTGCTGTTTTCTTTTACCCTGAACGGGATCGCGTCGCTGCCCGCGTCGGGCTCGAAAGCAAACTCCAGCACTTTCATTCCGGGAAGACCCGAGTCCGCGAGAAGCTTCCTCACCTCAGGCGTGGTATAACCCAGATCCTCGGCTATAAACTCCAGATTGCTGAACCAGGATGTGAGCACTCCGACGAGTTTCATTCCCGGTCCGGGCATCCACTTGCCGTTTTTGGCCGTCTTCTCGCCGTACGGGACGGCCCAGTAGCTCTCAAAGCCTCTGAAATGGTCTATTCTGATGACATCGTAGAGCTTCCCGGCGCCTTCTATCCTTCTGATCCACCATCCGAAGCCGTCTTGTTCCATCTTCGCGTAATCGTAGATGGGGTTGCCCCAAAGCTGCCCGTCATCGTTAAATGCATCGGGAGGGCACCCGGAGACGACTGTCGGGAGATTCTGGTCGTCCAGCAGGAAGAAATGAGGCTCGCTCCATACATCCGAGGAGTCCAGCGCCACATATATGGGCACGTCCCCGATTATTTTTATTCCCTTCGAGTGCACATAGTCCTTAAGCGCGTCCCACTGCTTATAAAACAGAAACTGAAGAAAGACATAGAAGTCCACATCTTCCCTGAGCATATCAGCGTATTTATTGAGCGCCGTCTCTTTTCTGAGCCGTATATCCTCATCCGGCCATTCTGTCCAGCTCTGCATGCCGAAATGTGCTTTTACAGCCATAAAAAGAGCGTAGTCTCCGACCCAGGAGGCGTTTTCTTCTCTGAATTTTTCTACAGCTTCTTTATAGCGCTCCCTGCCGTTACTGAAGGCTTTTCTCAGGACTTTGAAACGGCTCTGGAATATCCTGCCGTAGTCCGTTTTCTCCTCGTCCCGGCCCCAGTCGGCAGATTCCAGATCTTCTTTATCAATAAGTCCGTCCTCTGTCAGCATATCGGGGTCGATATAATACGGGTTTCCGGCAAAGGTTGAAAATGAAGCATAAGGGCTGTCTCCGTAACCGGTAGGGCCGAGAGGGAGCAGCTGCCAGCAGCTCATTCCCGCAGACTCCAGAAAGTCCGCAAAATCATAGGCTGCTTTTCCGAAAGTTCCTATCCCGTAGGGAGACGGGAGAGAGGAAACCGGCATAAGTATTCCGCATGAACGATCCATAGTTTTACTTCCTTAAAAGTATTCACATAAATATAGAAAATAAAACGGACATTGTCAACCCGAAAGCTGAAATGCCCGTTTTAGATCGTATTACAGTTTATGCCTTGGCTGCTTCCTTGCCCGCTTCGTAGGCTTTCATGTTGCCCGGGAGGAATTTTGCTTTCCTCTCGCCTAGCTCGAGCCTTATGGCCTCCGCCATCTTCTCATCGGGGCACATCGGCATTGCCTCCATCAGACTTCCGAGAATAGCCACATTCGCGCCTTTCGGATTTCCTACCTCCTCGGCTATCTTGTTGGCGTCACAGTATATGACCGTGATATCGTCTCTTGTCGATTTGCGATCGATTATGGACGAGTTGATGACCAGTACTCCGCCGGGCTTGACATGCTCTTCGAACTTGTCAAGGGACGGCAGATTCATTGCAACAACAGCGTCTGCCTTGTCTACCAGCGGAGACGCGACCGGTTCATCGGATACTATTACGCTTGCGTTTGCCGTACCGCCTCTCATCTCAGGGCCGTAAGAAGGAAGCCACGAAACATGTTTGCCGTCAAGCATGCAGGCCATAGCAAGGAACTTTCCTATAAGCAGCATGCCCTGTCCGCCGAATCCCGCAAATACAAACCGCTTTGTCATTATTTATCAGCCCCCTTATCTTTATATACGCCAAGAGGATAGTAAGGGATCATGTTCTCTTCAAGCCACTTCATCGACTCTGTCGGGGAAAGGCCCCAGTTTGTCGGGCAGCAGGAGAGGACTTCAACCATTGTAAATCCTTTTCCCTCCATCTGATACTCAAAGGCCTTTCTGATCGCCTTTTTGCACTTGATGATGTTCGCTGTGGTGTTTACGGCGCATCTCTCGATATAGTAGCTGTCAGGGACTGCAGAGAGCATCTCGGCCATTTTTATCGGAGCTCCGCAGTGATCCTCATCACGGCCGTATGGAGAAGTGGTTGTCTTCTGGCCGATAAGCGTGGTCGGAGCCATCTGACCGCCTGTCATGCCGTAAATAGCGTTGTTTACGAAGATAGTGGATATCTTCTCTCCTCTGTGCGCGGCATGGACGATCTCGGCAGTGCCGATCGAGGCCAGGTCTCCGTCGCCCTGATAGGTAAACACCAGAGTGCCGGGCTTTACTCTCTTTGCGCCTGTAGCAACTGCAGGAGCTCTGCCGTGGGCAGCCTCATACATGTCGCAGTTGAAGTAATCGTATGCAAAGACGGAACATCCGACAGGCGCTACGCCTATAACATTGCCGTCTTCCAGCTTGCCCTCTTTTACCATATCGTCCAGGACTTCCGCCACCAGACGGTGGATTATGCCGTGGTTGCAGCCCGGGCAGTAATGGAAGGGCTTTTCCGTTAAATATCTGGGTCTTTCAAATACCTGTGCCATCTGTTAACCCTCCTTAGCCATTTCGCGGATCTTGGCCTTGACTTCATCGGTTGTCGGGAATTCGCTTCCGCAATGGCCGAAGAAATCGATCTTCTTGAGCCCTTCGTTTGCGACCTTGACATCCAGGAGCATCTGGCCTTCGTTAAGCTCTACATCGAGAACTTCCTTGATATTGTCACGCGCTATGATATCGTGCAGTTCCTTGTACGGGAACGGCCATACGGTAACGGGTCTGAAAAGGCCTACCTTTATGCCTTCCTGTCTCAGCTCGTCTATTGCGCTCTTTGCTACTCTCGCAACTGTTCCGAAAGCAGTGATGAGATAATCCGCGTCTTCGATCTTGTAGGTCTCGTACATGACCTCGTTCTTCTCAACTTCTCTGTATATCTTCTGAAGAACGGCGTTGTGTACCGAAAGAGACTCGGTATCTATATAGATCGAATTGATCACGCCTCTCATCTCGGGGTCGTCGCCCGGTTTCCAGCCGTGGCAGGCCCAAGGCTTCGTATCGCGGGAGATCTTGTATTCTCTCATCTCAGGCATTGTGACAGGTTCCATCATCTGGCAGATGATACCGTCCATGATGAAGAGAACCGGGATACGGTACAGCTCGGCCTTGTCATATGCAAACTGAAGGATATCGATCGCTTCCTGGATGGACGAAGGAGCATAGGTCAGCAGATGGTAGTCGCCGTTTCCGCCGCCCTTGGTGGCCTGGTTGTAATCGCCCTGTGAGGCCTGGATATTGCCGAGTCCCGGTCCGCCCCTCATGACGTTAAAGATAACACACGGGAGCATCGCGCCTGCGCAGTATGAAATACCCTCCTGCTTGAGAGAGACTCCGGGGCTTGACGAGGATGTCAGTACTCTGGCCCCGGCGCCTGCAGCGCCATAGACCATATTGATAGCCGCGACTTCGCTCTCTGCCTGCAGAAAGCATCCGCCGACTTCCGGAAGACGCGCAGACATGTACTCCGGGATCTCGGTCTGCGGTGTTATAGGATAGCCGAAGAAATAACGGCAGCCCGCTCTGATAGCGGCTTCGGCAACTGCTTCGCTGCCCTTCATTAATGTTAATGACATTCTTCCTGCCTCCTCAGTCTTTCTCTACCCTTATTGCCACATCCGGGCATGTACGGAAGCATGACGCGCATCCGATGCAGTCCTCGGGTCTGGCCACTTCGGCCGGGTGGTAGCCTTTCTGGTTGAGCCTCGCCTTGGAAAGCTGCATGACGCCTTTCGGACAGGCTCTTACGCAGAGCCCGCAGCCTTTGCAGAGAAGCTCATTGACAGTCACTTTGACCATGTCTTCTACCTCTTTTCAGTATTTTTTCCCTCTATTCAAACGGTTCTTTCACCGTTAAGAATACCAATTAATTAGCCAAATACAAAATATCTGATTTATATGTGATCAATACAAATAGAATATGATAACGGACTTATGCGTCTGTTTTGCCCAGGGCGTTCTGATCCTTGATACCGAACTGGATCCACGAATCCCAGTCGCGGTGCATATAGGTATCGATCGGCATTATCTCGCCGTAATATGCCGGATCATGTCCCTCTGCCGCAAATATATCCGTCATCTCTTTTCGGCCTGTAGTATAAACGACGGGTATCCCTGTCCTTATTGAGACTTCCTTGAGCATCTCATATCCGTCTCTAAGTTCCTCGGGTCCCGTCATCTGCTGGAGGTTCGTATTATTAATTATACCTGTAACCTTTAGTCTTGAATATCTCTGTATGTTCTCCTGGAGCGATATTATTCGCTCTACCGACCCAGCCAGGGGCCTGCGTATGTTAACGACATTCAGGACCTCAAGAGAGCCCTCTTCGAGATCCATAAAATCTTCATGATAGCGGCCGAGCGCTGTTGCTCCCGTCGGGTCTCCGCCCACATCGAACACAACTGTATCCCAGTCCATCGCGAAAGCGGACTGTACTTCTGCAGGAAGAGACAGCGTCTCTATGCCTTTGGAAGCGAAATTCGGAGATACGAGCCGTATCTCCTTCATATCCATCATTTTCCCCCGCTCTGTAAGGCGGAAATATGTGTTGACCATATCGAGATCGAGAAGCTCCGTTTTCTCGCCGCGCTCCGCAGCCCGGAACGCAAAATTTAAAGCGAGCTCAGTTTTCCCGCTTCCGTAGTTCCCTATTAATACATATACTTTTTTCATTGCTTACACCGCGGTTTATTATTTTTCATCTGTTATTGTACCACTTCCCAAGCTCTTTATAAATCGGCAAAACGACGAAAATACGCTCTTTTTTTTGGGCAATTTGCACAAACGCTTTCTTGAGGTTTAAATATTATTGTTGACATAATTTCAACAATTTCAACACTGTTTTCAACAAAGGCCATAAAAAGAACCCTGATTACTCAGAGTTCTTTTCATTCTTGTCCGGTGATGATCAAATCCGGTCTGATATCAGTCTTTTAAAGTACGGAGAGAATTGAATAATGAAAGGGCAAAAGCACCCGCATCGCAGAGGGCGGTGACGAAAAGCGCATAGTTTCCGAGAACGCCGGAGGCGCATAAGATCATAATAAGAAGTTTCACCGCCAGGGAGCCGATTATGTTCTCCCTTGTAATCCGTAAGGTCTTTTTTGATATCATAACGGCTTGCGCGACCCTTTTGATATCCCCGTCCATAATGGCGACGTCCGAAGCATCCAGAGCTTTATTTGAGCCCAGCGCTCCCACGGCTATACCGACATCTGCCCTTGCCATAACGGGAGCGTCTTTTGAACCGTCGCCGACGAAGGCGAGAGTTGTCTTTTCATTTTTGTGCTTCATGAGGTATTCCACAGCCTCGATCTTATCTGAAGGAAGAAGTTCGGCTTTCAGCATATCAAAACCGAGAGACGAAGCGAGGGGTTTTGCCGCGGAATGGACGTCCCCGGTCACCAGAACAGTCTGTTCAACGCCTTGGAATTTAAGATTTTCAAGCGCCTGTCTTGCTCCGGCCTTTACCTTTTCCCTGATAAGTATATAGCCCGCATATACTCCGTTGATTGAAACGAAAACAGGCGTTCCGGGGACAGCAGGAGCGGTAAACTCTATCTTCTTTTCTTCCATAAAGGCGGCATTGCCGACCAGGACGTCTTTTCCGTTGAAGCTCGCGCTCACTCCCCTGCCCTGGATCTCTTCGATGTTAAGTGCCGCGGAGTTTCTGGATCTCGGCAGATTGCACGCCTCTCTCAGTGCCGCTGCTATGGGATGGGCGGAGCAGCTCTCTGCTACAGCTGCGGTCGTCAGAAGTTCTCCTTTGGATACTCCGGGCTCGGGTATAACATCAGATACCGTATATTTCCCTTCCGTTACGGTCCCTGTCTTGTTCATCACGACGACAGAGAGCTTTGAAAGCGCTTCGATCACTCCGGAGCCTTTGATAAATATGCCGTCTTTTGAAGCACTGCCCGTGCCGCAGAAATATGCGAGCGGGACGGATGCCAGCGGAGCACTGAGGCAGGCGAGTATCAGAAATGCAAGAGCCCTGCCGGGCCATTCGATCCAATTCCCCGTTATAAGCGAAGGGACGACTGCCAGTATGAGAGCTATGGCAATAACAGCAGGAGTGTAAATGCTCTTAAACTGGCTGAGAAGATTTTCCTGATATGACCTTCGCTCCGAAGACTCCTCGACTGTCTCGAGTATTCTGGAGGCAGCAGATCTGCTGAAATCTGATACGACTTTTACTCTGATCGGTGAGGAGACATTTATGCATCCGGAGATCGCCCTGTCTCCGACTGTCACGTCTTTAGCTTCTTTGTCGCCTGTCAGCGGAGAAGTATCGAGAGATGAGATGCCTTCGATGATCACGCCGTCAAGAGGTACTCTCTCTCCCGGAGAGACGACGATAACATCTCCTCTTGCGACTGTTGATGGCCTTACCTTAAAGACCCCCGCGGCAGTCTCTACAAAGGCGGCTTCCGCGAGTATATCCATGTGTTCTCCCACGGATCTGCGGCTTTTTAAAGCGGCAAAGGTCTCGATCAGCCTTCTGGCAGAACACAGGAGTATTATTATAACACCGGAAGCGTATCTTCCGAGACAGAGGGCCCCTGCAGAAGCGATCGTCATAAGAAGGCATTCATCAGTAAACTCCCTGTTGATAAGCCCGGATCCTGCCCTGATCATCACGTCATATCCTGATGCAAGATATACAGCGAAAAAAGTGATAAACCGGACCGCTCCGTTTGTCGGGAGAAAATGAACTGCAATAAGCAGTACGGCGCAGACGATCACGCGTATGACATCTGCTTTCTTGATCTCTCCTTCACTCTTTTTCGTGTTTTTGCTCCTGGTAACGTGTTTTACTGTTTTCCTGTTGTGTTCAGCCATCTGGATATCTCCGTATATTATTAAAAGATCCGTTTGCCTTCTGTCGAATAGTAATATTATAACCGATATGTGTCAAAATAAAAATAGATTTTACTTTAGTCTTTGCCAAGGCTATAATGATCGTACAGAAGATGTATGATCCGCATATTAAATGAGACCGCAGGGAAAACGAAATGAAGAAGTACGGAACCAGAAAACTGACAATGCTCGCGATGACTATGGCCGTCGCCATGGTCCTCTCATACATAGAAAGCCAGATCCCGGCCTTTGTTGCTGTGCCCGGAGTCAAGGTCGGGCTTGCAAACATCGCCGTTATATTTGCTCTCTACAGGTTCGGCTTTAAGGAAGCCTGTCTCGTTTCTTTTGTGAGGGTGCTCGTCATGTCGATGCTTTTCGGACTCGGGGCGATCTTCTACAGCATGGCAGGCGCAGTACTCAGCCTGCTGGGAATGGTTATTCTCAAGAAAACTGGCATTTTCTCGGAGATATCTGTAAGCGTTGCAGGCGGAGTCCTTCACAATCTGGGGCAGATAATCGCTGCGTGCATTATTCTCGAGACGAATGCAGTAAAGTATTATCTTCCTTTTTTAATACTCAGCGGAGTTCTGGCAGGGGCAGTGATCGGAACAGCTGCGGGATTTCTGGTCAGGCGTATTAAAATCGACTGAAGCGGATCTAACAAAATTAACATTTAGGTCATTGTTTTTGTATATGAAATGATATAATCGGGTCAACAGGAAAAACCTGACAAAATGAAAAGGAGATTTGAAGATGAATTTCGACCCTAAAGAGATAGTTGGAAAAATAAAAGAGCTGGTTGCCAAAGGCAATGTCAGCCGCATAGTTGTTGAGAAAGACGGAAAAGAGATAGTAAATATTCCCGTCACCGCCGGTGTCGTCGGCGGAGTTGTAGGGCTCGCAGTTGCCAAGTGGGCGCTTCTGCTTGCTGTTCTCGCCACTGTCGGTTTCGGCTGCACTGTATACGTTGAAAAAGACGACGGAAGCATAGTCGACATTCTCAACAGAGAGACCGGTGCCAAGATCCGCAACAAAGCCCAGGATGTTGCCGAGAAAGTCAAAGACACAGTTGCAGACTTTACATCCGGCGAAAACGAAGACAAGTCCGGTGAGGAAGAAGAGATCGTCGCCGAGGTCTTCGAGTATGACGACGGAGACAAAAATCAGGATCAGTAACAGACAATAAAGATACAGCCCGCACGGCAGAGATGCTGTGCGGGCTGTGTTTTTACGGTGCTGTTTTCAGTTTTTAAAGGAGAATTTGCTCTCCTCACCTCTTATGAGCCTCCTGATGTTTTCCGAGTGCCTTATAAAAACAAGCACGGCAAATATTATGCATATCAGAAGAGCCCACTTTTCCGTACCGAAAAGAGGCAGGGAAGCGACCCCGAAGAATGCTCCGCTGAGGGTTGCGAGAGACATAAACCTGAAAACAAGCAGTACGATAATCCATACGGCAATGGCGACAAGCCCTGCCTTCCAGTTTACGAAAAACAAAGTTGTCACGCCAACCATAACTCCCTTTCCGCCTCTGAAGCTGTGCCAAAGCGGGAAGTCGTGCCCCAGCATCGCAAAGAGACCTGTCCAGGCAGCTCCCAGCTGATACGGGTGCCCGAAACGTGAAAAAAGAGGCGCGAATACGGAGACCACAAGAGCTGCTTTGCAGAAATCCACAGCCATTACAAGATATGCCGTGTTCCCGAAATTTCTTTTGAAATTCGTAAATCCGGGGTTGCCGCTCCCGAGATCGCGTATATCCCGCTTATAGAACAGCTTCGACGCTATCACAGCGGGATTTATGCTTCCTGCGAGATAACCGCAGACTGCCGCTAATGCAAATATAATAAAATCAGACATATAAAAATATCCTCATATATTTCAGAAAGGCTCGGTATTATCGCCGGAAGAAATCAGTATAAGGCTCAAGACCACTCCCGCGACAAGACCTCCCAGATGGGCGTACCCGTCTACATAAGGGTCCGCGAATCCGGAGAGAAGCGCGAGGACAAGGTAGATCACAAACCGCCTTACCGGAGTCTTTACACCGCGCTTTGAGTCCTTCAGAAAACTGACCAGCAGAAAGCCGAAAAGTGCGAACACAGAGGTCGAAGCACCGACTGAGACGACTGCTTCTCCGACCGAATACGCACGCCAAAAGGAAAAGAGATTTCCGAGTACTCCCCCGCCGAGATAAAGTACGAGAAATCTGATCCTTCCGATACGGCTTTCCGCGGCATCTCCAAGAAAGAAAAGGCCGAGCATATTGCTTCCGAGATGTCTCAGACTGCCATGCAGGAAAAGCGCTGTAATAAGACGCCAGTACTGGCCTTCCGCAATGAACGGAGGAAATGCAGCTCCGAGCTCCAGCATGTGTGAAGCAGTAAGCCCTTCTCCGGTGTTTTCCACGGCAAATAAAAGTGCATTGAGTATAATGATCGCGAAAGTCAGGATACTCTTTTTCTCTCTGTGGAAGATAGTTTCGATTGCGTCGTCTCTGTCCATAAGTATATTTTAGCAAAAAAAACAATTCTTGTATACCGATATCGGCTATTGTTTACAAAGCATTCAGACAAAAAACACCGGACCGACATACCTTATCGTTCCGGTGCTTCTGTTCTGGTGGAGAGTGGCGGGCTCGAACCGCCGACCTTCCGCGTGTGAGGCGGACGCTCTGACCAGCTGAGCTAACCCTCCAAAGCTTTTAAATAATAGCATAAGAGTTTTTAATTTTCAAGGACAATTGTTTTTCTTGACATTGACCCCGTTTTTTGCTAATATCATCAGGCAATTGAATATGCGCGAGTGGTGGAATTGGCAGACTCGCTAGATTCAGGTTCTAGTGTCCACTCCGGACGTGCGGGTTCAAGTCCCGCCTCGCGCACCATAAAACAGCGGCATGTTCACATGCCGCTGTTTTATCTTAACCGTAACTGTGAAGGCCGGGGATTAGCGTATTCACGCCCGCAAATGTAAAGAGCACGACGGGAACCGCGATAAGCGCGAACCAGGCCATCTTTATGCCGCTTTTTTTGCTTCTGAGTCTTAAGTGAAGATATACGGCATAAATGATCCATGTGATGAGCGCCCATACCTCTTTCGGGTCCCAAGTCCAGAATGACGACCAGGCCTGCTCCGCCCACAAGGCGCCTGTCAGAATCGTTATCGTGAGCATCAGAAACCCGAAAGCTATCATCCTGTAGCTCATATAATCCATCCTGTGCAGCTTGAGTTCATCTGCATTTTCCTTCTTGCTCGCAAGAATGTATCTGAGCCCGACACATCCGGCAATTATAAAGGCAGAATACGAGAAGACTGCAGAGCCTATATGGAAAACAAACCACGAGCTTTTTAGAGCAGGCATTAGGTCCGTTATCTCCTTGGGCTGGAGAGCCGCATAGCTCAGGACAATGAACGCAGCGGGAATTGCAACTGCAGATATCCAGTCAGCTTTATACCGCAGTCTCAATACCGCAAGCATAAGACAGATGCCCCAGGCAAATGCCGTTGCAAATTCGAACTGGTTTGCAAGAGGAACCCGCTTGGCGGAAAATCCTCTGATCACTATGAAAACCGACAGAGCGGCAAAAGCCGTCAGAAATACGATCCAAGCGATTTTCGAAAGCTTTTCCTTTTTGAATACGCTTCCGATCATCTGAAGAGCAGATGCTGCAAACAGAAGTATCAGCGATCCGAAAAACAGTGCGTTCATAGATTTGTCTCTCCGTTCTTTAGTATCATTTCAATCTCTATTCTGTCAGCTTCCGGTTTCGGTCCGGCAACAGCATATCCCGTGCCGCTGACCTTTACAAGGCTCGGAACCGTGAAAAACGTCATATAAAGCCCTGCCGTCAGAAGCACGAATGATATCAGGAGCAGTACATTGACCAGATTCGGAGTATGCTTTATGCGAAGCCCCGGATATTCTACCGGATCATTGAACACATATTTGAAGTCTCCGAGCGTTATCTCATCTCCGGGGAATGCGAGCACGTCTGTCTGCTCCCCCTCAGACATAATTGCGATATCATATACAGGATCCGGATAGCTTCCGGATGTGGAAGTAATCAGTGTATAATTGCCGTTCCCGTCTTTCACGAATCCGGGGTAAAGGTCTCTGTAGAATATCCCGTTCATGCCGTCCGTGCTCAAGAACGCGGACTCTTCAAGGATGAAAACATCCTGCCCCCCGGTCCTGGCATTGACTACTTCTACAGATCCGGCTGTTCCGTAGGTCTGCTGATATACTTTATACCCACGGAACGACAGCGGATAGTTGACTCTGATCTGTTGAATCTCGCTCTGCCTGCCGTCGCTGAGTGTAAGCTGTACAAAGCTGTTGTAATTAAGATTTCCCTCTTCATCCTCGATCGAAAAAGAATCGACATAGATCTCCGTGCCGTCTTTCATCGTAATGCTGTTGCCCGGATAACAGGTCTGATCCGTTACGATTGGAAGTGAAAGAGCCAACGCCCCGAAAACTACGGTCAGGAGGATGGCGAGATGTGTAACAAAAGTGCCGTATCGTCCCAAAAGGTTTTTATAGTATACGGTGCCGCAGTCAAACTGTTTCTCCCTGCATCTTTTGGACTTAAGATGCTGTTTTATTTTACCGATCTCTTCAGGAGTCGCGGAACCTGCATCGGGCAGGCGTGAAACATTTTCAAGAAGGTCCTTTCCTTCACTCACGGTCTTTCTTATTCTGACAACCGAACAGAGCGTAAGATTCAGGGACAGGAGGACAGTAAGCGCAATAAAGACCCAGCCTTTGAAAACATTGTCAAGTCCCAGCAGAAGTATCCACGGATGTCCGCTTCCGTATATCTTCGCATAATACGCGGGCTCATTTCCCTGCGGTATCAGAGAGCCGACGACGGATACAGCGGCTATCAGAAGAAGAAGTATTATTCCGAAGCGCATCGAGCGCATAAAGTTCAGCAGTTTTCTCATAATAATTGCAATACCCGCCCCGCTGTTAAGCAGGGCGGGTAAATCCGTTCATTTTATTATTTTCTCATCAATGCCCTTGTGGCTTCGATTCCAGCCTCGGCCTTGTCGAGGCATTCGTAAGTGAGCTTGGAGTTGTGAGCGCCCTCACTGTTTTCAACATATGTGAAGTTCCAGTACCACTGCGCGTTTCTGTAACTCATCCGGATAGCATCAAGCTCTTCGTCCGTGTATTTGCCTCCGTTTACACACTCCGTTATGTCCGCCAGAAGTGCTTCCAGGTCTTGTCCGATTTCGGTCTCTCTTCTGGTAGTCTCGTCCCGGATCTTCTTAACATCCGCGGCAAGATCGCTGTGGCACTTGGAGCAGGTCTTGTCTATGAGTTCCTGATTCTGAAGCGGAGAAATCAGATAGTGGCTCTTATAAGTCGTTCCGTCCGCCGCGACGGCCATGCCCATGTGGCAGTCGGCACAGGTGAACATATCTCTGTGAATGCTGCCCTCACCCGTGAATGTCTCAAATTCGGGATGGTTTACCATTACCTGACGGACACCGTTGTCCGGATTGACATAGTCGGCGTATACTAACGGTTTTCCGTTTTCGTCTTCCACCATAAGCTCATTGAAATATTCGAGCATGGAGTCAGGATTTGCGGATTCCAGGCTTGTCCAGGGCGGCGTCACAACACTGGTCCCGGGGGCCATGTAGTAATCTATATGGCACTGTGCACAGGCAAGAACGCTTCCGTCGACTTTCTGCAGATCATCTCCGAGAGCTTTGGTAATATATGAGTGCGTGACGACCATCGTGCCGGGCTCGTTTGCATGGCAGTTGAAGCAGCTCAAAACTTCATTCCCGCTCGCAAGAACATCCGCCTGCATATCCTCAAATGACATTTTATACGCGCTCTCCCCCATACTGAGGACCGCTTCTGTCATTTGCGGAACTTTGCATGTAAAGCAGTTTGCGAGCTTATGAGGTCTGCCCGTAGATGTGATATCCTCGATAACATATGTATGCCCTCTTGCCGAGCCGTATGATTTTGCAAATCCGTAACCGGCAAAAAGGTTCTTGATAAACGGGTCTGCCTCTGTGTACTCAATGACCTCGTCATTTTCGGAATTCTTCATGTAGCTCGCGTAGATCTCGGGGTAAGTGCTCTCGTAATCTGATGCTTTGATGAACTTGATTCCGGACTGTGTGCCTGCTTCAAGTCCGGTTGCGATCCGGTTGAGCTTAAGATCTCCTCCTCTGAAGATCGTCGGGTCTATCCCGCCAGACTCGAGCGCGTCCGATACAGCCTGTCTGATACCCTTCGAGGTAAAAGTAGCTCCGGAGACAGCATCAATATTAAGCGTCTGTGCTTTATAGATCGACCGGGGCAGCTTATTAATCGCAAGCGTACCTATATCCCGGGTCTCATCATGATCGGTCACTTTAATGAAGTAGATCCCGTTTTCATCGGCAACTATCTCAACCCCTATAGGCCCGTTGCGCCCTTCTCCGGTACCTGTGAGATCCTGCGCAGTTGAAGGAACATTTCTCGTTCTGGAACCGGCACGGCTGCCTGACGAATATAGAACATAAGATAGGACCAGACCTAAAACTACGATCAGTCCGCATGCAATTCCTGCCCAGTCAAGCAGTTTTTCCCTTTTCTCTTCTTCCATTATTTCCCCTCTTTATATGTAAAATAATGAAACTATACATGTGCAGTATACCTTATATCAAAGCATTAAGTCAAGCATATAAAACACTTGCTAAATAACTAAAACTGGGATATAATCACAAAGCTTTGAAACGATATCCGGGTGTAGCGCAGCTGGTAGCGCGCTTGGTTTGGGACCAAGATGCCGGGGGTTCAAATCCCTCCACTCGGACCAACAACAGGAATCGGGTATATACCGATTCCTGTTGTTTTATACATATTAATCATGAGTCCTCTCATCCTTGGAGTTTCTGAAAAACGCCTTTAAAATATCTAATTTGGTCGGAAACTGTATAAAAACCGGGTTTGCCATAGTATCTCTGCTCCAAATCAACAAGAAGCTTAATCCAGGTTCTCTGAAGCTGGCTGGGGTTTCTGACTGTGATCATATCTGAAGGCCGATCGTTACCTTCTTTATAAAGGGCAAGAACTGCTTTACCTCTTTTCGGACATGATATCTCGAACGTGTCCCTGCCCGTATTATTGATAAGGCAGTCTCCTCTCATTATCTCGAGCTTGAATTCGCTGGAACTAGAACGCGGAGAAACAGAATCGTATACCGAAAATATTACTGGATGGTCCGACACAGTATAGTCATATACAAAATTTCCATCATCATCTGTGAGCTTGATGATCTCAGGAATAAATGCCAAAGGATCATAAGCATAATAAGCTTCAACTTCACTTAGTCCAAAGTTTTCTCCCTCGAATTTAAGAATCCTTACGGTGAATGAGGTAATATTTTTCTTTTCAGCAAAATTAATTACAGCGGCGGTGCCGTTCTCCGGAAGAGAGTATGTAGTTATTTCCGTTCTGTCCGAAAAAACGATCTGGGCTTCCAAAATATTATCTTCAAGAGAAGGATTGTCATACAGACGCACTGAATCCAGATCAACCGGTCTTTCAAATGTGAAAGTCACAGCCTTTTCTTCATCCGAGCTGTCCGGAGACCAGAGGTTCTCAAACGGCTTCCGTTCTTTGTCATGCACATCAGAAGAATCCGTTAACTTAAAATCGGTCAGGACAGAAGGATCTCCGGAAGAAGCGTCGATCTGTGCATCATAGAGGAGCGAGGAAGTATCTCGAATCCAGAAAACTCTGTCACCGTTTATTATCTCGACCATATGGTTCATGGCATGCATAATATTTTCTTGAGATTCATGCTCTCTCATGGCTTTGAACTGATTGCTGGCGTGAAGTGTATGTGAAAGGCCGTTTTCCGCTACAGGGAATCTTACTCTGTCATTCCAGAGATAAATATTGTTTTCTCCCATGTAGTCCGTACCGGGATAAGGGTAATCCGCTGAATAGCGTACCGTAGATATAATATTATCTGCGTAAAAGTCAAATGCAGCCCAAAAGGCGGATGAATAGGCAAATCCCTTGAAAACAACAGGCGTATATTTTCCATTGTTTTCCCTGAGTATCTCCCCCATTGCTTCTTCGAAGAGAAGTGACAGAGCTCTGTGATCCTGATGGGAATCATAATCCACACAGAAAATGACATCCGGCATTACATCAAGAACAAGACTTTTTATGTCATTTTTCATGTTGTCCCGCGTGTATTCGGAATTCCTATAAGGTGAAAAGCCGTACCCAGCATATGTGGATGTTCGACCCGGTGTTGAAACGAAGACTTCATCTCCCGGAAGATTGTACATATGAACGCCATCGACTTCCACACCATCACCATAACCAAGGAAAATAATATGGTCCCTGTCGATACCCATTACATCCAAAGACTTTACAGCCTCTCTGATCCTCGTTTCTCCGTCAGATATCTTGTCCCCGTTTGTGGAAAACATTACATAAACTTCATTTGAATCCTTGAGAAGCTCATACATACCGCCGCAAAGGTTTATCTCATCGTCTTCATGCGGGATCATTACTAGAATCTTTTTATTTTTATAAATATTTCTGTCAACGTCATGCTTCTCATATGTTGAATGATTGATTCCATAGCAAATACAGCTATATATTATAAGTGCAAAAAGAAGAATAAAAAAAAGTACAAAAACTGCAGCGTCACTCCTTATCAGAGCTCGCCTAGAGATAAACAGTATGAAACATATAAGACATAGTGCAGCTATTGCAGCTGTCTGGTATGCAAAACGGTAGAATCTCGTGCAAAGGCATAATAATACAAGTAAAAACAGTATGCCCCAACGGGCAGCCATGGAAACAATACTCTGTTTTCTATATGTTTGACGTTTCATATCTCATCCGGATATTATTAGTATAATAATAATTTATTTTATCATTAATTGTACTTGAATGCAATTGACGGTGACCATTTCATTCCCGTAAAGGGCTGTAATGTTTACAAATGAAGAAAGATTAACAATATAAAATACCGGAAACGGGTTGATAAAAACGCAAAAATGAGTTAATATATTTACACTTAAAACTAAAAAAACAATTTAAGGAGATCATACAATGAAGGTTCTTAAGGGATTATTCAAACTTTGCGCAGTACTGCTCGTTCTGGCAGTCGCAGGCTGTGCTTATTTCTATGTCACCAGAAAAGAGCATTTTTCCTCTCCGGCAGATTTTATCGAAGAACTGAAAGGAACCTTGAGCGAACTGCCCATGGTGGCTTTGCTCTTCTGATAAACACTAATAAAAAGACGGAGCTTTAGTGCTCCGTCTTTTTGTTTGTATTACAGATCTTCAACCAGGTTGTTTACCCAGGTCCCTCTTTTCAGGAATATGTACCCCATAAGTGCCTTGAGTGCTTCCGCGCCCCTCACGGCCATATACAGCGGAATTATCGGCATAGCCGTATACCTGGCGAGCCCGTGTGCCAGCGGTACGCAGACGACCCATACGAAAACACTGTCGAAAAGGAACGTTATCAGTGTGTTGCCCCCGGCTCTCAGCGTAAAATAACAGCCGTTTGAAAATGTATTCGGGATCATACAGACCGCATTTATCATCAGCATGGTGACAGCTAGTTTCTTAACCTCATCGATCGTATTGTACAGCCTCGGGATATACGGTGATACAAACGCCATAACGATTGCCACTGCAGCACTTAAGCTGACTGAGAATGCTATGAGCCACCTGTCCTCTGTCCTGGCGCGCTCAAGCTCCCCTGCTCCCAGAAGCTGTCCTATAATGATGGAAATCGTGCTGCCCATGGCGAGGGACAGACAGAAGAAGAGATTCCCGATCGTCATCGCGATATTCTCTGCAGAGACCACTTCTATTCCCCTGAGCGAATATGCCTGACTGAGTGCTGTCATCCCCGTGGACCATAAGAGCTCGTTTATGAGCAGCGGGAGGCCGAGCGTAAATACCTGTTTTGCGATCTTGCGCGGTACAGCAAGAGAACTCCAGAGCCCTTCAATATACGGGTTCTTTTCTTTGTGCTTATGGGTCCAAATAACTATGATCGCGCATTCTGCGCACCTTGCCATAACCGTTGCTATAGCTGCTCCCACAACGCCGAGCTTTGGCGCTCCCAATTTTCCGAAAATAAGGATCCAGTTAAATGTTACATTGATGCATACAGCCGCTATTCCGGCTTTCATAGGAAGACTTGTCTCCCCCGTCTCTCTCAGAGTGGTCGCATAGACCTGTGAAAAGATAAAAGGAGGGAACTGCCAGATTATGACATGCAGATACTGCTTGGCATAATGCATGGTCTTGTCTATGCTCAGGGATGTATCGCTTTCGTGAAGGAAGAGACTGATAAGAGCATCCTGACAGCTCAAAACTATCCCCCAGGATGCCACCCATATGATCAGTACTATCCAAATCTTCGCCCGGATAGTGCTCTTTATCCCTTCCATATCGCCTTTTCCGCAGAATTGCGCGAGAAGGATCCCCGCTCCTGCCAGACCTCCGAAAACGGCAAGCGCCATAATGAAATTAAACTGGTTCACTATGGCAACTCCGGACATCTGCTCCGTTCCCACCTGGCCGACCATCAGATTGTCCAGCAGGTTTACGAAGTTTGTTATGACGTTCTGGATCATTATCGGTATCGCTACCGCAAATGTTCTTTTGTAAAAGGCTTTATCGCCGATCAGCGTTCTCGTTTTTTCCATTTCCATGACCTGCGGGAGTATATCATAATAATTTACTGCGGGCAACAAAATTTTCTTGACTTATTACTGCCTTGAGTGTAGAATAACTGAGCAACTGAAGAGAAGGACGATTGGCGCAGCTGGTAGCGCATCCGCTTGACGTGCGGGAGGTCACAAGTTCGAGTCTTGTATCGTCCACCAAACAAACCCCGGAACCTTTACGGTTCCGGGGTCTTATTTTTATCCGTTAAGATATTCCGACAGGTCGGAGACTTGCTTGAAATACAGTCCGCAGTTTTCCCGCATAAAGCTTTCTATATAAGGCACATCATAACTCCAGCCGACGCCTGCGAAATCCACTCCGCAGCTTTTCGCCATATCATAGCCGGGCTTCAGGTCGTCGATCATAAGGATATCGGACGGCTCCAGATCAAAGATGCGCATTATCTCATTTAATGAATACGGAGCGGGTTTTACAAGATCTCTTGGAAGATCCCAGCCAAAGATCATGTCGGGCTCGGGAAGGCCGTTATGCCTGTAGTCTCTCACAATGTTTTCCTTCATACTGTGTGAAACTACACATATAAGCCCGCCTCCGGATCTCTGACGTTCCATTATATCTTTTATTCCCGGATACGCGTCCGGAATATGATCTTTTACGTATTCGATCCAGTACTTCGTCTCATCGGTTATATCGTCGTCGTCCATTCTGTAGTCCTGCCTGAGCATTTCAACGAAACCCGGCTCAAAATTCTTGATAAAATACTGGTCCAGAGTTATCCCGTCGTATTGACCTCGCTTTTTCAGATACTCCACAAAACAGGGATAGTGGATCGTCGCAGTCGAATTCACAACGGTATCGTCATGGTCGAAAACGAGACATTTGTATTTAAGGCCCATCTGTTATCTTCTGCCTCTGTTTTTCCTGTGCAAAGTCACTGCCATTACAACTGTGAAGACCAATATCGCGACAACTGCTATAACGATTCCCTGTCTTGCTGCCGAAATCTGTTCGGATCCGCTTTCTGTAACCGGCTCAGGAACAGCAGTATTTTCTGCCGGCTGTATCGCAGTCGGTACGGGAGTCGGGCTTTGAAGCTCTTCTGTGTATTTCGATTCTTCCTCTTTTTTTGCTGCCTCTTCCTCTTCTTTTAAGGCTGCTTCCGCCTCTTCTTTCTTCGCCTTCTGCTTATCCAATTCAGTGCGGTATTGATTGTAGTCGATCGCCAGCGCGCAATAGTCAGCCAGCAATCCCTCAGGGTCACCTACTGCACGTGTAAACAAAACTATCGCTACAGGTTCCTCCGTATAGCAGAAACCGCAGTCATTCACATAGAGGAGATGGTCTCTCCAGTCATCAGTCACATATCCGTATTTGTGGGCGACCTCGACTTCCTGCTCTTTCGACTCAAACCAGTGTTCCGGATCTGCCTGTTTCATACAGTCTATGATCCCGGGATATTTATCCGGGTTGTTCCAAAGCTCTTTGAGAAACGAGATGACCATCTTGGGCGTGTAATAGTTGTCACTCAGGTAATAAGTGCTGTCAACTTTTTCGGGATCTGTTATGCCCAGATAAGGGCACATTGCCACCTGATACTCATAGAAGGTCCCGAAAGCATATTTCCAAAGAGTAATAGCCATTTCGTTGTCAGAGTATATTAACGAGCCCTCCTGGAGATCCTTGTATGTCCTGCCCCAGATCGGAGTATCCATAGTATACTCACCGGTCGAAACTTTTTCGGCATAGTACATATTGAGCGGTACTTTGTACATGCTTCCGGTATTCATAAACTCCTGTGCGTTGTAATACTCTGCTTCTCCGGTAACCAGGTTGAGGTAGCCTGCAGCAATATTGAAACTTGATATGCCATGCTCCGAGACAAATTCATCCATGATCTGCTTCCACGTCTTATTCTTGAAGCGGGAATCCGGTGTATCCGTTGCGTTGCTCTCTGCCATTGCGAAAGAACCGGACAACAGAAGGACACACATAATGATACTCAGTATAAGCGCTATAGTTTTTTTAGTTACAGACATTTATATTTCCTCTCGGAGAAATTGATGGGGAATTATACCATATTGTTCATTATTTGTTAAGTTGTAAATGCCCGGCTTTGGTGTTATAATTCGTTTTTGTTGAAAAAAATAACTCAGGAGATGAAATCATGACAAAAATAGACATTTTCTCGGGATTTCTCGGAGCCGGGAAAACAACTCTGATCCGCAAGCTCATCAAAGAGGCCTATGCGGGTGAAAAGATCGTACTTATTGAGAACGAGTTTGGTGAAATAGCAGTAGACGGGGACTTTCTTCATGATGCAGGAGTGAATATTACCGAGATGAATTCGGGATGCATCTGCTGCACTCTGGTAGGAGACTTCAAAAAAGCTCTCCGTCAGGTCATGGATACCTATGCTCCCGACAGGATCCTGATAGAGCCCTCCGGAGTCGGTAAACTCAGCGATGTAGCTCTTGCGGTGGCAGGTATTGACGGCGCAGAGATCGGCAGCAAGGTAACTGTCGTCGATGCAAGCAAAGCAAAGATGTATATGAGAAACTTCGGGGAATTCTTCAACGACCAGGTCGCTTCTGCAGATGTGATAATTCTCAGCCGTACAGGCAATATAAGCGATCAGAAGACCGAAGCCGCCGTTGCTCTTTTAAAAGGACTCAACGAACACGCAAGTATAGTTTCCACGCCCTGGGACAGGATAGACGGTTCCCTGATCAAAAAGGCCATGGACGATGCAGATTCCCTGGAGCTCGACCTGGATGCTCTCAGACGCGAACACGAGGAGCATGAGAAAGAGCACCATCATCACGACGAAGATAACGAAGATGATTACGAGCATCATCACCACCATCATGATGAAGACGATGAAGATGAGCACGAACATCACCACCACCATGACGAAGATGGCGAAAACGAGCATGAGCATCACCACCATCACGACGAAGACGATGAAGATGAGCACGAGCATCACCATCATCACGATGCCGATGAGATCTTCCAGAGCTGGGGTCTTGAGACCGCAAAGAAGTTCACGGAAGAATCGCTCTCCGAGAAGCTCGATGACCTCAGTGACGGAGTAAATTACGGCATAGTTCTCAGGGCAAAAGGCATTCTGGATGCTTCCGACGGCGACTGGCTCTATTTTGACTATGTTCCCGGTGAGAAAAATATCCGCAGAGGCCCCGCAATGGTAACAGGCAGATTCTGCGTCATAGGATCCAGACTGCAGGAAGAAGCGCTGAAGGAGCTGTTTGAAGTTGGCTGAATCAAGAGACGTCCCCGTATATCTCTTTACGGGTTTCCTGGAAGCAGGAAAAACAAAGTTCATACAGGAGACTCTTGAGGACAAGCGTTTCAACACAGGTGAAAAGACATTGCTTCTCATCTGTGAAGAAGGCATAGAAGAATATGCTCCGGATCAGTTTGCTGCTGATGGGGTGCAGATCCGCACACTGGAAACCGAAGCGGACCTCAATGAGAACAATCTCGTTAAATTCCTGAACGAAACCAAAGCGGAGAGAGTCGTCATCGAATACAACGGCATGTGGATGCTCGATTCCCTGTACAGCGCCATGCCTCAAAACTGGATGGTATACCAGGAGTTCATGTTCGCTGATGCGACCACTTTTCTTGCATACAACGCCAATATGAGGCAGCTGGTATACGACAAGCTGAAAAGTGCGGAACTGGTCGTATTCAACCGCTTCAAAGAGGGCACAGACCCCATGCCCTTCCACAAGATAGTCAGAGGCGCTTCCAGAAGAGCTGACATTGCGTATGAAGATCCTTCAGGCAATGTAAAATACGATGATATAGAAGATCCTCTTCCGTTCGATCTGAACGCTCCGGTCGTAAACATCGAAGACGAAGATTTCGCGGTCTGGTACAGAGACATGTCTGAAGAACCTGAAAAGTACGAGGACAAGACCTTCCGTTTCAGATGCAGAGCTCTCCAGAGAAAAAAGCTTCCGTCCGGAACCTTCGTAGTCGGAAGGCATGTTATGACATGCTGTGTTCAGGATATCCAGTTCGCGGGGCTTGTCTGCCAGTACGACAAGGCAAAAGAGATCCCCGACGATTCCTGGATAGATCTGACCGCAAAATGCAATTTCAAATTCAATCGCGCCTATGCCAGAAAGGGCCCGGTATTCAAGTATATAAGCTCGGTCCCCTGCGAGGCTCCGAAAGAAGAAGTCGCTACATTTTACTGATCCGACAGAACAAAAAGAAACCGCTCCGTAAAACGGAGCGGTTATTTAATATGCAGATCAACGCATTCCCTTGTCGTAAGGAATGCCTTCTGCCTTAGGCGCTCTGGAATTCTTGGACGTGAACGAGAGAACGATCAGGGTAATGAGATAAGGGAGCATCCGGTAGAAATGCGGTGAGACGCCTATTTCTGCCAGAGCAAATACCCCGTCGCCGTTTATGTCTATGGACGAATAGGCAGCTGCAATGCTTCTGAACAGACCGAACAGCAGGCTGGCGCCGGCGATATTCAGAGGAGTCCAGTTACCGAAGATCATAACAGCGAGAGCCAGGAAGCCGAATCCGGCGACATCTCCGTTAGCAGTGCAGTTGGCTGTTGTAAGCGAATATACAAATCCGCCCATGCCTGCAAGGAAGCCCGAAATCGTAGTACCGGTGTAGCGCATTCTGTGCACATTGATTCCCAGCGAGTCGGCTGCCTGAGGATTTTCGCCGCATGATCTCAGCCTGAGTCCGAACTTTGTCTTATACAGGATTATAGAAAGGATTATATAGATCAGTATACAGACATAAGTCGCAAGATACACTTTATTCAGGAGAGTCTCTCCGAGAAATCCGATATCCGCATTCTTGTCTATGCCGAGTGTAGACTTCTTGATCATGAACCAGGAAGCGGCATCACCCGTGACCATCTGCAGTGTGTTCTGGTTTGCCATGACTCTGATCAGGAAGAGTACCAGTGCAGGAGCAAGCAGGTTCAGTGCGGTACCGCCGATCGTCTGGTCCGCTCTCAGGTTTACCGACGCGAAGCTCAGGAGCAGTGAGAAGACAGCTCCCATAAGTCCCGCAACAAGCATTGTCAGGATCTCGAGCCACTGGAGCGTTCCCCAAGCGCCTGCTCTTGCTGCCTCGGCGAAGACAGGGACTACCTGCATCATACGTACAAACGCGACTCCGATGAAAGCTCCGAAGATCATAATACCTTCAAGAGCGAGGTTTATAATACCGCTTCGCTCTGCAAACACGCCTGCAAGCGCAACTATCATAAGAGGAACTGCCGAGAGCAGTGTTTTCTGGATAAGAAATGTCATGCCTTGGTACCTCCTTCCGCAGGTTCAGCTTTTGTCTCCGTCTCCGTTTTCTTCTCAGCTTTCTTCTTGCCGCGCTTTGCGAGCCACATGCGAATTACCAGCGAGAATGCCGACAGATAGACGATTACCGCAATAATGACGTCCGTGATGAACTCGTTATATGCAGTGAGATTCGTCAGCTGCAGACCAACGATATCCAGCATTGCCATGAATATGCCCGTGAAGATAACAGCTACAGGATTGTTCAGCGCCAGCAGCGCTACAGGGATCCCGTTAAATCCTATGGACGGAAGGCTCTGGTAAGTCGACCAGAAAAACTCCGTGTTGCCCGAGAGGAAGTACAACG
This sequence comes from Oscillospiraceae bacterium, assembly GCA_902802045.1. GTDB lineage: Bacteria > Bacillota > Clostridia > Oscillospirales > Oscillospiraceae > Limivicinus. The sequence goes on along the minus strand of CADCKQ010000004.1, from coordinate 16,015 downwards.
AGGCACCGCAGCCTGCAAGGGCTCCCGCGATAGCCATACTCAGGACTATATTCCGCTTGTCGCTTATGCCGGCGTATCTGGCCGCATGGCGGTTTGCTCCGCAGGCTTTCAGCTGATAGCCGAATGTCGTCCTGTTCATAAGGATATAAACAAGGATCGCTATAATAATTGCGACGACAATGCCTCCGTTTATCTGGCTGCCGGGGAACAATTTGTCAAGCCCGAGCTTTGCAGTCGCGACCCCGTTATATGTGGTCTTGTATATATAGCCGGATTTTGTGCCCTCGGCCATGTTCTTGAAATTTGAGATATCAAACATCCAGGTGACCAGGTTTGCAGCGATCCAGTTCGTCATGATACATGCAAGGACTTCGTTGATGTTCAGCAGCGCCTTGAACATCCCGGGTACCGCTCCCCAGATTGCTCCTGCGAGCATGCCTCCAAGAAGAGCAAGGAACCATACTATCCAGGCGGGGACAACGCTTGTCGGAATGCTGAGAGCGATCATCAGCGACGCCATGGTGCCCATCAGATACTGTCCGGGAGCTCCGATATTGAAAAGTCCCGTCTGATAAGCGACAGCGACCGAAAGACCGGTCATTATAAGAGGAGTGGCTCTGAAGAGCATGTTGCCCAGGTTCGAACTGTTGAATCCCCAGGTGAGGTTACCGGCAGCATCGCGCCCTGTGCTGAGTATGCCGGCGAATATGATCCGGACGCCTTCCCAGGCACCCTTTATACCGATCTTGCTGTTCAGAAGTCCGACCACGAGTACCAGCACTCCGCCCACTGCAAGGCCGATAACGATGGAGATCAGGGAGGATAATATTTTTTGATTTCTGTCTTTCATATCTTATCCCTCCGTTCCCTGGCGCTTGGCTCCGGCCATATAAAGACCGAGCTCCTGAACGCTTACTTTCTTAGGATCGAACTCACCGACGATCTCACCTTCATACAGAACCAGGATCCTGTCGGAAAGGCTCATGACCTCATCCAGTTCAAGAGAGATAAGCAGGACCGCTTTTCCTTCATCCCTCTCATTTACAAGCTGGCTGTGTATATACTCGATCGCTCCGACGTCAAGGCCTCTTGTCGGCTGGACTGCAACAATAAGAGGTTTGTCCCTGTCCAGCTCTCTGGCGATTATCGCCTTCTGCTGGTTACCGCCGGACATGCTTCTGGCCTTTGTAACAGGACCCTGCCCGGACCTTACGTCAAACTTGTCGATAAGCCCTTCGGCATAGGACCTTACCGCGTCATTTCTGATAAAGCCGTGGTTCTGGAAGCGAGGCTCCTCGAAGCTCTGCAGGACCAGGTTCTGCTCAAGCGTAAAGTCCAGAACCAGCCCGTGTTTGTGCCTGTCCTCGGGAATATGGCTCATATACTCTCCGCGTTTGCGGATAGACGCGTGCGAAATATCTTGTCCGCAGATGGTGATGCTTCCGGAACTCGGCTTTTCAAGCCCTGTGAGCCCGTAAACCAGCTCCGTCTGGCCGTTGCCGTCGATTCCCGCGATACACAGGATCTCTCCCGCTCTTGCTTCAAAGCTCACGTTGTTGACCGCGTTCTTTTTATGGATCTGGGACGGGACGCAGAGATTTTCGACTTTCAGTACCGACTCGCCGGGTTTAGCTTCCGTTTTTACGACTTCCAGCTGTACAGGCCTTCCTACCATCATGTTCGAAAGTTCCTGCTTGTTCGTATCTTTTGTGTTGACAGTTCCGACATATCTGCCCTTGCGCAGGACCGTTACCCTGTCGGAGACCTCCATGATCTCATTGAGCTTGTGGGAGATAAAGAGTATGGATTTTCCCTCTTTTGCAAATCCCTTCATTGTCGCCATCAGCTCATCGATCTCCTGCGGAGTCAGGACGGCGGTGGGTTCGTCGAATATGAGGACCTCATTGTCGCGGTACAGCATCTTGAGTATTTCGACTCTCTGCTGCATGCCGACCGTTATATCCTCGACTTTGGCGTCTAGGTCCACCTGCAGCCCGTATTTCTCGCTCAGGGCCTGAACTTTTCTGCGCGCTTCCTTTTTCTGCAGAAAGCCCATTTTTGTGTCTTCTGCGCCGAGAATGATGTTGTCGAGAACCGTAAACACGTCTATAAGCTTGAAGTGCTGGTGCACCATGCCTATGTGCAGAGCCGTCGCGTCATTCGGGTCGTTGATCCTGACCTCTTTGCCGTCCTTCTTGATTATGCCTTCCTCAGGCTGGTAAAGGCCGAAAAGGACGCTCATGAGCGTCGATTTTCCCGCTCCGTTTTCTCCCAGAAGAGCATGTATCTCGCCTCTTCTGAGCTGCAGCGTGATATCATCGTTTGCCTTGATACCGGGGAATACCTTGGTTATGTGCAGCATCTCAATTACATAATCTTCGGTATTGTCCATGCATTCACCTGCTTTCTCCGAGTATTATTTCTGTGGAAATACAAAAAATATTATACTGGCGGCCAGTTTAAAATTCAAGGTTCCGCCTAACTTTATTTATAAAAAAAGAGGAAGACCTTAGTCTTCCTCTTTTCTGTGAAGTTTAGATTATTCGTAATGGAGATTTACGTTGGAGAGCTCTACTCCAGTGATTCCGTCGCCTTCGATGACCTGATCGTCAATAGCGATAGCGCCGGAGACTACGTCTGCGAGCTGCTGCTGGTACTCTTCAACAGAGTAGCCGGTGAGAGACCATGTGTCGACAGGCAGGCCTGTTGCATCTTCTGCTGCGCCGAGGGATGTTCCTACTCCGCCGATCTCGTCCCATGTTCCGTCATAGGCTTTTGCGATAGCCCACTGTGTGGCTGCAGAAATGCCCTTCAGAGCGGAAGTGATGACTGCGGGAGACTCGTAGCTCTGGTCGACGTCAACGCCGATGACCTTCGCATCATTCTCGGAAGCTGCTGCTGCAATGGATGTGAACATTGTGCCGCCGCAGGCAAAGATAACTTCTGTGCCGTTGTTGTACCAGCCGGAAGCCATTGTCTGGAGTTCGGGAGATGCGCTGAAGGATGAGCCGTACTGCCAGCTGTAGTTGATGTCTACAGTCTTGCCGAGCTCAGCCGCTGCTGCATTCGCGCCCTGGACAAAGCCGTATCCGTAACGGCAGCATGCCGGGTTGGTTCCACCGCCGCCGCCCATGAATCCGAGCTTCTCATAGCCGTCTTTAACGGCTGCATAACCTGCAAAGTATCCGCATTCCTGCTCTTTGAAAGCAATGCCTGCAATATTTGCAAGACCTGTGCCCCAGCCGTCGATGAAGATGAATTTGACATCCGTGAATTCGGCTGCCGCCTTCTCAAGTGCTGCATCCTGCAGGAAGCCCGCGCAGACAACGACTTTTGCGCCGCCTTCTGCTGCTGCCTTCATTGCATCGTAACGGTCGTCGTCAGTTGCCTGATCGCCGTTGGCAGGCTGGTAGTACTTGTAGGAAAGTCCGTTTGCCGCAGCATAGAGCTTAACGCCGTCATATGTTGACTGGTTGAAGGACTTGTCTTTCAGCTGGCCGATATCTGTGACGAAAGCAACTTCATACTTTCCGTCTGCAGATGTCATGCTGTCTTCGATGTCGTCCGCGACAAGAGCTTCAGCTGCGGGAGCTGCTGCTTCTTCTGCGGGTGCTGCTGCTGCGGGAGCTGCTGCCTGGCCGCAGGCTGCAAGTGCAAATACCATGCAGAGTGCGAGGATAAGTGCCAAGAACTTTTTCATTGATCTTCCTCCATAAATAAAATAAACAGTCGGTGCTGAACACACCGACTAGATTATAACACCTTAAGCAGGCTCTAACAAGTAAAATATTTAAAAACGGTCAGTTTCCCTACTCGCTCCGTTTACAGGAGCAGTATAGCATGTAGATCGAGAGGGAAACGATAACCAGAGATACCGCCATGATGGCATAGCACCTGCCGTAAGTCGCGTAACGCTGGACATTGTACTCCCCGAGTTTGCCGACTCCGAAAATACCTGCCCCGAACATTACCCAGCAGAGAGGATGCAGCCACGAAAAACCGTAACCTCTGATTGATTTCACACTGTAATATATGAGTATCCCGAGCATCATGGCTGCGGCGAAGACCTGGGCAAGGCTTATAAAAGCCGAGTACTGGTTTAAAAACGAGATGAACTTGAAATGCATGAGCGGAGAATCATAGCGCGTGGAATCTGCAATGATCTCGACCGCCCCGTAAAAGACCATGGCAAGTCTCGCCACATTTCCGGTCTTCGGGCACGGCTTCCTCATTTTCGTGCTCTGCTGCTTAAAGTACAGGTTCCAGACCAGTAAAGCCACAACGAGCATGACCAGGAACTGAACGAAAAAGGTCGCGAATCTGTACGAAATATTCCCTGCGGCGTCAGCAACGGGATAAGCGATAGGCAGGAACTGAAAGCTCTCGTTTTTTATGATCATCTTGCCCTTGCAGGTGTTGTTGAAAAGCGCGCTGAGTCTTATGAAAGCTATAAGCAGGCAGACGCCCGGAGCGGCGCAGTCCAGAAGCTTTCCGGCGTATCTCGCAAGCCCTGTCTTTTTGACGAGCACGGCAGAGATCCAGATGGCAATGAGCATGCCCGGGAGGGCATAGCTCCCGTATGAATAGTCCGTCATGGCGCTGCCGAACGAGCTGTAGGACTCGCTGTTGAAGTACCAGTGAAGGAAACGGCTGATTATCACCGAGAGCACAAAAGCAAAAACTGCAAACACATGAACTGCTGCTGTGTTTCTTCCCGATCTCCAATAGAGATAGAGTGTCATGACCCAGCAGAGAAAGATCCCGGCCGTTATGACAACAGAGCTGTAGTATACCTGGAAGTCCCCCAGCATAAAATAGGCGTTATTCATCCGGCGCTCCTCTCCCCTTCAGGTATTGCAGAGACGAAATAAATGATGTCGCTCACAGTCCGCTCCGCCCCGAAATCCACATGGTTGTATGGCGCGCCCTGAAATACGACTTCTCCTGTCTGTCCTCCGTCGAGGCAGTAAGCGGAATCCACATTCTTCTCGGCAAAATGCTGTGCGAACTCGTTGATCGTCCAGCTGCCGCTGACATCTCCGTGGTTTACGGACATCCAGAGATAGTGCAGTTTGCCGACCTGTCCGATCCCCGCTCTCGAGTATCCGACGTCGATCTCGCCGAGCGGATACCAGTCACAGGTCTGAGCCTGCCCGTCTTTTACGAGCACAGGGCCGAAAGCGAGCGAGAAGAGGATGTCATTATCAGCTGCAAACTGCTTTATGCTCTCCTCAGTATTCTCCTCCAGAATGGTCTTATAGAGGAAATCCCCTTCAGAATTGATAAACAGCGAATCTATGCAGTTGTATTTCAGGTAGGGATTCAGATAAGTCCCGGTATTGAAACGCTTGAGTTCCCTGTCGTATATGACGATCCCGAAATCCCTGAACAGGTAGTAATCCGCGTTCATGGCGACTACCGCATTGGCGCTCACAGCCATATCGGACGCGTAATACTGGTTGTAGCCTCCGAAAGTGTCGTCGGCAAGCTTGCGCCTCAGCTGGGAAGCGTCCGCTATCTTAACTTCCGCCAGGCTGCAGCTCTTTCCGTCTATAACTTCTTTCCAGAGCACTGCAAAGATCGTCTCGTCGAGATAGTACTTTATATCGTCGCTGTAGAGCCCTTTGTAGAATTCGGCGCCCGGATCGAAAACAACGTATTCGTCCTCTTCAAGCAGGCCGTACTCTCTGGCCTTTTCAATAACGGGGAGCATATCCTCCGGGCTGTCTTTGCTCACAGTTCCGTAGAGAGACTCATCCGGAGCAGGCCCGGCCAGCGCGCCTTCCGGGATAACATAGTGTTTCTTCGGCTCCGGTGTGACTGCGGGTTCGATCTCTTCATGTACCTCTTCCGCGGGCGTTGCGGAAGCAGCCGGTTCCGGAGTCGAAACAGGCTCAGCCGTTGCAGCAGGCGTCTTTGCCGCAGCAGAGGCTCCCATCGGGTGCACATTTGTCAGAGCCCATGCCAGACACAGCACAAATAACGGTATAAAAACGATCGACAGTATTATATTTACTGCCTTATTCTTTCTGTTCTGAGAACTTTTTTCCATCTGAACGTTTCCTTATCGGATCAGTCTTAATAATTACGGTTTCATATTATAACATATATAATTCCCGCGTAAAAGAAGAAGTTTTACCTTCATACTGATACGCGGGAATAACAGCTGTTTAATCGGTCTCAGCTCTTTGCTCTTCTCTTGAGATACTTCGATACTTCGGATACCGGTATGATGAGGAAGGCCATGCCGAGAGCAGTAATGAACTCGACAAACGAGATCGGAGTGAACTTGAACAGATCTCTCAGGAACGGTACAAACAGGACTCCGCATGTCAGCACTATAGTCAGCGCGAGCGCGCCCCAGAGCCATTTGTTCTGGTATTTGATCTTAAACAGGGACTGTTTCAGTGATCTGGTTGCAAAACCCATGAACATCTCTGCGAAGTTGCAGGTCAGAAAAGCCATTGTCATTCCGTCAGCGCTCTGTGCAAATCTCCAGGCTCCGTTTTCGATCCTCTCTCCGACAAAATAAGAAGCGACGACCAGCAGGCCCATCAGAATGCCCTGGAATACCATATGGAAAGCAACGCCGCCCGAGAAAAGGCTCTCGTCCGATTTCCTCGGCTGCCTCCTCATGATGCCCTCTTCAGCTCTCTCCATTCCGAGCGCCAGGCCGGGAGCAGAGTCCGTCACCATATTGATCCAGAGCAGATGCGCGGCGCTCAGGATATTGAATCCGAACACGCTCGAGAGGAACACGGCGATTATCTCGCCCATGTTGGTAATAAGCTGGAACTGTACGACCTTCGAGATGTTGTCATAGATCCTTCTGCCCTCTTCGACCGCGTTGACTATCGTCGCGAAGTTGTCGTCAGCCAGGACCATGTCGCAGGCGCTCTTCGTAACGGCAGTGCCCGTGATCCCCATTCCCACTCCGATATCGGCAGCTTTGATGGAAGGAGCGTCGTTGACCCCGTCTCCGGTCATGGCTGTTACCATGCCCTTGCTCTGCCAGGCTCTGACTATCCTGGTCTTGTGCTCCGGCTGCACTCTCGCGTATACGCTGAACTTCTCTACATTCTCCTTGAGCTCTTCATCGCTCATAGAGTCGAGAGCCTGGCCTTCAACTGCCTGGGACCTGTCAGTTATTATTCCGAGATCCCTCGCTATGGCAACAGCAGTATCTATGTGGTCGCCTGTTATCATTACAGGTCTGATACCGGCTTCTCTGCATTCCTTTATGGCGTCATACACCTCAGGTCTGCAGGGGTCTATCATCCCAACGAAGCCTACGAATATAAGATCTTTTTCGAGGTCCTCGGGCTCAAAGCTTTCGGGAACGCTGTCATGGACGCGAAACGCCAGTCCGAGAACTCTGAGTGCTCTGTCTGCAAAGGCCTTGCTCACATCGCGGATCGCGATCCTGTGCGCGTCTGTCAGAGGGACGGTCTCGCCGTTTCTCAAAATGCCTGTCGCATGCTCGAGCAGGATCTCTGTCGCGCCCTTGGTATACTGGATTATCTTCCCGTACTCTTCGTGGACGGTGGACATCATCTTTCTTCCGGAATCGAAGGGCGCCTCGCCTATTCTCGGATAGTTTACATCCAGCTCGTCCTTGTACAGGCGGAGATCATGCGCGTGGTTAACGAGGGCGCACTCCGTTGGCTCGCCTTCCGCTGCATGCATTCCGACACCTCTCTTGGCGTCGCTGCAAAGGGCCATTCCTTTGGCCAGCATAAGCGGATCGTCAGTATAAGAATCGACGACTGTCATTCTGTTCTGGGTAAGGGTTCCGGTCTTATCCGAGCAGATTATCTGCGTGCAGCCAAGAGTCTCGACGGCGGAGAGCTTTCTTATCAGGGCGTTTTTCTTCGACATGGCAGTCACGCCGATAGACATGATTATAGTCGAAACTGCGGGCAGTCCTTCGGGGATAGCCGCGACTGCGAGCGCGACCGCTATTATGAATGTGTCAAGGACCGTATTGAGTACCGGCGCTCCGCTCTGCGAGAAGAACAGGCTTCTGACAACTCCGAATACGAAAACAAAAAGGGAGATCCCGATGACGAGCTTCGTGAGCATCACGGAGAGCTCTCTGAGCTTCTTGTTGAGAGGAGTCTCCTCGTCCTCGGCTTTTGAAAGAGCGTCGGCTATCTTGCCGATCTCTGTGTCCATTCCCGCCGCGACTACGACTGCTTTGCCTCTTCCGAAGACTACAGTGCTTCCGGAGTAGAGCATATTGACTCTGTCTCCGAGCGGAATATCCTTGGACTTCTCATTCATCATGAGAAAATCCATTATCTTGCTCACAGGCACGCTCTCGCCTGTCAGAGCAGCCTCTTCGACTTTCATCGAATGGCTCTCGATTATCCTGCAGTCTGCGGGGACTGCGTCTCCTGCCTCCAGGACAACGACATCGCCGACGACCAGATCCTCGCTCTTTACGACGACCTCTTTTCCGTCTCTCAGCACCTTGCTCGTGGCGGCGGTCATCTCCATCAGGGCTTCGATAGCCTGCTCAGCCTTCGACTCCTGCACCATGCTCAGGATCGTGTTTATAATGACGACCAGAAGTATGATGAACAGATCGGCGTAGCTCTCATGAGCGCCTGTCGTCAGATTCTGGTATACAGTCGTAGCCGTGGATATGACCGCGGCTCCCAGAAGCAGAAAGATCATCGGATCGTTCAGGGCATTTAAAAATCTCCTGAAAAGGCTCGTTTTCTCCGGCTCTGCAAGCTTGTTCTTTCCGTTCTTCTCAAGCCTTGCCTCAGCTTCTTCCGAACTAAGACCGTTTTCCGTGCTTTCGACGAATTCCAGGACTTTTTCTTTTTCTTCCGTGTAGAATTTCAACTTCTTCTCTCCTTTTCGTGTCTGCGTAAAGGGGCATACAAAGAGACCCGTCGGCAGAATGCTGTTTTCTGCCTTCGAGTCTTATCATTTAATGCAAACCAGGCAAGTGCCCGTGCTGTTGATTTGCAGCCGGATCACCGGCCGATTACTCCCTCAAAGGAACGTGGCAATTATATTGAAATAATGATTCTTTGTCAAGCTGAAAATCAGCCCTCAAACCTTCTCTTAACGTCCTCGTAGCTCCTAATGTCCCCGATATCATACCTCTTTCCCGTCATCTTCCAGGCGTGCATCGGTACACGGGAAGAAAGCCAGGCGGCAAAGCTCCCCGGCGCGTCATATCCGCATCCGGACTCCAGTGCTTCAGGGATGAGCGCCGCGTCCTCAGCCCTGTAATAATAAAACGGCGGGACTGCCAGGTTTCCTTTCGGCTCCTGAGGTTTCTCCTCGTAGGATGTGATCAGCCCTTCATCGTTGACAGTTATTACAGCTGTTTTCCGGAGCGCTTCCGGTCTGTTCTCCTCATGGCACATAACGGCTGAAGTGCCCGCGTTTATAGCATACTCCGCGAAGTCCTTAAGCGTGAAATCCAGGACATTGTCTCCCGCCATAACGAAAAGATCGTCCTTAAGCTCAAGCTTCTCTATTGCAAACCGGATGTCCTTAACGGCGCCGAGGCGCGTCTCATTGCTAACAGTCCCGTCGTCGAGTACTGTAATGCTGTCTCTGCCTTCAGCCCAGGCTTCGAATATCGGGAAGAACTTATGGTTGCTGATCACAACGAATCTCCCGGCAATTCCTTCCAGATCATCTATCAGCCTGTCCGTAATGCTTTTCCCCCCGACTTCAAGCAGCGGCTTCGGGAAATTCTCCGTCAGCGGGTAAAGCCTTGTCGCATAACCAGCTGCCAAAATGACTGCTGTCATATTTCGACCCCGTCCGCGCTGCGGCAGAAGTGCACGCTGAACTTGCCCTCAAGTGCCGGAAAGCTTTTCAGGTAAGCAGAAGTTACTGCCTGCTTTATCTCTTCTTCCTTTTCCGGATCGATGAGCGCCATGCAGCAGCCTCTGAAGCCTGCTCCGGAAAAACGTCCTCCGTATATCCCGTCCGTCTCAGTCATTATATCGTAGAGCCTTATAAGCTCCGGAGAGCCGCACTCGTAATTGACTATAGAGCTCCTCCCGCTCTCGAATACAAGAGAGCCGTATGTATCGAGGTCGCCGTTTCTCCAGGCTTCAGCGCCCTTCTCAGCCCTCCCGAACTCGGAATAGTAGTGGTCTGCTCTCTTGCGGAAGGGCGCGGGCAGAATGTCTCGGTACTCGTAATAGACGTCTGCCGGAACATCGCGAAGCCTCGTGTCTTTGAACTTGCCGTATTCAAGCCCCGCCCTTGCAAGGAGGCTGTATGCTGCAGCCTTGCACTCGTCCTGCCTCAGGTTGTATGCGCTGTTTTTAAGCGACCTCTCAAGTCCCGAGAAGAATATTGCAAAGGAATAAGGCTTCATATCCTCCGCTGTCGGTATAAGCTGATAACTGTCATCTTTGCAGTCCAGATAGAGCATGCGGTCTTTTCTGCCCAGCACTTCACAGCTCTGGTCCAGCTTCCCGCAGTTTACTCCGACATACTCGTTCTCTGCCCTCTTTGCCGTCATTATAAGCTCCCAGGGGTCGAGATGCAGGCCGTTGACTCTGCACAGCGCTTTCAGGAAGCAGATGATGACTGCGGCTGAAGAGCTTAGGCCTCCTATCGGAAGAGTTCCTTCGATCACGCCGCAGAGCCCGTACTGCAGAGGATACTTCTCCTCCAGTATCTTTGCCGCTCCGCGCAGATGATCCGCCCAGTCTCCGACTTTCACATCGGGCACTTCCCTGATATGGAACTGCGCGCGCTTCGGGAAATTCAAAGAAGTGAGCTCTATAACTCCGTTCGTCTTCTTCCCGTAGGCTATATGGATGCCCTTATCTATGGCAAAACCGTTGATCTTCCCGAACTGGTGATCTGTATGCGCGCCGAGCGTGCAGATCCTGTATGGGCAGAACGCCACCTTGTCCGGCTCCCGCCCGTATATCCTTTCAAACTGTTCCCCGCACCTCAATCTGAATTCCTCCTCAAAATAAACCCTGTTCTAAAGAGTAAAGACTCATTCATCATTCATAATTCACAATTCACAAGGACTTCCTTCGCTTTCTCAAGCGCAGCTTCCACGACCTGGTCCATGTCATAGTATCTGTATTCTCCGAGCCTTCCGCCGAAGATCACTTTTGTTTCTTTTTCGGCGAGAGCCCTGTATTTTTCATAAAGCGCGGAATTTTTTTCGTCATTTACGGGATAATACGGCTCATCTCCGGGCTTCCACTCGCTGCTGAATTCTTTTGAGATCACTGTCTTAGGCAGCTCGTTCCCGTTTTCGTCCCTGCCGAATTCAAACCACTTGTGCTCGATTATCCTCGTCCAGGGAGTCTCTCTGTCCGTATAGTTGACTGCGGCGTTTCCCTGGAAGTTGGGAATGTTCAGGGTCTCGTTTTCAAATCTTACCGAGCGGTACTGGAGATATCCCAATGAGTAATCAAAATAAGCATCGATGGGTCCCGTATATACTGTCTGCTCAGCCTGCTTCGCCAGTTCTCTGTGTTCAAAGAAATCCGTATCGGTCCTGACGGTTATGCGCGGATCGTTGAGGATATTTTCCACCATCTTCGTATACCCGCCTGTCGGTATCCCCTGGTACAGGGCATTGTAATAATTGTTGTCGAATGTAAATCTCACCGGAAGCCTTTTTATGATGAACGCAGGAAGCTCCCTGCAGTCTCTGCCCCACTGCTTCTCCGTGTAGCCCTTTACCAGCTTTTCATAGATATCGCGGCCGACAAGGCTGATCGCCTGTTCTTCCAGATTTTGCGGCTCGCCCTTTATCTCGGCTCTCTGCTCCGCTATCTTCTCCATGGCCTCTTCAGGCGTGATCACGCCCCACATCTTATTGAAGGTATACATGTTAAAGGGCAGGGAGTAGAGCTCTCCCTTGTAGTTCGCCACGGGAGAATTGGTAAATCTGTTGAAAGACGTGAACTGCTGCAGATAGTCCCACACCTCTTTGTTATTGGTATGGAATATATGCGCGCCGTATTTGTGTACGTTTATGCCTTCGGTCTTCTCCGTATATACATTTCCGGCAATATGCGGGCGCCTGTCTATTACAAGAGAAGTCTTTCCTCTTTTCGCCGCTTCTCTTGCGAATACTGCTCCGTAAAGCCCCGCTCCGACTATCAGAAAATCATACATATCCGTTATCTCCGTTCATCATTTCTGACCTCTGCTCCCGTATCCGTAAACTCCAGTATCTTGTCGCAGTAATCCAGTGCTGCTTCCCTGTGAGTAACTATAAGGACAGTCTTATCTGTCATGCTTCTTAAATTCTCCAGAACTTTTCTCTCCGTCTCAGCGTCCAGCGCGCTCGTCACCTCATCGAGCAGAAGTACCGGACTTCCGGAATACACAGCTCTCGCAATGGCTATCCTCTGCATCTGACCCTCGGAAAGGCCTGTGCCCCTTTCTCCGAGGACAGTGTCGAGCCCGCTCTCCAGCTCATTCACAAACGGATCCGCGCAGGCTATCTCCAGAGCTTTTCTGACCCTTCCGTCATCCGTATTCCCGTCAGAAGACAGAGAAACGGCTTCTCTGATGGTTCCGCTCATAAGAAGATTTCCCTGCGGTACATACGCGAAGAGCCTTCTCCAGGAAGCGTCAAGCCCGATCTCTCTTCCGTCCCTGCAGATCATATATCTTCTCCCCTCGTCGGGGTCATAGGCACACATAAGAAGCTTTATGGCTGTGGATTTCCCGCAGCCGCTCCTTCCCGTAAAGGCGATAAACTGCCCTTTTGCTATATCCATGGAAAGGCCTGAAACTGCTTCAGCCGGTGCCTTTGAAAGCTGATCCGGCGTTTCGGACGGGGCATAATATGCAAAAGAGACGTCTTCAAGTCTTAACGATTTGAGAGTGTTTTCATAAAAGTCCGAGACTTCGTCAAGCGGTCTGGCTTCCTTGCCGTATTCGGGCAGATCCTCGGCTTCCATAAGCCGCTCGGCGCTCGAGAGCATCGAATAGAATTTGGGAAGGATCCCTGATATATTGACAAACGGCGACTGGATCTGAGATACCAGCATAGTCATTGCGGTCAGTGTTCCGAAGCTTATCGTCCCCTTAAGGATCCCCAGCCCGCAATAACCCACGCAAAGCAGATACATCCCGCTCATAGCGGCGGAGAAGCCTGTATTGCAGAAGTTCGAGAAGGCGTTTTTCTTCATTCTGGAGTCTCTGTGCTCCTCCATCTTCAACTCCGCGCCGGCTTCCGCCTTATCCTCCGAGGCAAAGGAATGCAGCATCAGAAGGCTTCCCAGCATCTCCTGCAGGCGGACCCTGAGCCTTCCGTCAGCCTCCTGGACTTCTCTGTGAAGAGCTTTCATCTTTTTTCTGAAAACCAGTGAAAGCAAAATGAGCAGGGCTCCGAGAGGTATAAGCAAAGCGGCAAAGCGGGCGTCGAGCACAAACATCATAGCCAGTGCCCCGATCAGCTTTACTGCCATACTTATAAGCCCGGGGACTATGTCCGTACAGGCGTTGGCAACCACTACCGTATCGTTCGTCAGCCTGTTCATCCACTCGGCGGAGTGAACGGAACTGACGCTCAAGTAATTTCTGCTCAGAAGAGTTTCGAGAAGTCTTGTTTTGAATCTGTTTTCGATGGAAGATCTGGCGGACTCGGTGAGCCGTCTGTCGGCTGCCCTTAAAAGGATCTGGAATACGACGAGCGCAGCACTCAGCATGATATATTTCCAAAACGAGCTGTTGTCTCCCGAGACCGCCGAATCTATAACAGAGCGGATCAACAGGGCATACAGCACCCCTGAAAAGGCGTTGACAGCCCTTACAAGTGCTAGAAGCAGGATCTTTATCTTCTCCCTGCCCGGCACCTTATATATCCATTTTAAAGTGCTTTGTTTCATCTGTTTTTACCGGTAAGTCTCTTTGCGGTCCTCTTGATCTTTCCCGCAGCCCTTTTTGCGAATATCCTGGCCCAGGCGGTATTCAGGATCACGGATTCGTATATCTTATAGTCCGCGTCTGTGACTTTATGCTCTTTCCCGTTCCTGACGTATGATGTCATAACGCCGAGGATGTCCTCGTCTTTTATCCCGTATTCAGGGTTTATGCAGTTGTCGCCGAGAATAACGTAGTCGTTTTCCCTGACTTCGACAACCCTGTGGAGGATATACTCATCCGGCTCTCTCTTGTAGAGAACGACGTCTCCCCTTTTGCATCTCACTGCGCCTTTTTTCTCTACCGTGAATATATCTTTTCCCTCACGCAAAAGCGGAAGCATGCTCACTCCCTTGTTTCTGTAGGTGATGCTTCCGTATTTGTCTAAGTATTCTTCAAAGGAGACTGTCTCACTCATAACGGAAAAATTATAACATAAATATATTCCGAGTCAATTTTATTTCATTGCATAAAAGTTGTGACAGGCAGTTTACGGCCTGTCACATTTATTTGATTCAGCACTCCGCTTCAGATATTTCTTCTTCTCCGGCTTTGCTCTCTTTCCGGAGCTGATACTCATATCTGATCGAACGGTCCAGATTATCGATATAAAAATCTCTCATTTCCGGAGTGCACCTTCCCGTATTCGGGCAATGCTCTATTCTAGTACATCCCGGATACAGTGTACAGCTGTGGCAGAGAGGTGTTTCTTCTTTCTGTTCTCTCCACCAGTCGATAAGACCCGGGTCCGTAACTCCGTCCTTTACATTGCCGAGTATTCCGGCACCTTCAAAATGCTCACACAGAGTTAAATCTCCGTCTGGCATTATAACCACTGACTTTCCGCTATCTGCCCCGCAGTAATTTGTTTTCAAGTCTCTACTAAGTCCTGCAGGTTTTCTAAGTCCGAGTTCAAAGAGCTTTTTATCCATTTCCACTTTGGCGCCAAAAGCTCCCAAAGCATATTTTTTTTCTTCCGAGGAATCTGAAAACAGCTCATGGCTGTATAATTTGATATTTTTATTATCCCCATAGGCTTCCCTTATCTGGCCGACAAGAGTATATAGATCTTCCCTGTTCTGAAGCCCTATATTAAGCCTGATCGATACTTTTATTCCGTTTTCAGTGAGCAGCCCGATATTCCGGAATACTCTCCGAAACGCATTGACGTTTTTATATATAAATGCTTTGGTTCTGTTATATACTTCTTCAGTCCCGTCAAGCGTTATCTGAACATTTTTCAGTTTCCACTTTTCAACTGCTTTCCTTACGGTCTCTTCGTCAAACAGATACCCGTTGCTTACCATAGTTGAGGTAAACCTTTGTCCGTCTGCTTCAAGTTTTTCACAGATCAGGTCTATTACTTTTGAATTGCAGAGCGGCTCTCCACCGAACCAATTAAGAATTGCTTTCTCATCTTTACTGCACTTTTCTATGTATTCTGCAACTGTAATTGCTGTATCCAAGGACATGGTTTCCCGTTTGCAGCCGGCTTCGAAACAATAGTAGCAACGGGCATTACAATCCGTTGTCGTTAAAATCGTAAAATAATGCGGCTCAAACGCTCTCTGTTCCCTTAGCGAGACAATATCGCGCACCTGCTTTACAAGCTTGACCTCATCACAGTTTTCAGGGATTAAAAAGTGATTCCTTCTTAGATAATCCCCCGTCTCCGGTTTATGCTCCTCATCCATTGGAAAAGATATCAGTTCCCTGGTAAGAGCATTGAAACAGAGCACGGTATTCTCTTCCTGTAGACGCCGTACAAAAGTTAATTTCTTATATGCTCCGTCCGATGCTCTCAGAGAGCTCAGCGAGCCGGTCACTATTTGATTTTCAGGGATTATAACTTTGACCAAATATAATACCTTTCAGGCAGCAGTCTCAGTTTCCTGAGTTTATATAATCATTCAGATCAATATTCCCGTCACCTATTTCGATTCCGGGATACAAAGCCTCATACTCTGCTCTGGCATTATTGAGCCATGCGAAAAACTCTGCAGGATCACCAAAGGATTCAAAAAGCGCCTGCTGCTCCTCACCGCTCATGGCCATATACTGCTCGTATGCGGTTGACCCGTTTGGGGAAGCAATATTGAGATCAACTCTCTGACTATCTTCATTA
>CADCKQ010000003.1 GCA_902802045.1 Oscillospiraceae bacterium | reverse complement strand
AGGGTCCACCTGTTCCCATTCCGAACACAGAAGTTAAGCTCATCAGTGCCGAAGATACTTGTCTGGAGACGGACCGGAAAAATAGGTCAATGCCAACACAGAAAACCTCAGACAGAAATGTCTGAGGTTTTTTTATTTTGTTTTCGGGCAGGTCCGTGAAAAGTGGACACGAAGATGCATTTTTGTTAGAATCAGTTATTGACGAAAAAACTGAAGCGGTCTGCGACGCAGGGAAAGGATCTGAAAACATGAAGATATTAAATACACCCTTAAAGGTCGGGAGCCTGGAGCTCAAGACAAGGCTTGTCATGCCCCCGATGGCAACCGAGAAAACGGCAGACGGACTTGTAAACGGGGATATTCTCCGCTACTACGATGAAAAGACGCGCTCCGGAGGCCTGGGCCTCGTCGTCACGGAGCACGTATATGTGAGTCCGGAGGGCAAAGCCTCGCCCAGACAGATCTCTGCTGCCGGAGATGATGCCGTCGAAGGGTTCAAAAAGCTCGCCGGAGTCATTCACAGAAACGGCGTTCCGGTCATTCTGCAGATAAACCACGCCGGTTCAATGACACAGGCCGACCCGGAGACAGAGAAGATATCCTGCAGCGCAGTCATCAATCCGCGCTTTGCCGCCAGAGGTATCCGGATCCTGCCCCGCGCAATGGATATTGAGGATATAGAAAGGGTCAGGGACTGCTATGTAAAAGCCGCCGTCCGGGCGAAAGCCGCGGGAATGGACGGAGTCGAGGTCCACTCGGCCCACGGATATCTTTTAAATCAGTTCTACTCGCCGCTCACCAACCTGCGCGAGGACGAATATACCGGCGCCACCGTCGAAGGCAGGACAAGGCTGCAGTGCGAGATAATAAAGGCGATACGGGAAGTCTGCGGGAAGGACTTTCTCATCTCCGTGAGGCTCGGAGCTGCGGATCACATGCCGGGCGGTTCGGAAGCCGGGGATGTGCCTGAAGCGGCTGAAAGATTCCAGAAGGCCGGGGCAGATATGATCAGCATCACCGGAGGCCTCTGCGGATTCATACTCAAAGACAGGGAGCAGGGCTGGTTCTCCGAGCTCAGCGAGGCAGCCAAGGCCGGAACGGAGCTTCCCGTGCTGCTCACCGGAGGGATAACGGACGCTTATCACGCGGAGAAGCTGCTGGAAGAGAAAAAGGCCGATCTTATAGGCATAGGCAGGGCGCTTCTGACGGACTCGGAGCTCCCCGCGAAGATGATAAAAGAGTGAAAAGGGAGAGAAGCAGGATGCGCAAGGCCCCGCCGCTTCGCCGGATGGCGGACGCGAGTAAAAAGAAAAACTTCAGGGCGCTTTTCGACAGGGAATACGCAGGGAAATGCTGCGGGTATTATACCGTCGGAAACTTCATGACTCTCGATCCGAAGGAGCTCAGCGAGGTGACGGCAATGCAGCTTAAAAACGTCATCAACGCCGAGGCGACGGAATACCAGGTGAAGGTCTGGGAGAAATGCTTCGCGGCACTTATAAAACAGTTCAGAAAGCACCCGAAATATTCGAATCTCTATCTGATCGTCGAATACTCCGTACCTACGAAGCAGCTCTTTGCAAAGAAACGCACGGAGCGCAAGGTCTGCAAAAGGCCGGATATCATCCTGCTCGAGAGAAATACGGTCTTCGTTCTGGAATTCAAGGAGACTTCAAAGAACACCCGGAACTTCAGCCGGTATCTGAAACAGACCCAGGGCTACTGCAGCAGGTTCAATCTGCACCATAAATACGCAAGGAAAATGGAAGTGGTGGGCTGCCTGGTCTTCGACAGGTCCAGAAACTACCGGGAGATTATCGAAGGCATACACTGCATATCTCCCGACAAGCTCCCCGAGATACTGAAGGAGGCCTGCCCCGAGCCCAAGAAATACTTCCGGATAAACGAGTGGATGGACGGGTTCGAATAGATCTGTCATTGCCGGCGCAGCGCGGTGATCCGTGTTATTTTTTTGTTGACTTTTTATCCAATTGGATATATTTTATTGAGTGTATCCAAACGGATCTATACCGCTTAAAGAGGACACTGAGCATGTCTGACAATCTGGATTTTATACTCCGCGCAAGAAAAGCAAAACAGGCCACGGACAAGGCCATGGCCGGGATCAGGAAGAAATACGGCCTCAACAAGATGCAGGCCGAAATATTGGTATACCTGATGCAAAACCCCGGTTCGCCCGCCAGCGCATTCGTTAAAGAGCTGGGCTTCAATAAGGGGGCAGTCTCGGTCGGCATGGACGATCTCGTTTCAGGCGGGTATGTGACCCTGAAGCAGGACAGCGATGACCGCCGCTACGCGAATGCCTTCGTCACGGAAAAAGCTCTGCCCGTCTTTAAAGATATGGAAAAAATAGAAAAAAAGTTTGAAAAGCTGCTGCTCGCGGGCATTTCCAAGGCAGAGCTCGCAGCTTTGCGCAAGACAGCAGCTAAGATCTGCAGAAATTTTGAGAAGCTGGATCTCTGATCCGCAACATAACAGACAAAAGCCGCCCCCCGGGCGGCTTGTTTTTAAGGAAGCTTTTCGCGCTGCCAATATCTTTATTTATTATTAAAAATTTTGTTCCTTTGAAAAAAACTGTGTTATAATTAAACCATTAAAAACAACGAAAGGGATCATACAATGGATGTGAACTGGATGGGCCGCTATCGGACACTGGTCATGGCCCTTGTACAGCACTGCAATATATCTGCGCGCGGCAGCGGGATCAAAGACAGGGTCACCGACGATATCTGGCTCAATGCCCATGAGTGGCAGGTCCTTGAATACATCATAGAACACACCAAAGACGACGCCTATATGAACCGGATGTCTGAAGTTCTTGGCCTTCCCCAGAGCAGTTTTTCAAGATCGGTTTCACTTCTCTCCTCATACGGCCTTGTGGAAAAGTATCAGACCGAAAGCAACCGGAAGAATGTCCTCCTCAGACCGACGGAAAAGGGGATCCAGGTATATAAAGATAAATACTCCCAGCTGGATAGCGAGCTGTTCGCGGATTTCTTTAAGTCTCTGGACGGTTTCGACGATGAGACCATTAAGAGATTCAGCGAGGCGCTGCTTGCTTTCAATAAAGTCCTGAAAGAAGACAGCGACAAGAGGAACGAACGGGCCAAAGCCCGCGAAAACAATTAATTTTCCGATTAAAAAGCCGCCCCTCCGGGCGGCTTGTTTTTGTCATTTCGAGCCTGTTTGTAAAACAGCATGGCAATCCGTTTCTCCCCAAAACAAAAGCCGCCCAAAAAGGGCGACCTTGTTTTTATGTCCGCAATTTTGAGATGCGCGATGCGAAAACAGAAAATCAGAAAAGGTTGGTGTGGATTGCGGTGTTCATGACGCCGCAGAGCACGTAAACGCTGGAGACCACCAGCGGTCCAAGCCAGTTCTTGCCAGTCAGCTTGTAGAAGGAACGGAGCATGAACGGAGCAAGGAACAGCTGCCATATACAGAAACAGATAACCAGCACGTCACACCACGGCATTTTAAACAGCACGCTGCCGGTGATGACCAGTTTGCCATACTGGATCAACCACAGGGTGAAGACACCGAGAATGTTGCCGATTGCACAGATTAGCAGCTCCTTTTTCTCGCTGGCGCCCTCGACACGGCACGCGCCGTTGACCATCAGGGAGTTGAACAGATAGAAGAAGAAAAACACCGGCCAGTACTGGATATAAGTCAGCAGCTTCTCCGGCGTAAAGGTTCTGATCGCCGGGGTCCAGAAGCGGAAGTCGGTGTTGAACAGCCACTTGCAGAACCACACCACCGCGTACATGAAACCGAGGACGGTCACAGTCAGGCCGATAGTGTTCCAAAACTCTTTACCACTGATCTTCCAGCCTATCATTTCATCGGTGCGCACACCGGCGGCTTTATCCTGCTTGAAGCAGTGCCAGAACCAGAATCCGCCCCAGATGGCGTTGAACAGAGTCCAAAGCCAGATGTCGTTCATGGCGGGCGCGGGGAAGAGATTCGAAGCGTGGAACGGGTCGTTCGCCCACGGAATCTTATACGTCAGATAGACCGAGATAATCGCAGTGACAAAGGAGATTGCGCCGCCAATAATCCAGCCGGTCCAGAACTTCTTTTTGCCCGCCTCGGTCAGGGCAGGGACCTTCGGGCCTTCTTGTCCGCGGAGCTTCGCGAAGCAGGGTACGCTCAGTAGCAGTTCCGTCATCGGTACAAGCATCATGAAGAGACCTATCATGGCGACCAGATTAAAGCACTCTTTGACGAAGAAGTACTGATTGTGGGAACCGAGCGGGGTGTCTATGTGCCAGCAATAGGTGAAGAACTCAATCACTCTCGCCGTGCTGGCTGGATCAAAGTGAATCAGCGGGTGCGTGATTATCGGCTGGTACAGGACGCGCAGCGTGCCGTTGTCTCTGTCGCCGTAGTATTTGCCATCTTCCACGTTGGTGACCGTGGGATCCACGGAGTGGATATAATTCAGCGCTTCGGGCGTGGCACCGAGGACATTGGCCTTGCCGGTGCTCATGCCGTAGCCGCCCTCTTCATATCGCCCAAAAAGTATGCCGTGGTTGCAACGAAGGTATTCGTAGGCGCCCGGCGTCGCGTCAGGATTGTTGCCGGTCGGCAGAGCGGCGCTGATCTTGTATTGCGCGTTGGCATAAGCCTGTTCTGCATCGGTGATTTCGTCCCCACCGTCGGAATCAGGCTCCTGCGCGGCGGCGATTGCGGCGTCATACATCATCGCATAATGCTGCAGCGTGAACGTGGACATAAACCCGCCCATGGAGTGACCCATCACACCGACCTTGGTTGTGTCGATAAAGTTGAGCGCTCCGCTGGTCGCGTACTCCACCCAGGAATGCATGCCTTTGTCTCCCAGCGCCATGTCGTTGCTGCTCGAGCCGTGATTGACGGCGTCCATCGCGATGACAGCGATGCCACGGCGGGAAAGCTCTATGCATGCGGCGTCCTGCAGCTCGCCGCTGTTCAGCCAACCGTGGCATGTGATGACGACAGGCACTTTATTGTCGGCGGATGCCTCCTTTGGGACAAACATGAGCGCGTGGCTGTAGTTCTGGTCATCGACCATGATACTGACGTCCTTGATCCGGACCTTAAAGAAGTTTGTCTGGAAAAGAACAGCAAATATACTGCCGATGAGAATCAGGGCTAGCGCTATGCATAGCCGTTTTTTTGCCTTCGGACCGAATTTCATTATCGTACTCCTCTCTTTCTCTTTTCGTCTTGTTTAACAAACCATACTCTGAACGTTCCCGGTATCAGCGGATCGGAATATTCATCATCTCCCTTTTAACAGATTCGCGGGGCGGAATGATTGCGTTCAAAATGAAATCATCCTATTCTTTTAATCTTTTAGACAAGCTTTTGGTAAAAATGGTGAAACGTTGCCAATTGCCGAGAGAAAATAATAGAGAATGACAACCTCCTTTTTGGATACTCTATCGCATATTGACTTTTTATTCTAAATGATATATTCTCTAGAATAGATTCTAAAGAATATATCTTTATTTGTCAATATCCTCTCGGCCCGGAAATATAAAATATTTATACTTGTTTTGAACTGTTTATATGGTATACTTCAAAAGACAAAAAAATGAGAAGGAACCTAAGATGGATATGAACTGGATGGGCCGCTACAGAAAGCTGGTCATGGCCCTTGTACAACACTCCAATATAACTATGAGAGGAGTCGGGATCAAAGACAGGATCACCGACGATATCTGGCTGAACGCAAACGAATGGCAGATCCTTGAGTATATAATCGAGCACAGCGAAGACGATGCGCATATGAATCATATGCTGGAAGTTCTCGCGCTTCCCCAGAGCAGCTTCTCAAAGACCGTTTCGCTTCTCTGTTCCTACGGCCTCGTTGAAAAGTATCAGACTGAGACGAACCGCAAAAACGTTCTTTTAAAGCCTACGGAAAAAGCTCTTGCAATATATGAAGAAAAGAGCAATGAACTTGATACCGAGATGTTTGAGGATTTCTTTAAAAATCTTGACGGATTTGACGATGAGACTCTGGACAGATTTACCGACGCGCTGCTTGCCTTCAATAAGGTCCTGAAAGCAGACAGCGAAAAGAGGCTTGAGACAGCCAAAGCCCGCAAAAACAAATAGTATGTCCAACACAAAAGCCGCCCCTCCGGGCGGCTTTATTTTTGTCACTGCGAGCATGCCGGGAAAGCGGCTGTTTTTTATTCAGTTTTGCTCCCTTTTATTTATGCCGGTTTCGTCCCCAGAAGGTGTTGTAGCGATCCGGCTTCCACCCGGGCTTAACGTCCTTCACAGCTTCTGCAGCCGTAATGACAGCGTCGTCATGGTCGATATCAATGAGTGTGTAACGGTCGTGACCCATACCGAGCTCCTTCATATAACTCAGCTGCCGCAGACCGTGACGGCTCTCCACCCGTTCCACCAGCTCCCTGCCGCCGCCTTCGGGCAGGTTGTAGATCAGATCCATGCAGGCGTTGTCCGCCGCCAGGATGTCCAGCGATGCAACGATCCCGATGTCCGGGGTAACGACAGGTTCCGCGGAAGGGCCGGCACAGTCGCAGTCGACGGACATGTTGCGCATGGTGTTGATATAACAGACATGAGGCGCAAAGAAGTCGATGGTCGCTTTGGTGCTTTCACTGATACGTTCCATCAGTTCTTCTTCCGAGATGCTCCACATATCGCCGTCCGGGTAAGTGTGGATCTCCTTCTTGCCGACCCTTCCGTCAGCGCAGCCGATGCCGATGTTCTTGTTGCTTCCCCCAAAGCCGCCCATCATATGGCCCTTGAAGTGCGTGAGCACCAGCAGCGAATCGTAGTCGAGCATGCTCTTGCCTACATGCATTTCCTTAAACCACTTGCCGCCCCTGACCGGGAGTGCGGCCACGCCCTCGCTGTCCGTGATGTCTACGGGGCAGAAGGTCCAGCCGTTGATCTCCAGCGTTTTGCGGTGGGCTTCGGTGGTATAACGGCTTCCCTCGTAGTAAGTGTTGGTCTCAATGATCGTTGCGTCGGGCAGACGGCTCCCGATCAGTTCCTTCACCCACGGACGCGGGATAATGTTCGGCCCTTCGGCCTCGCCTGTGTGCAGCTTGACCGCCACCTTACCGGTCAGCACGGAGCAGACCCGGTCATAGATTTTTTTCAGCCCTTCTTCGGACAGATCACGGGTAAAGAACACAACAGCGCTCTCGCCCGTGCGCTCTTCATAGGGGACGTACCTGTTGCCGTCTTTGCCGGGGACAGGATTATTGTTTTTCATTCTGCTTTCTCCTCTCACAGTTTGTTATTTTCTTCGTCGTTCACGGCGCTCTCCGCTTCGTTCCAGATCTCCTTGGCCTGGCGAAACACCGCCCAACCCTTCGGCCAGCCGACATACATCGTGGCGTGGGTGATGATCGCGGCAATCTCTTCTTTTGTCACGCCGTTGTTCTTCGCGTTTTGCAGATGGTAGCCCAGGGACGAATCCGTGATGCCCGAGGCCATCAGGGATACCACCGTGATGATGCACCTGGTCTTTGTATCAAGCGCCTCCGCATTCCAAACCTCGCCGAAGAGCACGTCGTCGTTGAGATGGGCGAACATCGGCGCGAAATCTCCGAGCTGATCGCGCCCGGCCGTCTGTGTGATCTTTTTCGACATTCGGTCTTCCTCCTATCGTTTAATAAACTTCAGATCCTGTTCCGGCAGCGCTTCATCGCTTACAAAGCGCTCGACCTTCATATGAAGGCCGTATTTCTCCCGCAGGGCTGCGATCTGCCCCATCATGGGCGAGGCGTGGTGCGTGTCGAGGGCAGCCTGATCCCGCCACTGGTCGATAAGCAGAACAGTTTCAGGATCATCCATCGGGAAAAAGTATTCATATCGCAGATTGCCTTCCTCCGCGCGGATCGCGTCCGCGGTCCCGCTGCGAACCATTTCTTCGGCGAAAGCTCTGGCGCTGCCGTTTGAGCCGGTATAGTAGAGATTGACGGTAATCACAGCAAGCCTCCCAACAAAGTCCGTATAAAGTCAAAAGCCATTTCATAAGTGCCCATATAAACGTAGGAGATCCCGGCCTCCCGCATGGCCTGCTTCTGCTTTTCCGTTACCATGGTATAGGGATAAAGACCATAGACAAAGGGCAGAAAGGCATACAGAAAGGTCTGGCGCTTTTGCCCGCTCAAGCCCGGAGCAAACTGCTTCAGGCAGGCATCTAAAGCGTCTTTCGACTTACCATAGGCAGTCTTGAACGCGATCAGGCGCTCCATGCGGGAATTGGCTTCCATATCAAACATATTCATGCTCAAAAGCTTGAGCATCAGGGGACGGCGCTCCAGCGCACGGGCCAGCGCAGAAGACAGCTCATCCGGAGTCAGGCTTTCATTCTGCTTGCACAGGCGGTCAAGGTCTTCCGTAAACAGCTCGTATTCCTGTGCAAAAAGCGCAAGGAAGATCTCTTCCTTGGTCTCAAAGTAATTGTAAATGGATGTACGGGTAAAGGAGGTCTGCTGCCCGATCTCCTTCAAGGTGATATCCTTGAAGCTCATTGTCTCATAGAGCTTCCTGCAGGCGGCGATGATCTCTTCCCGCCGTGCATTGGTCAGTTCCGCAGATCCTTTAGGCATTTTTACTCTCCTTCTCAAAAGCATATTGACACGATGTCAGAACATACTGTATCATCATTCTGACACCGTGTCAACAGAATCTTAGGAGTGACAGGTAATTTTATGCGACCTGTCATTGCGCGGAAATCCGACTCTTCACCACCCTCGCGAACCTATGGTGTCGCGCGCCCCTCCAATCTGGAGGGGCTATATTAATGCGGTGGCCGATCGATCCGTCAATACAGACAGAACTGACAACTACATCTTTAGCGCCTATGGAATTATTCTTAAAAGAACCGGATGACAGCATATAAGACGATGACAGTTTGAAAATCATGCTGTCACCGCTCAAAGCATTGAAAACACTGGATTGATGACAGGGTGACAGCAGAATCGCTGCTGTCACCCTTTTTATCGTATTATTATCTGATGACAGCTTGAGGTATATCACGTTTCAGCTGTCACCTGTCACTGGACCTTGCAGCCCAACGGTTTGAAGGGTGACAGCTGTTTTTTAATGCTGTCACCAATGTCCAAGCTGTCATATTTTTTCCAATATTAGCATATCACTTCATGAAAGGGCGACGTGTCATGACAGGAAAACAAATCACCTGTCATAGTCAAAGCCATTGGTATCACAGGGATTATGACAGGATGACAGGTAAATCAAGATATAGTACTGTTTGAGTTCATATATTTTTATGACAGGTGGGGGTATATGTGCGTTCACCTGTCATGGTGTCATAAGCGCTTGCGCTGCAACAGTTTGGGGCATGACAGGCCATTTTTTCACCTGTCATGCCGAATTCAGTACAAAGATGCGATCATCTCCGATACCGTATATCGGGCACCGGAGATGTGAAGATCTATTCTATCGCGAGGACTGAGGAGACCGGGTCTGATGTGAATCCTTAATCTCTCACCGCGGCTGCGCATTAAAAGCGAAATTCCGCCTTTGCTTTTCCGTAATTTATGATAATATAAAAAACAGATCGGAAATAAACTAAAACCGGGAACAAGGAGGCGCGTATGACCGATATAAAAACAACTCTGCCTGTTGGCGGCATTGACCAGACAATACACATACTCGGGAAAGACGAGAGCAATCCGGTGCTGCTGTTCCTGCACGGAGGCCCGGGGGTGCCGAACAGGCATTTCGTCATAAAGAACAACGCGGATCTCGCGGAGGATTTTACTATCGTTGCCTGGGATCAGCGCGGAACGGGCGGATCCTACAGAGGCTGCAAAAAGGAAACACTGACGATCGACAATGTCGTCGAAGATGCGAACGCTGTGGTGAAGCTTCTCTGCACGCTGTTGGGCAAGAAAAAGATATTCATCATTGGCGGCTCCTGGGGTTCCTGCCTCGGCACCTATCTCGCTTACAGGCACCCGGAGAATCTGATCGCCTATGTCGGATTCGGTCAGGTCGTAAACGGGGCGCTCAACGAGGAGCTCAGCTACGATTTCGCGATGAGTGAGGCGAAGGCCCACAACGACGAAAAAGCGGTGAAGACGCTCGAGGAGATCGGAAGACCTGTAAACGGCCTTTATCCGGATGTTTTCGGAGACATGATGAAACAGCGCCGCATAATGATGAAATACGGCGGATACTCGCAGAGCAAAAAGAAGCGCTCATACTTCTCATCTATGGTAGTACCCGTGCTGGGATCGGGAGAATATTCGATCAGCGATATATACGGCTATATAAAGGGCTACAGATATGTGCTCTCGAACATGTGGGCAGAAGTTGGCGGAGCGGATCTGCTTTCTGCGTGCCCGGAGTTCAAGATCCCGTATTACATCTTCGACGGGAGGCTCGACAACAACACTCCGGCCTCGCTCGTCTCGGACTATTATGAAAAAATAAAAGCGCCGGACAAGGATCTGATCTGGTTCGAGAAGTCCGGGCACAACCCGCTCGGGGACGAGCCGGAGCTCTTCAAGGCCACGCTCAGGGCAAAACTCCTGCCGCTCAAGGGGGAGGGCGAGCTATGAGTGAAAACGCGCTCTCCATGCCAAAGATAGGATTTACCGAGAAGCTTGGTTTTCTGATGCTCTCGCTTGCCAGCAACATAGTTTTTGCCTTTAAAAGCAGCTACTATCTGTTTTTCCTCACGGACGTCTGCAAGATAGACGTGGCTGTTGCCGGCATAATCGTCATGATCGGCACGATCTGGGACGCAATTAACGACCCGCTCGTCGGATACTCGGCCGTAAACCGCAAATTCAAGAGCGGAGAGCGCATAAGGCCGATGATCCTGCGCTACGCGTTTCCTCTCGGGATCTCCGTCGTACTGCTCTTTACGAACTGGCATCTCAAGGATCTCCCGGCCGCGATCGTCGCCACGGTGATATATATCGTGTTCGAGCTTATGAACACGTTCATGAGCGTTCCGTACAATTCGATGGCCTCCCTCGCCACAAACAGCAACAGCGACAGGCGCTCCATAAACGCCTACCGCAACCTCGGGGGCTGCCTGGGAAGCGCGATCGGGGCTGTCGCCTGCCTGCCACTGTTAAAGCTTTTCGGGGCCATGGACGGTACGGGCAACCTGATCGAATCCGCCTCAAGTGCGGGCTTCATGAAAACTGCGGCGCTGATGGGCTTTATTATCGCGCTCGGAGCCGTGTTCCACTATTTCACAACTAAGGAACGCGTAAAACCGATAAACTCGGATGAGACGAAGCTCGGATTTTTCGAGATATTCAGGATGCTGATGCGCTCCAGGAGCTTCGTTATGAATACGGTATTCATATTCCTCTACGGCACCTCTTCGTTCCTGCTTCTGACCGACATAGTCTACTACTGCAGGGTGGTGCTGGGCAGCGCAGCCAAAGCCACGATGATCCAGGCCGTATATATCGTTTTCTCGGTCATCTCCTCGTTTATAATCTCTCCGATAGACAGGAAGCTCGGCAGGGGCAAGTGCATGGCGCTCGGAGCGATAGTTATGATCGTCGGCAAGATCTGGTTCGTGTTCTCACCGGAGAGCCTTCCCGCCCTGTACCTGGTGGCGGCGAGCGTGGGCTTCGGAATGACGGCCTCTTTCGTGGCATTCAACACCAACCGCAATATCATTGTCGACCTTGTCGAGTGGAAAGAGGGGAGAAGGCTCGACTCGATGGTCTCGACAGTGGACAACCTCATGACGAAACTCGGGCAGGCTCTGGTCACCCTTATTAACAGCATGCTGCTCTCCAGGGCGGGTTATGACGCTACGCTCGCTGTGCTTCCGGATTCGGTAGCGCCGATGCTGGAAGCGCTCATAGGCTGGATCCCGCTGGTCGTCGCCGTATTCATGGCTGTCATAGGCTTCCTCTTCCCGATAGAAAAAGAGGTCGCCGAGATGAACAGGGCCAAAGGACTGAGTGCTGAACACAGTTGACCTTAACTGAAATCAAACAAAATAAGAACTTCCTGACTTTGTCAAGTCCGGAAGTTCTTATTTATCCCGCCCGAAAACGTGTCCCAGGAGCGCTGCATATAGAGCTCCAGCGGGAGCGGTGTCCCTATGTATTTCGGGTCGCGCCCCCCGTCGGCGAGAAAGGCGTCGAGGCATTCTTTCTTCCCGGTCGTGTAAACTACCGGTATGCCGCTTAACATGCTCGCCTCTTTCACCGTCTCATAGCCATCGTGCAGATCGTCGGCGCTTGCCAGGACCTGGAGGTTCGAGTTGTGCACGAAGCCCGTGACCTTCTGACGGGCAAAGCCCTCCATCTCGTCCTTGAGCTTCAGGATCCCCTCGGGAGTTTCCGACATCGGCCTGCGGGTGTTTATTATGTCGTAGACTTCGAGCTGACCTGGCCCGAGGCCTGCAAAGTCCTGATGGTAGCGGGCAAGAGACAGGGCTCCGGCAGGGTCCCCGCCCACGTCGAAAACTACAAGGTCCCAGTCGCCGTCGAAGGCCGAGCTCACCTGAGCGGGCATGTTCGTCTGCGTAAGGGCCGCGCCCGCGAAGGTGGGGGAGACGAGGGAGATCTTCTTTTCGTCGATGAGCTTTACCTGATCGGACATGCGGAAATAGTCGTTTATACGGTCGAGGTCTATGAGCTGGACGCGTCTGCCCTCAGAAGCGGCGTTTATCGCCAGATTGAGGGCGATCTCTGTCTTTCCGGAGCCGTAGTTGCCGATCAGGATTATTATCTTTTTCATTTCAGGCAGAGGCGCCCTATTTTTTCGAGGACTTTTTCGCGTAGGAGAGCATCCAGGCGACTATGGCGAGGAGGGCCAGGATGATTATGATCGCGAGGATCGTGTTCAGCAGACCGCCTGCCAGCGAGACGGCGCCGCGGATGATGTTCACCGCGAGCACCAGAAGGCCTATCGCGACCGCCGCGAAGATGAGATATGTTATTATCTTTTTGAGGTTCATTAGGGTATCTCCTTTCCGAGCTTTGAAAGAACCGTATTGAAATAATCGGGAAGATCCGTTTTGAAGGACATTTTTTCGCCGGTCGAGGGGTGTATGAAGCTTATACCGCCCGCGTGCAGGCACTGGCCCTCAAGGCCCTTGTCCGGTGAGGCGGCGCCGTAGAGCGAGTCCCCGAGAAGGGGGTGCCCTATATGCGCCATGTGGACTCTGATCTGATGGGTGCGGCCTGTCTCGAGGCGGCACTTTACAAAGGAATAGCTTTGGAAATTGGCCAGGCGCTCCCAGTGCGTTACGGCGTTTTTCGAATTTGAAGGCGTAACGGCCATGCGCTTGCGGTTTTTCGGGTCCCTGCCTATCGGCGCGTCGACAGTGCCTGAGGACTCCTTCATACGTCCGTTCAGGAGGGCAAAGTAGACTCTGGAGAGGGAATGGTCAGAGAGCTGGGCCGAGAGCGCGCGGTGGGAGGCGTCGTTTTTGGCGACTATCAGAAGGCCGGAGGTGTCCTTGTCTATGCGGTGCACTATTCCGGGGCGCTTCTCGCCTCCGACGCCTGAGAGCGAGTCCCCGCAGTGATGAAGAAGCGCGTTCACCAGAGTTCCGTCCGGGTGCCCGGGAGCGGGGTGCACCACAAGGCCTCTCGGCTTGTTGACAACGATAAGGTCCCCGTCCTCATAGACGATATCCAGGGGGATGTCCTGGGGGATCAGAGCGCAGTCCGAGCTCTCGGGTATGTCCGCGGAATAGATCTCCCCGTCGCTGCAGATATAGCTTTTCTTGAGGGCCTTTCCGTTTAAGGTGACCCTGCCCTCCTCAAGGAGGCGGGAGGCGGCGCTTCTGGACAGTCCCAGCTCCGATTGCGCGAGAAGAGCGTCGATCCTCTCGCCGCTCTTCTCGCAAATTACATTGATTATCATTTAAATTCGGCCAGGATGGAATCAAGATCGAATTCGTCGTCGGAAGACTTGACCGGAGGCTTCTCGGCGGCTTTCGGGGCGCTCTTTCCGGCGTTTGCAGCCAGAGCAGCAGCGGCAGCAGCCTGGACGGCCGCTTTATCGCTCGCGGGAGCCGCTTTCCTCTCGGCGGCAGTCGCCGCCTTGGCGGGAGCTGCCTTCTCGGGGGCGGGCTCGCGGAGGTTCCTGAACTTGTCGGAGACATCGACATCCTTGATGCCGGAGGATTTCACCTCGACGCCCTTGCCGTAGCGGGTATAGCTGCCCGCGGCTTTGGAGCGCTCTTCAAACTCCGTAAAGGCGTCCTTGCGGGGCGCTTTCTTAGCGGGGGCAGCCTCAGCGGAGGACACTTTTCTTCTCCTCGGGAGCTCGAGCTCCTCCTCGTCGTCCTCTTCCTCGGCTTCTCTCTGCCTTCTCAGGCGCTCGGCCTTGAGCTTTTCTATCTTCGCGTCGCGCTCGGCTCTTCTCTTCCTGCGCAGAAGCTCCTCTTCTTCTTCGTCCTCGTCCTCGTCGTCATCTTCTTCCTCTTCGTCGCGGCGGGACTTCTTCAGGAGGGAGCGTTTTCTGGGCTTCTCCTCTTCCTCTTCGTCTTCATCCTCATCATCGTCTTCTTCCTCGGCCTCGCGGGCAGCTTTGCGCGCTGCTCTTCTCTCGGCTCTGGAGGGACGTCTGGGCTCGTCTTCCTCGTCCTCGTCTTCCTCATCCTCGTCCTCTTCCTCATCTCTGAGGCGTCTCGACCTGCGGACGGAGCGTTCCTCTTTGTTCGGATCCCTGCCGAAGATGATGCAGATGATAAAGAGTATTCCGCCGACGGTAATGAAGATATCGGCGACATTGAAAATGGCAAAATCGGTGAAGAGAGTTTTGAACATGTCCTGCACATAGCCGTTTATGACGCGGTCTATCGCGTTTCCGACTCCGCCGGCCGTGATCATGACCAGAGCCCATCTGGCTGCAGGATTCTTTATGGCCTTGGTGGCCAGAAGGATTATCGCAACGACCACCAGTACTCCGGCTATCAGGATGAACCAGATCCTCCCCCCGGACAGGAATCCGAATGCGGCTCCGTCGTTGCGGATATTCACGAGCCCCAGTATTCCGGGGATAATGGTCCTTACATCTTCACCGCCGAGGCCTATATTGTTCGACACCCAGTATTTCACATACTGGTCGATGACGACTATAAGCGCGGCAACGCTTGCATACAGCATACTGTTAAGTCCTCCTTACGGACAGCTTTACTTGTTTATTATGGACGAGCATCTCGGACAGAGCCCGTTTTCGTCGGCTGCTTCGGTATATATCCAGCACCTCGGGCACTTGGTTCCGGGAGCGTTGTCCACTTTTATCTCATCCTCGTCGCCGAGGATGACCTTGGAGACGATGAAGAGCTCGGAGAGATTCATGGTCTCGATCTCCTTCGGAGCCTTCAGGGTGACGCAGGCGTCCAGAGGCTTGCCTATCTTCTTCTCCGCGCGGGCAAGCTCGAGAGCTCCGTTGACCTTGTCTCTGGTATCGATCAGGGTATCCCATTTCGCCATCCCGTCCGCGCTCAGGGAGTAGGAGTCGAAGGGCCTGTTCATGCAGTTGAAAAGGACGTTCCTGGCGTCGTCCTCGGAGCGATGGGGCATCTTGAGCCAGATCTCATCGCAGGTGAAGGCGAGGATCGGGGCGAAAAGCTTCGTCAGGGTGTCGAGAACAAGGAAGAGGGCGGTCTGGGCGCTTCTGCGCTTGAGGCCGTATTTCTCCTCGCAGTAGAGACGGTCCTTTATGATGTCGAGATAGAAGCCTGAGAGATCCACAACGCAGAAATCGTTGATGGCGTGGGAGATCGTGTGGAACTCGTAGTTCGCGTATGCCTCGTCCGCCAGGGCTATCAGGGAATTGAGGCGGGTCAGGATCCATCTGTCGAGCTCGAGCATGTCCTCGGGGGCGACGAGATCGTCCGCGTCGAAGCCGTCGAGGTTGCCGAGGCAGAATCTCGCGGTGTTGCGGAACTTGAGGTAGGTCTGGCTCAGCTGTTTGAAGATCTCTTTGGAGCATCTGACGTCCATGTGGTAGTCGGTGCTGCCGGCCCAGAGCCTTACTATATCCGCGCCGAACTCCGTGACGAGCTCATCGGGATCGACGCCGTTGCCGAGGCTCTTGTGCATGGCCTTGCCCTCGCCGTCGACTGTCCAGCCGTGGGTTATGCACTCTTTGTAAGGAGCTCCCTGGCCGAGTGCGCCGACCGCTACCAGCAGCGAGGACTGGAACCAGCCTCTGTACTGGTCTCCGCCCTCAATGTAGACGGTGGAGGGCCAGAAGCCCTGGTCGCGCTTCATTGCGGCGTAGTGGGTGGAGCCGGAGTCGAACCAGCCGTCGAGGGTGTTGGTCTCTTTCGTGAAGTGCTTTCCTCCGCAGTGCGGGCAGACAAATCCTTCGGGCAGAAGCGCGTCGGCCTCCCTGTCGAACCAGGAATTGCTGCCTTCCTCCTCGAAGATCTTAGCGACGTTTTCGATCGTCTCGTCGGTGCAGACCGGCTTGCCGCAGTCGTCGCAGTAGAATACCGGGATCGGCAGGCCCCATCTTCTCTGGCGGGAGATGCACCAGTCGGCTCTCTCGCGGATCATGGCGCCCATTCTCTCCTTGCCCCAGGCGGGGTACCATTTTACGTCCTCGCAGGCCTTGATGGCCTCATCCTTGAAGGAGTCGACGGAGCAGAACCACTGCGGGGTGGCGCGGAAGATGATCGGGCTCTTGCAGCGCCAGCAGTGCGGGTAGCTGTGGATGATGTCCTCGCTCGCAAACAGAGCGCCGGACTCTTTCATGTCATTTAAGATGACCGGGTTGGATTCGTCGGTCGTGAGGCCGGCGTATTTGCCGGCGTATTCGGTGTGGCGGCCCTGATCGTCGACAGGGACTACCATCTCGATGTTGTATTTGAGGCAGGTGACATAGTCGTCATAGCCGAAGCCGGGAGCCGTATGGACGCAGCCTGTGCCGGACTCGGTGGTGACATAGTCGGCCAGAACGAGCTTCGAGGTCTTGGGCAGGAAGGGGTGGTCCGCCACCATGAACTCGAAGAATGAGCCCGGATGGGTCTCGAGGACCTCATATTCGTCGAAGCCGCCTATGTGCATGACCTTGTCGGCGAGAGCTTCGGCCATTATATAGATCTCTCCGTTAGGAGCCTTGACGAGCGCATAGTCCAGATCAGGGTGAAGGGCTATGGCGAGGTTGCCCGGAAGAGTCCAGGTCGTCGTGGTCCAGATGAGGAAGGAGAGCTTCGACTTGTCTACACCGGGGAGCTTTCCGAGATCGTCGTTTACCGGGAACTTGACGTACACGGTCGTGACCGGGTCGTCGTGGTATTCGATCTCAGCCTCGGCGAGAGCAGTCTCGTCCTTCGCGCACCAATAGACGGGCTTGAAGCCCTTGTAGATGTGCCCGTTTTTGTACATCTTTCCGAAGACTCTGACCTCGTCGGCCTCAAAGCCCTTGTTCATGGTCTTGTAGGGGTGGTCCCAGTCTCCGACGACGCCGAGGCGCTTGAAGCCCTCGCGCTGGACGTCTATATAGTGGTCTGCAAATTCCTGGCAGGCGGAACGGAAGTCCGCCGTGCTCATGGCTTTGTGGTTGAGTTTATTCTGCTTTATGATCGCACTCTCGATAGGCATGCCGTGGTTGTCCCAGCCGGGGATGTACGGGGTGTAGTAGCCGCGCATAGCGTAGGAGCGGGTGATGAAGTCCTTGAGGCATTTGTTCAGGGCGTGGCCCATGTGGATCGCACCGTTGGAAAACGGAGGGCCGTCGTGCAGGTTGAAGAGGGGCTTGCCCTCGTTCTTCTTGAGCATCTCGTTGTAGATGTCGAGCTCCTCCCAGGACTTGAGCATCTCCGGCTCGCGTTTCGGAAGGCCTGCTCTCATCGGAAAGTCGGTCTTCGGCAGATTCAAAGTGGCATTGTAATCAGTTGGCATTCATTTATCTCCTGTATCATGCATAAAGAGGGCGTGCCTTTGCCCGCCCTCCGAATGTGTAAAGTCTGTACCGGGCCCTATGTTTTACAGGGAAAAGGGCTGGGTGCTGTTAAAAGGGTCCTTGCCGAAATCGTCATCGGCACGGGAAAAGTCCAGATTCATTTTAAACTCCGGAGCCGGCTCGATCTTCGAGACCTTCTCATCTATGGCCCTGACGCTGGCGTCTATGTCAGCCATGGCGACGGGCTCGGCGGGGGCAGGAACAGCGGGAGCGGGCTGCTCCTGCTTTGTAATGATGCCCTCGGATATATCCTGTATCTTCTTTATCTGCTTTTTGAGAGCCTCGACCTGGCTCGCGCAGTACTCGGCGTTTGCAGCCTTTGCCTTCTCGAGACGGCCTTCCAGCTCGGCAACTTCCTTATCGAGGCCGCCGAGGCGGGCGTCGGCTCTGGCCTGGGCGTCAGCAAGGATCGCAGCGGCTTTTTCCTTTGCCTCCGCTTCGATCTGAACTGCGAGCTTCTGGGCCGACAGAACAGCGCTGTTTATGGCTTCTTCATTGCTGCGGTACTCTTCGATCTTGTCTACGAGGACCTTCATCTTGCTCTTTAAGACGGCGTTCTCCTTCAGGGAATTGGAGATGTTCTCCGCAACTTCCTCGAGAAAGCTGTCGACATCGTCGACGGAGTAGCCGTTAAGACGTGCTCTTTCAAAAGTCTTTTCACGTATATCCTGCGCTGTAATCATGATAATATCTGCCTTTCTGTGTTATTTGTTTATTGAGTTCAGCCGTCAATCAGATTGACGTTTTCCGGTGTGATGAAATAGGCTTTGGCGGCCACAGGGGTGATCTTGCCGTTGAGCGCGAAGGTGATACCGGATATGAAATCCAGAAGCCTTCTCGCGGTCTCCACGGGGAGGGCGTCGAGCGACATCAGTACGCTTCTGCTCTCGCGGAGATGGTCGGCCAGCTCTCCCGCCTCGTCGAAGGATTTGGGGTTGAAGAGGATGACGTTTATGTCCGAGCCGGGAACATTTACGTTCTTGCGGCCGGATTTTTTGCTCTGGTTTGCGCTCTGGGCGTTCTGCTGGAGACCCTGGAAAGGCCTGCGCCTTCCCGCGACGCGCTGGTCGTAGGCCTCCTGCTCGGCATAGGCTCTCTCCTCGAGCTCGGGATTGCGGTTTCCGGCGGAATTGGAAAATGCGTTTTCAAAATCCGTCTGCGCTGCGGAAGCGGACTGGGCAGCAGTCTGAAAGCTCTCCTCGCTGCCGTCAAAGAAGTCGTCTTCCTCGTCGTACGGCTGTGTAAGTTTTCTCAGTTCATCAAGTAATGCCAAGACCTTGTCTCCTTAAATACCGTAATCGCGCCTGCCGAAAATTGCAGTTCCTACTCTGACCATGGTAGCGCCCTCGGTGATAGCTGTTTCGAAATCGGAGCTCATCCCCATGGACAGGCATTTCATCAAGCTATTATCGTATTTTTTTCCTGCATTGTCAACAAAAAGCTGCCTCATTTTTGCAAAATACGGCCTGTTTTCTTCCGGATCCGAGCATATCGGAGGTATCGCCATGAGACCGAGAATACGGACATGTTCGAGAGGGGCTGCCATTTCAAGTATCTCCGGAAGACGGGAGGCCTCCATTCCGGATTTGGAGTCCTCTCCGGCGATGTTTATCTCCAGAAGGACGTCCTGCACGAGATCCCTTCTGGCGGCCTGCTTTTCTATCTCCTGAAGGAGTGAGAAGCTGTCGACCGAGTGTATAAGCGAGACTTTTCCGACGAGGTATTTCACCTTGTTTTTCTGGAGAGTCCCTATGAAATGAAGCGGAGCGCCTTCATAGGCCCCCTGTTCGTATTTCTCCAGAAGCTCCTGGACCCTGTTCTCCCCGCAGGCGTCGACGCCCGCGAGAACAGCCTCCTTCACTTTATCGGCGCTGTTCATCTTGCTCGCGGCGACGAGCGCGATCTCTGAAGGGTCTCTCCCGCAGAGAGCCGCGGCCTTCGCGATACGCTCCTTTACCGCTTTTACGTTTTCGGATATTTCCATAGTCTGTTTTCTGTCCTTCTTTTATTCCGGGACCAGCATTTCATACATGTCGCAGAGGGTATCTGCCGCTTCGGCAAGATCGGGGCTCCCGCCGAGATCAAGGCGGAAGGCGTCCGTATACCTGTTGAACCAGGTCAGCTGCCTTTTCGCGTATCTCCGGCTGCCCTGCTTTATGGCGTCCCTGGCCTCCTCAAGGCTGCATTTACCTGCGATCGCGAGAGCGGTCTCTTTATATCCTATGGCCTGCATGGATGTGCAGTCGGGGGAGACACCCTCGTCCAGCAGGGTTTTTACCTCATTTAAAAGGCCCTCTTCGAACATCAGGTCCACTCTTTCGTCTATCCTCGAATAGAGGAGGTTCCGGTCCTCGGAATTGAGAAAGACCTTGAATACCCTGTAGGGCTTGGGGCTAAGCTTCGACTGCTCGTCGTGCTCGGTTATCGTCATTCCGGTGAGGGCGTATATCTCCAGAGCCCTCACTATGCGTTTCCTGTCGTTCGGAGAGAGCTTTCCCGCTCTCTCGGGGTCGACGGAGGCGAGCTTCTCCAGCATCTTCTCTCCGCCGAGCTCCCCGTATTCGAGGTTCAGTTTCTCCCGAAGGCCGCTGTCTCCCGGGCTTTCGGAAAACTCTCTTCCGGAGAGCAGGGAATCTACGTAGAGGCCAGTCCCGCCTGCGATAACGGGGAGCTTTCCGCGGGAGGCGATGTCCGCTACCACGTCTTTCGCGTCGCTTACATATCTCGCGACGCTGTAGTTTTCCCGGGGATCCGCGACGTCGAGCATGTGGTGGGGGACCTCGGCTCTCTCTGAGGGCGTCGCTTTGGCAGTGCCTATGTCCATGCGCCGGTAGACCTGCATGGAATCCGCAGAGACGATCTCGCCTCCAAGCCTCTTCGCGATCTCTATCGCGACTCTCGTTTTTCCGACAGCCGTGGGGCCGACGACGGCGATCACATTTATGCTGTTTTCAGGCATCATACGATCCTTTTGAACATCTTGTCGAGGTCGCGGCGCGAGATGACCGTCGAGACCGGCCTGCCGTGCGGGCAGTATCGTATCTCGCCGGAGACGACCTTGTCCGCTATCCTCTCGAGCTCCGCACGGGAACTGTCCCAGCCGGCCTTGATGGCGGCCTTGCAGGCGACGGTGTGCAGGAGCTCGTCTTTCAGAGCGGCCGGATCCGAGAGTCCGAAGGAGGAGATCTTCCCGATTATCTCCATAAGGGCGTTTTCTGCGTCCGAGGCGTCTATATCCTCGGGGACGGCTCTTATGATGTACTCCTCCTCGCCGAAGGGCTCGACCTCGAAGCCGCAGGAGGCTATCAGCTCCGCGTTCGACTCGAGGATGTCGGCCTCCTCGCCTCTGAGCTTCAGCGTGACGGGGGTGAGCAGCAGCTGGGACATGATCTCGCCGCCCCGGGCTTTCAGAGCGTCGAAGTTCATGCGCTCATGGGCAGCGTGCTTGTCTATAAGTATAAGCTCTTCGTCTTTTTCTATGATTATGTAAGTGTGCATCGCCTCGCCTATAAAGCGCCAGCTGCGCTCGAGGGGGGCGGGAACAAACGGTTTTTCCTCCTCACGGGCAGCGGGAACCGGAAGAGAGTCAGATTTTGATACCGGCATGGGAGATGGCTTTATGGAATACTGAGCGCTTTCCCCGGAAGGCTTTTTCGGCGCGTAGAGCTCGTTTGCAGCTCTGAAGGCCTGAGTGCTCATGTGCCTGTAGAAATCCCGCGATTTCGGAGCGGAGTAGGAAGCGCTCCTCTCTTTCGCGACGGGAATGTCTTCAAAGACACGGCTCTCGCTTCCCACAGCGGAGAGTACGGCGTAGTAGACAGCGTCGTACACCTTCTTCTCCTCCGAGAATTTGACCTCCGTTTTTGCGGGGTGGACATTGACATCGACAGAGCCGCAGTCCAGGGTCAGATACAGGACGCAGGCGGGAAAACGGCCGGTCAGGAGAGTGTTTTTATAGGCCTGCTCAACTGCTGCCTGCAGGAGCTGGGACTTTATGTGCCTGCCGTTGCAGTAGAAATACTGCCCGCTTCTGTTGCCCCTGCCCTCGCGCGGGGAGGAGACAAAGCCGTTGACGGAGATCCCGTCCGAAGTGCCGCTGCATTCAAGCAGGGAGTTGTGGTAATCCCGGCCGAGGACATTGTATATGCAGGAGCTTATGTCCCCGTCTCCGGGGGAGAAGAATTCCTCGACGCCGTCTTTTATGAAGCGCACCTGTATATCGGGCCTTCCGAGGGCGCACCTCATGCCCGCGGCGACGCAGGCCTGAGCCTCGGCCCTGTCGGATTTGAGGAATTTGAGCCTTGCAGGGGTGTTGTAAAAGAGATTCGAGACGGTTATGGTCGTCCCCTCCGGGCAACCCGCAAGCTTCATGTCCGTGATCTCTCCGCCCTCGAGCTCGACGAGACAGCCCTCCGAAGAGCCTCTGAGGCAGGTGGTCAGAACTATTCTCGAGACGGAGGATATGGCCGCCAGAGCCTCGCCGCGAAAGCCCATCGTCGAGATGCTCTCCAGCCCTTTGGCGGAGGAAAGCTTCGATGTGGCGTGGCGGGTAAAGGCAAGGCCCGCGTCGTCCGGAGACATGCCGCAGCCGTTGTCGATCACCCTTATGAAGGTCGAGCCGCCGTTTTTTATCTCCACGGTGATCGAGCTGGCGCCGGCGTCGATGGAGTTTTCCATGAGCTCCTTGATGACGGAGGCCGGGCGTTCAACGACCTCGCCCGCGGCGATCATATCGGCAAGCTGCGGGGACAGTATATTGATTACAGACATAAGCGCTCCCTGAAAAAATGATGTATTATTATACATTATAAAAGTTGAAACTTCTATACTCTTTATGGTATTATATCATGCCCGAAACGAAAAGGATGAACAAAA
The DNA here is from genome assembly GCA_902802045.1 of Oscillospiraceae bacterium. Lineage (GTDB taxonomy): Bacteria > Bacillota > Clostridia > Oscillospirales > Oscillospiraceae > Limivicinus. The sequence goes on along the minus strand of CADCKQ010000003.1, from coordinate 296,670 downwards.
GATGACAGCACGGATAACGCAGGACGATATAAAAAAACAGCTTGAATACTGCTCGGAATTAAAGGAGCATTTTTCATATCTCGACCGTCCCCTGGCAATGGTCGACACCTACGGCTGCCAGCAGAACGAGGCCGACTCGGAGAAGATAAGGGGATATCTGGCCGAGATGGGCTTTGCCTTCACCCCGGACGAGTTTGCGGCAGATATCATAGTCATAAACACCTGCGCCGTCAGAGAGCACGCTGAGATGAGAGTGCTCGGAAACGTCGGGGCGCTGAACCACACCAAGAAGGCCAAGCCGGACCAGATAATAGCCGTCTGCGGCTGTATGGTCCAGCAGGAGCACATGGCGAATAAGATCAAGATGTCCTATCCCGTGGTCGACATGGTCTTCGGACCTCACGAGCTCTGGAGATTTCCCGAACTGCTGGAGGAGCATCTGATAAGGAAAAGAAGGATCTTCGCGACTGAAAAAAGCAGCGGGGCGATAGCGGAGGGCATTCCCTTAAGACGCGACGGGAAGGTCAAGGCCTGGATCTCAATAATGTACGGCTGCAACAATTTCTGCACCTACTGCATAGTGCCCTATGTGAGAGGGCGCGAGAGATCCAGAAGGCCGGAGGATATAGTCAGCGAGGCCAGGCAGCTGGTTGCTGAGGGCTATAAGGACATAACCGTGCTCGGGCAGAACGTGAATTCCTACGGCAAGGACCTCGACTGCGGAGTCGATTTCGCGGATCTGCTCGCTATGATAAACGACATTCCGGGCGATTTTATACTGCGCTTCATGACGAGCCACCCGAAGGACGCGACGGAAAAGCTGTTCAGAACTATGGCTCAGTGCGGCAAATGCGCCCACCATATACACCTGCCGGTCCAGTCCGGGAACGACACGGTCCTGAAGAGGATGAACAGAAACTATACGAGCGCGGACTATCTCGATAAGGTCACTCTCGCGAGAGAGTATATGCCGGACCTGGTCATTACTACAGACATAATAGTCGGATTTCCCGGGGAGACGGACGAGCAGTTCGAGGACACGCTGAAGCTCTGCAGGGAAGTCGGGTACGACGCGATGTTCACGTTCATCTACTCGAAACGCCTCGGAACACCGGCGGCAACAATGCCCGACCCCTTCACGAGAGAGGAAAAGCAGGTGAGGTTCGACAAGCTCACCGCGCTTTCGAACGAGATATCCGGCAGAAAACACAGGGCTTATATTGGGAAGACGCTCAGAGTCCTGATAGACGGCGAGACAGGCAAAGATGAGTACAACCTCTCAGCCAGAACGAACGGCGGGAGACTTGTGCATCTGAAGGGAAGCCCTGAGTTTATTGGGAGCTTCAGGGAAGTTAAGATAACGGACGGAAACACATGGGCGCTGTACGGGGAGATAGAAGATGCCTGATCTGACGCCGATGAAACGGCAGTACAAGGAAATAAAGTCGCAGTACAGGGACTGCCTGCTCTTTTTCAGACTCGGGGACTTCTATGAGATGTTCGACGAGGACGCGGTGACAGGCTCGAAAGAGCTGGACCTGACTCTGACGACCCGCGACAGGGGAGTGGAAAATCCCGAGGAGAGGACTCCGATGTGCGGAGTTCCGTATCACGCGGCCGAGACATATATAGCAAAGCTGGTTGCCAAGGGCTACAAAGTCGCGATCTGCGAGCAGACTGAGGACCCCGCGAAAGCGGTCGGCCTGGTCAGCCGCGATGTCATAAGGATAATTACGCCCGGCACCGTCACCGAGAGCTCCATGCTCGACGAGAGCAAAAACAACTACATCTGCGCGATAGAGACCGGCCCGGCCTCAGCGGGAATAGCCTTCTGCGACATCTCCACAGGGGAGTTTTCATGCACATCATTTGAAGAGGATCAGATAAGCCACATACTCAATGAGCTCGGAAGATTCGCGCCCAGGGAGGCAGTCCTCTCACAGGGGGCGGCTGAGATCGCCGGGATAAGGAATTTCCTGACCGAAAAACTCGGCGCGCTCATCGAATGCGGGCAAGAGGGCTTCGAATATCTTGAGGCGAGCGCCAGGGTCTGCGAGCAGTTCAAGGCGCAGAGCGTAGACGAGCTCGGGCTCGGCGAGAGCCCGGCGGCAGTCTCTGCGGCGGGGGCGCTGCTTGCTTATCTCAAGGAGACTCAAAAGTTCGATCTGAGCCACATAAGCTCGCCCGAGGTCTCGTATGTGAAGAAATATATGGAGCTCGACTGGGTGACTGCCAGAAGTCTAGAGCTCACGGAATCCCAGAGAACGGGCGAGAAGAGAGGATCTCTTCTCTGGGTGCTCGACAGGACAAAGACGCCGATGGGCGGCAGGATGCTCAGAAGCTGGATCGAAAAGCCGCTTCTCTCGGCGATAGCCATAAAGCGCAGGAATGCAGCCGTCGAGGAGCTGTACAGAAACAATGTCGTGAGATCCGAGACGATGGAGATCTTAAGGCATATAACGGACATGCAGCGCCTTATAGGGCGTATCGTATACGGGACAGCAAACGGCAGGGACCTGAGATCGCTTGCAAACTGCTGCAGCTGCCTGCCGGCGCTTGCGGAAAGGCTTGCCTCCGCGGAGACGGCGGCGCTTAAAAACATCGCTTCGATGGACACCCTTTCGGATATAGCAGAGATGATCGATTCCGCTGTCGTCGACGATCCACCGTTCTCCGTCAGGGAAGGCGGCATATTCAGGCAGGGCTTCTCGGAGGAGCTCGACTACCTGAGAGACGTGAGGGACAACGGCTCCTCCATGCTCGCCCGGCTCGAGGCGAGAGAGCGCGAGAGGACCGGGATAAAGAAGCTCAAGGTCGGCTACAACAAGGTCTTCGGATATTATATAGACGTTCCCAAATCCGCGGGCGAGGTGAACATACCCGAGGATTATATAAGAAAGCAGACGCTGGTCTCAAACGAGCGGTACTTTACAAAGGAGCTCAAAGAACTCGAGAACACGCTCATAAACGCAAGGGACAGGATAGGGGAGCTTGAATACAGCTTCTTCAGCGAGCTGAGAAGTACTGTCGCGCAGCAGGTGACAAGGGTACAGGATACGGCGGAAAAAGTGGCCGAACTCGACGTGTACTGCTCACTGGCCGAAACGGCTGTCCGCAACAGCTATGTAAAACCCGAGATAGACACCTCGCGGCTTCTCGAGATAAAGGCCGGGAGACACCCCGTTGTGGAGCAGACCCTGAAGGACATCCCCTTCGTTCCCAATGACGTGCTTTTGGACGACAATCTGAACAGAGTCGCGATCGTAACAGGGCCGAACATGGCGGGCAAATCCACATATATGAGGCAGACTGCCCTGATAATCCTGATGGCACAGATAGGCTCCTTTGTTCCGGCAAGATCGGCAACGGTCGGGATCGTGGACAGGATATTCACAAGGATCGGAGCCTCAGACGATCTGGCCTCCGGGCAGTCGACTTTCATGGTCGAGATGAGCGAGACCGCGAACATCTTAAAGCACGCCACAGCCTCCTCGTTTATCGTGCTCGACGAGATCGGCAGGGGAACCTCGACATACGACGGGATGGCGATAGCGAAGGCTGTGCTCGAATACTGCGCGGACAGAAAAAAGCTCGGAGCGAAGACGATGTTTGCCACCCATTACCATGAACTCTCGGTGCTCGAGGGGGAGATCAAAGGGGTGCGCAACTACAACATCACGGCCAAGAAACAGGGCGACAACCTCGTGTTCCTGAGAAAGATAGTCCCCGGAGCAGCGGACGACAGCTACGGGATCGAGGTCGCTAAGCTGGCAGGGATCCCAGACGCCGTGATAATCAGGGCCAAGAAGAACCTCAAGGAGCTTATCGGGCAGGCGGCTACGGTCGGAGACGGGAAAAAGGCGGAGGATGTCCCGCAGATCAGTCTTCAGGATATTGCCGCAGATGAGATAAGACAGAAGATAGAGGCTGCGGACATCAATTCGATGACGCCTATTGAAGCTCTGAATTTCCTGAGCAGGCTCAAGGAGATGGTCTGAAATGGAAAACAACACCGCTCCCGAAAGCAAAGGAATAAAAAAACTGCCGGAGCTTGCAGCTCCGACAAAGGCGGAGAGCGCCGTAATGCTCTCGTGGCTGGTCGTGCACGTTATAGGCATTCCACTTGCCTTGAGTTATTTTTATCCCCAGCTGACAAAATATCTGACAGAGGGGCAGATCGAATTTGCGTACTACGCCGTCGGCGTGCTTGTGCTTGTGAGCTGCTGCTTCAGATTCCTCAGAAAGAATTTTGATCCGATCGTCGAGAATTTCTGGTACTGCGCCATCATGATCGGAGCCTGTTATATAGGGCAGATGCTGCTCACTGCGGCTGCAGGTTCGATCATAGGGCTCATAACCGGGGAGCTCGAGAACCTGAACAACGAGGCGATCGTCCAGAGCTACAAGGCGGAAGCCGGCTGGCTCAAGGCTGCAGCCGTTTTTCTTGCCCCGCTCGCGGAGGAACTCATGTTCAGGGGAGGGATCTTTGCGAACCTCGCCGTGAGAGGCAAAAGGATCTGGGGATATGCCGTAAGCATGCTGCTCTTTGCCCTGTACCATGTGTGGCAGGGAGCGATCCTGGACCCGTCTTATCTGCTCTATATTATCCAGTATCTTCCCGCGGGCTTCACGCTCTGCTATATATATGAGAGGACGGGAAGCATCTGGTCCTCGGTATTTCTTCATATGATTACGAACGGAGTTGCGCTGAAGGCACTTTCGGCGCTGAGCATATAAAATGAAAAACTTTTCTGCAAGAAAAATTACTCAGGCTGCGGCGATAGCTGCGATCTATATCGTTCTGACATATATAACGAATCTTTTCGGACTGGCAAACGGAGTCGTTCAGGTGAGGGTATCCGAGGCGCTGGCTGTCCTGCCGTATTTTACGGCGACGTCTATACCCGGCCTTTTTATCGGGTGCCTGCTCAGCAACATTCTTACGGGCTGCATAGCCGTGGACGTGATATTCGGTTCTATAGCAACGCTGATAGGCGCTGTCGCGGGCAGATATCTTTCGAAGATCAACAAATATCTGACCCCGGTCCCGACGGTGATCTCGAATATGATAATAGTACCGCTCGTTCTGAAATATGCTTACGGCATACCGGGCAGCGTGTGGTATTTTATGCTCACTGTCGGGGCGGGAGAGATCATTTCCTGCTGTGTTATAGGGATTCCATTCATGCTGTTTCTTGAAAAACATCACCCCGAAAGGCTGTTCGAGTGAAAAAAGAATAAATCAGGCACCCCGCTGAGAGATGCCTGATATTTTTATCCGGTCAAATGCTTATTTGCAGCTTTTCAGTATGTCCAGGACCAGTGCCCAGATCCTTTGAACTGAGCTTATGCTGAGGCGCTCGTCTGGAGTATGGATCCCTTCCATGGAGGGCCCAAGCGATACACAGTCGAGATCCGGAGCCTTCTCGGAGAAGAGCCCGCACTCGAGACCGCCGTGGATAGCGGTGATGAGCGGGTCTTTTCCGTACGCACGTTTGCAGCACTCGGCGACAGTGTCGCGAAAAACCGATTCGCGCCTGAATTCCCAGGCGGGGTACGGGCTGCGGAAAGTGACGGAGCCTCCGGCGAATTCAGTCATAGAGACGAGCTCGTCGCAGAGCAGCTGCTTCTGGGAGGCGAGGCTGCTTCTTATGGAAAACGTAAATACGATCCTGCTTTCATATGACTTTATGACGCCGAGATTCAGAGAAGTCCGGACGAGCCCCCCGATATCCGGACTCATCGCCCTAACACCGTTCGGTAGGGTGAAAAGCGAGAAGAGAAGTCTGTCGGCACTGTCTTTATCAACGACCTCACAGGTCTCCCGGTTTCCGATTTCAAAGAGTATGCTGAGACCGGGATCTGCGGAAGCATATTCGTTTTTCATGTGATCCCCGATCGCCAGGACGAGGGATTTTATGATGGCGAGATCGTCATCAGCGGCGGCAAACACAGCCTTTGCCTTTACGGGTATGGCGTTGTCGACGACTCCGCCTTCTATGCTTACAAGATGTATAAGACTGTCTTTGTTCAGAGCGTAGAGGATCCTTCCCAGGGCTTTGTTCGCATTGAGCCTGCCCTTGTTGATCTCCTCACCCGAGTGCCCGCCTTTGAGGCCTTCGACCGACAACGTGCAGGAGACCCCATCGCATCCCTCCCTTGAAACGGGGAAGGAGCAGTCCGCGCGGACGCCTCCGGCGCAGCCTGCAATTATCATGCCCTCTGCCTCAGAGTCGAGATTTAAAAGCCTTCTGCCTTTGAGATTTCTGAAATCCAGGGCCTGAGCCCCGTCCATTCCGGTCTCTTCATTGACGGTAAAGACACATTCAAGCGTGGGATGGGCGATCTTTTTGTCATCAAGTATCGCGAGAGCGATCGCGACCGCGATTCCGTCATCTCCTCCGAGTGAGGTGCCTTCGGCCGTGACCCAGTCTCCGTCGACATAGGGCGTTATCGGATCATTCAGAAAGTCGATCTTGCAGTCCTCGGTCTTGGCGCAGACCATGTCCATGTGTCCCTGGATGATCAGGGGAGAGGAGTCCTCATAGCCCTCAGATGCGGGCGCGTATATTATTACATTCAGAGCGTCGTCCTGAACATAATCAAGCCCTCTCTCGCTGGCAAAGGACACGAGAAAATCGCTGATCTTTTTAACATTTCCCGAACCGTGCGGGACGGAACAGATCTGCTCGAACCAGTAAAAGACCTGTTTTGGTTCTATGTTTTCAAGTGCTGCCATAATTATGCTCCTAAATAAATAATAATTCTGCGAATATTATACTTACCGGTGAGGCGAAAAACAAGGGAGGAAAAACGCGTAAGTATAGAAAACACCCCTTCAATGGGCGGGTGTCGTAAAATAGTTTTATAGTGTTTTGCAGGGACGGCATGACTTACGGGTCCGCACAGACGCTTCCGTCCGGCCGAGGCTAAAAACGAAATAATATCCTTCAAAAATCAAAATCAATAGGCAGACTTTACAAAGTTTTAACAACTTTTTTGTTAACAGCTACAAATCAGCGCGCTGATATGGCGTAGCGTTTGACATTACTGCCAAATAGAAGTATAATTCACGTGTTAAGATCCGTAGGGTTTACGGAAGCTTAGACAATTGTATTGGAGGAAAAGAAAAATGAAGAAAGCATTGGCACTTCTTCTGGCTTTCGCCATGATCTTTGCGCTCGCCGCCTGCGGCCAGCAGGCTGCTCCGGCTCCGGCCGCTGCGCCGGCCGCTGCGCCGGCCGCCGACGCTCCCGCCGCTGATGCGCCGGCCGACGAGCCCGCCGCCGAGCCCGCCCCGGTCGAGGAGAACCTCACCGAGGTGCAGAAGATCATCAAGGAAGCCGAAGGCATGACCATGGAAGAGCTCGCCAAGAAGGCGATCGAAGAGTCCAACGGCCAGATGCTCTACGGCGTGGGCAACTCCAGCCGCGGCAAGAGCGCGCTGCCTCTGTTCATCGAGTATCTGCAGACCATCGACCCCAGCTACAAGCTCGAGTTTGACTGGCAGCAGCCGAAGAACAACAAGATCTTCGATCAGCTGACCGCCAACTCCACCAAGGCCACCGGCACCTTCGCCGTGACCCTGATCCAGGACGGCAACCAGATCGAGAGCAAGATGGTCCAGACCGGCATCCTCGACACCTTCATCCCGAAGGAGTGGGCCGAGGCCAACGGCGTTGACGCCGCCACCTATGAAGGCTATCTGCCCCTGCAGACCCTGAACAAGGTCTTCATGTTCAACTGCACCGGCGACAAGGTGTTCGACAACGTTTGGGATTACGTCGCCGAGGGCGAGCATGGCCAGTTCATGGACATCGACTCCGAGATCGTCGGCAAGAACTTCCTCTACATGCTGACCGCGCCCCAGTACGCCGGCTGGCTGAAGGAAGCCTTTGACAAGCTGCCCGCCGAGGAGCAGGCCTACTTCCAGCCCACCATCAACGAGCTCAAGGGCGACGCCGAGGACCTGGGCCTTGACGAAAACGGCGCCTACGCGCTCGCGTGGATCAAGCTGTGGGTCGGCAGCTACAACGCTGTCACCGACGACGGCCCCATCTGCAAGAACCTGACCGACAAATCCGCCACCGACCAGTTCGGCGGCTACTGCCACTACATGTTCGTTCCCGACAACAGCCCGCTGCCCTGGACCGCCTGCGCGTTCATCAGCTACATCACCTGCACCGTCGACGGCTTCTCCGCCTGGGGCAAGGATATGGGCGGCTACTCCTCCAACCCGACCGTCGCGGCCGGCACCGAGGAGAAGTACGGCCACTCTCAGGGCGGCGTTGTGGACGGCGAACTGAAGTTCCCGAACAAGAACGACCGCGGCTATGACTGGTGGACCACCACCGGCAAGCTGGTCCTCGAGGATCCCGCCTACTGCGCTGACGCCGCGTTCACTGTCGGCAGCTGGATCGAGATGCTCGACAAGTACAGTGCCGGCTGATCCCTTATAAGCTGACTGCTGTACCTGCATAAAGCAGGCAAGCGCCTCCGGGTGCGTTCCGCGCATTCGGAGGCGCTTTGTTTTACAGGAAGGAGACATCCTATGAACAGTTCCGCGACCCTTGTGGCAAGTCCGGCCACGATCGCATGGAATAAGGTCAAGACCTTCTTTTCCAAGCCCTATAACGTGATCCTGCTGCTGCTCGGCATCGTGCTGACGGTCACCACCGTCGCGCCCATCGTCGCCATCGTGGAGGATACCTTCAAGATCCACGCCGGCACGATCGACGCCCATCTGACCAAGCAGACCACCGGCTGGACGGTTGTCAACTATACCGACCTCTTCACCAGCAAGCTGGCCAAGGCCAACCTGTGGAAACCGCTGTGGAACACCGTGCTGCTCTCGGTGGGCACCTGCGTGGTGTCCATCCTCTACGGCGGCATCTTTGCCTTTCTCATCACCCGCTCCAACCTGGCCTGGAGACAGTACTTAAGCTCCATTTTCATCTTCCCCTACATCATGCCGCAGTGGACGCTGGCCGTCGTGTGGCAAAACCTGTTTTACTCCACGAAAATTACCGGCACGTCCGACGGATTGTTGGCGTCGCTGTTCCATATCTATATGCCAAAGTGGTTCTGCCAGGGCCTGTTCCCCAGTCTGATGGTCCTGGGTCTGCACTATGCGCCCTTCGCCTATATCCTGATCGGCGGCATCTTCCGGAACATGGACGCGAACCTGGAAGAGGCGGCGACGATCCTCGACACGCCCAAGCACCGCATCATGTTCCGCATCACCCTGCCGATGGTCAAGCCCGCCATCCTCTCGACGATCCTGCTGGTCTTCGGCAGCGCCATGGGCTCCTACCCCGTGCCGCACTACATGCAGCTGACCACGCTTTCGACGAAGTACGTCTCGATGAACTCGAAGTACACCGGCGAGGCGAGCATCCTGGCCATCATCATGATGGTCTTCGGCATCGCGATCATGCTGCTCAACCAGCTGTCGCTGACCAGCCGCAAGAGCTACACCACGGTCACGGGCAAATCCGGCCAGATCTCCAAGATCAACCTTGGCGCGGCCAAGTATGTCCTGGCGATCATCCTGGTCATCCTGACCTTCTTCACCAGCATTTTCCCGATCATCTCCTTTGCCTTTGAGACCTTCCTGCCCAACCCGGGCGACTATTCCTTCCTCTACACCGGCAACGTTAACAATCTGACGACCAAGTGGTGGCTGACGAGCGAAAACGTCACCGAGCAGGGCATGTACGGCCAGAAGGGCATCCTCTACAACGCCGAGATCTGGAAGGCCTTCGGCGGCACGCTGTGGGTCAGCGTCTGCTGCGCCCTCGTCGCCGGCACCATCGGCACCCTGGTCGGCTACGCCGTGGCCAAGCAGCGCCGCAGCAAATGGGCCAACTATGTCAACTCCGTGGCCTTCCTGCCCTATCTGATGCCGTCCATCGCCGTGGGCGCGGCGCTGTTCGTGCTCTTCTCCAGCGAGTCGGTCAGACTGTACAACACCTACACGGGTCTGATCGTCGCCGGTACGATCAAGTACATCCCCTTTGCCAGCCGCTCGTCGCTGAACTCCATGCTGCAGCTTTCCGGCGAGATCGAGGAGGCGGCGATCATCCAGGACATCCCCTGGATCAAGCGCATGACCCGCATCATCATCCCGATCCAGAAATCGTCGATCATCAGCGGCTATCTGCTGCCCTTCATGACCTGTCTGCGTGAGTTGAGCCTGTTCATGCTGCTGTGCGGACAGAGCCGCATCCTCTCGACGATGCTGGACTACTTTGACGAAATGGGTCTGTACGCCTTCTCCAGCGGCATCAACCTGCTGCTGATCATCACGATCCTCGTCTTCAACACGATTGTCAACAAAGTTACGGGTGCGAGCCTCGATAAGGGAATAGGAGGATAACGAAAATGCCAGAAATCAAATTGGAGCATATCACCAAACGGTGGAAAAACTTTTACGCGGTCGATGATCTGAACCTGCTCATCGACGACAATGCCTTTGTCACGCTGCTCGGCCCCTCCGGCTGCGGCAAGACCACGACGCTGCGTATGATCGCCGGATTAGAGACACCGACCAGCGGCCGCATCACCATCGGCGACCGCGTCGTTTACGACAGCGCGCTGGGCATCAATATCCCCGCCAATAAGCGCAAGGTGGGCTTCCTGTTCCAGAACTACGCCCTGTGGCCGAACATGACCGTGTATGAAAACATCGCTTTTGGTCTGTCCAACATCAAGGAATCCATGCCCAAGGTCAACTTCGAGGCCAAAAACAACGCCCGCCTGGCGGAGATCCTGCACAACCCCGCCGACGTCAAGCGCGTCGTCGAAGAGTGCCGCGACAAGAAGGGCAAGCTGGACGAGAAAAAGGCCATCATCAAGCTGATCGACGAGTACACGATCTCCCAGTTCACGGCCAAAAAGCTCTTTGCCTACCACATTGAGGAGGGCAGGGACGTTTCGGCCGAGGCCGCTGCGCTGGCCAAAAAGGCGGCGTACGCCGTCGCGGCCAACGGTCTGAATGAAAACTACGAGTACGTCAAGGACGGCAAGGTCGTCGAAGAGGTGCGCAAGCTGACCAAGGAGGAGATCGACCTCTCCGTGCGCCGCGTCAGCCGCATCGTCAAGATCAGCATGTTCATGGACCGCTACCCGGCGGAGCTCTCCGGCGGTCAGCAGCAGCGCGTGGCCATCGCCCGCACTCTGGCGCCGGAGCCCTCGGTGCTCTTCATGGACGAGCCCTTGAGCAACCTGGACGCCAAGCTGCGTCTGGAGATGCGCTATGAGCTGCAGCGTCTGCACGTGGAGACCGGTTCCACCTTCGTCTACGTCACCCACGACCAGATGGAGGCCATGACCCTGGCCACCCAGATCTGCCTGATCAACAACGGCGTGCTGCAGCAGTATGATGCCCCGCTGAAGGTCTACGGCCGGCCGAACAACCTGTTCGTGGCAGACTTTGTGGGCAATCCCTCCATCAACTTCATCGAAGCCAAGGGTAGCCAGGGCGCCGACGGCGCCATCTCGCTGACCGCGCTGGGCGGCCTGCAGGCGAAGTTCCGCAGCGCCGAGCCACTGGAGCTGGGCAAATGGTTTGCCGACCGCGACGCCGCCGTCGAGGCTGACGCCGCCGCGCTGCGTGAGGCGGCCAAACAGAAGGGCTATGTGGAAAAGGGCAACAAGGACGAGACCTTCAAGTACCACATAGCCAAGGTGGACGAGGAGGACGAGGCTCTGCAGGAGGCGCCGGTGCCGACCAACGAGGACTTCGTGCTGGGCGTCCGGCCCGAGTTCATCGAGATCGCGCCCAACGGCGCCATCGAGGGCGAGATCTACGGCGCCATGCCCACCGGCATGGAATCCACGATCAAGGTGCGCGTGGGCGATTTCCTGCTGACCGGCGTGGTCTTCGGCAGCACGATCTTCAAGATCGGCGAGAAGATCCGCTTCAACATCTCGGGCGACAAGGTCATGCTCTTCGACCGCAAGGGCGGCAAGTGCATCGCACTGGGTAGCCTGGAATTCTGAGAGGCGCCGGAGAGCGTCGTATGATTCGAAACATCGTATTTGACATGGGGCAGGTCCTGAACCGCTTCGATCCGGAGATGTTTCTGGACCGTGCCGGGATCTTCGGAGAGGACAGAGACCTGCTCAGACGGGAGGTTTTCCAGTCGCTGGAATGGTCGCGGCTCGACCGCGGCTCGCTGACGGACGACGAGGCCATCGCGTTGATGTGCGCGCGCCTGCCCCAGCGTCTCCACGCCCAGGCGGCGCAGTTTGTGACCGCCTGGGATCGGCCCATCGTGCCCATGGAGGGCATGGCCGCTCTGGTGCGCGAGCTCAAGGCGAAGGGCTATGGGATCTATCTCCTGTCAAACGCTTCGCGCCGCCAGCACAGCTACTGGCCGCGCATTCCGGGTAGCGAATGCTTTGACGGCGCGCTCATCAGTGCGGACGTGGGGCTGGTCAAGCCCCAGCCGGAGATCTACCGCCGCCTGTGCGAGACCTTTTCCCTCATCCCCGGCGAGTGCGTCTTTATCGACGACGCCACGTCGAACGCCGAGGGCGCGTTCTTCAGCGGCCTGCAGGCCATCGTCTTCCACGGCGACGTGGAGGAGCTGCGCGCGAAACTGCGGGAACTGGACGTCGCGATCTGACAAAAAAGCTCTTTCGGGAGAATCCCGAAAGAGCTTTTTCATGATTCGTTTTCAGCCACCGGCCACCGACCACCGGACACTACGACAGGTTGCCCGTCGCGTACATGACGGCGGTGGTGGCGACCACCGGCGCGGTCTCGCAGCGCAGGATGCGCTCGCCCATCGAGCAGATGTGCAGCCCTACGATGCGGGCCAGGTCTGCCTCGAAGGGGGCGAAGCCGCCCTCCGGCCCCGTCACCAGGGCGACGGTTTTGGCGGCCTTGTTGGCCTCCAGCACGGTGTCCGGCATCAGCCGGTCGAAAAAACGTCGGTCGAGATAGAGGATCACGCGCTCATAGGGCTCCGACTTGTCGATGAGCGCCTTGTGGATCGTGTGGTGCCGCACCAGTAGGATGTCCCAGGGGCGCAGCGTGTAGACGCTGCTCTCCATGGCGTAGTCCACGCGCCCGGCGAGCAGCAGCACGATCTTGTCAAACTCGTGAAAGTGAAAGTCGCGCTCCTGTCCGGCGGTGTCGCGCAGATGAAAATAGTGATAGTTCTCCTTCAGATAGCCCTCGCGGGCTACTTTTTTGTTGTTTTTTGCTGCCATGCGCTCACCTCGCCTTTCACCGTCCTCAGAATACAGCACTTTTTGCAAGTTTTCAAGCAAATGCTGCAATTCTTTTTGCAGTTTGAATCGGATAAGATAGGGTGCAGTGAAATCAATCCGTCTGGAGGCCGTTATAAAAAACTTTCTGAAAAACAACTGGTTCTTCTTCTCGTTGATCCTGGGCATCGTGCTGGGCATCATCTTCGGTTTCGTGTGGGAGGGCGCCGCCGTCCTGGAACCCCTGGGGACCCTGTTCATCAACATGATGTTCTGCGTGGTGGTGCCGATGGTGTTCTTCCCCCAGCGGGGGAAGATGCCGCGCAGCGGCAGATGAGGGAGAAGGTCCCGATATCGGAATCGATGCCATCTTCTTCGATTTCAAAATCTGTCATAAGCATGAGTGTGCTTTTCATGGCGACCCCACAGCCTCCGATGAATTCTGGAAGGATCTTTTCCGGGTTCGCCCTTTGGAAAATGCGGAGAAAGGCAAAGCTCTTCAACTTGCGTGGCGGGTGTTCTGCGAGTTTGATTCCCCGGACTACGCGCCAGAGGGCACGGAGGAATTCAAGCGCTGCCTGAACGACGACGCCTATCTTGCCGGAATCCGTTACTATGGAGCCTTTGATGAGGAAAAGCTGGTCGGCATGCTGGGCATCCGGGAGGAGAAATGCCACATCTGCTTTTTCTTTGTGGAGGGGGAGTACCATCGCCTCGGCATCGGGAGAAAGCTGTTCAGAAGAATGCGGGAGGACTTCCCCGGGCGGACGATCACGCTCAATTCCTCACCCTACGGTTTGCCTTTTTATAAGGCGCTGGGATTTGCCGTGACGGACAGCGAGAAGACGGTCAACGGCATCCGCTTCACGCCGATGGAATACAGTGATCAGGATGGGATGCAAAATAAATGCAGCATGTAAAAATTTGAAGTCATAAAAGGAGAATACCAATGAATACGTTAAAGGTTATTCAGTCGTTATCTAAAATCGGAAAGATTCTGAGCCGAATTGTCTTCAATAGCTTCTGGCCCGATGAGATGATAAGACAAATGAAACAAGCGTGATACTGAGAGGAATCTATGAAAGACGCGGTATTGTATATTCACGGCAAGGGCGGCAGCGCGGCGGAGAGCAAGCATTACAAAGCACTCTTTCCGGAGCATGAGATGATCGGTCTGGACTATCAGACCTTTACTCCATGGGAAACCGGCGCGGAGATTCATACGGCGGTGGAGAAGCTGAAAGCGAAGTATGAGAGCATCCTCCTGATCGCAAACAGCATCGGCGCTTTTTTTCAGTATGAACGCCGGAATCGACCATCTGCTCCGCAAGGCTTATTTCATTTCTCCCATCGTCGATATGGAGAAGCTGATTACTGATATGATGCAATGGGCGAACATAACCGAGGCGGAGCTGAAACACAAGGGGACGATCCACACCGCATTTGGCGAGGACTTATCCTGGGAGTATCTCTGCTATGTACGAAATCACCCCATCGACTGGATGGTGCCAACAAAGATCCTCTATGGGAGCCGTGACAAACTGACATCGCTTGAAACCATCAGCGACTTTGCGGAAAAACACAGCGCCACGCTCACCGTGATGGAAGGCGGCGAGCACTGGTTTCACACGGAGGCACAGATGCGGTTTTTGGACGACTGGATCTTGAGAGAAAGACAGAAATAGAACGGAGTGAGAACCGCATGAAGTTAGAACAAATAGAGACGGAACGACTGATCCTCGATTCCATCCGAGAATCGGATAAAGAGGACTAGTGCGATCTGGGTACCGGTGAAGAGAAAAAGTAAGCAAATTAACAATTACAGCTCTATACCGTAAAAAAGGAAGATGACCTGCACATGAAAATGCAGATCATCTTCCTTTTTGTTGCCAACCCTGCCAGCCAGATGCCCAAATCAGTTTTTTGACTAAAACTGTCTTATGAACACCCGGCTAAACAGAAGAGGTGTTTTTTATTACAGATTCCAGCCGAGCTGGAGAGCAAAGATCAGGATCGCTCCTGCCGCGATGAATACCAACGCTATCAGCAGAGCGGCTGCAAGGGCTCCTGTAGCGGCGGCCTTTCTTTCCTCCCTGCTGAAGTCATCTCCCGACGGGGCTGTTTTTTCCGGGCCGGAAGGCTTTTTGTTCGGCAGCCTCGGAATCAGCAGATTGGGACGTCCGACATCGCTCATGTCGGCGATCACACGGCCGTCGTCTTCAAATTCTGGTCTGCTCTTTTCCTTTTTCATTGATCGTCATAAAGATGGCAGGTGACGAAATGACCCGGTTCGATCTCTTTCTGCACGGGCTCGATCTCTTTGCAGCATTCCATGCAATTTGCGCAGCGGGTATGGAACTTGCAGCCTTTGGGAGGATTTGCCGGGGAAGGGATGGAGCCCTCGAGCACTATCCTGTTCATCTTGACTGTGGGATCAGGGACAGGAATGGCTGAGAACAGAGCTTTTGTATAAGGATGAAGGGGATTGCCGAATATCTTTTCTTTAGGCCCGTATTCCACCAGATTGCCGAGATACATTACACCGACAGCATCGGAAATGTGCTCGACTACAGAAAGGTCGTGGCTGATAAAGAGATACGTGAGTTTGTATTTTTCCTGAAGATCGTTCAGAAGATTGATGATCTGGGCCTGGATTGATACGTCGAGAGCGGAGACAGGCTCGTCACAGACTATGAATTCCGGGTTCAGGGCAAGAGCTCTCGCAATGCATATACGCTGTCTCTGGCCGCCCGAGAACTCGTGGGGATAACGGTCTTTGTGGAAAGGCTGAAGACCGCAGTTGTCCATGATGGTGTCTATATAGTCGTTATATTCCTCTTTTGAAACGATATTATGCTCTCTTACCGCTTCTCCGATTATCTCACCTACGGGCATACGGGGAGAGAGGGAAGAAAAGGGATCCTGGAAGATTATCTGCATCTTGGGGCGCATGGCGCGCAGATCTTTTTTGGACAGAGCGTAAACATCCTGGCCGTTGAAGTGAACTGAGCCTGAAGTGATATTGTCATAAAGGCGGAGAATCGCGCGGCCTGTAGTGGTCTTTCCGCAGCCTGATTCTCCGACAAGACCCATGGTCATCCCGCGCTGAAGATTGAAGGTAACCCCGTCAACCGCTTTGACATATCCTACGGTATGGGAGACGATCCCGCTTTTTATCGGGAAGTGCATCTTCAGATCTTTTACCTGAAGAATGTAATCAGGAGAGCTGTATATATCCATTATTGATCCTCCTTCCCATAATAGCGGTAGCATGTAACAGTGTGGGTCGGGCTCAATTTTATTTCATGGGGGTATTCTCCGCTGCAGGCCTCAACGCACTGCTCGCAACGGTCTTTGAAATAACAGTAATCCGGCATGTTTACGGGATTCGGTACCTTGCCGGGTATCGAATAAAGCTTGTCCACCTTCTTGCCGACCACCGGCTTGGAAGCCATCAGGCCGATCGTGTAGGGGTGTGCGGGATGTGCAAATATCTCCTCTGCAGTTCCTTTTTCCACGATCTTTCCGGCGTACATGACCACCACGTAATCCGCCATCTCTGCAATTACGCCCAGGTCATGGGTTATAAACATGATCGAAGAATTGATCTTGTCCTTAAGGTTCCGCAGCAGGTCGAGGATCTGTGCCTGGATCGTAACGTCCAGAGCTGTAGTGGGCTCGTCTGCAATGATTATTTTCGGATTGCAGGCTAGTGCCATGGCAATCATAACTCTCTGGCGCATACCGCCCGAGAGCTCGTGGGGGTACATTTTATATACGCCCTCGCTGTTGGCTATTCCGACCATTTCGAGGAGGCTTATGGTGCGCGCCTTGATTTCTTCCTCGGTCTTTCCCTCGCCGTCGTGAAGAGCAATTACTTCATCCACCTGATCTCCTATACGGAAGACCGGGTTCAGAGCGGTCATGGGCTCCTGGAAGATCATTGAGACGTAGTTTCCGCGGATGTTCTGCATCACTTCGTTCGGGGTCTTGGTCAGGTCATATGCCTTGTTCCCGAGATTCAGTCTTATCTCGCCTGCGGTGACCTGTCCCTGAGGGCGCTGGAGGAGCTGCATTATCGAAAGACTTGTGACGCTCTTTCCGCATCCGGATTCTCCGACGACGCCGACAGTTTTGCCTATCGGGACCTCAAAGGAGATCCCGTCAACGGCGTGGACTGTTCCGACGTCAGAGAAGAAATAGGTGTGAAGATTTTCTATTTCAAGCGAATTGCCGGGGTCGTTCATGGCAGTAAGGTATTCGCTCTCGGGAACATTTTTGCGTTTGCGCTGTTTTTCGTATACGTTTGTTATCTTGCGGTTTTCCCTTGTTATACGGCGGGATTCCCTGGCTGACAGATAACCGTCATTGTTTTTCTTAGCCATCGCAAACCCCTCCTTAACGGTTCATTCTCGGGTCAAAGGCGTCGCGAAGACCGTCTCCGACGAGGTTAAAGGCAAGTACTGTGAGCAGGAGAAGCGTACCGGCAGGGATCCAGATAAACCAGTATGTCGTAAGCACGTGAGTGTTGTTGACATCATTGATTATATTTCCCCAGGACGCGAATGGGAATTTGACGCCGAGACCCAGGAAGCTCAGAGTTGCCTCTGTGATGATAACTCCGCCGAGGCTCATGGTGCAGTTGACTATCAGCTGGGGAATAACGTTCGGGATCAGATGTTTGAAGATCCTTGACTTTACACTCAGGCCGCTGGCCTCTGTCGCGGTCATGAATTCCTGCTCGCGAAGGGAAAGGATCTGACCTCTTACCAGACGGGCGATTCCCGCCCAGCCCAGGATACCGAGGATAAGCATCAGGTAGACCATTCGGACCGAAGGGTCAACTCTCTGGGCATCCATAGCGGCACCCAGAATGATTATTATAGGCATTGATGGTATGCAGTAGAAGATATCGACCAGACGCATGATAAGATTGTCGACCCAGCCTCCGAAATATCCGGAGATGCCGCCCATTATAACGCCGATCAAGGTCTCGATTATAACTACTATAAAACCGATAAGGAGAGAAACTCTACCGCCGTACATGAGTCTCGTAAGCATATCCATGCCGTATCTGTCGGTTCCGAGCCAATGAGCTTTGTTCGGAGATGAATACGTGTCATACTGCCTTGAGCTTTGCAGCTGACGGATAGACCAGCCTTTGTGGTTCTGGTTGGGCCGGATCGTGTACTCGGCCGTTGCGCTTACAGGCGCTTCAGCTTCCGTTACGTCATCTGTTGCAAGAATATTGGCTTCGTCTTCTTCTTCGGACACGGGTTCTTCATCTTCAGTAATGATAAGGGACTCGTCCGTATAGCTGAATTCCGTTCCGCCGGCCATAATGGTCTCAATAAGCTTTTCTTTGAAATCGCGGGAGAGGAAAACATCGCCCATGATCGCCTGGACTACATAGCGGCTTATATACGCGACTTCATTTCCGGAGGCGTCGGAAATATAACCGAGATCGCTGATAGTATACTCTGCTCCTTCGGCTGAGAAGCTGCTGTCTCCCTTGGAAGTATCGGAAGTATATGCTTTTAAGGCAGAGTAAATAAAATCAAAGCTGAGCTTTGTACCTTCGACAGAAGAACTTACGATGTCCTTATATGCGATCCCGACAAGCTCTCCGTCGCTGTATATGCTGTAGAAATTCTCTCCCTCTTCGGAGACGGTATAGGCGATGTCGCGATATGTGAAATCAGCCTTCTTGGTCTGGATCGCGAGCATTGCCTGTGCCTGCACCGCGCTTCCGAATTTATCTGTGGAGTCGCTCGCTCTGTAGCGGAACTCGTCATTTTCCGTGACGGCCGCAAATTCACGGCTTATCTCAACGTCTTTATAAAAGAACTGATTCTGCCCATAGGGAGAAATGATTCCGCCAGCAAAGGAGAAGAGGAACATGAAGATGAGGACGCTCATGCCGACAACAGCCAGCCTGTTGCGCCAGAAACGCTTCATTACCAGAGCACCCGGAGACAGGACCTTTACGCGGCGGTCATCATTGAGAGAATAATTCTGCTCTTCGGTTTCAGGGGTGTTTATATTTTTGTTTTCATCCACAATACTCACACTCCTTTCCTCAGGATATACGCACGCGCGGATCGACAACGGCATACAGAATGTCCGCTATCAGATTGCCCGCGAGCGTCAGGATAGACAGAAATACAAGATAGAACATCGAAAACGGAATATCTCCGGCCACCATCGCCTGATAGGAGGTATATCCTATTCCCGGAATGGCATAGAGGGTCTCGGTAATAAGGGCACCGGAGAACAATCCCGGAAGACTTCCGCCGATAATGGTAACAAGAGGAATGAGCGTATTTCTGAATGCGTGATTATAGATGACCTTTCTCTCGGAAAGACCTTTCGCGCGCGCTGTACGGATATAATCGGCGTTCAGCACTTCAAGCATATTGGTTCTTGTATAACGCATGAGTCCGCCTATGCTTATTACAACAAGAGTGACTATAGGCAGAACAAGATGCTTTGCCTTGTCCCAGAACTGCCCGGAGGCCGAGAGCAGATTGTAGTTTCTCCCGACAAGCCCGAACAGGTCGAACCACCCGAGCTTCACACTGAACACAAGTTTCAGCAGAGAGGCAAAGAAGAAGGTCGGGAGAGAAATACCTGCAAGGGCTATGACAGAAATCACATAGTCCGATGTGCTGTACTGCTTGGTGGCGGCAACGATCCCGAGAGGAATTGCAATAATGATCTCAAAGATGAGAACGATCCCTCCCATTATGAACGAAAGCCAGACAGTCTCGTTAAATTTTTCCAGAACGGGAACAGTATAGAACCAGCTGTCGCCGAATTCTCCGCGAAATGCCTGCCCCAGCCAGGAGAAATAGCCAGGGATGATCCCCTTATCCATGTTATACATGGCGGTCAGCTGGGTCATCCATTCCTCATAGCTTTTCGAATTGGGCTGCATGGATTTCTGCCTCGCCATATTTTCTATATATGAAGTAGGCAGACAGCGCATCAGAGCGTAGATTATAAAACCGACAAAGAACAGTATTACAATCGAGATCAGGATGCGCTTCAGAATGTATTTGCGCAATAGACATCCCTCCATTCATTCTTCTGTATATCAGGCAATGCCCCATACAGGATGAGGCACTTCCGCATATACAGAGCGGGGAGCATCCCGACGGTTTTATAAACCGCCGGGATGCTGTTTGCAAAAATCAGTATACAGCTGTAATCAGATTACTTAAGTACAGTGTTTTCGATCTCCATCATCCAGCCGTAGAAGGTTGTGATGTCGGGAGTTACTGTGTCGAGATCGACGCGATCAGCGGAGAAGATGATAGCATTCTGACGCTGATATACAGGGATCTCGCAGGCCCAGTCGATGATGATATCGAGGCAGGCCTTGTACATTGTCTTGCGGTAGCTCTGATCAAGAGACTTGCGCGCGTCGAGGATCAGCTGGTCAAGCTCTTCATCGGCTATGCCGTACATGTAGTTGGAACCGCCTGCTGCAACTCCGCCGTTTGCAACATCAGAGTAATAGATCTGGTACATATCGGGATCGACAGTTGCGCCCCATGCTGCACACCACATATCGACCTGGTTGGCCTCAAGACCTGTCCAGAGCTCGGAAGAGTTGGTAAGGTCGGTGACTATGAGATTCATACCGATGGTTGCGAGAGCCTCAGAGGCCTCAGTTACCATCATGAATGCAGGGTGATCGCCTGCTCCGTCGCCGGGGATGAGGAGTTCGTACTCGAGAGCAGCACCTTCGGGAGCTGCTGTGAGTTTGCCGTCTTCAACTGTGTAGCCTGCAGCCTCAAAGAATCCGAGAGCTGCATTGAGAGCGGCTTCATATTTTTCATCAGCGGACATGCCGGAAGTGTAGATGTCGTTGCCATCAGCGTCGACAGAGAATGCGAGTTTGTAGCCGTCGTCACTCGCCTGGGGAGCTGCCCAGGAAGTGTTGGAGATAGGATAGTTGATAACAGAAGCGCGCTCGCCGTAGTAAGACTCAACCGCTACATCGCGATAAACTGCGAAGACGGTTGCAAATGCCTTACGGAGAGCCTTGGAAGCGTCGCTGTCTATCTCACCGCCGACGTTTACGCGTTTTGCATTGATTCCGCAATAACCGTAACCGAGGTTATCGACAGTGTCGGTCGCAATAACACTGCCTGTTACGCCTTCACCGCCGTTTGCGGAGATGATGGCGTCAACAGTGGACTGTGAGAAGGAAGGATCTGTGATATCGATTGTTCCGGTGACTACGCCGTTGAGCTTGTCGTCATCGGACATGCACTGCTGGAAGTTGATGTACTTTGTCTTCGGGGCGCCCTTGAAGTAAGAGTCGTTTGCCTCGAAGTAGACAACACCGTCCTCGTATTTGAGGAACTTGTAAGGGCCGGCGCCCATGGGCTGAGTGGTAACACTGCGGACAACGCTCAGATCGCCCTTGGTGAAACCGAAGGAGTTGTTGTCATAGTCATAGAGGGAAGAGTCGCCATAGTAGTGCAGAGGAGCAATGGATACGCCAAGCTGGTAGATAGCAGTGGCATCAACCTCAGTGAGAACGACGCGCAGATTGTAATCATCGATCTTCTGGATACCGGTGATGTTTGCTGCGGACTCACCTGTCTGAATACCTGCTGTAGAATAATCGGCAAGGCCGGGGAAGAGATCGTCAACAGAAGAACCGGCGTTCTCTGTGTTGATCATGCCTGCGACATCAGAGCCGTAAGCTTCACCTATAGCTGCAGCGAAATCTTCAATCGTGCCGCCTTCAGCGACATCGAAGCCCCAGTTTGCTGCTTTAGCAGACATGTCGTCTTCTTCTGCGTTATAGCCGGCCTCAACAAGATAATCTACGATCTCCTGAGCAAGACCGAGAGTTGCAGCATCGTATTTCTCCCAGAAAGCAGTCTGAGTTGCCTCATCCCAAAGAGTGAAATCGGTGTTGTCACGGCCTGCATTGAACAGGAGGTTCAGAAGAGTATCCATACCGCTGCGGTATGCTTCCATGCCTTCGATAGGAAGGGCAAAGAGAGTTGAGCTTCCGTCATAGGTCGGATCGCAGAGGACATACATTGAGAAGATAACGTCATCGATCGTTACGGGTTCGCCATCAGAGAAAACGAGGTCATCACGGAGCTTGAAATCATAGAAGACGGTTCCGTCGTCATTCTCAGTGATAACACAGTCTGCAGGACCATAGTAGGTATAGTCCGTGCCGTTGTAGTTGATGGTCTCGCCTTCGATGCCATCCATTATGATGGCGCCCTGACGATCACTTGTCAGCAGGGGGATCTGAGTCATTGCCCAGACGTCCTGGTCATAAGCGGTCTCAGAGAAGAAAGGTGAAAACTTCTCGTTGAAGGGGGAGTAGCCGACGACCAGCGGAGTGTCGGCATCGGTCTCTGCAGGTTCTGCTTCTGCCACTGCCTCGGCTGCGGGCTCAGCCTCTGCTTTGGTTGCTTCAGCTGCAGGAGCTGCTGCCTGGCCGCAACCGGAGAGAAGTCCGACGCACATGATCAAAGCAAGAACAAGCGCGAGATACTTTTTCATTTTTGTTTCTCCTTTTTAAAAGATTATTACTTTAACGGTTCCGTGACTCCGTTATAAATAGAAATATTATCACAGATATTCCCAAAAGTACAGTCAAAAAACTATATCAGATTGTGATTTTCTGTTTTTGTCCAAGGATATTTTACAGCATTTTTCCTGATCAGAAAGCATAAAGCGATTGAAACTGTTTTCAAGAGCAGATAGACAGCAGCCAAAAGAACAAATTTCTTGTTGATAATACAGTATACTGTTTCGCAGAGAAGGCCTATCACCGCGAAAACAGTCTCAAACAATGCCCTGCGGGGAAGCGCTTCGACTGATCTTCTGTATATGTATTCCCTAAGGGGCGGTTCACAGCTTAAAAACCTCAGGACAGCTGAAGTGACCGATCCTGTTGCCCCGACCTCACAAACCAGAGGAAGGATCAGATAGAAAACATTATGCAGGCCGGGCGCGTTTATGCATCCGCCCGCAATTACAGCAGCTGAGAGCAGAAATGTCAGGATACCCAAAAACAGTTTCTGCTGTTTCATTTCTTCCCGGGAAGCCCCGCATTCATACATATCCCCGGCATAAATATAGTCTCCGGCAACATTGCGCTGAAAATCATTGAGATAAGAATGCCTGCTCTTTTTTTTATCTGCCATACGCTGTTTTTCCCGGTCAATGAATTATTCTATCCCTGTAAGGTCGAAGTGTTTGAGATAGCTGTCCGCTTTTTCGCAGACACCGCGCAGAGTGTTCTCGTCGAAGGGGCTGTCGAGCCCGGCGTTTTTCAGAAGATCCGTGAATGTACGGCTTCCGCCTTGGGAAGTATAAGCCATATAGTATTTCCAGGCGTCCTTCAGGTCCTTTTGTATTTTAGCCCAGAATTCCAGCGAGACCGTCTGCGCAAGGCAGTAGTCTATGTAGTAGAAGGGGCTCGAGTAGATATGGTGCTGCCTCTGCCAGCCCTCGCCCTCGCTGTAGAAGGGGATCTCAGCGTCGAGCTTCATCCAGGGCTGATAGATACCAAGAAGCGCTTTCCATACAGCGTGGCGTTCGGCCGGAGACATATCAGGTTTTTCGTATACTATGTGCTGGAAATGGTCGACCATGGTGCCGTAGGGGATAAAGGTCAGAGCCGAGGCGAGATGGCTGTATAGGAATTTCCTCGAGTCTTTTCCGAAAAAGCCCTCGCTCCAGGGCTCCGCGAAAAATTCCATGGACATGGAATGGACTTCGCAGGCTTCCATCGTAGGCCATACATAGCTGACTGGGATCCTGTCTATATTGAGCCAGGACTCGAAAGCATGCCCTGCTTCATGTGTCACTACTTCAATATCTCCTTGGGTGCCGTTGAAATTGGCAAATATGAAAGGCACGCCGTAGTCGGGTATCTCAGTGCAGTAACCTCCGGCCTGCTTTCCCTCCGTTGAGAGGACATCCAGAAGTTCGTTATCCAGCATAGTTCTGAAGAACTTTCCGGTCTCGGGGGAGAGCTCTTCGTAGAATTTCAGACCTTGGGCGAGGATCTCGTCGGGAGTTCCGCAGGGACGCGGGTTTCCGGAGCGGAATTCCAGCGCGTTGTCCGCAAAGCTCATAGGATAGCTTTTTCCGAGGCGTTTTGACTGCTCGCGGTATATCGAATCCGCGACGGGAACCAGATATTTAACCACTGCCTCGCGGAATTTTTCAACGTCATCCTTAGTATAGCAGTTCCTGCCCATGCGGTAATAGCCGAGAGTGGTATAGCCCTCATAGCCGAGCTTTTTACCCATTGAGTCTCTGAGATGCACAAGCTTGTCATAAATATCGTCGAGCGCAGTCTGGTTGTCCTTGTACCACCGGCCCTCCGCCTTCCAGGCAGCGAGACGGCGGCTGTCGTCGGGATCGGTCTTGAATGGAGTCAGCTGGGAGAGAGTATAGTTCTTTCCCTCGAAGGGGATCTGTGCCGATGCGAGCAGTTTTTCATATTCCTGGGTCAGATCGTTTTCCTTCTGAAGCTCCGGGATTATTTCGGGGGAGAAGGATTTGAGGTCGATCTCGGCGTTTATGAACATTAGATCGCCGTACTCTTCCGTGAAATCCGCTCTGTAAGGGCTCTCCAGCATAGCCATTGTCCAGAGCTGCGCATATTCGGCGAGCTCCGGGCCGGTCATATTCCAGAACTTTTCTTCTTCATCATAGAATTTGTCCCTTGTGTCTATCGAATGCCGGATGGAAACCAGTGTTCCCAGTGTAGCGACATGTTTCTCCAGCTCCTGCTGCTCCAGAAAAACGGAGCGGGCCGCCTCATATGAAGACGCTGAGCGCAGGCGCTCTGTCAGGTCTGTAAGCTTTGCTTTGAGTTCTTCGGGGTCGGGCCGTTTGTACGGCATCTCGGAAAATTTCATTGAATACACTTCCTTAGGTTAAAAATGATTTACCGCAGTATTATATCCGCAAACCGCTTTTAATTCAACCGGAGAAAACAGAAGAAAGCCGCCCCGGAGGGCGGCTTTCGGTTATTTGATTGTGATCGGATCAGCGGCCGAACTGGCAGTCATTATTGCCGGAATCGGTTATCCACATCTCAAGCATGTTGATAGGATCGTTGAAGTCGGCAATCCAGCCTTCACGTGCGAAGTCGAAGTTACCCTGCTTTCTCTCCTCGAGGAAGACGTTCCAATCCTGCTGTGAAATGGTCATTTCAATGCCGAGAACACTGAAGTCCTGCTGCATGGATTCTGCAACTGCAATGTGTCCGCTGGAGGTGTTGGTCAGGTACTCGAGCTGGATAGGAGTCTCAGCGGAGAGAGTGCCGTCCTCGTCGAACTTGTAGCCTGCAGCCTTGAGCAGCTCGCGGGCAGCCTCAACAGTGCCTTCGTAATCGTTGTTGATAGCGTACGGATCATAGTAGCCTTCGTTTATGGCGTCTGTCTTGAAGATGCCGCCGTTTCCGTCAGCCATTCCGAGAGGAAGGAAGGCGTTTGCTGCGACCTGGCCGGTCTGGCCGACGTTCTCGCAGATGTAGTCACGGTCGATGAGCATCGAGAGTGCCTGACGCATGCAGGCTGCCTGCTCAGGAGTCTTGTCTGCAAAGAGCGCGCTCTTGCAGTTGAATGCCGCGTAGTAGGTTCCGAGAGCGTCAATGATGTGGAACTCGGGGTTGTCGAGGAGGTTTGCAACCTCATCAGTGGGGACGGAGTCAGCTATATCGATGTCGCCTGCATTGTAAGCAGCAAAGATAGCTGTGTCATCTGCGGAGAGCATGTACTCGATCTTTTCAACCTTTACGTTGTCGGCATCGAACCAGTACGGGTTCTTCTCGTAGGTCATGGAGACGTCGTGATCCCAGCCTGTGCAGACGTAAGCGCCGTTGCTGACAAAGCCGGCTTCCTGGCACCAGCCGCCGGGAACGGTTTCCCAATCGGCATTAGCCTCAACTTCACTCTGCTTTACAGGGTAGAAAGTCGGGAAAGCCATGAGGTCTTCGATGTAGGCGCAGGGAGCAGTAAGAACGAACTCGAGAGTCTTGTCGTCTATTGCTGTAACATTGAGTGCGCCATCTTCTGTGCGGGCAAAACCGTCGAACATGTAAGCATAGTCGGCTGCGGTCTTTTCATCAACAGCGCGTTTCCAGGAGTATTCGAAATCAGCTGCGGTGAGGTCGCTGCCGTCGGACCATTTGAGTCCGTCTTTAAGGGTGACAGTGTAGGTGAGTCCGTCTTCAGATACTTCATAGCCTTCTGCACATGCAGGAACAGTAACACCGTCTGCATTGTAGGTGTAGAGTCCGGAGAAGGAGTTGGCTGCCAGGCAGGCGCCGTCAACAGAGCTGTTGAGAGCCGGGTCGAGGTAGTCAGGCTCGGATGCGAGGTTGATACGAAGGGTATCGGAACCGTTCGCAAGGTCGCAGTACATGAAGAACTTGGTCTGGAACAGGTTGCAGTACATTCCGGAGACATAGTCCTTCTGCAGATAGATGTCATTGTAGTAGTACAGAGGGATGACACAATAGTTGGACATGAGAATGTCCTCAGCCTCGTGCATAAGCTCGGTACGTTTTGCATAATCGGTCTCGGCTTTGATCTGGGCGATCATTTCATCATACTGTGCCCAATCGGCAACCGGATCGATGAAAGCATCGCTTACCAGAGAAGCTGCATCGGGAATTTCTTCCTCTGCGGGAGCTGCTTCAGCAGGGGCTGCCGGAGCGGGAGCTGCTGCCTCTCCGCAGGCGCAGAGAGCGAAAACCATGCAAAGAGCAAGGATAAGCGCTAAAAACTTTTTCATTGTTTTCCTCCAATTTAATTGAATTGATTTATAAATATCTGAATGCTGCAATCAATCAGAGATTTATCGTTTAATATATCGGTTCAGTACTCTATCACACTAAATAGCAAAAAGCAATACTATTTATTCAGACATGCGACGAGATGGCCGTTTCCGCGGTCTGTAAGCTCAGGGCAGCGGGCAGCACATTCTTCTGTCGCGTATCTGCATCTGGTCCTGAAGGGGCAGCCGGTAGGCATGTTCAGAGGACTTGGTACATCACCTTCAAGAACGATACGTTGTTTGGCTCTTGCAATCTTAGGATCAGGGATCGGCACAGCCGAGAGGAGCGATTCGGTATAGGGATGGACAGGGTTATCCATGAGCTCGTTGGCGTCAGCCAGTTCCACCATATGACCTAAGTACATGACGGCTATTCTGTTTGATATATGCTGAACGACCAGAAGATCGTGCGCGATAAACAGATAAGCCACCCCGAGCTCCTTCTGGAGATCCTCGAACATGTTGATGACTTGGGCCTGAATGGAGACATCCAGGGCGGAGACAGGCTCATCACAGATAATGAACTTCGGATCGACAGCGAGAGCTCTCGCGATACCTATCCTCTGACGCTGGCCGCCGGAAAACTCGTGGGCATAGCGTGAAGCGTGATCAGGTTTTAAACCAACCGTTTCCATAAGCGAGAGGACCTTTTCGCGGCGCTCGGCTCTGGTCTTGTACATCTTGTGTACGTCCAGAGGTTCTCCGATTATATCTTCGACCGTCATTCTGGGATTAAGAGATGAATAAGGATCCTGAAATACCATCTGCATCTTTCGGCGTATCTTCAGGATGTTCTTGTCCGTTATTTCTTCTCCGTCGAAAGTGACTTTGCCGTCAGTCGGTTTGTAGATACGGATTATGGAGCGCCCGACAGTAGTCTTTCCGCAGCCTGATTCTCCGACGAGACCCAGGGTCTCACCGGGCTTTATGCTGAAAGAAACATCGTCGACAGCTTTTAAAGGTTTGGTTTCAAAAAAGCCGGTCCTGATAGGGAAATACTGTTTTAAGTGTTCTACTTCAAGGATGTTGTCACTCATTTGTCTTTCCCTCCCCAGCAAGTATCTGGTCCCGGATATTGCACCAGCAGGAGGCCTTGTGGTTTTCGTTTATCCATATCTCCTCCGGGATCTCCTCAAGGCAGATCTTCATGGCGGCGTCGCATCTCGGGCAGAACGCGCAGCCTTTAGGCATCCTGAGCATATTGATGGGAGTGCCGGCAATGGGAACCAGCCTTTCTTTCATACGGCTGCCCTCAGGGATGCTTCTGAGCAGACCCTTGGTATATTCGTGGCGGGGATTGTAGAATATCTCGTCCGCGGTCCCGCGTTCGCAGACCCTGCCGCCGTACATTACGATTATCTCGTCACACATCTCGGCTATGACTCCGAGATCGTGGGTGACCATTATTATAGCCATTCCCATTTTTTTCTGAAGATCCTGCATGAGCTCAAGGATCTGCGCCTGAATAGTAACATCAAGAGCGGTAGTGGGCTCGTCTGCAATAAGGATATCAGGCTCGCAGGCAAGAGCCATGGCGATCATAACTCTCTGACGCATGCCGCCCGAAAGCTCAAAGGGGTATTGCTTGAGCCTTTTTTCCGGCTCGTTGATCCCGACAAGGGTGAGCATCTCAAGCGCACGCGCTTCGGCTTCTTTGCCGCGCTTGTCCGTGTGGAGGACGATAGCTTCTTTTATCTGGTTGCCTACCGTGAAAACAGGATTCAGACTCGTCATGGGATCCTGGAAGATTATTGAGACGCACTTGCCCCTGAAGGAGCTCATCTGCTTTTCATTCCATTTTGTTATGTCCTCGCCCTTATAGAGAATAGTTCCGCTTTTAATACTGCCATTATCGGCTAGGATCTGCATTATAGAATAGGCCGTAACGGATTTTCCGCTGCCGGATTCACCGACTATACCCAGGACCTTGCCCGCGTCGAGGTTGAAGCTGACACCGTTGACCGCCTGGACCTCTCCGGAGTCAATGGTAAATGAAGTCTGCAGATCCTGCACACTTAAAAGATGTTCGTAATTATCCATATCGTCACCTCTTAAGTTTCGGGTCAAAAGCATCTCTCAGTCCGTCTCCGAGAAGGTTCAGGGAGAGGACGATGATGCAGATCATGAGCGCGGGAAAAACCAGCTTGTACGGATACGACTGCAGACCGCCTCGGGCAGCGTTTGCAAGCGAACCCAGAGAGGGCATGGGAGCCTGGACTCCGAGGCCTACGAAAGAGAGGTAGCTCTCCGTGAAGATGGCCGAAGGGATCTGCAGAGCAGTCGAAATTATAATAACGCTGAGGCAGTTCGGAAGAATATGCTTTCTGATTATGTGACCGGACTTTGCCCCGATCGATCTGGCGGCCAGAACATAATCGTTCTCCTTGATGGAGAGTATCTGACCTCTAATCAGTCTTGCCATGCCGACCCAGTACAGAAGGCCGAATACAATAAACAGCGAAACCATATTGGTGCCGAGCGCTGCAAGAGCTGAACCGGATTTGAAATGCAGTATCTCCTGCAATACGACGCTGAGCAGAATGACCATCAGCATATCGGGGAGAGAATAGATGATATCTACTATTCTCATCATTATAAGGTCAGTCCTGCCGCCTATATATCCGGATATGCTGCCGTATATAAGACCGATGATCAGAACTATAATACTGGCAAAGAAACCGACGGTCAATGAGACTCTGGCGCCGTATATGACCCTTATGAAGTAGTCGCGGCACTGTTCGTCCGTACCGAAAATGTGCGGGAAACGGCTGTTGCCCTGCTCGATATACCGCTGTTCTGCCTCACTGTATGTAAAAGGAGCGAGATTTTTGGCGCCTTTGTCGCGCTTTCCGTTAACGGAGAGCATCTCCTCATAGCCGTACGGGACTATCATGGGAGCTGCAATTATCACAATTATTATAACAGCGAGCAGTATCAGACTCATGACGGCGAGAGGGTTTCGCATGAGTCTTTTCATTCCGTCCCTGAAAAACGAGGTACTCTCGGTCATTACGTCCTGCTGTATTTTTTCCTCGTCCGTGGCCTTCTCGAATTTCCTGAGGTCTATCTGGAGACTGAGAGGGGCCTTTTTCGGCGTCATTTCTTCATTCATATGCAGAAAACCTCCATCTCAATCATACTGGATACGGGGATCGACAACCTTGTAAAGCAGGTCGCATATCAGGTTTGCTATTACCATTAAAGTCGCAAGAAATATAGTGGTCGCCATGATCATGGTGTAGTCGCGGTTATTTATGGACTGGACGAATTTGCTTCCGAGTCCGCCGATCGTAAAAACAGTCTCAACGACCATCGAGCCTGTAATTATATAGGCGATCTGTGGCCCGGCGTATGTGATGACGGGTATAAGAGAATTTCTCAGAGCGTGCTTGAAAATGATCTTCCATTTGGAAACGCCCTTGGCCTTTGCAGTGCGTATATAGTCCTGGGAAAGAGCATCGAGCATGCTTGTCTTGGAAAGTCGGGTTATATAGGCCATCGGATAGGCGGCCAGTGAAATTACCGGAAGGATATAACTTCTTGTGTCCGTGCTCCAGACCGGAAGCAGGCCGAGTCTTATACAGAAGACGAGCAGCAGAAGTGTCGCCAGAACAAAGCTCGGAACCGCGGTAAAGAGCGTCGAAAAGAAAATGATCACCCTGTCCGGGAGCTTGTTCCGGGTAAGCGCCGCGATGCTTCCGAATACTGTTCCGAGGAGCAGCGCGACTCCGATGGCGGAGAGTCCGAGCCTGGCAGAGATCGGGAAGGACTCCCCGATTATCGCCTTTATTTCACGCCCGTTTTTGAGAGATACTCCGAAATCGCCGTGCATAAGTCCCTTTAAATAAAGAAGAAACTGTGTGCCAAGAGGCTTATCCAGGTTATACCTCGCGTTCAGAGCGTCAATAGTGGCTTGCGAAAGCGCTTTTTCCCTGTTGAAAGGTCCGCCCGGAACGGCATGCATAAGGAAAAATGTTATGGCGCATATTATAAAAACTGTGACGATCGCGAGAAGAACGCGTTTGACTACATATCGGAACAAGTTTTCCCGCTCCTTTCGTTAATTAAAATACTAATATGTTATCGGCAAAAATCAGAAAACAAGTGCTTGACATAATATACCAATAAAGGTAAAAAAACAAGTGTTATTTCCGGAAACACACTTGTTTTGTATAAATTGTATAAAGTTTTTTGATTTTCCGTGCTTTATGCTGATTTATATGCAAGAGATGCCAAATCCTGCCTACAGCATAGCCCTGTTTCTTTACCGTTTCGGAAAAAACGAATACATTTATCAAGCATATTACAGTAATTCATACAGAAATTCATATAATTGTGGAATACCGATAATCTGCCGGTCCGGTCCTGCCGGATAATTTACGGTTGCAGAATTGTTTTAAAATATATACAATACACAAAGATGAAAAAACGGGGATAGGAAAATTCCGTTATGAATGTATTCAATATCATTACTCTGCTCGGCGGACTCGCAATGTTCCTTTACGGGATGAGGCTTATGGGCAACAGCCTCCGGGAGGGCGCGTCGGGGACGTTGAAGGCTGTCCTCGGGAAGCTTACGGACAGTTCTTTCAAAGCGTTTCTTACGGGTCTTGCAATGACAGCTGTTATCCAGTCCTCCACCGCGACGATAGTAATCACTTCCGGCCTTGTTGGCGCGGGGCTTCTGACCCTGCACCAGTCACTCGGGATAATAATCGGAGCCAACGTCGGCACAACGGTCACGGGGCAGATCATAAGGCTTCTCGACATCGATTCCTCCGGAAACTCATGGCTTCAGATCTTCAAACCGTCGACGCTTGCCCCCGTGGCGCTGATCATCGGCATAGTGCTTATAATGCGCAGCGACAACAAAAAGACAGGGACAACGGGGAATATCCTGATAGGCTTCGGTATCCTGTTCAGCGGACTTCTGAATATGACCGGTGCTGTCAGTTCCCTTTCCGGGAGCGCGTTTTTCGGAAGGATGCTCTCCGCCCTTTCGAGGAGTCCGTTTATCGGGTATGCTGTAGGAGCGGCGGTGGCGTTCATGCTTCAGAGCTCCTCGGCCACGATAGGCATCCTTCAGGCTTTTTCCGTCTCGGGCGGGCTGACCTTCGGTTCGATATATGCCGTGATAGTGGGCATCTACCTCGGCGATTGCGTGACGACCGCGATAGTCTGCTCGATCGGCGCAAAACCGGAGGCAAGACGCGTCGGTATCGTGAACATTCTTTTTAATCTCAGCGAAACGGTGCTCGTGCTCACAGCGGTAATTATCGCCCGGAGAGCCGGATGGCTGGATGCGATCTGGAATGTTCCGATCAACTCCGGCGGTATTGCGAACACCAACACCATATTCAATCTGAGCTGCGCGCTCCTGCTTCTTCCCGTAGTTCCCGTTTATGAAAAAATGAGCAGGAAGATCGTCAGGGACGAGCCGGAAAAACCAATGATGTACAATGAACTGCTCGAAGCGCTGAATCCGAAATTTTTTGATACCCCCGCGCTCGCCTTCGGCTCCTGCTATGACGCGATGAAAAAGATGCTGGAACTGGGAACGGGCAATCTCACGAAGGCCGTGTGCCTTATCGACTCGTATGACGAAAAAGGGTTCGACGAAATATACGCCGATGAAGAGATCATAGACGCGTTTACCGACCGGGTCAGCCACTATCTGGTGGAAATGTCACCACATACGGCTTCGCGGCCGTTTTCGGGGATATTCGAGGAGTATACACAGGTGCTCTCGGAATTCGAGCGTATCGGCGATCACGCCATGAATATTGCCGAGCGCGCAAAAATCATGAAAGAACGCGGCACAACCTTTTCTTCCCTTGCCATCTGCCAGCTCGGAGTGCTGATGGAGCTTGCCCAGCAGACGATAAGCTGCGCGAGAGAAGCCTTCGAGCAGAAAAATCTGGATAAGGCGAAGGAGATCGAGCCTCTCGAGGAAGTTATGGACGATATGGTCGACGTGATGAAAGAAGGCCATATGGAGAGACTCCGCAAGGGGCTCTGCGAAGTATATGCCGGCGCTTATTTCCTCGATATACTGACAGATATGGAAAGAGTGTCCGACTGCTGTTCGAATATAGGCCTTGCAGTCGTCGCGAGAATGGAGGGGCGCGACCTGAAGCCGCATGATTATATAGCCTATCTCCACGAGGGCAACGACACCTGGTTCAACGAGGAGTACTCAGCCCGACACGACGAGTTCTTCTCAAAGCTGCAAAACGCCGAGGCCGAGTCTGCAGGGATGTAATGCAACAGCTCTGTTTATGCCGGGCAGTTCCATATGCGGAACTGCCCGGTTTTTAATTGTGAACAATTGATTAATCCGGTGAAATCGTGTTGACAAAGAAAAATATCAGTGCTATATTAGCACTCGAAAGAAGAGAGTGCTAACACTTACAGAAGGATTCTGCTAATGGCTTTAAGTGAAAGAAAAAAGAAAATACTTGCAGCTGTTGTAGACGAATACATTAAAACAGCGGAGCCGGTCTCCAGCAAAGCAATAGCTGAAACGGGAAGCTTGGGCTGTTCTTCTGCGACCATAAGAAATGAATTGGCAGAGCTTGTTGCACTCGGATATCTGGAGCAGCCTCACACCTCTGCAGGCAGAGTCCCCACTCCGGCGGGCTACAGACTGTATGTAAACGAGCTGATGCAGCGCCAGAAGCTGAGCGTAGAAGAGTCCGAGGAACTGAACAGGAAGCTCAACGAAAGACTTGCAGTTATGGATACTGCAATCAGTGATATAGGAAAGCTTGCCTCACAGCTTACAAATTATCCGGCGCTGGCGCTGACTTCGAATGCTTCTGTTACAGTCAGACGTTTTGACCTGATATATGTGGACGCAAATACATTTATAATAGTAGCGCTGCTCTCAAACAACGATGTAAAGAACAAATATGTTCATCTGCCTGTCTCCGCGGACAGAAGTCTTGTTCAGAAGCTCAGTACGCTTTTCAATGCTTCTTTCACCGGAATCACGGAGGACAAGATAACATCGGCGCTAATATCAGCAACTGAGCGGGCAGCAGACGATACTATCGGACTTACGGCTGTAATTGCTGCGTTCTGCATCGAGACTTTGAGTGAAGTCAATTCAGTAACCGCTTATGTGACGGGTGAAAACAGGCTTTTGAGCCAGCCCGAATTCAGAGATCCGGATAAGGCCCATAAGCTTATGAGTTATCTGTCAAACGGAGGATATGTTTTTCCGGAAACCGGCGCCATGCAGGATGTCGAAGAAGTAAGAGTCCTGATAGGGCCGGAGAATGTGGCCGAAGAGCTGAAGGATTCGAGCGTTATCGTAGCGAGCTATGATGCCGGAGACAATACCAAGGGACTTATCGGAATAGTCGGCCCTACGAGAATGGATTATTCTGCGATCGCAACAAAGCTGGGAATGCTCGCAGCAGGTCTTTCAAAGAGGCTGGGAGGCGGGGAAGCTCCTCCGGAGGGCATGCACAATAAACTGATAATTAAAGGAGATGACAGGTCTTGAGCAAAGAAAAAAAGGATAAGAATAAGGAAGAGGCTGCGGAAGAGATCAAAGAGGAAACCGCAGAGGAAATAAAAGAGGAAGTTATTGAAGAAAAAAAGGAAGAACCTGCCGCTCCCGAAGAGGAAGACAAAGACCGTAAGCTCAGTGAAGCAAATGACAAGTACTTAAGACTTCTGGCAGAATACGACAATTTCCGTAAGCGGAGCCGTCAGGAAAAAGAGAATCTCTATGCGGATATTAAAGCGGACACTCTGACAAAATTCCTCCCCGTATACGACAATCTTGAAAGGGCGCTTAATACGCAGACTGAAGATGAGGCGTATAAAAAGGGTGTAGAGATGATAATGGCCCAGTTCAAGGATACAATGCAAAAGCTCGGAGCGACGGCCTACGGAGAGGCCGGAGAGACTTTTGATCCGAATCTGCACAACGCAGTAATGCACTGTGAAGATGAGGAAAAAGGAGAAAATGAGATCGTTGAGGTCTTTCAGAAGGGCTTTAAGATCGGAGACAAGGTTGTAAGATTCGCGATGGTAAAAGTTGCGAACTGAACATATAAAAAATAAGTAAAAAAATAAAGAAGACATAAAGGAGAAAGAACAATGGGTAAAATAATAGGAATAGACCTCGGAACAACCAACAGCTGTGTAGCAGTTATGGAAGGCGGAGAGGCACAGGTTATCGCAAATGCGGAAGGCAACCGCACTACACCGTCAGTCGTAGCATTTGCCAAGACCGGAGAGAGAATGGTCGGACAGGTGGCAAAACGCCAGGCAGTTACAAATCCCGACAGGACCATTTCCTCCATCAAGCGCGAGATGGGATCCAACTATAAGGTCACCATCGACAACAAGGCATATACTCCGCAGGAGATCTCTGCAATGATCCTTCAGAAGATGAAGGCAGACGCAGAGGCATTCCTCGGACAGACAGTTACGGAAGCTGTCATCACAGTCCCCGCATACTTTACGGACGCTCAGCGCCAGGCGACAAAGGACGCCGGCCGTATCGCAGGACTCGATGTAAAGCGTATCATAAACGAGCCGACAGCTGCTGCCCTTGCCTACGGGCTCGATAAGGAGCAGGACCAGAAGATAATGGTCTACGACCTCGGCGGCGGTACTTTTGATGTATCCGTTCTCGAGATAGGTGACGGAGTAATAGAGGTTCTGGCGACGGCTGGAAATAACCGCCTCGGCGGCGATGACTTTGACGCGTGCATTACTAAATACCTCGTCGATGAGTTTAGAAAAACAGACGGAGTCGATCTCTCCGGCGATAAAGTAGCCATGCAGAGACTCAAGGAAGCTGCCGAGAAGGCCAAAATAGAACTCAGCAGCGTAACCACATCGAATATCAATCTGCCTTATATCACGGCAGACGCAACAGGCCCGAAGCATATGGATATAACGCTCTCGAGAGCAAAGTTCAATGAGCTGACCCATCACCTTGTCGAGAAGACGGCAGGTCCTGTAAAGCAGGCGCTTGCGGATTCCGGACTTGCACCTTCCGATATCAGCAAGGTCCTTCTCGTCGGCGGCTCGACACGTATCCCCGCGGTTCAGGATATGGTAAAGAGCATCCTCGGCAAAGAGGGATTCAAGGGCATCAACCCGGATGAGTGCGTCGCTATCGGAGCAGCTATCCAGGGCGGCGTTCTCGGCGGAGATGTTGAAGGAATACTCCTTCTCGACGTAACGCCTCTGTCTCTCGGAATCGAGACGCTTGGCGGCGTATGCACGAAGCTTATAGACCGCAACACAACCATTCCGACCAAGAAGAGCCAGATCTTCTCCACAGCTGCAGACAATCAGACATCTGTTGAAGTCAATGTTCTCCAGGGCGAGCGCGAGATGGCACAGTACAACAAATCTCTTGGCAGATTCCATCTCGACGGTATCGCACCGGCGCGTCGCGGCGTTCCGCAGATCGAAGTTACCTTCGACATTGATGCCAACGGCATAGTCAATGTCAGCGCGAAGGATCTCGGAACCGGAAAAGAGCAGCACATTACAATCACCTCCTCCTCGAACATGTCCAAAGAGGATATAGATAAGGCAGTAAGAGAGGCCGAGCAGTACGCTGCAGAGGACGCGAAGCGCAAAGAGGAAGTCGATGTCCGCAACCAGGGCGATCAGATGGCCTACCAGACAGAGAAAACTCTATCAGAGATGGGAGACAAGCTCGATCCGGCAGACAAGAGCGAAGTAGAAGGCAAACTTGCAGCGCTCAAGACTGCGCTCCAGGGAACCGATACACAGGCTATCAAGTCTGCAACAGAAGAACTCACGCAGGCTTTCTATAAAGTAAGCGAGAAGCTCTATCAGCAGAGTGGTGCAGCACAGGGCCAGGGCTTTGACCCGAACAACATGGGCGGTCAGGGACCTGCCGGCGGCGGGAACGGTCAGGACTACTACGACGCAGACTATACTGTGGTTGACGACGACAATAAGTAATATTTATTCGCAAAACAACAGCAAATGAACTTGTTAAAGGGAGCCGGGGCTTAAGCCCCGACTCCCAAAGGAATGTAAAATGGCAGAAAAAAGAGACTACTACGAGGTGCTGGGCCTTCAAAAGGGAGCTTCAGCCGATGAAATAAAAAAAGCATACAGAAAGCTTGCCAAAGAAAATCACCCTGATCTGCATCCGGGAGACAAAGCTGCCGAAGAGAGATTCAAGGAGATCAATGAGGCCTATGAGATACTCTCGGACGATGACAAGCGCGCAAAATACGACCAGTTCGGACATGCGGCCTTTGATCCTTCACAGGGCTTCGGTCAGGGCGGCTTTGGTTTCGGTGATTTCGGAGGTTTCGGTGACTTCGGAGGTTTCGGCGACATATTCGGAGATCTTTTCGGCTTCGGAGGCGCGTCTTCGAGGGGCAGGAGCAATCCGAACGCTCCGAGAAAAGGCGACAATATACGCGTGAGC
The DNA here is from genome assembly GCA_902802045.1 of Oscillospiraceae bacterium. Lineage (GTDB taxonomy): Bacteria > Bacillota > Clostridia > Oscillospirales > Oscillospiraceae > Limivicinus. Next base: position 259,166 of record CADCKQ010000003.1, on the reverse strand, counting down.
GTTAATATAAGCTTTGAAGAGGCTGCCTTCGGCTGCAAGAAAGATGTCACCGTCGGAAGGGTAGTGCAGTGCCCCGACTGCAAGGGCAACGGCTGCGCGCCCGGTACTACTCCGGAGGTCTGCCCTGACTGCAAAGGCACCGGAACGGTAGTCACATCAACGAGGACACCCTTCGGCATGGCCCAGACGAGAGGCGCCTGCCAGAAATGCCGCGGAACGGGCAGGATCATACACCAGCCCTGCAAGACCTGCCGCGGAATGGGAAGCATCAGAAAGCAGCACAAGGTCAATGTCACCATCCCCGCCGGAATAGACGACGGACAGGCGGTATCTCTCCGCGGACAGGGGAATGCCGGAATAAACGGCGGCGAGAACGGAGACCTTCTCGTTTCGATAATCATGAGACCTCACGCGAGATTTGAGCGCGAGGGGACGAACATATACCTGGATCAGGATATCACTTTCGCTCAGGCGGCGTTGGGTTCGGAGATAACGGTCCCCACTCTCGACGGAGATGTCAAGCTTACGATCCCTGACGGGACCCAGACGGGCACGACCTTCAGGATCAGAGGCAAGGGTGTTCCCTATCTGAGAAGCACCGGAAGGGGCGATCAGTTCGTTACCGTTAGAGTCGACGTTCCGAAAAACCTCTCCAAAGCTCAGAAAGAAGCGCTTCGCGATTACGCGGCGGCCATGGGCGAGACGGATGTTTCCCAGAGCGGCGGAATTTTCGGCAAGCGGAAAAAATAGAATCTGAATAATACAGAACCGTAATCGGCATAAGCCGTTTACGGTTCTTTTTTTATTGCTACTCTGCGGAGATGACGGTCAGATGTTTTCCTTTTATTATAAATCTGATCTCTCTGTTCCCATATGCAAATCCGTAGATTCTATCCGGGTCGTCCTGGTAGGCAGGGCGAGGGTCGTTTTGCAAAATGGAGCACAGCTCGGCTTTTTCAGCCTCTGAGAGGAGAGAGGCAACTTCGTCGGAAAAAGAGACCTCGAGCAGATCCGAAGGGGAGGAGGCCCAGCCCTCCTTAGCTTCCGGAATGCAGTCCGCGTAAGGGATATACGGCTTTATATCGAAGATCGGGGTGCCGTCCATGAGATCAGCTCCTCTTACTGTCAGAGAGCCTTTGTTAACGGAGACAAGCTCGACGCAGGAAAGCCCGAGGGCATTGGGCCTGAATGGAGAACGGCTTGCAAACACTCCGACTCTGGCATTCCCTCCGAGCCTTGGGGGGCGAACTGTCGGGCTGAAACCGTCCCTTAAGTTTTCGGAGAACTGCCAGATCAGCCAGATATGACTGAAGACTTCAAGACCTCTGAAAGCTTCCGGATCCGAATAAGAGCTCTCCATAACGACTTCGCTCAGAGCCGAGTTGAGGCCGGACTGGCGAGGGACTGCAAATTTGCTTTTAAAAGCGTTGTGAATATATGCTATCGGCTCCATATCTTATTTTACTATTACATTTTCTTCACCGAGGAAGCCTCTGAGCCTTGAAAGGAGTTCGGGATTTATTTTGGTCTGTGTGCCGATGCGCTTGTTTTCGGCGACACAGTAGATTATGACTCTGTCGGTTCCGTCGTATGACATCAGAGCGCCCCGGATGTTTATGAGATCAGCCTCCTTAGGAAGCTTTATCCAGAGTTTTTTCACACTTTGCGCTGTTGCGGCTGCGGGAGAGGCTGCAGGCACATTTTTTTCAGAGACCTGCAGTTCGCCGATAGTGCTTATCGGCCTTATAGTGTCGACCATGATCTGCGGCTCATTTTCGTCTCTGGCGGAGATCCTGCCGGTAACGATTATGATCTCGTTGTCGTGAACATAGATACCGCCTTCATCGAGCGCTCGCTGGAAAGCGATGAGCTCTATTGTTGCAGAATTATCCTCAAGAGTAATATAGCTCATCAGGTTATTGCTTTTTGTAGTTCTCATGCGCGATGTCTCAATAACACCTGCAAGGGTTATGCGATCTCCGTCCCGGAAACGTCTGTTTTCCTCATCGGATGAGAAATCCCTGAGCAATTCCCCTATTCCGGCCACGCCTGCCTTTCTGAGCTGTTCGCGGTAGTCATCCATCGGATGGCCGGTGAGATAAAGACCCGTAGTTTCCTTTTCCATGAGCATAAGAGACTTTTTATCGAACTCTTCTATATCCGGTATCGGGATCTCGCCCCCGCCATCGCTCTGTCCGTCACCGGCAAGATCTCCGAAGAGATCGAGCTGCCCCTCTATGTTCGCTTTCTTTTCGTTTCCGATGCTGTCCATGACTCTGCCCGAAATCTGAAGCAGGGCCCTGCGCCTGTATCCGAGACTGTCGAATGCTCCCGCTTTTATCAGGCTCTCCACAACGCGCTTGTTTATATCCTTTCCTGCCATACGGCGGCAGAAATCCTGAAAGCTTGTAAAAGATCCGCCGCTTTCACGCTCGCGTTCTATCTGAGCGACAGCTCCGCGCCCCACACTCTTTATGGCTGCGAGGCCGAATCGCAAGTTCCCTCCGGAGACCGTGAAATCCGATCCGGACTCATTAACATCCGGGGGCAGGAGAGAGATCCCCATTTCTCTGCATTCGCCTATGTATTCCGATATCTTCAGGCTGTTCCCGAGAACAGAGGTAAGAAGAGCGGCCATATATTCTCTGGGATAACGGCATTTCATGTAGGCAGTGCGGAAAGATACTATGGCGTAGCTTACCGCATGGGCTTTGTTGAAAGCATATGAAGCGAAATCGACGATCTCATCGTAGATGCTGTTTGCAGTATCTGCGGGTATGCCGTTAGCAAGACAGCCCTTTATGCCGCGCTCCTCGTCTCCGTATACGAAGGTCTGGCGCTCGGAGTCTATGACGGCATGTTTTTTCTTGGACATGGCTCTTCTGATATTGTCCGCCTGTCCGAGAGAGAAGCCTGCGAGATTTCTGAATATCTCAATGACCTGTTCCTGATAGACGATACAGCCGTATGTGACATCCAGAATAGGTTTTAACAGTTCATGCTTGTATCTTATTTTCGAAGGATCCTGAGAACATTCAATAAAACGGGGAATACTCTCCATGGGGCCAGGGCGGTACAAAGCTATTACAGCCGTAATATCCTCTATTGATTTGGGCTTTATGGCAGTACAGACAGCAGTTATTCCTGCGCTTTCAAGCTGAAAGACGCCCTCTGTCCTGCCTGCGGAGAGCATTTTGAAGGTCGCTGCATCTTCGTCGGGGATATCTTCAACTCTGAATCCGGGTTTCTTTTTCCGCACGAGCTTTGCCGCGTCCTCAAGGACAGTCAGGTTGCGAAGCCCCAGAAAATCCATCTTGAGAAGGCCAAGTTCCTCAAGAGTGGTCATCTGATACTGGCAGACCACGGATTCGTCATTTCTTGCCAGCGGTACGTATTCGTATACGGGTTTCTCGGTTATAACGACACCCGCTGCGTGAGTCGATGCGTGGCGGGGCATTCCCTCGAGGGCTTTTGCGACGTCGATCAGGTTTTTGAGATTTCCGTCGGATTCATAAATATCTTTTAAGGGCTTGGAGATCCTCAGAGCCTCATCTATTGTCATGTTCAGGGTCTGGGGCACCTGCTTCGCGACATTGTCCGTATCCGCATAGCTTACACCGAGAACACGTCCGACATCTCTAATAGCCATTCGTGCGGCCATGGTTCCAAATGTAACTATCTGAGCGACGTGGTCACTGCCGTAGAGCCTGTTGACATAGTCGATGACCTCTCCTCTGCGGTTTACGCAGAAGTCGACGTCTATATCGGGCATAGAGACCCTTTCGGGGTTTAAAAAGCGCTCAAAGTAGAGGCTGTATTTTATCGGATCGACGTCGGTTATTTTCAGGCAGTAAGAAACGACACTTCCCGCGGCGCTTCCTCTGCCCGGCCCGACGGGGATCCCGTTGCGTTTGGCATAACCGATAAAATCGGAGACTATGAGGAAGTAGTCTACAAAGCCCATTTTGCTGATCATGGAGAGCTCATAGTCCAGCTGATCCCGGACTTCAGGCCTTTTATCACCGTAACGTTCGGCAAAGCCCGCATCGCAAAGCTTTTTAAGGTATTCATAGCTGTCGGTCTCGCCCTGCGGAAGCTTGAATTTCGGCAGGTGGTAGTGACCGAACTCGAAATCGAAGTTACACGCGTCGGCTATCTTTACGGTGTTGTCACACGCTTCCTGGAACTCCGGGAAGAGCGCGCGCATATTTTCTTCGCTTTTCAGGTAGAACTCATCTGTTTCAAAACGCATGCGGTTTTCTTCATCGAAGTTCTTACCGGTCTGGATACAGAGAAGAACATCCTGATAATATGAGTCATTTTCTGTCAGATAGTGGGCGTCGTTCGTGACGACCAGAGGGATGCCGGTCTCGTTATGTATCTGTATGAGCCCTTCGGCAGCTTTTTTCTCGTCTTCGATTCCGTGGTTTTGAAGCTCCAGATAAAAGCCGCCCTCACCGAAAAGCTCGGAAAGCTCCAGAGCTTTTTCTTTTGCTCTGTCATACTCCCCGTTTACTATTGCAGATGGGATATAACCCGCCAGACAGGCCGAGAGACATATGAGGCCTTCGTGGTACTGTTTCAGCAGAGACCAGTCTATGCGGGGCTTTACATAGAAGCCGTCCACCCATGAAGTGCTCACAAGCCGGCAGAGGTTTTTGTATCCGGTCTCATTTTTGCAGAGCAGGATCAGATGCGAGTAATTGGAATCGATCTTATGCTCTTTATCGCTCAGATTCCTGGGAGCGACATATACCTCACAGCCGATTATGGGCTTTACCCCCGCTTTTCGGCATGCTTTATAGAAGGCAACAGCCCCGTACATAACGCCGTGATCCGTACAGGCTACGGCAGTCTGGCCCATTGATTTTACGGTCTCTGCCAGCGCGTCTGTCCTGCAGGCTCCATCAAGCAGAGAGTATTCGGTATGAACGTGCAAGTGTACAAAAGCCATATGACAATTCCTTACTCTTCTGGATCGGGTCTGAAATTTTCAAGCCTTTTGAGCCTGTATGCAAGCGTACTTTTCGAGACCTTCGGATAACTCAAAACAGAGAGATCCGCAAGGCTTGCCTCCGGATTGGCTATCCTCAAAAGGGCAGCATCTTTCAGAGGCTCGGGCAGAGAATCGAGACCGTATTTCCCGACAATTTCATGTATTGCATCTATCTGCGCCCGGGCTGTCGCAACAACTTTATCAGCATTGGCCGTATCGCAGTTTACCTTGCGGGTTATCTCGTTTCGCATCTCCTTATCCACCTTTGCAGTCATAATGCTTAAGGCGGCGGAAGAAGCTCCGAGGGCGGTGAAGAAATCGGCGATAGTATCTGCCTGTTTAAAATAGATGAGCCGGTTCCCGTTTCTGGAGGCTTCCTTGGCAGAGAATCCCATATCGGATAAGATCGCAAGAGTTTCTCTTGAAACACTGTAGTGAGACGTCGTCAGCTCGAGATGATAGCGTTTCTCGGGATCCGTAACGCTACCACCGGCTAGAAATGCGCCTCTTATAAAGGATTCTTTACAGCAGTCATCCTCCATCACACTGAGATTGACATGGTGTGAAAGAGTCGCGCCGAAGGTGTAACCGTATGTATTGAAGATCTTTTCGAGCTTCTTCGGATCGTTTATTATAAAGCTTTTCTTCCCGGAAGAGCCGGCGGCAGGGAGGATATCAAAGCCCAGGCCGAAGGCTCTTCTGAACAGAGGAACAAGACGGGCAGCGAAATCAGGATTTGCAGTTATTATGCGTATCCCGCTGCCGGAGAAGGAGTTGCAGAAAAGGAGCACCCCGTAGCATTCCGAAACGGCACAGCATTTTTTGGAGATCGCATTTCTGCAGATCTCGGCTTTTGCTTCACTTGAAAAACTCATTTTTTATTTGTCCATATCCCGGTTAGTAAATGTGACTTTGGCACCGGATTTTTTCAGATGATCGTAAAGAGCGCCAGCAACTGCAACGCTTCGGTGCCTCCCGCCAGTACAGCCTACTGCAATATTGAGACTGAGCTTTCCTTCTTCCGCATACAGCGGGAGGAGATAATCCACCATTTCGTAGAGCATCTTCAAAAAGTCGCCTGCGGAGCTGGAACTGAAGATATAATCCTTCACCGGTTCATCCATGCCGGACATGGTTCTCAGGTCATCGACGTAGAAAGGGTTCGGCAGGAAACGGACATCGAAAACAAGATCCGCGTCTGTCGGAATACCGAATTTATATCCGAAAGATACTACATTGACTGTTACGGATTTTTTCTGCCCGTCTTCGGCAAAAATACTGTAAAGCCTGTTCTGGAGCATTCCTAGAGTCAGACTTCCGGTATCAATGATATAGTCGGATCTTTTCTTTATGGGCTCCAGCAGCTTTTCCTCGCGCCTGATCGAAGATTCCAGGCTTTCTCCATCCTGGGCGAGGGGGTGAGGCCTGCGGGTCTCCTTATAACGGCGGACAAGAGTCTTGACGTCAGCGTCCATATAGAGGATCTTGTAGTCGAATTCAAGCTCATCAAAACCGTCGAGTATATGAAGAAGCTCCCCGAATCCGTTTTTCTCGCGCACATCCGTGACCAGCGCCACTTTCTCGTAACGACCCTTTGTAGCCATACAGAGCCTTGCAAACATGGGCATGAGCTCCGCGGGCATATTATCGACACAGTAAAAGTCCAGGTCCTCCAGGACATCCGCCGCCCTGGATTTTCCGGCACCTGACATTCCGGTAATTATAAGAAACTGCATTTATTGATTCTCCTCTTTTGCTGCAGACGTGCCTGTTCCGCCGGCAGTCTTTTCATAGTCTCCGTTTGTAAATGTGACGTTCTTCGGGGCAGCAGGGCTTGTATCTGTGAGCTTATAATCCGGGGGAAGAATAATGATCTCAGGATGGAGTTCTACCTGCTTCTGTGCATAGACTTCGTTTCTGACATGCATCATCAGATCGTAAACATCCTTTGAAGTCGCACCGCCGAGATTGACAACAAATCCGGCATGTTTATCGCTTACCTGTGCGTTGCCGTTTCGGTATCCTTTGAGTCCGCATTCTTCTATGAGGGCCGCAGCATAGTGTCCCTCCGGGCGTTTGAAGGCGCTGCCGGCAGAAGGAAGATCCAAAGGCTGTTTTGCCCTGCGCTTTTCATTTATCTCCCGCATTCTGGAGGCTATCGCTTCCGGGTCATCCTTATCCAGAGCAAATACTGCAGAGAGTATGATTGCCGGATTTTTCTGAAAGAAGCTGGTTCTGTATCCGAACTGGCAGTCCTTCCCGAGCTGCTCGTAAAGGCCTTGATCCGGATAGAAGTAGTAGACAACGCTCTGTACTGCATCTTTCATCTCTCCGCCGTAGGCTCCGGCGTTCATCCAGATCCCGCCTCCGACAGTGCCTGGGATCCCGGAGGCGAATTCGAGACCCTTAAGGCCGTGCTGCTGGGCAAATCCTGAAAGCTTTGAGAGAGATACACCGCTTTCGGCGTAAATCGTACCGTCTTCATTCAGGAATATCTTCTGAAGCTTTTCAGTGGATATGAAAAGCATATCGGGGAGACCCTCATCCGGAAAAAGAAAATTGGTCCCGTTTCCGAGCGCCATCGGGAATATCTTGTGCTTTTTCATAACAGAGCATATCCGGGAGAGGGAAAAAACATCCGAAGGCACGGCTACAGCCCTGGCAGGGCCGCCTGTTTTAAATGAGCAGTGCGCGCTCATGGGCTCGTTTTCAAGAATTTTCAGGCCCGGCAATAACTCTTTCAGCTCTTTGATTGCAAGTTCAAGTTCTTCCATAAAAGCCCCTTATGATCTGCTCATAAAAATGTTTTCCATCGTTTCTGCATCTGGAGAAATAAACAGCGCAACACAGTTTCCGCGCCGCAGGACCTTTGCTTCCTGAATGACGGCATAAACTTCGGCATTGTAGTTTTTGTATTCGTTTGCGCGCTGCTCCACGCGGGAGCTTGCCAGAGACGCGATCTTTTCCGCAGAACTGCTGTCGGCAGCGTTTATGAGCCATATCTCATCCGCCCGGATGCTGTCTCCGGAGATCGCCACGATCGAGCTGCTGATAAGTTCCGGATCAAGACCCATATAATCAAACTGTCTGTCTTCGTCAAGAGTCACCATTTCGGGCAGTTCGACAGACTTTGTGATCTCTGAATAAACAGCATCAATATCGGTATCGGAAACCGTATCGGAAGCATTGCCGCTTCCGCAGCCCGCGAAGAGGCAGAGTGCCGTGACAATTAAGGCCAACATACATAATTTTTTCATAATAATTACTCCTCCGGAAGATTGTAATAATTTGCGGGGTCACGCAGCGCCTCAGCCCAGGGCCGACCGGCTGAACTTTTCATGTGAACATAATGATCCCCGGCATATTCCTTCTTAATGTATCCGTTTTCATCCGCAAAAACATCAAAAACATCAATGTAGCAATATCCTTTTTCTTCAGCTGAGTCTTTCAGCAGTCTGTTGAAACTCAATATATTGTCTCTAGTGATTTTGTTATATGAAGAATCGATCGATGAAGGAGTCATGCCCTGAAGAAACAGTTTCGTTTCCGGACATTCGCGAGTCAGGATCCCGACCAGTTCCATTGCAGACTCATAGGCTTTTTCAGGGCCGCCCGATACGACATCGTTCATGCCAAGAAGCAGGAACAGCTTGTCGCAGCCGATTGTGTTCACGGTTTCCCGTATATTTCTGTTAACTCCGCGATAAGATACGGGGACGCCCATTGCGGCAGCATAATATGCGTAGTTTTCTATAGAAAAAATAAGAACTCCGTCCAAGGCCTCCTGTTCGGTATTCAGATAAGTCTGCAGGGAGGAGGAGACTGAATCGCCTATTATGACAGAATTGCTGAAATAGCCATCTTCATCGGGAGAAGGACGATCGGGGACATTATCGGTCGGAGACGGGGAATCTTGAGGAACTGCTTCTTCCGCACTGGTCTCCGGTTCGGATATCAGCGCATCTTCGCTGACAGGATTCACGGAGACTTCAGTCATTTCATCCTGGATCCCGCCAGAACATGAAGAAAAGAACAATACGGAAGCCGCTGTAAGGACGAAGAAGAGATCTTTAATAATTGCTTTCATTCAAATAATTACAGCAGCCCGCTGTCAACTGCCAGATCATGCTCCGATTCAAGAGCCTCCGCAGCGTTGTAGCCTAGCTTCTTCTGGCGGTTGTTCATGGCGGCTAGCTCGAGAATGACAGCCAGATTTCTGCCTGCCTCGACGGGAATGGTGACACAGGGAAGCTCAACACCCAAAATGTTTTCGGTCTCCGATGAGATCCCGAGTCTGTCATAGGCTTTTCCGTCGACCCACTTTTCCATTTTAATGACCATATCGATATTTGTTTCGGGCTTTACCGCGCTCACTCCGTACAGATAACGGACATTGATAACGCCGATTCCGCGAAGTTCCATGTAATATCTGATTAGCTCGGGAGCCTCGCCGAGAAGATCGTTTTTGTTTACCCGTTTTATGACCACCGCGTCATCGGCTATGAGCCTGTGGCCCCTCTTGATGAGCTCGAGAGCCGTTTCGCTCTTACCTATGCCGCTGTCTCCCTCCAGCAGGACGCCTTCGCCGTATATCTCCACAAGCACTCCATGGATCGTGACTCTCGGAGCCATTTCAGCTCTCAGAAAGCCGACCAGATTTGCCTGGAACTCGGAGGTATCCTCCGAAGTTATGAACAGATTGACATCATATTTCTCGGCCATCTCCAGACAGGAAGGAAAGGGGACGACGCCGTGGCACAGCACCAGGGCGGCTATCCCTGTCTTAAAGAAAGCCTCAAAAGCAGAAAGGCGCTCTGCATAGGTCAGGGTCTCGAGATAAGTGCTCTCGACACGGCCTATCACCTGGATCCTCTTCGGGTCGAAATAGTTGTAAAAACCTGCCAGCTGCAGAGCCGGCCTGTTGATGTCCGCCGTGGTTATGACGGCGCTTTCATAGTCCTTCGACAGGTGAAGCGGCTCAAGATTGTGCTTTATGACGATCTTTTTCAGAGATACCGGGTATTTTGTTACCATTTATATAAACCTCCAGGGGAAGAGTCTGCTTTGAATAAAGACAGTATACACGCATCCGGGCGTAAAAGCAACATGAGGGTCCTTATCTTTTCGGAGCATCAGATGTTTCAATATATTTTTGAAAATTTCTCTTGCAATTGCATTGCTGTTTTGATATCATACATAAGCTGTCTTTCAGCGAAATCGGCAAAAGGAGGTGCTTCATATATGGCAAAATGTCAGTTCTGTGATAAGGATGTCTCTTTCGGCATCAAGGTTTCCCACTCACACAGACGCAGCAACCGTACCTGGAAGCCCAACGTGAAGCGCGTCAAGGCCATAGTAGACGGTAAACCCCAGCATGTTTACGCCTGCACTCGCTGCCTTCGCAGCGGAAAGGTCACCCGCGCTGTGTAATTGAACAATTACCCGATTAAAGCCCGCTCTTTGTGACGCGGGCTTTAACCGTATTTTATGGAGAAAAGGGAGATAAACATGAAAGAGCTTGAAGAGAAAGTATTAAAGGACGGAAAGGTGCTTCCCGGAGGAGTGCTGAAGGTAGATTCGTTCCTGAACCACCAGATCGACCCCCAGATATTAATGGCCATGGCAAATGAACTCAAGAGACTCTATGACGGGTACGGGATCAACAAGGTAATGACTGTCGAAGCCTCAGGCATAGCGATCGCGGTATTTGCAGCCTACGTATTCAACTGCAAGGCGGTATTTGCCAAGAAGAGCAAGACCTCCAATATTTCGGATGATGTATACAGCGCCGAAGTGAGATCCTTTACCCACGGGAATACGAATACCGTAGTCTGCTCAAAGGAATATCTCTGCAAAGGGGATAAAGTCCTTATAGTCGATGATTTTCTCGCGCACGGAGAAGCTCTCAGAGGTCTCATTTCAATTTGCGAGCAGGCCGGAGCGGAAGTAGTCGGATGCGGCATCGCGATCGAGAAAGTTTTCCAGGGCGGCGGCAATGAACTGAGAGAAAAAGGCATAAGGGTCGAATCGCTCTGCAAAATAGCGTCCATGAGCGATACAAGCCTTGAGATATGCTGATTTGAGCCGTTTGGTTGCCATAATCCGGTTATAATTGCATTTATGCAACCTGCACAAAAATACATCAAAATTTTTGTATAAAATTCCCAAAAAGAAGCTTGACATCTCAGGGGGTATGTGTTATTGTGCGGCCGTGAAGTGAATATCGGTTTCGATATAAGCAAATGATATGGATTTGAAGTCTCTACCCGGACGCCGTAAATGACCGGACTATCGAATTGCAAAAACGCCGTGATTTTTTTACGCGTTGTTTTTTACTTTTCGCATCGGGGAGATTTTAAAAGACACCCGGTGCTTTTTGATTCTCTGTCGGCCGGTATTGCTTCCAAAACAAATATTTCTAAAGGAGAATCACAAGAATGAAAAAGATCTTAGCACTTGTCCTCGCACTTTGTATGGTATTTGCACTTGCAGCATGCGGTCAGGCCGCTGCCCCCGCAGCCCAGGAAGCCGCTCCCGCTCAGGAAGCAGCCCCTGCAGCCGAAGAAGCAGCCCCCGCGGAAGAGGCCGCTGCTCCTGCCGTAAAAGTCGGCCTTATTTTCCTCCACGATGAGAACTCCACCTACGACGCAAACTTCCTGAATGCGGCGAAGGAAGTCTTCGAAGCGAACGGAATGGTTGAAGGCACTGACTTTATAATCAAGACCCAGATCCCTGAGGACCAGACCTGCGAAGATACCGCTCTCGACCTCGTAGACCAGGGCTGCAATGTTATCTTCTCCGACAGCTACGGCCATCAGAGCTACATGCTCGCAGCCGCGAAAGAGTGCCCGGATGTCGACTTCATCTCCGCTACAGGCGATATGGCGACAGCCGAGAAACTTGCCAACTATCACAATGCTTTTGCAGACATCTACATGGGCCGTTTCCTCGTCGGCGTTGCAGCCGGACTCAAGCTCAATGAGATGATCGAATCCGGCAAGATCACTGCAGACCAGGCCAAGATGGGCTATGTCGGCGCTTACACATACGCGGAAGTTATCTCCGGTTACACATCCTTCTACCTCGGTGCAAAGTCCGTATGCCCCTCCGTTACCATGGACGTAACATTCACTGGTTCCTGGTATGATGAGACCGCAGAGAAAGCGGCAGCACAGAGCCTTATCGACGGCGGCTGCGTACTTCTCTCCCAGCATGCTGACTCCTACGGCGCTCCCACTGCGTGCGCTGAGGCTGGCGTTCCCGATGTTTCTTACAACCTCGATACCTCCGATGCCGGCCCTGACACTTACCTCGCCTCCTCCCGCATCAACTGGGCTCCCTACTTCCAGTACATTCTCGACTGCAAAGCAAGCGGCACAGCTATAGATGAAGACTGGTGCGGCACCCTTGAGGGCGGCTCCGTTGAAGTTATCTCCATCAGCGAGGCCAACGCTGCTCCCGGAACGATCGAGAAGGTCGCAGAGGTCAAGGCTGCTCTTCTCGACGGAAGCATTAAAGTTTTCGATACCGCGACCTACACAGTCGGCGGTGAGACCCAGACCTCTTACATGGCAAATGCCATCGGCGGAGATTTTGATCCCGATACCGAAGCGATCGTTGACGGCGTATTCGCAGAGTCCAAATTCCGCAGCGCTCCTTACTTCGATGTCCAGATCGACGGAATCACCCTTCTCGACACAGCATTCTAATTCAATTTAAAGCTAAAGAGGGAAGCTCCCTTTCATGGGAGCTTCCTGTAATCTTCAAAAGGGAGGAACCGGATTGGACGGAACAAATGCAGCTGTAAAAATGCGTAATATTACAAAGACTTTCGGCTCTGTAGTTGCCAATGACAAGGTATGGCTTGACATATACAAAGGCGAAATTCTTGCTCTTTTGGGAGAAAACGGCAGCGGAAAAACCACGCTGATGAACATGCTGTCCGGAATCTATTTCCCCGATGAAGGCCAGATATTCATAAATGACGAAGAGGTCAAGATAACCTCGCCGAAGATCGCGTTCGACCACGGAATAGGCATGATCCACCAGCATTTCAAGCTTGTCGATGTGCTTACTGCCGCGGAAAATATCGTTCTTGGACTGAATGACGGAAGCAAATTCGATCTGAAGAAAGCCTCCGAGAAGATCAGAAGCATCTGTGAGATGTACGGCTTTGAAGTGGACCCGGCCCAGAAGATCTACGACATGTCCGTTTCACAGAAGCAGACCGTCGAGATAGTAAAGGTACTCTACAGAGGAGCGGACATACTCATACTCGACGAGCCCACCGCTGTGCTCACGCCGCAGGAGACAGACAGACTTTTTGCCGTTCTGCGCAACATGAGAGACGACGGAAAGGCCGTAGTAATCATTACCCACAAGCTCCACGAGGTGGAGGACATTTCCGACAGAGTTGCCATTTTGAGAAAAGGCCAGTTTGTCGGAGACATGAAGACGAAAGAAACGAATGCCGCCGAGATGACCAATATGATGGTCGGACATGCGGTATCTCTGAATATAGAAAGACCGGATCCGGTCGATCCCAAGCCGAGAATAGAGGTGAAGAACCTCACTGTCCGGGATGTTGACGGGATCGTCAAGCTCAACGATGTCTCATTCACCGCCAATTCCGGAGAGATCCTCGGCATAGCGGGCATTTCCGGCTGCGGACAGAAGGAGCTGCTCGAATCGATAGCGGGACTCCAGAAGGTCGAGAGCGGAAGCATTGCCTATATTAACGACAAAGGAGAGCCGGAGGAACTTGTCGGAAAGGATCCGCTGAGCATTCAGGCTATGGGCGTCGCCCTCTCGTTTGTGCCTGAAGACAGGCTCGGTATGGGCCTGGTCGGGAATATGAACCTCTCCGACAATATGATGCTCAGATCGTACAGGAGAGGAAAGACCGCGTTTACGGACAGAAGGGCTCCGCACAAGCTTGCGGAGAATGTGGTCAACGAGCTAAGCGTTTCGACTCCGAGCGTTGAGACTCCTGTAAGAAGACTTTCAGGAGGCAACGTACAGAAGGTACTTGTTGGGCGCGAGATCGCCTCTGCGCCGACAGTCCTTCTGACAGCCTATGCAGTAAGAGGATTGGACATAAATTCCTCGTACACTATCTACGATCTGATCAACAAAGAGAAAAAACAGGGCGTGGCAGTCATATATGTGGGAGAAGACCTCGATGTCCTTCTGGAGCTCAGCGACAAGATACTTGTTCTCTGCGGAGGCAGGGTGAGCGGATATATCGAAGGCAGAGGGGCGGACAAGAGGAAAGTCGGAATGATGATGACGAAGCTTGGAGGTGCCGCTGAAGATGAAGAATAAAGAACCTCTCGTACATCTGGTCAAACGCAGCGACATAAGCTCCGGAAAAGCCTGGATCATTCGCGGGATCGCAATTCTGGCTTCACTGGTATTCTGCGGTCTTCTGACGCTGGCGATTGCAAAGGTCAACCCGATCAAGCTTTATTCTGCGATGTTCGAAGGAAACTTCGGAAGCAAAAGGCGCATATGGGTGCTTCTGAGCAATATAAGTGCGCTGCTCGGCCTTTCGATCGCGGTTACGCCGGCCTTCAAAATGCGCTGCTGGAACCTCGGGGCTGAGGGCCAGTGCCTGGCCGGAGCCTTGGCGACTACAGCCTGCATGATCCTTTTGGGCGGAAAAGTCGCGAACCCGCTTCTCTGGGCAATCATGCTCGTATCCGCTGTTCTCGCGGGTGCGATCTGGGGATTCATTCCCGCCTTCTTCAAAGCGAGATACGGCACCAACGAGACCCTTTTCACGCTTATGATGAACTACGTGGCAACCCAGCTTGTCGCTTACTTTATAGTTATATGGGAGACGACAAAGGGCAGCGCGAATATAGGAGTCATAAACCAGAGGACGGAGGCGGGCTGGCTCCCCGTGATCGGAGGCCAGAGATACCTGCTCAATGTTCTGATCATCGCCGCTCTGACCATATTCATGTTCATATACCTCAAGTACACCAAGCACGGATACGAGATCGATGTCGTGGGCGAGAGCGAAAAGACCGCGAGATATATCGGAATAAATGTAAGAAATGTCATCATGAGGACCATGCTCCTCTCCGGAGCGATATGCGGAGTCTGCGGCTGGCTGCTGGTCGGAAGCACGAACCACACGCTGACCACTTCTCTCACCTCCGGATACGGGTTTACTGCAGTCATGGTCTCCTGGCTCTCGAGATTTGATCCTCTGATAATGATTTTCTCGAGCTTCTTGCTCATATTTATGAACAAGGGCGCTTCCGAAGTTGCGTCCTCTCTGAGCCTCAACGAGAGCTACGGAGACATCCTGACCGGTATCGTTCTCTTCTTCCTGATAGGCTGTGAATTCTTTATAAACTACAGAGTCATATTCCGCAAAAAGAACGCGGAAGTTTCGGAAAAGAAGGAGGCCTGAGATATGAATGCACTTATAGCTTTTCTTTCCAGAGCGATAGTACAGAGCATCCCTCTTCTTTTCGGATCGACGGGTGAGATCCTGACAGAGAAATCCGGCAATCTGAACCTCGGTATTCCCGGAATCATGTATGTCGGAGCCATATCCGGAGTCATCGGGGCTTTCCCGCTTCAGCAGAGAATAACCGCGGGAGAGGCCGTGAGCCCGTTTGCGGTCATAATGATACCTCTGCTATGCTGCCTCTTCGCTTCCCTCCTGATGGGCCTTCTTTACTGCTTCCTCACAGTCACCCTGAAGGCCAACCAGAATGTGACCGGTCTTGCTATGACGACCTTCGGTCTCGGCTTCGGGAATTTCTTCGGAGGCTCCCTCATAAAGCTCTCCGGAAGCAACGCCCCGGCAATAGTCCTGACAGACATCTCTCTTATATACAGCAGATCCATAGCGGACAAAAATACGGCCGGTCCGATCGGCAAGCTTTTCTTCAGCTATGGCTTTCTGGCCTATCTCGCCATCATAATTGCTGTAACGGCGGCCTATATACTCAAGAAGACCAGGATAGGCCTGAACCTGAGAGCCGTCGGAGAGAACCCCGCCACTGCCGATGCAGCGGGCATAAACGTGAACAGATACAAGTACGTGGCAACCTGCGTCGGCTCGATGACAGCCGGACTCGGCGGACTGTTCTACGTGCTCGACTACGCCTCCGGAGTATGGTCCAACGGCGGATTCGGAGACAGAGGCTGGCTCGCCATTGCGCTTGTTATCTTCTCGCTCTGGCGCCCGGCTGTGGCAATAGGAGCTTCCATCGTTTTCGGCGGACTATTCATATTGAACGCCTTCATACCGAGCGGGACCAACCTCGCGATCAAAGAGATCTACAAGATGGCCCCGTACGTCGTAACGATCATAGTTCTGATCATAAGCTCGATGAGGAACAAAAAAGACAAGCAGCCTCCCGCCTCCCTCGGTCTTGCGTACTTCAGAGAAGAAAGATAAGAATAATCAGATCAAAAAAATACCTGCAGTTTCCTGCAGGTATTTTTTGTTTTTTATTTATCCAAGCGATATAAGGCCTTCACAGCTTACGATATCGAGCTGCTTTTCGCTGTACTGCCCTCCGTAGGTCCAGACGGCCTTGAGGTTTACCGTCCCTCCGCTTTGGGGGAGCGTGACGGACTTTGTGCCGAGGTCCTCGGTCTCCATGACCAAGGTATCGGAATTGACTGTCGGGGAGCTGAAATAGACCGTTTCATTGCCCACAGTGACCGTTATCGCACTCGGATAGCCGTTGTAATGCCAGGCGAAGTGTTCGATCTTGACCGTGACATTGACTCTTGAGGTTCCGTCGCCGAGGGCTTCCGCGCTGTATTCCACTATCATATTGAGGCCGGTCTCCGTATTGCTCTTGAAGCTTCCGCTGCTTAAAGCGGAGGGCGCGGGAGTGGGAGAGGGGGTCGGGATTGTCGTAGCCTCGGGGATATATATCGTCGGAACCGGAGTCGGTACCGCGGACGGATCGGGAGGCGGAGCCGTCGGTACGGCTACCGCTTCCACTCCCTCGGGTAGAGGGGTCTGCTCTTCAGAGGCTTTTATCTCCGCGTTTCTGTTGCTCAGGGCTGAAAATATGACCGCGATGGCAAGCAGAAATACGGCTATGAATATTATCGCTTTGATCTTGCCGCCCATGGTTTAGTACTCCAGATTCTTCTCCGTTTCCTTGCTGAAGACGTGGGCTACGTTGCCGTTGAAGTTGAAGTATACAGTGTCGCCTCTGTTGAAGCTGTCCTTGAGGTCAATGGTCGGAACGATAACGATGACATCCTTTCCGTCTGCATTGAGGTGCAGATGTACAGAGGAGCCCATCATCTCGCTGACATCGACTGTGGCCTTGACACCTGCTTCACCGACGTTCGTATGCTCGGGACGTACGCCCAGCGTGACAGCCTGGCTCTGGACATCGTTCGCGAGAAGTCTCTCTTCCTTATCCTCGCTGAGCTCTGTCTTCGTGCCGCCGAGCTCTACGAAGAACTTGTTGCCCTCGCGTGTGAGCTGTGCGTCGAA
This sequence comes from Oscillospiraceae bacterium, assembly GCA_902802045.1. GTDB lineage: Bacteria > Bacillota > Clostridia > Oscillospirales > Oscillospiraceae > Limivicinus. The sequence goes on along the minus strand of CADCKQ010000003.1, from coordinate 241,683 downwards.
GAAGTTCATCTGAGGCATCCCGATGAAGCCTGCGACGAAAAGGTTCGCGGGATGGTTGAAGACCTCCTGAGGAGTGCCGATCTGCTGGATGTAGCCGTCTCTCATGATGACGATCCTGTCGCCGAGAGTCATGGCTTCGGTCTGGTCATGGGTTACGTAGATAAATGTGGTGTTGATACGGTTGCGGAGCTTGATGATCTCGGCCCTCATCTCGTTACGCAGTTTGGCGTCGAGGTTTGAAAGAGGCTCGTCCATCAGCATGACCTTCGGGTCACGTACGATAGCACGGCCGATCGCGACACGCTGTCTCTGGCCGCCGGACAGTGCCTTGGGCTTGCGGTCGAGATACTGGGTGATGTCGAGGATCTCAGCTGCTTCGCGGACTTTCTTGTCGATCTCGTCTTTGGGGGCATGGCGCAGTTTAAGGGAGAATGCCATGTTCTCATATACTGTCATATGAGGATACAGGGCGTAGTTCTGGAAGACCATCGCGATATCGCGGTCTTTCGGCGCGACGTCGTTCATGAGCTTCCCGTCAATGTACAGCTCGCCGCCCGATATCTCTTCAAGGCCGGCTACCATTCTCAGAGTCGTGGATTTGCCGCAGCCTGAAGGTCCGACGAGAACTATGAATTCCTTGTCGGCGATGTCAAGGTTGAACTTCTGGACAGCGACGACACCTTCGTCGGTTATCTGAAGATTGGCCTTTTTCTTCTCGGGCTCGTCTTTCTTCTTCTTTTTCTTCTTATCCTCTCCGCTGACGAAAGGATAAACCTTCTTCACATCCTTGAGTTGTACAGTTGCCATAGATTCCGGCTCCGGCCTGTCTGCATCCGCAAGGGCAGGTCTCACGCGCGCGATTCGCGCCGCGCTTTTACGGCATGTCTCCACAATGCCGCACCCCGAGCCACGGGGACGATTTTCCTCCTTTTTTCTGCTGTGCCCGGATACATTTAAAATGATGGAGTTCCGGTACACGCTTTAAAATAATATCTATATTTGCTGCCCAAGGCAGAAATATACCAATAAAGCAAATTATATTATACAGGACTTTACCGAAAAGGTAAAGCCCTGTTTTCCTTTATATTCAGTCAGAAATCGGCGTTTCCGGTGGTCCTCGGGTGGAGCTCGACGTCTCTGATATTCGAAACTCCCGTGAGATACATTATCATCCTCTCGAAGCCCAGCCCGTAACCGGCGTGACGGCAGGAGCCGTAGCGTCTGAGATCCAGATACCACCAGTAATCCTCCTTCTTGAGGCCCAGTTCGTCCATACGCTTCTCCAAGACATCGAGCCTCTCCTCCCTCTGGCTTCCGCCGATGATCTCTCCGATGCCCGGAACCAGGCAGTCGGCGGCGGCGACGGTCTTGCCGTCGTCATTGAGGCGCATGTAAAAGGCCTTTATATCTTTGGGATAGTCGGTCACGAAAAGCGGCTTTTTGAAGACCTGTTCGGTCAGATATCTCTCGTGCTCGGTCTGGAGATCTATGCCCCAGTGTACCGGGTAGTCGAATTTCTGACCGCTCTTCTGGAGGATGTCCACCGCTTCCGTATAAGTGATCCTGGCGAACTCGTTGGAGACGACGTTGTTAAGTCTGGAGAGAAGCTCCCTGTCCACGAAACTGTTGAAAAACTCCATCTCCATCGGGCATTTCTCGAGGACGGTATTTATGATGTATTTTACCATCGCCTCGGCGGTGTCCATGTAGTCTTTAAGATCCGCGAAGGCCATCTCCGGCTCGATCATCCAGAACTCGGCGGCGTGGCGTTGGGTGTAGGAGACCTCGGCACGGAATGTAGGCCCGAAGGTGTAGACGTCACCGAAGGCCATGGCGAAGTTCTCGGCGTTGAGCTGGCCGGAGACCGTGAGGTTGGCGGGCTTCCCGAAGAAGTCTTTGCTCCAGTTGACGGAGCCGTCCTCATTGCGGGGAGGGTCGCTGACATCCAGAGTAGTGACCCTGAACATGTCTCCGGCACCTTCGGCGTCGGAGCCCGTGATTATCGGGGTGTGGACATATACAAAGCCGCGCTGCTGGAAAAACTCGTGTATGGCGTAGGCTGCTACGCTTCTGACTCTGAAGACCGCGGAGAAGAGGTTGGTGCGCGGCCTCAGGTGCTGTATGGTCCGCAGGAATTCCACGCTGTGGCGTTTCTTCTGAAGCGGATAGTCCGGAGCCGAGAGGCCCTCGACGGTGATCTTCTTTGCCTTGAGCTCGAAGGGCTGTTTGGCCTCCGGAGTGAGCTCCAGCACGCCTTCTGCGATCAGAGCCGCGCCGACGTTCTGGGCCGCTATCTCGTTATAGTTTTCAAGGCTCTCTCTCGCGAAGACGACCTGGAGGGATTTGAAGCAGCTGCCGTCGTTGAGCTCGATAAAGCCGAAATTCTTCATATCGCGGACTGTTCTCACCCAGCCGCAGACTCTTATCTCCTTCCCGCCGAAGGAGGCGGAGTCCTCAAATATCTGTTTTATTTTTGTTCTGTCCATTATCCTGCGCTCCCGTATTAAAATATGAACTCTATAGGTGCTCTGTAATTGCAGAGGGTTATGTCGTCGTGCTCCCCGCCGGATTCTCCGTCCCTGGTCCAGGCGACGGGCTTTTCAAAGGTGAACCGGGCTTTCCTGGTCTGGATTATCAGGAGATTGTCGTCCTCGTAGCTCTGCGAGAGGACCGAGGAGACCAGAGAGGCAAAAGCCTCCGGCGTCTTCGGGTCCCTGACCAGGACGAGCTCGGAAAAACCGTCGCCGAGCCGCACCATGTCCTCCTTGAGTTTTATTATCCCGGCGACCGAGGTCGAGTTGGACATGCTCCCGTAGATCAGCGGGCCTTCAAATACTCCGCCGTCGTACTCGACTCTCCCGTTTACGGAAGTGATCTTCGGAAGAGCGAGGGCGCCCTGAAGGACATAGGCCAGGTGCCCGAGGACCTTCTTCTGGTCCTGCGGGGTGGTGTAGCTTATCTCCGTGAAGGCTCCGAAGGCCGCGATATAGGAGAAGAACTCATCATCCCCGAAGCCTCCGACGTCGTAGGGGTGCGCTTCGCCTCGGAGCATCTTCAGGACGGCCGCCAAGGCGTTGTTCTTCGGGATGTCGAGCGTGGTCGCGACATCGTTCGTGGTGCCCATCGGGATATAGCCGAGCTTCGGCCGCTTTTTGAGCTTCATGAGCCCGGAGAGGACCTCGCTCAAAGTCCCGTCCCCGCCGATGCAGGCGACAATGTCGAAATCCGAGCCGCACTCTTCGACAAAGTTTATGGCGTCGCCCGGAGCCCTGGTGAAATAGACCGTGGGGGCGTAGCCAGCGCGGCTTAATGCCAGAAGAGCGTCGGAAAAGCCGTTTTTATACTCTCCGCGCCCGGCGTTCGGGTTCACTATCAGAAGAAAAGGCTTGAGCATGGATGATGACCCTCTGAGCTTAAAAATAACAATATGCTATTATATTACAAGCGCCCCCGGAATTCAACTTTTTGCTTGACACTTCAGCAAAATCAGTCTATTATAGCAACATCATTCAAGCTGGAGAATACAGATGAGATCTTTCTGCTTTGCATACTATTATTACTTTACCGCAAAAAAACGGTAAGGCATATTTGTGATGCAAAGAAGTAACTGAAAATACTTTGAACTGCTTCGCAGATAATGTCTGCAAGGCAGTTTTTTTGATATCCGGAGGAGAATCATGATAGTAATACTGAAGAACAACGTGCCGGGCGCGAAGGAGGAGCAGCTTGTCTCCTGGATAAAAAACATGGGCCTCCAGGTCCATATCTCGAGGGGCGTTTACAATACGGTCTTAGGCCTCGTCGGGGACACCTCGAAGGTGGATACGGAGCTGCTGGAGAGTCTGGAGATAGTCCAGTCCGTAAAACAGGTCTCGGAGCCCTTCAAGTGTGTCAACAGGAAATTCCACCCGGACGATACGATCATAGAAGTCGGGGACCTTAAGATCGGAGCCGGTAATTTCGTCCTGATCGCCGGCCCCTGCTCGGTCGAGAGCGAGGAGCAGATAGTGAAAGTCGCGAAGGCCGTAAAGGCCTCGGGAGCCGACATGATCAGAGGCGGGGCCTTCAAGCCGCGCACCTCTCCCTACGACTTCGCTGGACTCAAGGCCGAGGGGCTGGAGCTTCTGAAGATCGCGAGGGCGGAGACGGGGCTTCCCATAGTCACCGAGCTCATGAATATAATGGATATCGATCTCTTCGAGGATGTCGACGTCATTCAGATAGGGGCCAGGAACATGCAGAACTACGACCTGCTCCGCGAGATGGGAAAGCTCGACAAGCCCATACTTCTGAAAAGGGGCCTTGCCAACACTCTGAAAGAGCTTCTGATGAGCGCAGAGTATATCATGTCGAGCGGAAACGAGCGGGTCATCCTCTGCGAGAGGGGCATACGGACCTTCTCGGACTACACGAGAAACACCTTCGATCTCTCGGCGGTCCCGATGCTCCACGAGCTGAGCCACCTGCCCGTCATCGCGGATCCGAGCCACGCGACCGGAATGTCGAGGCTCGTCCCGCCCATGGCTCTGGCGGCCACGGCGGCAGGGGCGGACGGCCTCATAATAGAGGTCCACAACGACCCGATGCACGCCCTCTGTGACGGCGCACAGTCGCTGACGCCTGAGGACTTCGACACCCTCGCGGTGAAGATCCGCGACGTGAGAAAGGCGGCGGGGCTGTGACGGTCGGCGTCGCGGGGCTCGGGCTCATAGGAGGCTCCTTCGTAAAGGCCTACCATGAGGCCGGCGAGAGAGTGCTGGCCTGGAACAGGACGAGATCGGTCCTGGACTTTGCCCTGCTCGAGGGCAGCGCAGACGGGGAGCTCAACGAGGAGACAATAAAGGAGTGCGACCTCATCCTGGTCGCCCTCTACCCGGAGGCGGCGATCGGTTTCATCTCGCGGATGGCGCCTTATATAAACAAGGAAAGCTTCGTCATAGACTGCTGCGGGACCAAGCGCGTGGTCTGCGCCGCGTGCTTCCCGATTGCGGAGAGATACGGCTTTACCTATATCGGCGGCCACCCGATGGCGGGGACCCAGTACTCGGGCTACAAGTACGCAAAGGCGACTCTCTACAAGGGCCAGCCGATGGTGCTCGTCCCGCCGGTCTTCGACGACATAGCCATGCTCTCGAAGGCCGAGGAGCTGCTCGCTCCGGCGCTTTTCGGGCGCTTCAGCGTGACCACTGCTGAGAAGCACGACGAGATGATTGCCTTCACCTCCCAGCTGGCCCACGTCGTCTCGAACGCCTACATAAAGAGCCCCACGGCGGGCCTCCACAAAGGCTTCTCGGCGGGCAGCTACAGGGATATGACGAGAGTCGCCTGGCTCAACCCGGGCATGTGGGCGGAGCTCTTCCTGGAGAACAGGGATTATCTGGGGAGAGAACTCGACACGATCATAAATGCCTTGAGCGAGTACAAAAAGGCCATGGAGGAAGGGGACAAAGAGACCCTGACCCGGCTTCTGGACGAGGGCAGAAGGCGCAAGGAGGAAGTTGACGGCTGATGGAAAAGATACATGTCGGGACCGGAAGAAGCTACGATGTTCTTATAGGCCGGGGAATTCTGGAGAATGCCGGTCGCTGCCTCAGGGAATTCGGCGCTGAAAAGGCCGTTCTGGTCTCCGGGGAGAATGTCTTTCCGGTATACGCGGAAAAAATAAACATGGCCCTCGAAAAAGAGGGCATTAAGGTCTTCGATTTCATCATCGCGCCGGGGGAGGCCTCGAAGAGCCTGGAGACCTACGGGAAGCTGCTCGAGTTTCTCTGCGAGAAGGAGCTTACCGGGAGCGACATGCTCATAGCCCTCGGAGGCGGAGTCACCGGGGACCTCACCGGCTTCGCTGCCGCGACTTACCGGAGAGGCATCGGCTTTATACAGATCCCGACGACGCTGCTCGCAATGGTCGACTCCTCCGTCGGAGGAAAGACGGCCGTTAACTTAAGCGGCGGTAAGAACCTGGCCGGGGCCTTCTGGCAGCCCTCGGCGGTGCTCTGCGACCCGGACACCTTAAAGACCCTTCCGGAGCGGGAGTATATAAGCGGCATGGCGGAGGTCATCAAATACGGAGTTCTCGGGAACAGAGCCTTTTTCGATGAGCTCGCCGGGGATATTCCGTGCACCGATGAACATATAATTGAAACTTGTGTGAAAATGAAGCGGGATATAGTCGCGGAGGACGAGTTCGACGGCGGGAAGCGGAGGCTTTTAAACCTCGGGCACAGCTTCGGGCACGCCATCGAGGCTCTCTCGGAGTTCAAGATGACGCACGGGGAGGCTGTGAGCGCCGGAATGGCGATAATCGCGAGGGCCTCGGCAGCCTTAGGTTACATGAAAGAGTCTGAAGCCGGGTCGATCATAAAATGTCTTAAGAAATACGGGCTTCCGACGGAGACGGAGTATTCCAAAGAGGAGACAGAGCGCTTCGTAAGGATGGACAAGAAGATCGGCGGGGACACCATAAGCCTCATAGTTCCGAGGGAGATCGGAAACTGCGATATCATCAGTGTGCCGCTTGGCGATATCCCGCGCTGGCTGAGTCTCGGGGGCGTAAAATGACTAGAGAGATCATGCCCGGGCAGAGGACCGGGGAAATAAGGATACCGGCCTCGAAGTCGGTCTCGCACAGGATGCTGATCCTGGCGGCCCTCGGAGAGAAGGATGTGACCCTCAAGCTCAACGGAGTCTCCTCGGACATAAAAGCTACGTCGGAGTGCCTGGCGGCTCTCGGAGCCGGAATAAGCGAAACGGAGGGAAAGATAGAAGTCTCTCCGATCAGGGCGGTGCCTTCGGGAGCGCGCGTTTTGAGATGCAGGGACAGCGGCGCCACGCTGAGATTTCTGATGCCGGTCGCCGGAGCCCTGGGAGCGGAGACCGTCTTTATCAGGGAAGGGAGGCTCCCGAAGAGACCTCTCGAGCCCTTCGGCAATGAACTCGTCTCCCACGGGATGAGCATCCGCGAGGAGGGCGAAAAGCTCATCTGCAGCGGGCGGCTTAAAAGCGGGCGTTTCACGCTTCCCGGAAACATCTCCTCCCAGTTCATTTCGGCGCTCTTACTGGCGCTTCCGCTGCTTTCGGGGGACAGCACCCTGGAGATTACCGGAAAGAGTGAATCGGAGCCTTATATAAAGATCACCGAAGAAGCATTGAAAAAGGCCGGGATAAGAGTCGAAACAGAGGGCAATATTTATCTTATTCCCGGGAATCAGAGATACGCTCTTCCGGAGAGGGCGGAGATAGAGGGGGACTGGTCCTCGGCAGCGTTCTTCCTCTGCCTCGGAGCACTCTCGGAAAAGGGAGTCGGAGTCAGGGGACTCAATACCGGCAGTTTCCAGGGCGATAGGGCGGTCCTCGGGATACTCGAGAGCTTCGGGGCGAAGGTGTCGGCGGAAAAGGACCTTGTTAAAGTCTCGAGGGGGACTTTGAAGGGGCAGAGGATAGACGCCTCCTCCATTCCCGATCTGATGCCGGTCTTAAGCGTCCTTGCCGCGGTCTCGGAGGGAGCAACGGAGATATATAACGCCGGAAGACTAAGGCTCAAGGAGTCGGACAGATTGAGGAGCTCGGCGGAGCTCATCTCCTCGCTCGGCGGTGAGATCGAGGAGAGAAGCGAAGGGCTCTTTATAAGAGGGATCGAAAGACTCAGAGGCGGAGAGGCGGACCCCTTTATGGACCACAGGCTCTGCATGTCGGCGGCCGTGGCGGCCTCCGCCTGTGAGGGAAGCGTAATAATAAACGGGACGGAGTGCGTATCCAAATCCTACCCCCGGTTTTTCGAGGATCTGGAAGCACTGGAGATCATCGGAGGAGAGAGATGAGCAGTACCTGCGGAGAGAATATAAAGGTCACGGTCTTCGGCCAGTCCCACTCGGCGGCGATAGGGATGACTCTCGAGGGAGTCCCGGCCGGAGAGAGCATAGACATGGAGGAACTCCGGGCTTTTCTCAGGAGAAGGGCCCCGGGGCGGAACGCCTGGTCGACCGCCAGAAAAGAGGAGGATATCCCCGAATTTCTCGCCGGGCTCAAGGGCGGCGTGAGCTGCGGGACTCCGATCACCGCTATAATCAGAAATACGGACGCAAGGCAAGGAGACTACGAGGCTCTCAGGAATGTCCCGAGGCCGGGGCACGCCGATTACACGGCCTTCGTGAAGTACGGGGAGAGCGCCGACTTCTCGGGAGGCGGGCACTTCTCGGGAAGGCTCACGGCGGCACTCTGCATCGCGGGCGGGATCTGCATACAGATCCTAAGGCGCGGGGGAGTGGAGATCATCTCGCGAATAGCCCGGATAGGGCCGGTGAAGGACAGGGGAGAGCTTCTCTCTTCAACAGCGGAAAACGCCTTTCCGACCGTGAATAAGGACGCCGGGCTCGAGATGCAGGGCTATATCGCCTCCTGCAAAGCGGACGGGGACTCTGCCGGCGGGATAATCGAGTGCAAGGTCCTGGGGCTTCCCGCGGGGCTCGGAGACCCGATGTTCGACGGGATGGAAAACAGGATAGCCCGGCTGGTCTTCGGCATCCCCGCCTGCAAGGGGATAGAGTTCGGAGCGGGCTTCGGGGCTGCCCTTCTCAGGGGCAGCGAAAACAATGACCCCTTCGATATCGAAGACGGCAGGATAATTACGAAGACCAACAATTGCGGGGGAATACTCGGCGGGATAACGGACGGGATGCCGCTCGTCTTCAGGGCGGCCTTCAAGCCGACGCCCTCGATAGCAAGGGAGCAGGAGAGCGTGGATCTGGGCACCATGGAAAAGGAGACTTTAAAAGTCTCCGGAAGACACGACCCCTGCATAGTCCCGAGGGCCGTGCCGGTCGTGGAGGCGGCGGCGGCTTTGGCGGTATATGACGCGTATCTGTCGCGCGGAAAGGAAGAGCGATGAAGGATATAAAAGAGCTCAGACAGGATATTGACGGGATAGACAGGGAGATACTGGAGCTGTTCGAAAAGCGTATGGAGCTCTCCGGGGATATCGCCGCGTACAAATCGGAAAATGGTCTGCCCGTATACGACCCCGTGAGGGAGAAGGAAAAGCTGCTCAGGATCTCGAAGGAGCTCCCGGAGGGGCTCAGGGACTCGGGCGTCGCGCTTTTCCGGATGCTCTTCGAGCTGAGCAAGAGCCGCCAGGCGGAGCTTCTGGGGGAAAGCAGCGCCATGGCCGATGAGGCCGTGAAAGCCCTCGAGGAGACGCCGAAGCTCTTTCCCGAGAGCGCTATGGTGGCCTGCCAGGGCGTGGAGGGCGCGAACTCCCAATTGGCCGCCGAGAGGCTCTTTCGCCTGCCCGAGATATTTTATTTCTCGAGCTTCGACGCCGTCTTTTCGGCGATCGAGAAGGGCTTTTGCCGCTACGGGGTAATCCCCGTGGAGAACAGCACGGCAGGCTCCGTAAACGCCGTCTACGACCTGATGATGAAGCACAACTTCAGGATAGTCAGGTCCGTGAGGCTCAAGATAGACCACAATCTGCTGGCAAAGCCCGGCGTGAAGTTAAAGGACATAAAAGAGATCTTCTCCCACGACCAGGCCATCGCCCAGTGCTCGGAGTTTCTGCAGAAGCATCCGGAGATAAAGGTCACGGCCTGCGAAAACACGGCGGCGGCCGCGAAAATGGTCGCGGAGTCCGGCAGAATGGACACAGCCGCCCTCTCGTCCCGCTCCTGCGCGGACATATACGGGCTGGAGGCGGTCGGGGAGTCCGTCCAGAACACCGGAAACAACTACACGAGGTTTATATGCATCTCCAAAGAGGGGGAGATCTATCCGGGGGCCGACCACACGAGCCTGATGCTTACGCTCGCGCACAGGCCGGGGTCGCTGTGCAGCATACTCACGCGCTTTTTCGCTCTCGGCATAAACATAAACAAGCTTGAGAGCCGCCCGATACCCTCGAGGAATTTCGAGTTCATGTTCTATTTCGACCTCGAGACCTCCGTGTACTCTCCGGCTTTCAAAAAAATGCTGTCCGAGGTGCCTCCGCTCTGCGAGAGCTTCATGTATCTCGGCTCCTACAGCGAGGTGGTATGATGGAGACCGCGGGATACGGACTGCTGGGCGAACACCTGGGGCACAGTTACTCGCCGAGGATACACTCGATGCTCGCCTCCTACGGCTATGAGCTCTTCGAAAAGGCCCCGGAGGAAGTGGAGGATTTTGTAAGAAACGGGGACTGGAAGGGATTGAACGTCACCATCCCCTACAAGAAGACGGTCATCCCGTATTGCACGGAGCTCTCTGAGAAGGCCGCACGGATAGGGGCCGTCAATACCCTTGTAAGGAGAGAAGACGGCGGGATCTTCGGCGACAACACCGACGCCTACGGCTTCGGGAAGCTGATCGGAGCAAACGGAATAGAGATAAAGGATAAAAAATGCCTCGTCTTCGGAAGCGGCGGAGCCTCAGCGATGGCAGTCGAAGTCCTGAAGAGTCTCGGGGCGCAGGATGTAACCGTCATCTCGAGGCGCGGGGAGAACAATTACGATAACCTGTATCTCCACAGTGACGCGGAGCTCATAGTAAATACCACGCCCGTCGGCATGTTCCCGAAAAACGGGGAGCAGGCGGCGGACCTCAGGCTCTTCCCGAAGCTTAAGGCAGTTCTGGACGTCGTTTACAACCCTGACAGGACCGCACTCCTGCTCCAGGCGGAGGAGCTCGGGATTAAAAGCTGCAACGGCCTGTACATGCTGGTCGCCCAGGCAAAGAGAAGCTCCGAGCTCTTCACCGGGGAGGATATACCCGATAAAAGGATCGGAGAGATAACGGAGGCTCTCAGAAAAGAGGCTCTCAATACGGTCCTCATAGGCATGCCCGGCTGCGGAAAGAGCAGCATAGCAAAGCTCCTCTCGAAGAAGCTCTCGCGCTCCGTTATCGAGGCGGACGCTCTCATAGAGGAAAAGGCGGGCATGAGCATCCCGGAGATATTTGCCGATCGGGGCGAGGAGGGCTTCAGAAAGCTCGAGACCGAAGTGCTCGCGGAGCAGGGGAAGCTCTCGGGCAAGATCATCTCGACCGGAGGCGGCTGCGTGACGAGGCAGGAGAATTACCCGCTCCTGCACCAGAACGGGACGATCGTCTGGATAAAACGGAACTTAAGCCTTCTTCCGAAGGACGGAAGGCCCCTGTCCCAGAAAAACGACCTGGGCGAAATGTACGAAAAGAGAAAGCCCTGCTACGAAAGATTCGCCGACATCGTGATAAACAACGACGGAGAGCCGGAAGCCGCGGCGCAAAGAATACTGGAGGCGCTCAAATGAAGATACTGATATTAAACGGCCCGAATTTAAATCTCCTGGGCCTTCGCGAGCCCGACATCTACGGCAGAAAAACATATGCAGACCTCAAGGCGTATATCGCCGCGGTCTGCAGGGATGAGGATATCGGATTTGAGATACGCCAGTCCAACCACGAGGGGGATCTGGTCGATATGATACAGGAGGCATACGGGATCTTCGACGCTCTGGTCATAAATCCGGCGGCCTACACCCACACGAGCATAGCTATCCTGGACGCGCTGAAGGCCGTGAGCATACCCGCCGTCGAGGTGCATCTCTCGGATATAAGCGAAAGGGAGCAGTTCAGGCATGTCTCCTACGCGGGGCTTGCCTGCATAAAGACTTTCAAGGGTCTGGGCTTTGAGGGCTACAAAGAGGCGCTGCTCTTTCTGAAGGAGTACCTCAGTCAGGGCTCCCGAGAGTAGCTGTCGGCGGCCGAGAGCGCGAGCACGGCCGTGTCGTAATAGCGGTTTACCAGCAGGTCCACGCAGGCGCCGTAGCTCCTGAGCCCCAGCTCCTGCCCGTAGCTCTCCAGGAAATCTTCGTAGACGGTGTTGGAGATGTCCTTCACCTTCGTGTCGTACTTTGCCCAGTACTCTGAGTTGTACTGAAGGTCCGCCATGACCTCGCGGTCAAGGCTGTCGCGGATCTGCTGCCAGGCCTCCCTGTCGGCGGAGTACAGGGCGTTCGACAGATGCACATAGCCCATAAGGGCGGCACTGTAGCAGTAGTCGCTGTCGCCGTACTCGAAGGAAGCGAGTACGGCGCAAAAATTTGCCTCCTGCTCCTTGGCGACGCCCCTCTGGTGGGCAAGCTCGTGGGCGACGGTCGAGGCGAAGAAGGCCTCGGGGCTGTCCGTGTTGACGTTCGCCTCGCCGGTGAAGGGGAAGAAAAAGCCGGTAAAATCCAGAAGGCTCATGACTTTGGAGCAGAAAACGCCCTTGGCGGCGACCCGAGGTCCGTCGAGGCAGGGAAACTCCTTCACTATGTTGTCGTAGACCTCGGGGGAGCGCCTGAGGATCGCGTCCCTGTCGCTCCGGCAGAGGCCGTTTTCGTCCCGCGGGGTCGCTCTCGAGTACTGGTTTGCAAGGCCCGCGAAATAGCGGGTCACCGTCGTGAGCTCTTCGGTCGAGACCTCGCCGTAGTCGAGGCCGCTTTTCGACATGAAGTCGTCCCCGTAGTAATAGATCCCCCAGAGCGCGCAAAAGCCCGCGTAGATGAGTAAAAAGGCGGCGAGAAGCGTCATTGCGTATCTCCAGAGCGTTCTGATCCTGCCAGGCTCGAGCAGAAAACGCGAGACCGTCTTTATCGTGAACCACAAAAGGGCGACGACGCCGATCGCTATCAGCAGCTCGGCGACCGAAAATCCGGCCGAGGAGAGGGTCTGCGCCATCGCGCGGTGAAGGGGCTGTATGTATTTTTCCGACAGCTCCGCCATCAGCTCGCGGTCGCCCCTCATGACGAGAAAGGCGGCGATGAAGACCGCGCATATGAAGGACAGGAAGCTGCTCATAGGAGCGTTACTGAATAGTCTTCGCAAGATGTTCTCCCTTTTGTTTACAGAAATCTAACATTTAATTCATCAATTTCCCATTAAATGTTCATAAATCTGCTGTACGATAGCAGCATAAAGATCCTCTCTTTTTCTCCCAATATATAAAAAGGCTTTAGCCGCCGCTCCGGCAGATCCCCCCTCTGCCGGGGCGGTTTTTTATTATAACAAATTTTTTCAGGATTTTATAGTTTATTTTATGGCCATAGGGTATAATGGGAAAAACCGTTTTGACAGGGATAAATAATAATGAATATAAAGGAGGACCGGGAAAATGACCAATGTGCTCGTAGTCGGACCGTTTAATGAGGAGCAGAGGAAGAGGATAGAGGAGGCCGGAAAGGGCTGCAGCTTCAGATTCTGCGCGGATTTCGCCGGCGCCGGGGTGAGCCCCGGGGAGATCGCCTCCGCCGACGTGATAATCGGAAACCTGGTCCCCCCGCTCATAAAGGAATCGCCAAGGCTTAAACTCATGCAGCTGACCTCCGCCGGAGCGGACGCCTATGTAAAGCCCGGCGTGCTCGCCAAAGGCACGGTCCTCTGCAACTCCACCGGCGCTTACAACAAGACCGTCTCCCAGCACGCGCTGGCCGTCACCCTCGCGATGCAGAAAAAGCTGTATCTGTACAGGGACAACCAGAACGAAAACCTCTGGCGCGATGAGGGCGAGGTCGGCTCGATAGCCGACAGCACCGTGCTTGTCATGGGACTCGGAGAGATAGGCATAGCTTACGCGAAGATGTGCAAGGCGCTGGGCGCGTATGTGATCGGCGTAAAGCGCCGCCCCTCCGCCTGCCCCGAGGGCATAGATGAAGTTTATACGATGGACAGACTCGACGAGGTCCTGCCGAAGGCCGATATAGTGTTCTCGATACTGCCCGGGACAAGCGCCACTTACCATATATATACGGCGGAGCGCTTCAGGCTCATGAAAAAGTCCGCCATCTTCATAAACTGCGGCAGGGGAGACGCAGTGGAAAACGAAGTCCTTTACGATGCCCTGAAAAACGGCGAGATCGCGGCGGCTTCGATAGACGTCGCGGAGGGCGAACCCCTTCCGGCGGACAGTCCGCTCTGGGGCCTTAAGAACCTGTTCATCACCCCGCACGTGGCCGGTTTCTTCCATATCCCCGACACGCTCGAGATCATCACGGACATCGCCTGCCATAATCTGAACGCTTACCTCACCGGCGGCAGCTACCGCAACATCGTCGACTTCTCCACCGGCTACAAGGCGTAAGAATATTGCTTCCGCACTGTCATTGCGAGCCGGTTCGCAAACTGGCGCGGCAATCCGTCCACAATACAAAAGCCACCCATTCGGGTGGCTTTTGTATGTCACACTTATCCAAGTCTGTCGTAAAAAACCCTCAGCCCAGCAGGACCGAGTCCGTCTCCATGGTCGATCCGGAGAGAGCCGCGAATTTTTCCATCAGGATCTGCTTCGTGAGCATCTTCTTCTCCTCGCCGCGGACGTCGAGGATGATGGCGCCCTCGTTCATCATGATGAGGCGGTTTCCGTGGCGGATCGCGTCCTTCATGTTGTGGGTGATCATCAGGGTCGTGAGGTGCTTCTCGTTTATGAGCTTCTCGGAGAGGTCGAGGACCTTTATGGCCGTGGCCGGGTCGAGGGCCGCCGTGTGCTCGTCGAGAAGCAGGAGCTTGGGCTCCCTCAGGGTCGCCATCAGAAGGGTGCAGGCCTGGCGCTGTCCGCCGGAGAGGAGGCCGACCTTGGCCTCCAGCCTGTCCTCGAGGCCGAGGCCCAGAGGCGCGAGGATCTCTTTGTACATCTTTCGCTCTTCTTTGGTGACGCCCCACCTGAGCGTCCTTTTCTGGCCTCTTCTGAGGGCGAGGGCGAGGTTTTCCTCGAGCTGCATGTTCGGTGCCGTGCCCATCATCGGGTCCTGGAAGACCCTGCCTATGTAGACGGCCCTTTTGTGCTCGGGCATCGCCGTCACGTCCGTGCCGTCGAGGACTATACGCCCGGAATCCACCGGCCAGACGCCTGCTATGGCGTTGAGAAGCGTCGATTTGCCGGCTCCGTTGCCGCCGATGACCGTCACGAAATCGCCCGGATCGAGGTGGAGGGAGAGGCCGTCGAGGGCCTTTTTCTCGTTTATGGTGCCGGGGTTGAAGGTCTTGGAGATGTTTTCGACATTAAGCATCTTTGCTGCCTCCCTTCTTTTTGAACTTCGCGAAGGAAGTCACCGACTGCTCCCTGAGGTAGGGGACAGCCAGGAAGAGGGCGACGATCACGGCCGTGAAGAGCTTGAGGTCGTTGGAGTTGAGCCTGAGCCAGAGGACTATGACGACGACCAGATAGTAGATGACTCCGCCGATGACCGTGAAGGCGAGGGTGCCGAAGAAGTTGAGGTGCTTTCCGAGAAACGCGCGGCCGATGACCTCGCCGATTATGACGGCGGCAAGGCCGATGACGATGGCGCCGCGGCCCATGTTGACGTCCGCGAAGCCCTGATACTGGGCCATGAGCCCGCCGGCGAGGGCGACGATCCCGTTCGAGACGGCAAGACCGAGGACCTTCATCGAGTTGATGTTGATGCCCTGCGCCTTGCTCATGTGGGGGTTGGAGCCCGTCGCGCGGACGGCGCGGCCCTGCTCGGTGCCGAAGTACCAGTAGAATATGGAGACCAGAGCGAGGGCGATCATAAGGCCCTTGAGTATGGCGCCGGGGATGTTGCGGGCGCTGAGCAGCAGCGAGTACTTGTCGACGGAGATCGCCTTGTTCGCGGCCATGCCCATGATCCTCAGGTTAATCGAATAGAGCGAGAACTGGGTCAGGATACCGGCGAGGATGACCGGGATGCCGAGCCTGGTGTGCAGGACGCCCGTCACGAAGCCGGCGATTATGCCCGCCATTATCGCTATTATCACCGCTGCCCAGGCGGGCCAGCCGGCCAGGATGAGCATGACCGTGACGGCGCCGCCTGTGGTGAAGGTCCCGTCGACGGAGAGGTCTGCCACGTCGAGGACGCGGAAGGTCACATAGATCCCGAGGGCCATGATGCCCCAAATGAGACCCTGCGCAACTCCGCCGGGGAGGTTCTTGACTAATTTTAAAAGGCTCAGGGAAGCGAAATACGCTGATATATCCACAGTATCAATCTGCTATTGCCACGTAGTCCGAAGGAACGGAGATCCCGAGAGCTTCGGCGTTGGCGGCATTGAACTCCTTTGTGAATTTCGGGGCGAACTGTATCTGCATCGTGGCGACGTCTGCGCCGTTTGCGAGGACCTCATATGCCATCTCGCCGGTCGCGTAGCCGAGGTCGTAGTAGTTGATGGAGAGGGTGGCTAGGCCGCAGCCCTTGCAGAGGTTCTCTTCGCCGCAGACTATGGGGACTCCGGCGGGCAGGGCCACGTTGTTGATGGCCTCGGTGCAGGAGGCGGCGGTGTTGTCTGTCGGGATGTAGAGGACGTCGTTCTCGCCGACGGCTGTCGCGGTCACGCTGGCGACGTCATTGGAGTCGGCGAAGGTGTATTCGGTGACGGTGTAGCCGAGGTCGGCGAGTATCTGGTCGATGGTGTCGGCCTGGTACTTGGAGTTGGGCTCCGCGGAGCAGTAGAGGACGCCTACGCGCTCAGCGTCGGGGAAGAGCTCCTTGATCATTGCGGCCTGCCCGTCGAGGGGGGCGAGGTCGGAGGTGCCGGAGATGTTGATGCCTGTGGCGCCGTTCCAGTCCTCAATGCCGAGGGCGGAGGCGTAGTCCGTGATGGAGGTGCCGAGTATGGGGATATCGCCTGTAGCGGACTGGGCCGCGAGCAGGGCCGGGGTGGCGTTTGCCATGATGAGGTCGACCTGGTCGCTGACGAACTGGTTGACTATGACCGAGCAGGTGGGGCTGTCGCCGGAAGCGTTCTGGACGTCCACCTTGACTTTATCGCCGAGCTTGTCTTTCAGAGCAGCCTGGAAGCCTTCGGTGGCCGCGTCGAGGGCGGGGTGCTGTACGAGCTGGCATACGCCTACCGTGTAGCTCTCCTCTTCTGTCTTGGCGGATGAAGCTCCGCAGGCGCAGAGCGCGAAGACCATGCAGACGGCAAGGACCAGTGCAAATGCTTTTTTCATTTTGTTTTCCTCCCGAAAAAATTTAAGAGCCTGCCCGTTTTGCGTGCAGACTCTGGGTTTACGTTAAGATCGCACCGCAAAACGCTATTACATGTTGCTGCCGTAGTAATAGTAATAACGGTATTCCGATGCAAAAAAGAGATTCATTATTTTGCCTCTTCCGAAAAGATGTACGTACTTTAGCAGATAAAATGGATAAAGTCAACAGGAAATTACATTTCTTTACAGAAAAATATTGGAGAAAGGGCGTGAAACAGGGCTCAAACGACCGATCCGCGAGCATTGGAGCCGGTTTTGACAAACACCAAATATTGTAAAAAATCGGTTACAATTGGGGAAAATTTTCAATATCTTGTGTTTTGCTGTTGACAGAAGAATGGACCCGGAGTAATATATGTCCTGCACGAAACAAAGGAGGCTAAGGCCAGTTGCTCATCGCCGGGCTTCAAAAGTTAACACTGCTGGATTTCCCGGGGAAGACGGCCTGCACTGTTTTCACTCCGGGCTGTAATTTCCGCTGTCCCTTCTGTCACAATGCTCTGCTCGTAACGGACATAGACGGTGGAACTTTTCTCGACGAAGAAGAGTTCTTTTCTTTTCTGAATAAGAGAAAGGGCATTCTGGAGGGGGTCGCGATAACCGGCGGG
The DNA here is from genome assembly GCA_902802045.1 of Oscillospiraceae bacterium. Taxonomy (GTDB): domain Bacteria; phylum Bacillota; class Clostridia; order Oscillospirales; family Oscillospiraceae; genus Limivicinus. The sequence continues at coordinate 224,124 of CADCKQ010000003.1, read as the reverse complement.
GAGCCCACGCTGCAGAGGGAGCTGCCTTTATTTATAAAAAGGATAAAGGACCTGGGCTTTCTCGTCAAGCTCGACACCAACGGCACGAATCCGGAGATGCTCGAAGCGCTCATTGAGGAAGGGCTGGTCGACAGGGTCGCCATGGACGTAAAGAACGACCCCTCGCTATACGGCGAGACCGCGGGGCTCAAAAACTTCGACATCACCGATGTTCAGAGGAGCAGGGACCTTCTGCTCGAAGGGCGCTGCGATTACGAGTTCAGAACGACCGTTGTAAAAGGGCTTCACACGAAGGAGAGCCTCCAAGGGGCCGCCCGCTGGATAGAAGGCGCGAAAGAGTATTGGCTCCAGCAGTACAAAGACAGCGGGAACCTCATAGATCCGCGGGGGCTCGGGGCCTTCGGCGAGGCGGAGATGAAGGAGCTGCTCGAGGCTGTGAGGGAGATAATACCGGAAGCGAAGCTCAGGGGCCTCTGATACTTATACTGTTTGCTATATTCGCATATAAACTACTGCTTGTTTTCAGGGAGAAAGAAAAAAATGTACAGAGTAACAAAACGTGACGGGAAGACCGTCGATTTCGACATCACGAAGATCGCTGACGCGATCCGCAAGGCCTTCGATGCCACAGACACGGAGTATAACCAGAGCGTCATAGACTTTCTGGCGCTCAAGGTCACATCGGACTTCGTTCCGAAGGTAAAGAACGGGCTAATCGCCGTCGAAGATATCCAGGACAGCGTCGAGACGGTGCTCTCCAGGGCGGGCTACGAGCAGGTCGCCAAGGCCTACATCCTCTACCGCAAGCAGAGAGAGAAGCTCCGCAACATGAAGTCCACCTATCTCGATTACAAAGAGACCGTTAACAGCTATGTCAACGTGCTCGACTGGCGCGTCAAGGAGAACTCGACGGTGACCTACTCAGTAGGCGGACTGATCCTGTCCAACTCCGGCGCCATCACGGCCAACTACTGGCTCAGCGAGATCTACGACGAGGAGATCGCGAACGCGCACAGGAACTGCGACTTCCATCTGCACGACCTGTCGATGCTCACCGGCTACTGCGCGGGCTGGAGTTTAAAGCAGCTCATCCAGCAGGGCCTCGGCATCCCGGGCAAGATCAACTCCTCCCCGGCGAGCCATCTGAGCACCCTCTGCAACCAGATGGTCAACTTCCTGGGCATCATGCAGAACGAGTGGGCGGGCGCACAGGCCTTCTCATCCTTCGACACCTATCTCGCGCCCTTCGTCAAGATCGACAACCTCAACTACAAGGAAGTCAAGCAGTGCATCCAGAGCTTCGTCTTCGGAGTCAACACGCCCTCCAGATGGGGTACCCAGGCGCCGTTTTCCAACATAACGCTCGACTGGACTGTCCCGGCTGACCTCAAGGATCTCCCGGCGATAGTCGGCGGCAAGGAGACGGACTTCACCTACGGCGACTGCAAGAAAGAGATGGACATGGTCAACAAGGCCTTCATCGACATCATGATCGAGGGCGACGCCAACGGCAGGGGCTTCCAGTACCCGATCCCGACCTACTCGATCACGAGGGACTTCGACTGGTCCGACACCGAGAACAACAAGCTCCTCTTTGAGATGACCGCGAAATACGGCACGCCCTATTTCTCGAACTACATCAACAGCGACATGGAGCCGAGCGACGTCAGGTCCATGTGCTGCCGCCTGAGACTCGACCTGAGAGAGCTTCGCAAGAAGTCCGGCGGATATTTCGGCTCCGGCGAGTCCACGGGCTCCATCGGCGTCGTCACGATCAACATGCCGAGGCTCGCGTATCTCTCCGCCAATGAGAGCGACTTCTACAGAAGGCTCGATCACCTGATGGATCTGGCCGCCAGATCTCTGGATATCAAGCGCAAGGTCATCACGAAGCTTCTCGACGAAGGCCTTTACCCCTACACCAAGTACTATCTCGGCAACTTCAACAACCACTTCTCGACCATCGGCCTCGTCGGCATGAACGAGGCGGGCCTCAACGCGAAATGGATCCGCAAGGACATGACCTCCGCCGAGACCCAGCAGTTCACGAAGGATGTCCTCAACCACATGAGGACGCGCCTGTCCGACTACCAGGAGAAGTACGGCGACCTCTTCAACCTCGAGGCCACTCCGGCCGAGTCCACGGCCTTCAGGCTCGCGAAGCACGACAAGGAGCAGTTCCCGGATATCATCACCGCGAACCAGAACGGGGATCCTTACTACACGAACTCCTCGCACCTGCCCGTCGGATACACCGATGACGTTTTCGCGGCCCTCGACATCCAGGACGACCTCCAGACGCTCTACACCTCCGGCACGGTCTTCCACGCCTTCCTGGGCGAGAAGCTCCCCGACTGGCAGGCGGCGGCGAAGCTGGTTCGTACGATCGCCGAGAACTACAAGCTGCCTTACTACACGCTCTCCCCGACATACTCCGTCTGCAAGACCCACGGGTACCTCAACGGCGAGCAGTTCGTATGCCCGCACTGCGGCGAGCCGACCGAGGTCTACAGCCGCATCACAGGCTACTACAGGCCCGTCCAGAACTGGAACATCGGCAAGACCCAGGAGTACAGGGACAGGAGGGAATACGTCCTGGCCGACAGCAGGCTCACCCACAAGGGGCCCCTGCCCGAGGGAGTTGCGACGGCGAGGATAGCCGAGAAGGAAGAAGGTTCCAAGGCTCCCGCGGCAGCTTCTGGCCTCACCAAGGCCACGCTCTTCGCCAGGGTCAACTGCCCGAACTGCAAGATCGCGCGCGCCTACATGGACAAGGCGGGATTTGAATACGACGAGGTCCTCGCCGAGGACAATCCCGAACTCACGACGGCATACGGCGTAAAGCAGGCGCCGACGCTCATCGTTCCCGATGACAAGGGCGGCTTCTCCAAGTTCGCCGGCGCAGGGGCCATAAGGGCGATGCTCGGATGATGTATGATCTTATCATTGTCGGCGGCGGCCCCGCGGGGCTCACTGCGGCGGTATACGCCCGCAGAGCCGGCAAAAAGACGCTCATAATAGAGAAGGACACCTTCGGAGGCCAGATCACCTGGTCCCCGAAGGTGGAAAATTTCCCATCCTATGTCAGCATCGCGGGGATGGAGCTCGGCGACGCCATGTTCAGCCAGGCCCTCGAGCAGGGAGCCGAGGCTGAGCTCGACGAGGTCCTCTCGATCGAGGACGGGGGCGGGGCCAAGAAGGTCGTCTGCGCCTCCGGAAGCGTTTTCGAGGGCAAGGCCGTCATAATCGCGGCCGGCGCGAAGCCGAGGACTTTAGGGCTCGAGGGCGAGCAGAGGCTCCAGGGCAGCGGGGTCTGCTACTGCGCAGTCTGCGACGGGGCCTTCTTCAAGGGGCAGGACGTCGCCGTCAACGGCGGCGGAAACAGCGCCCTTCAGGACGCGGTGCTCCTCTCGGAGATCTGCCGGAAGGTGTATGTCATACACAGAAGGGACAGCTTCAGAGGCGAGGACAGGCTCGTCGAGGCCCTGAGGGCCAAGGGAAATGTCGAATTAATCCTCAGCGCGAAGATCACGGCGCTCAAAGGCGGGGACGAGCTCGAGGGCATAGAGGTCACGGGAGACGGCGGGACCCGCTATATCCCTGTCTCGGGGCTCTTCGTGGCGATCGGGCACGAGCCGGACCTCGGGAAGTTCGGGGCCCTTCTGGAGCTCGACCCGAAGGGCTACGCCGAGAGCGGCGAGGACTGCATGACGAAGACGCCCGGCATATTCGTGGCCGGGGACTGCCGGAAAAAGGGCGTGCGCCAGCTGACGACAGCCGTCTCGGACGGCTCGGCCGCGGCTCTGGCGGCTATCGACTATCTCGATTTCACCTGAAAACATACAATATAACAATATAAAAAACGCCGGGCAGCTCAGCCCGGCGTAAATAATGCCTTTTTATCAGTCTTTTTCTTCTTCCGGCTTCGGCATCTCAAAATCCTCGGGGAGCACGGCCATGAGGTCATCCTTTGTCGGGGACTCGAGCTCGGCGACGCGGTTGGACTGGGTGACGACCATGTCCTCGAAGCAGTTTCTGACGTCACGGCCGTTGCCGAAGTTGTCGTCGCGGTTCTCGTACATCTCGGTGAACATGGCCCTGGCCTTCTCCTCCGATTCCGGAGTCAGGGTATAGCCGTTCTTGTCGCACTGGAGCTTGAAGATGGCGAGCAGCTGTTCGCCGTTGTAGTCCGGGAAGTGGAGGTATTTGTTGAAGCGCGACTCCAGCCCGGGGTTGGAGCTTATGAACTTCTCCATCGGTCCGTCGTAGCCGGCGACTATGACTATCAGGTCGTCGCGGTGGTCCTCCATGGCCTTGAGGATAGTCTCGACGGCCTCTCTGCCGAAGTCGTTCTCACCGCCGGAGGCGAGGGAGTAGGCCTCGTCTATGAAGAGGACTCCGCCGAGCGCGGATTTGATCACCTCCTGGGTCTTGAGGGCGGTCTGGCCGACATAGCCGGCGACCAGGCCGGAGCGGTCGACCTCTATGAGCTGGCCCTTGGAGAGCACGCCGATCGCAGCGTAGAGCCCGGCCATGAGGCGGGCGACAGTCGTCTTGCCCGTGCCGGGGTTGCCCGTGAAGACCATGTGCAGCGACATCGGAGGCACCGGCAGGTCGTTCTCCTGCCTGAGCTTTCTGACCTTAACGAGGTTTATGAGGCTCTTGACATCCTTCTTTACGGCCTCGAGGCCGACGAGCGCGTCGAGTTGGGCCATGAGCTCGTCGAGCGAGGGCTTTTCCTCCTCCTTGGGCTCCTCGGGCGCGACGGCGGGAGTCTCACCTCCGGAGGTCGCGGGGACGGCGGGATGCTTCTCCTTGAAGCCCGGGGCGATCGAGGTGACGAAGTCCATGGGATTTAAAGCATCTTTGGTGTTCCTTACGCCGGTCGTGTCGCAGATGAGCGTGAGCTTGTCTATGCAGTCCGTGATGAACTCCGCCTCGGCGAAGGTGACGTCGTCATCTGTCGCGGCGAGGTAGAGCAGGATGTTCGTGAACATCCGGATGAAGATGCGGGAGTTTTCCCTGCGGTGCTTCACATCCTCCTCGGCGAGGTTCCAGAAGAAGACCGGGGGCAGGAAATCCGTCGTCTCGCAGACGGCGCTGGTAAGAGTCCAGAGCATGTAGGAGGGCGGCTGGTTTCCCCTGGAGTAGATCTGGTTCATGACGGCAACGTGGTCGTCGGTCACTGCCACGCTGTGGCTCCAGAGACCCATAGCGCTGCGGCGCATGAACTCGTCGAGCTCCGCGGAATACTGCCTGTTCCCGGCCTTGTAGAAGGCCTCCGTGTTGGCTATATATATCTTGTGAAAATCATCGGGGCTTTTTTTCCAGCTGGTAGGCATGCAAATACTCCTTTTCGGCGCTTTTCCGTATTTTCGTATCCTGTTTATTATAACCCAAAGCTGTTGCAAAGCAAGCCGAAATATGCAATAATTGTCAAAAATTGAGACAGAAACGGAGAATCGAAATGGCGAGATTTTTCATGGCAGGGACAAATCTCCTCGGTGGCACGGCGATAATCAGAGGCAAGGACGCAGAGCACATCAGAGTCCTGCGCATAAGACCCGGCGAGGAAGTAATCATAAACGATACGCAGGGCACCGATTACAGATGCCGGATGGTCAGCTCCACGCCTGAGGAGGCGGAGGTCGAGGTGGTCGAGGCCGTTCCCTGCAAGGGCGAGCCGAGCGTTAAGGTGAGCGTATACTGCGGGCTTCCCAAGGGCAGCGACAGGACGGACTATATAATTCAGAAGAGCGTCGAGTCCGGGGCGGAGGAGATCGTCTTCTTCAGGTCCGACAGGTGCGTTGCAAAGCTCGAGAACGCGGAGAAAAAGCTCGCGAGGTGGAACTCGATCTCCGAGGCGGCGGCGCAGCAGTCCGGCAGGGGAATGATCCCGAAGGTACGCTGGCTCGGGACGCTGGCCGAGGTCTTCGACGAGGCGGTCAAGAAGGACCTGGCACTTTTCATGTACGAGACAGGCGAGAGGGAGAGCCTGAGCGATGTCCTGAAGGAGAACGCGGAGATCTCCTCCTGCGCGATCATAACGGGGCCCGAGGGCGGATTTGCCGAGTTCGAGGCGAAGCTCGCCGGGATCTGCTCGCTTCGCGTCTGCTCGATGGGCGAGCGTATATACAGGTGCGAGACGGCGCCTGTGGTCGCGATCACGGCGGTCATGTATGAGACCGGGAACCTGAGCTGAGTATAAAACTTCCAAGAACTGCAAGTTTTTTTCGGAAAATTTGCAGTTCTTTGAATAAACTTTCGTTATTTTCCATAAATACGGGGCAGGGAAAAGGGCAAAATGCATTTTGAATACACAAAAAATGCATAAACCCTTGTATTTTCCCTGCTTCTCTGCTATAATCCGCAATGCATTAAAACCAATACTATTGGAGGAAAACAAGATGAAAAAAATACTTGCGCTCTGCCTGGCCCTCTGCATGGTCTTCGCGCTCTGCGCCTGCGGAAAAAGCGCTTCCGGCACGAACCTCACCTTCACGACCGGCGGTGACCAGGGCACATACTACGGCTTCGGCTCCGTGATCGGCGAGCAGGTCTCGTCCAACACGAGCACCAAGATCACGACAGTCACATCCGGCGGCTCAAAGGCAAACATCGAAGAGATGGACGCCGGCAACGCACAGCTCGGTTTCGTACAGTCTGACGTCATGGCTTACGCCTACAACGGCGAGAGACTCTTCGAGAAAGCAGTCGACAGCTTCTCGGTAGTCGCGGCTCTCTACATGGAGCAGGTCCAGATAGTAACTCTCGATCCGGACATCAAGACGGTAGCTGACCTCGCAGGAAAGATAGTCTCCATCGGAGCCCAGGGCTCCGGCGTTTACTTCAACGCGATAGACGTGCTCGGCGCCTACGATCTCACAGAGGCGGACATCTCCCCCGTATACCAGAGCTTCGGCGACAGCGCCGACTCCCTGAAGGACGGCAAGATCGACGCGGCATTCGTAGTTGCCGGCGCACCCACTGCAGCCATCACCGACCTCGCCACCTCGAAGGACGTATATCTGGTCTCCCTCGATGACGAGCACATAGACAAGCTGCTGGCAGCTTCCCCGTTCTACTCCAAGAACGTTATCGCTGCCGATACCTACGCCGGAGTAGGCGAGTGCACGACAGTTGCTGTCGGCGCCGTGGTTATCGCACGCGACGATGTCCCCGAGGACGCGGTCTACGATTTCATCTCCGCGACATTCAACGATCTCGAAGGCCTTGCCAAGGGCCATGCCAAAGCAAACGAGCTCTCTCTCGAGTTTGCGGCTTCCGTAACGGCAGTCCCTTACCACCCGGGCGCTGTGAAATATCTGGCTGAGCAGGGATTCAGCGTAGCAGGCAAATAAGTCCGAAACCGGACACGACTATTAAAACAACCGGACTGCGGTGCCGTTAAAAATGCATCGCAGTTCGGCTTTACTGCAAAGGGGTGTTTTCTCTTGTCGGAAGAAAATATCATAACAAATGAAGATCTGAACGAGGTCATGAAAAAATATGATCTCGAGTCCAACACCCGCATCTGGGAGGGAAAGTGGCTGACTGCAGTCAACTGCGTCATGGCGGTATTCTCGGCCTACTGCATTCTGGCGACGCTCTTCTCGCGGGCGGCTCTCGAGAAGAGGCTGACCCTGTTTCTCGGGCTGGTGGTGCTCATGGGATTTCTGAACTACCCGGCCTCGAAGAAGCATGTCAGGCCTAACAGCATGCCCTGGTATGATGTCGTTATCATGCTCGCGGGCTTTGCGAGTTTTCTGATCTACTATTTCCGCTACGACAGCCTGGTCATGACGCTCTCCAGCAGCGCGAAGATGACTCCGTTTCTGGCGGCGGTCGGGCTTGTCGCAATTTTGAGCCTCATCGAGCTCTGCAGAAGATGTGTCGGCGTGCCAATCCTCTGCGTGGCGGGGGCGCTGGTCATATACACTTTTGCTTCCGGCAAGAACCTATACCAGGTCCTTCATACGCTTTTCTACACGACCAACGGCGTTTTCGGAACTCCCGCACAGGTCTGCGCGAAGTTCATCGTGGTCTTCGTGGTGTTCGGAGCCTTCCTGGAGAGGACGGGCATCTCCGCCTTCTTCATCGAGCTCGCGAACAAGATCGCGGGAGCCTCCGCCGGCGGGCCTGCCAAGGTCGCGGTCATCTCCTCCGCGCTCTGCGGAATGGTCTCCGGCTCCTCAGTCGGCAATACGGTCACGACGGGAAGCGTCACGATCCCCATGATGAAGAAGACCGGCTACGACCCGGACTTCGCCGGAGCCGTCGAAGCCGCCGCCTCCACCGGAGGACAGATAATGCCGCCGATCATGGGAGCCGCCGCTTTCCTGATGTGCGATTACATAGGGCAGTCCTACGGCAAGATCGCACTCACGGCGATACTTCCGGCGGTATTGTATTTCACGGGCATCTTCATAGCGGTCCATCTTGAGGCGAAGAAGAAGAAACTCAAGGGCGTCGAGCGCTCGGAGCAGGCCCCCTGGATCGAGTTCCTGAAGAAGATGTATCTGCTCCTGCCGCTTGTGATCCTCGTCTGGCTGGTCGCCAGCAACACGAGGACCATGCAGTTCTCGGCCTCCGTGGCGATCATCATCGCCATCTTCGTGAGCCTCTTCGACAAAGAAAACCGCATAACTACGAAGCGCTTTATCGAGGCCATGGCGGCCGGCGGAAAGAGCACGATAACGGTGGCGGTCGCCTGCGCGATCGCGGGCATAATCGCGGGCTGCATAACGGTCACGGGGCTTGCGTCGATGCTCATTTCCGGGATCATAAGGGCCTCGGGCGGACATCTGATAATCGCGCTCATGATGACCATGGTCTGCTGCATAATCCTCGGCATGGGAGTTCCCACGACCGCGAACTACTGCATCATGGCCTCGACCTGCGCGCCTATTCTGGTCAAGATGGGCGTGCCGATGATGGCGGCGCACTTCTTTGTGTTCTATTTCGGAATAGTCGCGGATATCACCCCGCCGGTGGCGCTCGCGGCCTACGCGGGCTCGGCCATAGCCAAGGGAAATCCGATGAAGACCGGCGTCAACGCCACAAAGCTGGCGATAGCGGCTTTCATCGTTCCGTATATCTTTGCCATGGATCCCTCAATGCTCTTTATTGACGCGACGGCCTTTGACGTGGTCCAGATCTGCATCACATCGATAATCGGACTCTTCGGAGTCGCGTCCGGAGTAAACGGGTATCTGTACAAGACGATAAACCCGGTCCTCCGCATTCTGATGGCGGCAGGCGGACTCATGCTCATGTACCCGACAACGGTCACGGACATTGCGGGCATCGTCGTTGTCGGAGCAGTCATAGCGATCCAGTATCTTTCTTCAAAAAAAGAAGCGGCCACAGCATAAAAAAGCCTTGACAAAAGGAGCGCGGTGGGATATATTACTTGAGCGCTCCTGAGACAGCAGGTGGAAGATTTCCGTAAATCCTGCCGAGGACATCATTTTAATGATATTGATGTGCCTTTGCGTCTTCGGACACAGAGGCACTTTTCTTTGAGAGCGTAGAATGTTACACGCGGAGGTGAAAAACACACATGCCAAACGCAAAGGTTCTCAGTGAGAAACAGGCGATAGTGGAAGCACTTGCCGAGCGTATCAAAAAGTCGGAGTCCGGCGTTTTCGTAGACTACAGGGGAATCACTGTTCTCGAAGACACGGCGCTCAGGACCGAGATGCGCAAGAGCGGAGTCGAGTACACTGTCATCAAGAACACACTGGCAGCCAAAGCACTGGACAAGCTCGACATGAAGGGCCTCGAGGATATCCTCAACGGAACCACATCTCTTGCAACCAGCGCAGAGGATGCAATAGCACCTTTCAGGATTATTGCCGACTACTCCAAGAAGCTCGGCGACCGTTTCAACGTCAAAGCGGCGTACATGGACGGAGAGATCCTTTCCCCGGACGCAGTTGCCGAGCTCTCCACTCTCGGAAGCAAGGAAGCCCTGTACAGCAAGGTCCTCGGGACGATGCTCGCTCCCATCACAGCCCTGGCCGTATGCCTGGGACAGATCCTGGAGCAAAAAGGCGGAGCACTTGAAGCTCCCGCAGAAGCAGCGGAATGATTTCCGCAAAAACTAATTTAAAGAATTAAGGAGAAATTTAAAATGGCAAGCGAAAAAGTAACCGCTATGATCGAGGAGATCAAGGCCCTTTCCGTACTGGAGCTTTCCGAGCTCGTACACGCACTTGAGGAGACATTCGGCGTATCCGCAGCAGCAGTTGCAGCAGGCCCTGCAGCAGGCACGGCAGTTGAAGCAGTCGAAGAGAAGACCGAGTTCGACGTCGTTATGACAGACTTCGGCTCAGAGAAGATCAAGGTCATCAAGGAAGTCCGCGGCATCACTGGTCTCGGCCTCGCAGATGCAAAAGCACTCGTCGAAGGCGTTCCTGCAAAGATCAAGGAAGGCATCTCCAAGGACGATGCAGAAGCCCTCAAAGCACAGCTCGAGGCAGTCGGCGCAAAAGTCGAACTCAAGTAATTTATTTTTCAATTACACAGACAGAAAACCCTCCGGGTTCCCGGAGGGTTTTTGTATGGGCATTATTTGCCGTTCTTTATTTTATCCCAGTAGGCTTTTGCCGCCTGTTCGGTCTTGTTGTCCCCGTATTCGTAGTATCTCGCGTTCCTTAGTTCGTCCGGAAGATACTGCTGTTTGACCCAATGGTTCGGGAAGTCGTGGGGATAGAGGTAGCCCTGTTCACGCTCAAAGCCTGTCCCGTCTGCGTGGACGTTCTGGAGCTCTCTGGGGATCGGCCCCGCTTTTCCGGCGCGGACATCCGAAAGGGCGCTGTCTATTGCCATTACGACAGAATTGGATTTCGGAGAGGTGGCGAGAAGGACACAGGCCTCCGCGAGAGGGAGCCTGGCCTCGGGCAGGCCGAGCTGGAGCGCGGAATCGACGCAGGCTTTGACTATTGGGACAGCCATGGGATAGGCCATCCCGATATCCTCGCTGGCGGAGCAGAGTATCCTTCTGCAAATGCCCGTGAGGTCGCCCGTCTCGCAGGCTCTGGCGAGATAGTGCAGAGCAGCGTCCGGGTCAGAGCCCCTCAGGGATTTCATGAGGGCGGAGAGAATATCGAAATGCTCGTCCCCGTCCCGGTCATAGCGCATGGCGCTCTTTTGGGAGACTGTCTTCGCGTCCTCAAGGCTTATATGCTTTTTCCCGTCTTTCTCCTCCGCGGCGTTGAAGAGCAGCTCCACACTGTTCATGGCCTTTCTGACGTCGCCGCCGCAGCTCTGGGAGATATACTTTACGACCCCGTCCTCAAGCTCATACTGCTCCTCAAGGTCTTTGGTCTTTATAGCGATCGCGCGGGAGACGGCGATCTCGGCGTCCCCGGCACTGACGGGCTTGAACTCGAATACCGTGCTCCGGGAGAGTATAGCGTTGAAAACGCAGAAATAGGGATTCTCTGTCGTGGAGGCGATCAGGGTGATACGGCCGTCTTCGATAAACTCGAGCAGGCTCTGCTGCTGTTTCTTGTTGAAGTACTGGATCTCATCGAGATAGAGCAGGACTCCGCCGGGGGTCAGGAGAGTGTCGAGTTCGGAGATTATGAGCTTGATATCCGCGATACCCGCAGTCGTGGCATTGAGCTTTCTCAGGGTGCGGTTGGTCTTTTCAGCTATGATGCGGGCGACTGTCGTTTTGCCCGTGCCGGAAGGGCCGTAGAATATCATGTTCGGAATCTGGCCGCTCTCGACTATCCTTCTCAAGAGCCCGCTTTCGCCCAGTATATGCTGCTGGCCAACGACATCGCTGAGCTCTCTGGGCCTTATCTCATCTGCAAGAGGTTTATACATTGTTTCCACCATCCCTTTCCCAGCCGGGAAGCGGCATGCGCTGCATGGCGCCGAATATCTTGGATCTCATGTCGGGATAATCTCGGGACATGTCCCTGAGCATCTGTTTTATTTCCCATCTTTTGCTAGCCTTGTCCTCGGGGCAGGGGTTTTCGACGATCGGAAGGCCCAGCGCGTCGGCAGTATTGCTTATCCTGAGCTCTCCGGCATAGATGAGAGGCCTTATCTGGGTGACCCCGCTCCTGTCGAGGAAGGTGACCGGCCTGAAGCAGGTGATCCTGCCCTCAAAGAGAAGAGACATCATGAAGGTCTCGACGGCGTCGTCGAAATGGTGACCGAGAGCAAGTTTTCTGATCCCTTTTTCCGTTATCGCAGAGTTTATGGCTCCGCGCCTCATCTTCGCGCACAGGGAGCAGGGGTTGTCCTCCTTGCGGATGTCGAAGACGACTTCCTTTATGTCGGTCTTCAGGCAGGTATAGGGAATGGACAGGGAATCGCACATCTCGCGTACCGGAGCAAAATCCATGCCCTCAAAGCCGAGCTCTATCGTTATCGCCTCAAGATCGAAATGCTTCGGGTAATATGTCCTGAGATGGTTGAGCGCCAGCAGAAGAAGCATGCTGTCCTTGCCTCCGCTCACTCCGACGGCTACGGTCTCGCCCTCTCCGATCATTGAGTAGTCGTCCACCGCGCGGCGGACAGCGCCTGTAAAGTCATTGAGGATCTTTATTTTTTCAGCGTTAAGTTCCATTTTTTAAAAACCAAATAGAGAAATCCGGAGCATTTCAGAGCAATTAAGAGGATTTTGGAGTAAAACGCCTGTAATACAAAAAACTGATTGACACCTGAAATGCACTGTGGTATAAAAATAAGGCGCTTTGCGAGATACAGTCTAACCGCGAAGCCATATTTTGTCAAAATATTTAATTTCTATACGGAGGAAACTCAATGTCCACGACAATGCTTACCAAGGAGCAGGTCACCAGAAAATGGTACATCCTTGATGCAGCGGGAAAGCCCATGGGCGAGACCGCAGTTAAAGCCGCAGATCTTCTTCGCGGCAAACTCAAGACCGATTATACCCCGCATGTCGACTGCGGAGACTATGTAATCATCATCAACGCGAAAGACGCAGTCCTGACCGGCAAGAAGCTCGAGCAGAAGTATTACCGCACACACAGCGGATATCCCGGCGGACTTCACGAGACACAGTACAAGACTCTTATGGAGAAGAAGCCCGAGAAGGCGATGGAACTTGCAGTCAAGGGAATGCTCCAAAAGAACAAGATAGCAAGATGGCAGCTCAAGAGGCTCCGCATCTTCGCAGGAGCAGAACACACCCACCAGGCTCAGAAGCCTGAAGTCTGGGACCGCTGAGAGGAGGAAATAGATAATGGCAACCTATAAGACCAAGAGACCTTACATGTACGGCACTGGACGCAGAAAGTCCTCCATAGCCCGTATACATCTCATTCCCAACGGAACAGGCGTTATCACGATCAACGGCAGAGACATTGACGAGTACTTCGGTCTTGAGACACTGAAGCTCATAGTCCGTCAGCCTCTGGTCACCACCAACACTCTCGGCAAGGTGGATATCGAAGCTACAGTCTCAGGCGGCGGTGTTTCCGGACAGGCCGGTGCCATTCGCCACGGCATTGCAAGAGCTCTTCTCGCAGTCGATGAGAGCTACAGACCGGCACTCAAGGCCGCAGGCTTCCTCACACGCGATCCGAGAATGAAAGAGCGTAAAAAGTACGGCCTCAAAGCCGCACGTCGTGCTCCGCAGTTCAGCAAGCGCTGATCGAAGCCTCAAACAATCAAAAAGCCCCGGAACCATCGGTTTCCGGGTTTTTTTATGACTGAATCTTTGATAAACTGAAAACATCAGCCCATTTTAAAAAATCCCCCTGCGTAAGATATTGCTTGTTACGCAGCGTCATGTAGTAGGATACATGACGAAAGGAGGCGAAACGCTATGTCAAAATATACGACGGGAGAACTTGCAAAGCTTTGCGGTGTCACTGTCCGAACGGTTCAGTACTATGATACCCGCGGCATCCTGATTCCCAGCGAGCTTTCTGAAGGCGGGAGACGGCTCTATTCGGAAGCCGATCTGAAGCGCATGAAGATCATTTGCTTTCTTCGCGAATTAGATCTTCCCATCGACGCTATCTCTCAGATATTGAAGGAAGAGCATCCCGAGAAGGTGATCTCACTGCTGATAGAACAGCAGGAGAATGCCCTTTCGGATGAGATCTCCGACAAAGAGGTGAAGCTGGAAAAGCTGCGTGAGCTGAAAAACGGATTGAAAGGCAAAGCAGATTTTTCTCTCGAAACCATCGGTGACATAGCCGTCATTATGGAAGGCAAGAAAAAACTGAAAAAGATGCGCCTGATGATGATCCTTACCGGAACCCCGGTCACGGCGCTGCAATGGTTTTCCATTATTTTCTGGATCGTCAAGGGTATCTGGTGGCCGTTCGTTGTCTGGATCGTGGTGGCTGCCGTTTGGGGCACACTGGTCAGCCGGTACTACTTCAATCATGTGAAATATATCTGCCCGGAATGCCACGAGGTATTCAAACCCAAGCTGAAGGAAGCGTTCTTTGCGAATCATACCCCGACAGCCCGCAAGCTGACCTGCACTTCCTGCAGTCACAAAGGCTTCTGCGTGGAGATTTGGGGAGGTGACGATGAATGAGCGCATTTGAGAATATTGTCATCGGCAAAAACAGCATTCCGTCGCTGATCATTACGGTCATCCTGATGATCGCGATTCCCGTTATCTCTTTCATTTACTGGCGCAAAAGGCATAAACAGCAGACAAAAATAAGCTGGCTCCTTGCCGGCGTTGTCGGATTTCTTGTTTCCGCTAGGGTGCTGGAGCTCGGCGTGCATTACTTCTGTATTATCGCGGACAATCCCGTTTCCCGGTTCATTAACGGAAACACGGCCGCTTTTGTCCTTTACGGGATCACCATGGCCGGCGTTTTTGAGGAGTGCGGACGGTATGTTATTCTGAAATACGTCATGAAAAAGAACCGTACCTGTGAGAACGCGGTTCTGTATGGGATCGGTCACGGCGGAATAGAGATACTGGCAGTTATCCTGCCTGCGATGATCACCTATCTTGCCGTTGCAGTAATGTTTTCCCGTGGAGATACAGAAACTGCGTTCAGGACGCTGAACATTACTGAAGAGACCGCAGCCGCAGCGCTTCCGTCTGTACAGGCGGCGGCTGCATTTGACTACGGGATGATGGCTATGAACGTCATCGAGCGTTTGCTTGCATTGCTGCTCCACATCGGACTCACTGCCATCGTGTTTTATGGTGTCGTAAACGCAAGGAAGATTTATCTTCCGATGGCGATCCTGCTGCATATGCTGATGGATATGTTCCCGGCGCTGTATCAGAGAGGTCTGGTGCCGCTGTGGGCAGTCGAGGTATGGGCGGCTGTGTGGACTGTCGTAGTCGTTTTCATTGCTGTGAAGCTTTATGGGAAAATGAAATTGTCGTTTCAGACCGAACGTGTTGTGTGAGATCCGTCCATGTTTGTTGGAGCAGATAACGGATGATTGGCAATCTCATAGTGGGAGAAATCAATTAAATTCTGAGGGAATTATTTTGAAATGAGAGAAGGATGTCACCATCTGCGTCTATGACATGGAGATCTTCCGTGCCGAGGTGGATGTCGTGCCCGGCAGCGTCTTCTACTCCTGGCGTTTGGCTTCGGCGGTGATGTTGTGATCAATGGACCTGCTAATGTCAAAGAGGAGTATAAACAGCTTGTACAGAAAGTGGGGGATAAGCTGAAGTCATGAGGTTCAAGCATACAAATCGTCCCGGGTTTCTCCTGGGTTTCATCGATTTCTTTACAGCAGGACTCTTCTTCCTGCTGTATATGCCATTTGGAGGCCTGCAGGATGAACTGGAGGTGATCCTTGGGCATAAGCTGCTTCCGTACTGGAAGGCCTATCTGCTGGGAATCCCGACACTGTTCATCTACACACTTGTCTGGATGGCTCGGATCGCGGAGGAATTAAAGGCAAAAGCAATCGAGCTCGGCATCGAAGGACCGTACACTTCATGGTGGCACATGTTTGGCTGGAACACCTTTGGAATCCTGCTTTTCGGCCCGGCTGTGGCAACACACAGATTTTTCCGAACCTTAAACAATATCGAAACCGAGCTGAACAGACAAAGATGACTTCATGGAATATGGGAAATATGAAAACAGAAAAGCGAGGAATAGTTCTTCTATGCTTTTCAATAGCTAGCATTTAAAAAAGAGAAAGGCTGCTGTTAAGGTCTATGTATCAGCTTATGCATGAAGAAGTGTATGAACGAGGTCTTTGGAATCAGGATGGATGTGCCGACAAATGCGTGAGTATGGAGGATTGAACTTTTACAGTATGCTCATAAAGCATGAAGTAACAGTGGACCGGAACAAGACGCCACCCGGTTGCATCATCTTTTCCATCGTGTAGCACACCTGGAATTCCATTGCGATCCTGATCTTGGTGGAGGTTTTATGAGGTCCTGATTTCACATTGATAAAAAGGCGGTTTGATGGTATTATGCGCTTACAAACAAATATCGGTCATCGGAGGACAGTACGCCGTAGCGTAGGGGATCGTAAAGTGGGAGCTTTGCAGGCCGCCTGTTGGATAAGATGTCGAGTGAGCTCGGAACATTTGGCTTTTGCCTTGTGTTGCCGAGCCATTTTTATTGAAGGAGGCCTTTTAGCATGGCAAACATTACTCTTACCCGGCTTACTGAGGATGACCGAGAACAATTCATCCTCGACAATCAATTGGCGTTCAAGTATGGAGCAATGGAGGAATTCGGGGAACGGGACAACCAATTTGAAGAAGATGGTGAGATCATTTCCCGAAAGACAATAGAAAACAGTATCGATAATGGTGTTGCTTATCGTATCCGGGAAGATGGCAAGATTGTCGGGGGACTGGTACTGACGATAAATGAAGAGACGCAGCATAACCATCTGGATCTGTTGTTTGTTACACCGGGGGAACACAGCAAGGGCGTCGGCACGGCTGCCTGGAAGGAAGCTGAACGCCTCTATCCGGGTACGAAGGTCTGGGAGACCTGTACTCCCTACTTCGAGACCAGAAACATTCATTTCTATGTCAACAAATGCGGCTTCCAAATCGTAGAATTCTTCAACAGACATCATCCAGATCCTCACGATCCGGAAACCGGTGAAGAAAACAATTATGATGGTGAAGACTTTGATGGTATGTTCCGCTTTGAAAAGCTGATGATGACGGATAAGTGAGGTGGCGAAATGGATAAGGCTCCAAAAAGGCTGATTTGGCTGGCGATCTTCACGTTCGCAGTTTCACCTCTGCTTTCGTGGGCAAGCGTCCTTGCAACCGATGAGACCGCAGTGTTTGCTTCTTTGTCGCGAATGATATGGTATTCCGGTTCCGCGCCACAGATTTTCATCGCGATGCTGGTCATGTTTATTCCTATGCTCATTTCCTTTTTCCTCGCGCACAATGTGATTGGTTTACCAAAAACGAAAAAAAGAATTCTGAGGATTTCCACAATCGTTTCGTGCTTGGTTCTCTATATAGGGGCTATGTGGGTCATGCCGAGTGACGGAATAGTTATGACAAAAGAAAACATCTGGCACGGCATAATGAGTTTTGGCGGAATACTGATGATATTCCTGACATACTGCCTCTATACAGCGTTCATCTACCATAAGGATAAAGAAGGTGCCGGACTCATATTCGGCTTTCTGGTTTTTTCACTTATTACCAGTGCCTTTGCAGTACTGAATGTGTTTGATGATAAATCCTATGTCATTGCTTCAGCCGTATCTGAGCTTTACGCTCTGACTATGATGAGTCTGGTCGGATACTTGACGCATTATCTTGCATGGCGGAAGGCAATAAATCACATTGAAGGTTATTGACATATGTCACTATATAGTTTATTATAGTTATTGACATATGTCAGAAAGGAGAGCTTATGCCAAGACCATTCAGATGCCGCAGAATAGAGCAGCTCCCGGTCTATCGCAGCTTTTCGCCTGATGACATCACAGCCTCTGAAAGCATTCGGATGACCGTTGACGAATTTGAAGCATTAAGACTTCTGGATGACGAAGGCCTTACCCAGGAAGCCTGTGCATCCAGGATGAACATTGCCCGAACCACGGTAACTGCTATTTATGACAGTGCAAGGAAAAAAGTCGCTGATGCCCTTGTGAACGGAAAAAGACTGCTGATCACAGGCGGACACTGTGAATTTGAGCCGGTCGAGATCTATCAGGAAATCATTGAGAAAGGAACACATACCATGAGAATTGCAGTCACATACGAAAACGGAGAAATCTTCCAGCACTTTGGCCATACCGAACAGTTTAAGCTGTACGATGTTGAAGAGGGTAAGATCGTTAATGAGCAGATTGTTGATACCAACGGAAGCGGTCATGGAGCTCTTGCGGGCTTCCTGAAGGCGGTAAAGGCTGACGCACTGATCTGCGGCGGTATCGGTATGGGCGCACAGACGGCGCTTGCTGATGCAGGGATAAAGCTCTATGCCGGTGTACAGGGATCAGCGGATGCTGCGGCGAAATCTCTTGCTGAAGGAACGCTTGAATATGATCCTGATGCCAAATGCGACCACCATGGTCATCATGGCGGGGGACATGAGTGCGGCCATGATCACGGAGAAGACCATGAGTGTGGTCATCATCATGGGAAAGGCCTCGACTGCGGCCATCAAGAGGGTGACGAAGGCTGCCGCCGTCATCACGGAGAGTAAATCGCCGTGAGGTCGGCATAATATACTTTTACTAGATCTCTTCCTGACTTTTGCGATACTGTACCGCAGGACCGGCAACTGCCTGATCAGCTTTATTCCGCATTTTCTGAATAATATGATCGGATTCTTCCTTGTGCCGATTCTATTCGGGTAAAAAATGGCGTGAAGAGTAAGAACCGGTTTCAGGCAATAACTAATAGCTGAGGAAATTGATCAAGGGAACACCGAAAAACCACGGAATCTAACCTATTACGTTATCAATGATTTGAGGTATTGAAACATGAACGATTATATTGCATACTGCGGGCTGGACTGTGAGCGCTGTGAAGCCCGTCATGCAACCGTGAATAACGACGATTCCTTAAGGCAAAAGATCGCGCATGAGTGGTCTGAACTAAATGGCGCAGAGATCACCCCGGAGATGATCAACTGCTCCGGCTGTCGGATCGAAGGTGTTAAAACACCTTACTGCGATTCGCTGTGCCCGATTCGGCAATGTGCCATGAGCCGGGGCATTGAAACCTGTGGAAGCTGCAGCGAGTTGGACGGCTGCGAAAAGCTTGGCATGATCGTTAAAAACAATCAATATGCACTGAGGAACCTGAAGGAATACTCCTTCATTGCGCTGCGTGATCGCCCTGAATTGAAAGACCTTGCAGCTTCCTGGTTTCACGAAAAATGGGGAGTGCCTAAGCAGGCTTATCTCGACTGCATGACGGCATATTTGGACCGGGAGACGGAATACGGATGGTATCTGTGCATGAACGGTGAGCGAATCGTCGGTGGACTGGGGGTCATCGATAACGACTTCCATGACCGCAAAGATCTGACACCGAACGTCTGTGCGGTGTATACCGAAGAGACCTGCCGCGGCCAGGGAATCGCCGGGCGGCTGCTGGACATGGCAGTGGACGATATGCGTACCAAAGGCATTACGCCTTTGTATTTAGTCACCGATCATGTTGGTTTTTATGAGCGTTATGGCTGGGAGTTCCTCTGCATGGTGCAGGGTGACGGCGAACCGGAAATGACAAGGATGTATATTCACAGGTGAGATGTTCATGACACGATTCCCTGTATCCAAGAAGATGATGTGCTGTTGAAGAGCCCGGAAAGCATACCTGAAGGCACGGAGGTTTGTATTGATCAGCAAAAAGCTTAGTACCGTTATATTTGATATGGACGGCGTGATCTTCGATTCGGAAAAGGCCTGTCTTGATGTCTGGAAGGAACTGGCAGGAGAACTCGGCCTAGAGAATATCGAAGACGTGTTTAAGAGTTGTATCGGAACGACTTCAGCCATGAGCTTCCGGATCCTGACAGAAGCTTACGGCGGAAAATTCGATGCAAGAGCTTTTCAAAGCGCGGCAAGTGAGCGCTTTCAGGAAAAATACAGCGGCGGAAGGCTTCCAATCATGCCCGGTGTGAAGGAAATACTTGCTTTTTTGAAAAACAACGGTATCCGTATCGGAATAGCTTCCTCAACAGGAGAAGCTACGGTGCGGCGGGAAATTGCCGAGGCAGGACTGGCCGGTTATTTTGAGACGATCACCTGCGGCGACATGCTGAGGAAAAGCAAGCCTGAGCCGGATATCTATCTGCTGGCGTGCAGAAATATGGGTGTTGTTCCCGAAGAGACAGTTGCCGTCGAAGACAGTTTCAACGGTATACGGTCTGCGTGGTATGCAGGACTGATCCCCGTGATGGTACCGGATCTGATACCTGCAGATGGTGAAATGTATGAGAAGGCCGAAGCTGTTGTGACAGACCTGTTTGAAGCGAAGCTGTGGATAGAGCAGCGAATAAACAGACAAAACCGTGAAGACGGAAAGTAAAAGGAAAAGCGTGCCGGCAGAGAAAAACTATTTTTTTCAAAACCCCGAAATCAGATGATTTTCCGGGGTTTTTGTTATACCCGGATATTTTGACCGAAAAAGTACTTGAAATTGATTTTAAATCATATTAGCCTTTTGTCAGGATATTCGTATCATGCCTGAGAGGAGAGTTATTAATGAATAAAGAACAGCTTCATGAGTTTATAGAATCGAGTACCGGGAATGAGAGCAACATATGCCAAATCTGTGCAATAAAAGACGGGAAGACTGTATATGAGGATTGCTGGCGAGGGTATAAGACCGATGATGCGGTAAATGTAAACTCAGTGACAAAAGGCGTAATGGCTCTGCTTGCCGGTATTGCGATCGATAAGGGATGTATTGAGAGCGTTGATCAGAAGGTGATGGACTTCTTCCCTGATTACACAGTCAAACGGGGAGAGAAAACAATCTATGAAGTTACGATCCGTCATCTCCTGACAATGACTGCACCTTACAAATACCGCTCCGAGCCTTGGACAAAGGTATGTACCTCAAATGATTGGACCGGGGCGGTTCTGGACTTTCTGGGAGGACGCAGGGGGATAACAGGCGAGTTTAAGTATGCTACGCTCGGAATACAGATCCTTGGAGGGATCATCGAAAATGCAACAGGGGAAAAATGTATCGGTTTTGCAAATAACAATCTGTTTCTGCCTTTGGGAATACCTGAGCATGTTATACACGGTGAAAGTTCCAAAGAGGATCAGTTCGATTTCTTCATGAACAGAGAACCGAGGAAGAATGAGTGGTATTCTGACCCAAAAGGCTCAGTTACTGCCGGCTGGGGACTGTGTTTATCTGCACGTGATCTGGCAAGGATCGGTGAACTTGTAATAAATCGCGGAGAATACAGAGGAAAAAGGATCGTATCGGAAAACTATCTGCAGGATATGACAGCTCCGCACATCAGGCTTGGAGAGAGATTCGGGTATATGAGTTTCGGATATCTGTGGTACAGTCCTTTTGATGACAGACAGATCTGTGCGGCAATAGGAGACGGCGGAAATATAATCTATGCAGATAAAGAGAGTCGCATATCGGTCGGAATGACGGGCACATTTAAACCGAGGATATATGACAGAGTCGATTTTATAGAAAGGTATGTGCTGCCGGTCGCGGGAGAGCGATGATCGGAAACTTAGGGTCTTCTCAAAAACGGTCAATGGGCTTATCATCATATTGACCGATTCGGTTAACGGAGGTTTGCGATGAATCCGAAATTCTATTTCCTGCCGCAGGAGAAGCAGCAGACGATCCTGAATGCGGGCTTTCACGTGTTTTCCCGGAACTCGTACAGGAAAAGTCCGATGAGCGAAATCGCGGATGCGGCAGGAATAAGAAAATCGCTCCTGTTTCATTATTTCCGCAATAAGAAGGAGCTGTATCTTTTTCTGTGGGATACGTGTGCGAAGATCACGGTAGAGGAAATGGAACGAAGCGGCACATATGAGCAGACGGATCTTTTCGGGAGCATGGAATACGGTATGCAGGCGAAGCTCAGCCTTATGAGGCGGTATCCGGATATAGGAGTATTTGCTGTCCGTGCTTTTTACGAAAAAGATCCGGAGGTTAGTTCCGATATCCAGAGGAGTATGGGGCGGTATCTGGCAGTCCATGCAGAAAAGAAACTTCAAAAGCTTGATCCCGAGGACTTTATTTCGGGCATCGACCTGCAGATGATGTATAAAGAGATGTACTGGGCGTCGGAGGGCTGCCTTTGGGAATATATTCAGCGCGGGAGCATGGACACCGATGCTATGGAAAAGGACTTCCATGAGCTTGTTGATTTCTGGAAAAAAGTATACATTCGCAAAAGGCAGGGTGATAAGCGATGATTGAAAAGACATTTGAGACGGCATGCGGAACCATCCGGTATTGGACAAATGAGCTCGTATCCGGCAGGAAAACACTTGTTTTTCTTCCCGGACTCACCGCCGACCACCGGCTTTTTGATAAACAGATCGAAGCATTTGAAAATGAATACAACCTGCTTACCTGGGATGCGCCGGGTCATGCGGAATCGAGACCGTTCAGGTATGACTTTAACCTTATGGATAAGGCCATATGGATTCACAATATACTGGAAACTGAGCATATCCTGCGTCCCGTCCTCATCGGGCAATCGATGGGAGGATATGTTTCCCAGTGCTATATGGAGAAGTATCCCGGCGAAACCGCCGGATTTGTCTCGATCGATTCCGCGCCTCTTAAGCGCAGTTATGTGACAGGTTTTGAGATAAGCCTTCTGAAACATACTGAGCCCATGTACCGGGCCTTTCCGTGGAAAACGCTGAAAAAACTTGGAGCGGAAGGCTGCTCTGTGACCGCTTACGGAAGATCGCTCATGGAACAATTCATCGGCTCCTATACGAAGGATGAGTACTGTACTCTGGCGGGTCACGGAATGAAAATGCTGGCTGAGGCGATGGAAGCAGACTTGCCTTATACTATAGACTGTCCTGCGATACTGATCTGCGGGGAAGAAGACCGGGCGGGCTCAGCCAAAAGCTATAACCGCAGATGGGCAAAAAAAGAAGGCCTCCAGATCTTTTGGATCAGAGATGCCGGGCACAATTCGAATACGGATAAGCCTGAAGAGGTCAACCGGATCATACGGGAGTTCGCGGAAGGTCTTGGGGAGGAGATCCAATGAGCAGAGAGCTGTTTATGCGCGCTATCTCAAAGTTTTTCGCGGGACTTTTGGTCATTATGCTGCTCCTCTTCGTTCCTGCCGGGACCCTGCATTATACCCAGGCCTGGATTTTGACGGGGATCCTGTTTGTTCCAATGTTCATTGCCGGCTTCGTCATGATGTACAGGAATCCGGAGCTTCTGAAAAAAAGACTGAGTGCAAAGGAGCAGGAATCCGAGCAGAGGACAGTGATCCTCTACAGCGGGATCATGTTCCTCGCAGCTTTCATTTCGGCGGGCATGAGCGTCCGTTTCGGATGGCTTATGCTCCCTTTCCGTGTCAGTATTATTGCTTCCGTTGTCTTCCTGATCGCTTATGCGGTTTATGCGGAAGTTCTCAGAGAGAACACTTATCTCTCCCGAACGGTAGAGGTGCAGGAAGATCAGAAGGTGATAGATACGGGACTATACGGTGTTGTAAGACATCCGATGTATACGGCAACAGTATTTCTGTTTCTTTCAATGCCGCTGGTGCTTGGCTCAGTAATTTCGTTCGTTATAATGCTCTGCTACATTCCGATCATCGTCAAAAGGATCCGGAACGAGGAACTGGTGTTGGAAGAAGGACTTCCCGGATACAGAGAATACACAAAAAAGGTGAAATACCGGCTGATCCCGTTTATCTGGTAGAGCCGAAAAGAAATTCCGGAGCATTAATGCTCCGGAATTCTTATGACTGCTGTTTTATGCTTCAATAAGGGAGAGAATCATTTTTCCAACGCCGGCGTTGTCGTTGGTATCGGCTGTGATATCTGCTGATGCTTTGACTTCATCGGGAGCGTTTGCCATTGCAACTCCGAGCCCTGCAGCTTTGAGCATAGCGATATCATTAGTCCCGTCTCCGAATGCGACAGAGGAAGCCTCCGGAATTCCGAGAAAGCTGCAGAGAGCATTCAAAGCCAGACCTTTATCGGCCTGAAAGGAATTGCACTCTATATTATTGGGGACAGATGATGTGAATTTGATGTGAGGGAAAAGCTTCGGCAGTGTTTCAAGGCAGTACTGTCGCTCGGCTTTATCCGCAAAATAAAACGAACACTTATGCATTCCGCGGCCTTTTCTTATAAGCATGCCCCGGAAATCCGGGACACCCGAGTGCGCGCTCAGGATATAGTCCAGCATGAATTTGTCCTCGAAGAAATGGGCGAGATTGGCTCTGTCTTCCGAAGACATGAAACCGCGCCCGTCCTGATAACAGCCCCATGCAGCGTCAAATTGTGAGCAGATATGATCTGAGATCTTAAGGGCATCTTCAAGCGGGAGGTCGGCAGAATATATTGTCTCTCCGGTCTCCGCGTCCAGAACAACGGCGCCGTTGCAGCATATATAATATCGGGAAACGCCCATATTTCTTATCAGCTCGGAGATCCCGAGATAGATCCTTCCTGTGGCGGGAACGAGGATATTGCCCTTTTTGTAAGCTTCAGCAAGAGCACGCCTGTTTTCCTCCGGAAGATTCTTGTCTGTCGCGAGAAGGGTCCCGTCCAGATCATATGCAAAAAGTTTGTATTTTCCCATATAAACTATAAAAATAAGCGGCTCGGATGAGCCGCTGTATAAATTCTCTTATTTGCCTTGGTTCATCTGTTTTGCAACTTCTGCTGCAAAATCTTCTTCTTTCTTCTCAATGCCTTCGCCCTTAATGTAGTGTATGGCATCGACAAATTTAACGGACCCGCCGAGTTTCTTGGCTGCATCATTGATGTATCCTTCAACTGAGCCCTGGAACAGGTCGCTGCGAACGAAATCCTGCTGGAGCAGGCAGTTCTCTTTGAAGAAAGCGTTCAGCTTGCCGGTTGCGATCTTCTCTTTAATAGCCTGAGGCTTGGAGGCCATCTTCGGGTCATTATCCATAAGTGCGACCTGGACATCTCTCTCATGGTCAAGGTCTGCCTGGGGAACAAGGCTCTTGTCCCAATATTTGGGATTCATGGCTGCTATCTGCATTGCAACATTTTTGCCTATCTCTGTGGCGTCAATATTGCCTTCGACAGCGAGATTCACCAGAACTGCGCGGGTGCCCCCCATATGGACATAGGCGACGTTTGTGCCGTTGTCAAAACGGGCAAAACGGCGGATCTGGAGGTTTTCACCGATGCTCATGACCTTTTCGGGAAGGATCTCGGCAACCGTGAGATCTGAGCCTTCGTATTTGCTGCTCATCAGAGCGTCGAGATCGGAAGGATTCTCGTTCAGTACGGTCTTGGCAATGTCTTTTACAAACCCGACGAACAGTTCACTTTTTGCGCAGAAGTCGGTCTCACAGTTGACTTCAACTATGACTCCGCGCCCGCACTGAGAGCATACACGGGCATAAGCCATGCCTTCTGCGGCAATGCGCCCTGCCTTTTTGGCAGCCTTTGCGAGGCCCTTTTCACGGAGCCAGTCGACTGCTTTATCCATGTCGCCGTCGCATGCCTGGAGAGCCTTTTTGCAGTCCATCATGCCGACGTTTGTCATCTCACGGAGAGTTTTAACATCCTGAGCTGTAAATGCCATAATTATTCCTCCTCTGCCTGTGCGGCTTCTGCGGGGATTTCTTCTGCAGGAATTTCCTCGGTTACTTCTTCAACAGCTGCATCTTCTCCCTGGCGGCCTTCCTGAACGGCATTGGCCATAGTAGAAGCAATGAGCTTTATTGCACGGATAGCGTCATCGTTTGCAGGAATGACATAGTCAACCTCATCCGGATCACAGTTCGTGTCGACGATGGCTATTATGGGGATGTGGAGTTTACGGGCTTCTGCGATAGCATTGTGTTCCTTGCGCGGGTCTACGACAAACATTGCTCCGGGAAGCTTCTTCATCTCTTTTACACCGCCGAGATACTTTTCAAGTTTTTCCATCTCACCGAGGTGCTTCATGACTTCCTTCTTGGGGAGCATGTCGAAAGTGCCGTCTTCCTGCATCTTTTTGAGCTGAGCCAGACGGTCTATACGGGTGCGCATGGTCTTGAAATTCGTAAGCATTCCGCCGAGCCAACGTGCGTTGACGTAGTACATGCCTACGCGGGAAGCTTCTTCGCGGATAGCGTCGGAAGCCTGCTTCTTGGTTCCGACAAAGAGTATTGTCTCGCCATTTTCGGAGAGCTGGCGTACAAAATTGTATGCCTCTTCAAGTTTTTTGACCGTCTTCTGAAGGTCGATGATGTAGATGCCGTTACGTTCGCAGTAAATGTACTCGGCCATCTTGGGGTTCCAGCGCCTAGTCTGGTGCCCGAAGTGGACACCGGCTTCAAGCAGCTGTTTCATGGAAACTACTGATGCCATTGGTTTTCTCCTTATTTTTGTTATTTTCCTCCGGGGGCATCTCCCCTTGAACCAAACCCGTTTTTAAGGGCCACATGGCTGAAGGTCCGCACCCCGTGCGAAATGCCCTGATATATTAGCAAAAAACCCTGACTGAGTCAAGGTTTTTATCTGTTTTATATATATTTTTTCCGTATTATTTCAGCTTTATTTCCATGCAGGAATCTTTTCCGAAGACTTCTTCCATCTTTGCCTTATATTCTCCGAAGAAATCCGTCGGGCAGAGAGCCTGAACACAGCCTGCAAAGCCGCCTCCGTGTACTCTCCAAGCGCCTTTTCCGTTGAGGATCTTTCCGGCAAGATCGAGTCCTTCCTTGAGCTTGAGATCACCGGTCGCCGAGGTGACGATGTTGTTTAGAAGCTCTTCAGATGAGCGCCCGCTTTCGTTCATGAGGCGTATGTATGTTTTTGCATCTCCGGACTTCAAAGCATCGCGCATCTTGGGGACGCGCTCGTTTTCGCCGAAGAAATGCATAGCTCTTCTGACCGGCCTGTCTTCCTTGGACCAGCCTTTGGCGGCAAACTCAGCAGGATCCACATCAGCAAGAACTGCCTTGTCGAAGAGGTTTGCTATATATTTCATGTCTGCGGGAATGCGGGCATAAGACGTGTCAAGGCCTGCATGGCTTCCGCCTGTGTCCGTGAGACTCAAAGTGAGGCCCATTGCAGCGAAATCTGCATTGATGGACTCTATTTCGTTGGTGGAGAAATCGACATAGACTGTATGTCCAACTGAACAGGCGAGCTGGTCCATGAGCCCGCAGGGCTTTCCGAAGAAGGCGTTTTCGGCGCTTTGGGCTATACGTGCGATGACCACTCTGTCCACAGAGGAATCATTGAAAAGCTCTGAAAAGATGTTTCCAATCAGGACTGAGAAGGCTGCGGAGGAACTTAAACCGGAGCCTGCGGGAAGAGTGCTCCTGATAACTGCGTCAAAGCCGCCCGTCTTTAGTCCGAGGTCTTTAAAACCTGCGGCGACACCCCTGACGAGGGATTTGGATGAGCCGAATTCGGAGGGGTTCACAGTCAGCTTTTTGAGATTTACCTCAAAAGGATCGTATCCGCCGGAGGAGATGTTGATTAAATCGGTGCCGTTGGCTTCTGTTTCAGCATAGAGGCCGAGATCGACGGCCGAGGCGAGTATTCTGCCTTTCTGATGGTCTGTATGATTTCCGGCGAGTTCTGTCCTGCCGGGGGCAAAAACAGTACGTTTCATATGAAAACTCCCTTTGAAGAGATCGGTTTTAGGATTGTTAATACAGTTTATGACATTTGGTACCCAAAGTCAATTAAGCGTTGAAATAAAAAGGGGGAAAATATATAATATACGTTGAAATTTTATGTCCGGGAGAAAACCCATGACTGACGTAACTGCGGTAATACTGACAAAAAATGAAGAGAAAAACCTTATAGACTGTCTTGAATCACTCAAGGGTTTTGCAAAACGGACAGTGGTCGTGGATTGCGGGAGCGAAGACGGAACCTGTTCCATTGCTGAGCAGTACGGGGCAGATGTTTATTTTCACCCATTTGAAAACTACTCGAAACAGTTCAACTGGGCACTCGATAACACCGATATAACGACTAAATGGACCTACAGACTGGATGCAGACGAGAGGCTTACACCGGCGTTGAAAGAGGAACTTGCGGCTCTTGCCTTGGAGCACGTGGATGACGACATTAACGGATTTTCGACAGAGGCCTGGCTCGTTTTTCTCGGAAGAGTTTTAAAGCACGGGGCAGCCAACAAGCGCAGGATCGTGATGTTCAAAACGGGTATAGGAAGGATAGAAGATCGGAGAATGGACGAGCATACAGTGCTGTCGGAAGGAAAGTCTATATCCTGCAAAGAACGGTTTATCCATGAGGATTTCAAGGATATGACCCATTGGATAAACAAGATGAACTGGTACGCCACCCGCGAGATGCAGGACTATTTCGAGTTTAAGGAAGGCAAGAGCGCCGAAATAGAAAACGACAGGTATGTCGCAGAGACGAGAAGGAAAAAATTCGGTTTTTACTATAAGCTTCCGATGTTCTCAAGGTCCTGGTTCCTCTTCGTGTATTATTATATATTTAAGGGAGGTTTTCTTGACGGAAGGCCCGGATACATATTCAATTACATGTATCACAGATGGTACAGGAATCTGGTTGATACTAAAATATACGAGCAGATGCTGAATCCCAAACCCTTTGAAGAGACCGGAGACTTGAAACAGTAAATGAGAATAGTCCAGGTAAACACAGTTGAAACAGGGGCAAACGGCATTACGAACGTGATGCTGGGCTACTGCACGGCTATACTGAAGCTCGCAAAAGACATCCGCTTTGATCTGGTGTGCATAAATGAGCCGGAGGAAAAATATACCCGCCCGTTTCTCGAAAGCGGCGGAAAAGTCTATGTTCTGTCAAGGCTCAAGCACCCGCTTGAATATAGGAAACAGCTTGGAAAGATCTTCAGAGGTGCAGACGCCGTGCATGCTCACGGTAATTCGGCGACTCTGGCGCTTGAGATGGAAGCCGCATTCAATGCCGGGGTGCCGCTTCGGATCGCTCACAGCCACAACACTGCCTCGAGATTCAAGATACTGGATGCCGTCCTGAGGCCTTCCTTCTACAGATACTGCAATCTGAGGGCTGCCTGCGGAGCAGATGCTGGCAGATGGCTGTTTAAAGACAGGCGCTTCGAGGTCTTCAACAACGGAATAGATACGGAGAAGTTCGCTTTCAATCCGAAACTCAGGAAAGAAGCAAGGGCTGCTCTCGGGATAGGAAACGGTCTGTGCGTGCTGCACACCGGCCTTTTCAACGAGGCTAAGAACCAGAGCTTTCTTATTGAAGCTTTCGCGGAGCTGTTGAAAAGAAGGCCTGACTCGAAGCTCATACTGATAGGGGACGGCTCTTTAAAGGAGAAAGTACACGCCAAAGCAGAAGCTCTTCTTCCCAAAGGAAGCTGCATATTCATCAATAACACCGACAGGATCCCGTATTACCTGAGTGCTGCCGATGTATTTGTAATGCCTTCCCTGCATGAGGGACTTCCGCTTGTGCTGATGGAAGCACAAGACTCAGGGATAATCTGCATATGTTCGGAGAACATAACAAAAGAAGCAGACAAGACCGGGCTTCTGAGATTTCTTCCTCTTGGTTCTCCGGAAAACTGGGCGGATGAGATGGCATCAGTGAAGGCCGGGGACAGAGAGAAACAATCACTCCTGGCCAGGGAGAGAATGGAAAAGGAAGGGCTCGATATAGATGACGCCGCAAAGAAACTCCTTGACTTTTACAGGGAGGAGAGACAGGAATTCAGAGTGGCAGTCGTTGCCCATAACCTGACTGCCGGAGGCGCTGAGAGAGTGGTAGCAAGGCTTCTTAACAGTTGGGCGGAAAGCGGAGTAAACTGCTCACTCGTGCTCACTGAAAAGACGAAACATTTCTATACGGTTCCGGGCAATGTGAATATTTACGAGGTCGAGGAAAACTCGAAGAATCCTTTAATAAACAAGTGGCGAAGATTTAAAAAGGTCCGCGATATTTTAACTGATATATACCCGGATGTTGTTTTATCGATGCCGGAAGAGATCGGGATATACGTACTGGCGGCGATGAAAGGAACAAAGATACCGGTCGTAGTATCCGAGAGAAATAACCCCTGGAAGATGCCGGACAAGCCGATAACCAGACTCATGAGAATCCTCACATACCCTTCGTCAGCGGCGCTCATTTTCCAAACGAAAAAGGCCAGGAGTTTCTTTCCCAGAAAGCAGAGAAAAAAGGGAAGGATACTTCCGAATCCCCTTGATATCTCTGCTCTGCCGGAGCCCATAGAGCCCGGCGCAGAGCGGGAAAAGATCATATACTCGGTAGGGCGCCTTGAAAAACAGAAGAACTTCTTCTGTCTCGTTGATGCCTTTGAGATCTTCCACCGCAGATATCCGCTCTACCGGCTCGTGATACTGGGAGAGGGCACCCAAAGAGAAGCACTTCAGGAATATATAACCGGGAAGGGCCTTAAAAAGAGCGTCTTTATGCCCGGTACGGTAAAGGATCCGATGAAGATCGTTAAAAACGGAACTGCATTTGTGTTGAGCTCTGACTATGAGGGAATGCCGAATGCGCTCATCGAAGCGCTGGCATGCGGAGTACCATGCATAGCGACGGACTGCCCCTCCGGAGGCCCCAATGAGCTGATAGATGACGGGGTAAACGGATTTCTGGTCCCGGTCGGAGACTACAGAAAGATCGCAGAGGACCTTGAACGCATCATTTCGGAGAGAGAAAAAACCGAGAATATATGCAGCGAGGCCGTAAAGCTCCGCTCAAAATTCGATTCTCAGGTCGTCTGCCCTCAGTGGCTGGATTTTCTCAAGGAGGTTTCGGTTTTATGATGGTCTCGCTTCCTTTAGGAATAGGATCTTTGGAGTTCGGGACATTGATCCTCTACTCTTTTCTCGGCGTTTTTTGCATGATATGCATTAAAAAAGCCTGTGTCGCAGGAATACCCGGTGAGAGAAAAGTCCCTGGTGCGTTTTGGTTTGCATTGTTTTTCGGCGTTATGGCTGTATTTGCTGTGTTCCGAGATATCAGCGTCGGCGCCGATTTCGGAGTTTATAAAGAGTTCTTCGACACAATAGACAGCGGAAGCCTTATATCGGAGCGGCTGAAGGAATACAAATCCGGTTATTTTTGGCTTACATATTTCTGCAATAAGACTCTCGGAAGCTTCAATGCGTATATCTTCGTCTGCTACGCAATCATGCTTCTCGGCTATATTGTTTTCATGAGTACCTACTGCAAAAGACCGGACGCACTCTCCTTCGTTCCGTTTTTGATTGTAGTATTTTTCTACATTAAGGCGCTTACGGAGCTCAAGACTGCTCTGAGCGCATCCTGCTTTCTTATATTCCTCTCCTGTTTAAAACCCAGGAAAACGGGTTATGCGATACTTGGCCTTGTCTTTCTGTTTCTGTCGCTTGAGCTGCACCTCTTTACGATCGCTGCTTTTGCGCCGTTTGTAATCTTCTGGTATCTGTTCAGAGACAGAATATCCGGGTGGAGCAGAATTAAATTCGTGCTGTGGATCATTATCCCGGTTGCTTTGAGCCTGGCCGTTATACGCTATGTAAAAGGACAGCTCGATATATACGCGCCTCTTTATGATCTGATAAGGGGCGATATCCGGGATTATCTGCAAATGAGCGCTACCAATGTCTGGCAGGGACTTGTTATCGAGCACTGGATAATGCTCATTCCGCACGGGGCTCTTTTCGTATTCATGCTGATCTTTTGGAAGGAATTGGGCAAAAGCAGAAGCTCAGTCCTCGCAAAAGCGGCCTGTACCTGGGATATAATGATCATGCCGGCCTGTACTTATGCAAATGTCTGGAGAGAGAACTCGATTCTTTTCATGACGAGGATCATGATGTGGGCGGAGATAGTTCGGATAATTGAAAAACATTGCCCCGAAAAGCGCAAAAAGCTTTTAAAGATCCTTGCCTTTCTTGTCTTTTTCGGGTGGTTTCTGTTTAGGATTTTCAGTGAGGCGCAGGATCTCGGAGTTGACACCTATGTTTTCGATTTTTCCCCAAAATGAAAGGAAGTTCCAATGCTCAAAGAAAATATCGAGCTTGACAATAAGACTGTATTCATAACCGGTGCCGCGGGATTTATCGGAGCTGCACTTTCATCCGAGATCGAAAAGAGATATCCCGGCGCAAAGATCGTCGGGATTGATAATATGAACAGCTACTATGAGGTCTCTCTCAAGGAATACCGTCTGGCAAAGCTTGGAGGAAAACTTGAGTTCATAAAAGGGAACATAGCTGATAAGGAACTCCTAATGGAGTTGTTCGGAAAATACAGACCGGAAGTTGTCATCAATCTTGCGGCTCAGGCAGGAGTCAGGTATTCGATTGAAAATCCCGATGCCTATATAGAGTCTAACATACTAGGATTTTATAATATACTTGAAGCCTGCAGAAAATATCCCGTTGAGCATCTGGTATACGCCTCATCCTCCAGTGTATACGGGAAAAACAATAAGGTGCCGTACTCGACGAATGACAGGGCAGATAATCCGGTGAGCCTCTATGCAGCTACCAAGAAATCAGATGAGTTGTTGGCACACGCTTATTGCGAGCTCTACGGCATACCCGCCACAGGGCTTCGATTCTTTACGGTATACGGGCCCGCAGGAAGACCTGACATGGCATATTACAAGTTTACGAAAAAACTTACTGCAGGAGAAAGCATCGAGATCTACAATTTCGGAAACTGCATGAGGGATTTCACCTATATAGATGACATAGTTGAAGGAATAATAAAGGTTTCGCTCTGCGCTCCCGAAAAGCCTTCCCCTTACAGGTTGTACAATATAGGAAACTCGAACCCCGAAAATCTGCTCGAATTTGTGAAGATCCTTCAGGAAGAGCTTGTCGAGGCAAGGATCCTGCCGGCTGAGTATGATTTTGAAGGCCATAGAAAACTCGTCCCCATGCAGCCCGGTGACGTCCTTGCAACCTATGCCGACACCACAGACTTGGAGCGCGATTTCGGCTTCAGACCATCTACCTCACTCCGCGTCGGCCTTCACAACTTCGCTCTTTGGTATAAGGAGTATTACAGACTATGAGCAAAAGGACTGCGATTATAACTATTTTCCTTTTCCTGATAATTGTGATCATACTCATGATGGCAGTTTTCTGGAGCACAGAAAGAATGAACTACACTGCAGAAACTGCTGATATAAAAGTTTCGGCAGAGCCTTCTGTATCGGAGCAAAGTTCCGATATTGTGCCGATACCGGGTGATATGACAACGCCGAATCCTGACGGTGAGAAGTCTGTGACAATGAATTATTCTCTTGATGCAGAGCTTTCTCAGACAAACAGTGTTATAAATCTTTATTTCCAGAATCCGAACAGTTCAAATCATGATGTTTCACTTGAGTTTGTTGTAATTGATGGGAACAGTGAAATCGTTATTGCCGAATCCGGATTGATTAAACCGGGATTTCAGCTGCTCTCAATTCCTTTGGATACAAATTCAGCAGTCCTGGGCAAAGGTGTGTATAACGCCAAGTACAGAGTATCTTTTTTTGATTCCGTAACCGGGGAGAAATCGCAGATCTCATCTGAAATAACAGATGTAACACTGACAGTAACAGACTAAAAAAACAGGGCATCCGAAGATGCCCTGTTTTTTACTTGAGCTTCAATACGCAACGCCCCAGTATATCATTTGCTTTGCTTTCTTTCCGCAACAGGCACAGGTCTCACCCATGACCTCCTGCTTAAAGGGAATGCATCTTGAGGACATTCCGGCCTTTTCTTTCATGTCGAGCTCGCACTTAAGGTCGCCGCACCACATGGTCTTAACAAATCCTCCGTACTTTTCCTGGAGTTCCTTTGCTTCTTCAAGAGAATAGGCAGGACGGATGTTTTCGTCGAGATTGTTTTTTGCCTTGTCATAGAGACCTTTCTGAACGGCATCGAGAAGTCTTGGGATTTCGGTTTCAAGCTCTGATAACGAGACAGAAGTTTTCTCGCGGTTATCGCGTCTTACTGCCATGCAACTGCCGTTTTCAATATCTTTAGGCCCGATCTCCACACGGAGAGGAACACCCTTCATTTCATACTGTGCACATTTCCAGCCGAGACTGTTATCGGAGGTATCGATCTTTGCGCGGATCCCGAGCGCTTTAAGCTCTTCATAAAGAGCCTGAGCCTTCTCAAGCACGCCCTCTTTATGCTGGGCGACGGGAACGACGATTACCTGGATAGGGGCTATTTTCGGAGGCAGCACGAGGCCGTTGTTATCCCCATGCGTCATTATTATTCCGCCGATTACGCGGGTAGAAAGCCCCCAGGAAGTCTGGAAAGGATATTTTTGTTTGTTATCTCTGTCTGTAAAGGTGATGCCAAATTGTCTTGCGAATCCATCACCGAAGAAATGTGATGTCCCCGACTGCAGGGCTTTCTTGTCATGCATCATGCACTCGATCGTATAAGTATTGACGGCACCGGCAAATTTTTCTTTGTCAGTCTTGTTACCCTTTATGACCGGCATGGCAAGATAATTCTCGCAGAGGTCAGCATATACATCAAGCTGCTTCAATGTCTCTTCTCTCGCTTCTTCCTCAGTCGCGTGAAGTGTGTGACCTTCCTGCCAGAGGAACTCGCGGCCTCTCAAAAACGGGCGTGTAGTCTTCTCCCAACGGAGAACAGAGCACCACTGGTTGTAGAGCATAGGGAGATCACGCCAGGAGTGGAGCACATGGCTCCAGTGATCACAGAAAAGTGTCTCGGAGGTCGGCCGCACGCAGAGCCTCTCGGGGAGTTCCTCATCTCCGCCGTGTGTGACCCAGGCGCACTCGGGGGCAAAGCCCTCAACATGATCTTTTTCTTTCTGGAGAAGGCTTTCGGGAATGAGTACCGGCATGGAAACATTCTCGTGCCCGCCTTCTTTGAATTTCTTGTCGAGTACATTCTGTATGTTCTCCCAGATGGCATAGCCATAGGGGCGCATGATGAAAAAGCCTTTAATGCCCGAATAGTCGACCAGCTCCGCCTGTATGCAGACATCCGTGAACCACTGGGCAAAGTCCTTTTCCATATCGGTGATTCTCTCTACTTTTTTATCGTTTGACATGTTGAAGATCCCTCTTAAATCGCTTTTTTGTGTAACACGGGTATTTTATATTCAGCCTCAAGACTTGTCAATAGCGGCATCCTCAAATTTCCCTTGACCGTAAAAGATGATTTTAATATAATATCTATGTATGTTCTGAAAAGAAGGTGAACGAAATCAACAAGAAACAATTCCTTGCAGAGCTGGGAAGACTCCTGACTTTTATGTCCGAAGAGGACCGAAAGACAGCGCTGGGCATCTATGGAGACATGTTCGACGATGCCCCGGATGAGCAGGCCCTGACGGGATTTTTGATTTCTCCGACCAGACAGGCCGTGTACATGGCGCGTGCCTACAACAAGAAGCCGGAGAGCGCTTTTGACCCGATGAAGGAATACGGTGAAGAACCTGAAGAGCCTGAAGACGAGAGGCCGGGATACATAAAGGCACTTGACCATGCAAGGGCAGAGGCCGAAAATGAAGGAATCGTGTCTCCTTATTCCTTTGCTGAGCCGGAATCGGAAGAGCCATTGGAAGAGACTGAACCGGAAGAACTTCAGGAGGTCGATGACTTTTTGCTTTCGAAGGACACCGAAAGCGAAGAGACGGAAGAGACTGAAAAGCCTGAAGAATCGGAAGAGCCTGTGAAAAATGAGGAGACCGTTAAAGACGAAGAAAACGACGATGATGAGCCCGTAGAGACCGGGAAGACTGAAATAAAGCAGGATTCGAAAGGCAAGACAGTTAAGAAAAGGCCGTTGCTTTTAATATTGTTTTTATTGATCTTCATACCTTTGGGGCTCCTCGGTATCGTATGCCTTATAGGTTTTGCGGCTGTGGCATTGGCTTGCGGTGCAGCAGCATGTGCTCTCGGACTATTTGGTGTAAGAGCGGCACTGACGGGATTTCCGATCGTTGCGGACATTATAATCATACTCGGAGCAGCGCTTATCTCCCTTGCACTCGGTCTCTTGTTTTTCTGGATATTCATTTGGCTGCTCTTCAGCGTGATCCCGGGGTTAATAAAAGAAATTGCCGGCCTCGGAAAGCGTTGGTACCTGAAGGAGGTAGATGCCTGAATGAATGACGGATGGAGAGTAATAATGACGGTCGTGATGGTCTGTCTGCTCCTGGGTGCCGTGGCCATCGGAGTGGGCTTTGTGACCGGAGGAAGTATGGATCGAATAGAGACCGGACTTGAGACTCAATACCACATAAGCACACTTATCGAGACTTACCGGAATTATATTCCGGAGTTTGTGTCGCAGTATCTGTGGCCACTGAATCCATGAAATCGAAGTACTACATCATAGAAGAATCGGCACTTCCGGAGATCTTTGAAAAAGTCCTCAAAGCAAAGGAACTTTTGGAAACCGGTGAGGCAAAGACGGTCGCTCAGGCTGCGGAGAGTGTGGACTTGAGCCGCAGTGCTTTCTACAAATACAGGGATCTTATACAGCCTCTGAGAAACTTCAAGACCGAGTCCGTAGTCACTTTTCACGTGACGCTTCATGACAGACCGGGGGTGCTTTCAAAGCTCCTCTCAGTATTTCAGGAGAGCGGAACGAACATTCTGACGATCAACCAGAGCATTCCGATCAACGGAACTGCGACAGTCACCATCTCGGTGATGATGGGGGACTCGGACACAGGTCCGGAAAACCTTATCGATAAGATGGAACAGTCCGAAGGCGTTATCAAAGTGGACTTTATGGCTGGATGATATAAAGCCTCCCCAGCAGGGAGGCTTTTGCATTTAAAGGAACTTTTTATGACGGAAATTTACCTTATAAGGCACGCTCAAGCGGAAGGCAATATATACAGATTTATGCAGGGCCACTGGGACGGAGATGTCACGGAAACAGGGCAACTCCAGATCAAGGCTTTGGCTGAAAAACTCAAAGATATAAAGATCGATGCTGTCTACTCGAGTGATTTAAAGAGAGCATTTATGACCGCTCAGGCGGCACTTAAGTATCACCCGGAGATCAGGATAAATACTGATAAAAGAATAAGGGAGATAAACTTAGGGCCATGGGAAGGAGTGCCTTTTGGAAATCTTTATTATCATCACAAAGAGGAGATGACACTTTTTTTAAGCGATTCTCCGGATTGGCATGTGGAAGGTGCCGAGACGTTCGAGCAGGTCACGCACAGAGCTTATGAAGCACTTTGTGAGATAGCAGAAAGGCACGAAGGACAGAGTGTCGTTATAGTGAGCCATGGTGTTACTCTCAGGTGCCTGCAATCCAGGATGGTGGGTGTGACGATAGACCAGGCAAAGGATCTTCCGATTTCTAAAAACACGGGCATATCGCATTATTTTTTTCAAAACGGCGTCTTTACACCGGATTATATCGGGGATTCATCGCACCTCAATGCCCTTGAAGGGGAACTCAAAAAGGAACCTCTTGCATTTGGCGGAGTATTTTTCAGGTTTGAGGCTGAGGATCCTGCACAGATGGAAGCATATTACAAGTCCTGTTATGAAGACTCCTGGTATTTTGCCCATCGGAATACGGAGCATTTTAAGGCCGACACTTACTTTAGAAGTGCCGTTTTACATTACCGGAAGGACAAAGGCTCGATAATAAAGATATATGAAGGTGACGAAGAAGCAGGACTTCTGGACCTCGATCCCGAGAGAGGGAAAAGGGAAGGCTGCGGTTGGATAAGCCTTCTGTACTTAAAGGAAGAATACCGCGGAAGAGGACTCGGCATACAGGCGCTTGGGCAGGCTGTGATGCATTTCAGAAAACTCGGAAGGACAAGACTGAGGCTTTTTGCTGCCGAGAGCAATGCTCCTGCACTCAGTTTTTACAGAAAGCACGGATTTAAAGAAGTCGGGTTTGAGACGGCGGCGGACGGGAATATCCTTTTGATGGAAAGAGAGATCTGATGTGGCATGATAAGGTGAAGATCGAAAAGCTCAACCCCGGCCCTGAAAGAAGGATACTTGTCGTGTCCGATATCCACGCAAATCTTCTCTATTTTGAGGGTGCTTTAAAAAAAGCAGATTATGATCCCGAACAGGATGAACTGGTTATAGCCGGAGATTTTCTTGAGAAGGGCAGTGACAACCTCGCTGTTTTGGAGAAGATAATAGCGATGGTGAAGGAGGGGCACACACATGTGCTCTCCGGAAACTGCGACACTTGGGCGGAGCTTTTCAAATGGGGAGCGGAGGCAGACTCCAGGCTCCTGCAGTATTTCAGGTACAGGCGGTCGGGGCTCATATGGGAAATGAGCAGAGCACTCGGATTTAATCTGATGACAACAGATGAACTCGGCCTTGTAAAGGAAAAGCTGTTCGAGGCCTACCCTGAGCATTGGCGGTTTCTCTCCGATCTTCCGGCCGTGATAGAGTCAGAGCACTATATTTTTGCACACAGCGCCGTTTTGCCCGGTAAAGCATTGGAAGAGCACACGGGACAAGAGGTCATGAAGACAGACAGGTTCTACAATCTCGGATATTCCTTCCCCAAGTGGGTAATAGTCGGGCATACTCCGGTCTGCCTTTACACAGAGAAGCTTGTGTGTGCAAACCCGCTGATAGACAGAGAGCGGAAGATAATCTCCATAGACGGAGGTTGTGTTCTGAAGGATGATGGACAGCTTAATGTGCTTGTGATCCCTTTTGAAGGGAGCGAGGACTTTTCCTGGGAGTATTATGACAGCTTTCCGGAAAGAGAGGTTTTGGACTATCAGAATGAAAACAGGGATTCATACTATATCCGATGGGGTGACAGTGAGGTTGAAGTGCTCGAGAGGGGCGAAGAATTCTCGCATTGCAGACATCTCAGGACCGGATACGAGATGGATATTCTGACGAAGTACCTTTTTACCGGAGATAAGGTTACGCGCTGCAACGACTGCACGGACTATATCCTCCCGCTGAGGCCCGGAGACAGAGTTTCAGTCGTGGAGGAGTGTTCGAATGGGTATTTTGTCAAACACAACGGAATCTCCGGCTGGTATTACGGGAGACTGAAATAAAAAACTGCCGCAAAAAGCGGCAGTTTTATTGATATCCTGTTCAGCTTAAGAAATCCTTGAGTTTTTTGCTCCTGCTCGGATGACGCAGTTTACGGAGAGCTTTTGCTTCTATCTGGCGGATACGCTCTCTTGTTACATTGAATTCCTTACCGACCTCTTCAAGCGTCCTTGTTCTTCCGTCGGTCATGCCGAAACGGAGTTCAAGGACTTTCTTTTCTCTCGGGGTAAGAGTGTCGAGCACCTCATCCAGCTGCTCCCTGAGGAGTGCAAAACTTGCAGCCTCGGCAGGCTCACTGGCTTCTTCATCGGGGATGAAATCTCCAAGGTGGCTGTCTTCTTCTTCACCGATCGGAGTTTCGAGAGAGACCGGCTCCTGTGCGATCTTCAGTATGTCCCGAACCTTGTCTACAGGCAAATTCATCTCCTCGGCAATCTCTTCTGCAGTCGGGTCATGCCCAAGTTCCTGTAGAAGCTGTCGGGAAACACGGATGACTTTGTTTATCGTCTCGACCATATGGACCGGAATACGGATTGTTCTGGCCTGATCCGCTATGGCACGGGTAATTGCCTGACGGATCCACCAGGTTGCATAAGTCGAGAATTTATAACCTTTAGTATAATCAAATTTATCGACGGCCTTGATAAGCCCGAGGTTGCCTTCCTGAATGAGATCCAGAAATTGCATTCCGCGGCCAACATATCTCTTCGCTATCGACACGACGAGCCTTAAGTTGGATTCGGTCATGCGATTTTTTGCTTCCTGATCTCCGTCAGACATACGCCTTGCAAGGTCCACTTCCTCATCCGGAGTCAGGAGCGGAACACGGCCAATCTCTTTCAGGTACATACGGACGGGATCGTCAATAGTAAGAGAATCGACATAGGCGTCTGTGTTGGAGAGTTCTTCTTCAGTAACTTCTTCAATCTCCTCGAGTTCCAGATTCTCCGGAGCATCTTCGTCCAAAGGAGGCAGAGCGTCATCGTCGGAAGGGATGTCGAGACTGACCCCGTTCTGCTCAAGGGCTTCATAAAATCTGCTCTCAAGTTCAGGATCTGCGTTGGCATCTTCGAGAAATTCCAGGTCTTTAAACTTGAGCTTTCCGGTTTTCTTGCCTTTTTCAAGAAGTTGGTTTAACTTAGCTTCCAAAGCTTTTCGGGCGTTTTCGGCCTCCTGCTTTTTTTTCAGATCCTCTTCTGCAAAATCCTGGGGTTCAACTGCGGCGTTTCTTGCTTTTTCCATATCCGTTACCTGTATGATTTCCTTTCTCTTAATGTTTCTGCAAGTTTATTGAGATCCATCTCCGACTGTGAGCTGAGGGACTTAAGGCGATCTATGCAATCCTGCAGGCCGGCTGTATCAGTACTTCCCGGGCTTTGGGTGATAGAGGTGAAAAGAGAGATTTCGCTCTGTGTCAGCAAGGTGCCGAGAAGATTTATATTCAGACTTTCACCGTTTTTGATCTTTTCTGTTATGACTGTATATATCTTTCTGAGTTCCGGTGAAGTGAAGAGTTCCGGTGAAGGAAGTTCAGTACCTGTTGCGCCAGCAGGATCAAAGGCCAGTTTGCCTATTATCTGTTCTTCACATGCTGCAGACTCGGGATTTGCATAGTTTATTCCTATGCTTTTTCTGCCCGATTGCTGTATTGGCCTTGTTTCAGAGGCGTCAAGTCTGCGCTTGGCACTTTTTTGCATGACGCTCCTGACGCGCTCCACCTCTTTGGAGACCGCAGCCTTGTCTGTCCGGGCGTTTTCCGCTATCCTTTCGGAATATATGACACGCTCCACTTTTCCGGGAAAGCGGGCAACGAGCGCAACAGCTTCCTTTATATATGCGACACGATCCTCATCCCTGGAGAGATCATATTTTGAATTAATCCTGGACAGCCTGAACTCTATCTGATCTTCCGAGCTTTCTATCAGATTTCTGAAAGCATCGGCGCCTTTGAGCTTTATGTATTCGTCCGGATCTTTGGAGCCTTCCATCTGAAGAACACGGACCTTAATATCAAGCTTCTCCAGGATCGTAATAGCCCTTTGAGCCGCTTTCACGCCGGCTTCGTCGCTGTCATAAGCGATGATAACTTCGTTTGTATAGCCGGCAATGAGTCTCGCCTGTTCCGGGGTAAGTGCTGTGCCCAATGAGGCAACAGCCGAATCGAATCCCGCCTGGTGCAGAGAAGCGACATCTATATTTCCTTCTGCGAGGATAATATAACCGCACCTTGAGTTCTTTGCAAGATTTAATGCAAATAATTGTCTGCTTTTTTTATAGACGGGAGTATCGGAAGAATTCATATATTTTGCCCTTGCATCAGGACTTAATGCTCTTCCTGAGAAACCCAGGACTTCCTTTCGTACGCTGATGACGGGAAACATCAGGCGGTCTCTGAATGTATCGTAAATGCCTCCGTTTCTCCCTTTTCTGCAAAGATCTGCCAACAGGAGCTCTTCCTCGCTATAGCCTTTTTCACGCATGGCTTTTGTGAGAGAATTCCACTCGTCCGGCGCGTATCCGATACCAAAACTGTTGACGGTTGCAGAGGTGAGCCGGCGATTGCTGACATATTCCCTGGCTTTTTCTCCTTCGTCAGAGAAAAGTAT
This sequence comes from Oscillospiraceae bacterium, assembly GCA_902802045.1. Taxonomy (GTDB): domain Bacteria; phylum Bacillota; class Clostridia; order Oscillospirales; family Oscillospiraceae; genus Limivicinus. The sequence goes on along the minus strand of CADCKQ010000003.1, from coordinate 182,380 downwards.
CGACCGGAAAAAGAGAGCAGCATCCTTGTTGAGCGCTAGTATACGTTTGCGGGTCGTATTCTCCTGAATATCGGCAGTCTCAGGCATATGCATTCCGACCCGTTCTGCAAGAAATTCAACTGCCTCCGGAAAGCTCAGATGCTCCTCTTCCATTATGAAGTTTACGACTCCGCCGCCTTTGTTGCAGCCGAAACAGTAATACATCTGCTTTGCCCGGTTAACGCAGAAAGACGGGGTGTCCTCGCTGTGGAACGGGCACAGACCGAATTTGTTGTTCCCGCTTGTCTTTGTAAGGTTTACATATGAGGAAACAACATCGACGATATCGTTTCTTGCGGTAACTTCTTCTATAAAACTTTCAGGAATAGGCATAGGCTACTTGACCTTCCATGTAAACGGAATATAGATCTCTTCGTATTTCTCCATGGCATAACCGTCAGTCATACCGCTTATATAGTCACACGCAGCCCTCTCAGCGCCTTCACTTTCAACTATTTTACCGAATTCGCCGGGAAGAGTTTCGGGGTGAGCCGTATAATACCTGTACAGACCCTCGATAATGCCTTCAACTTTGCTCTCTTCTCCTTTAGCTACGGGGTGGACATATATAACACCGTACATGTATTCATGAAACAGATCGTAGGCTCTTTGCATTTCGGGAGAGAAGCGGATAATATCGTCAGCACTGTTTGATATCATGTCCGACACCATTGAATCAATACGCCTGCTGGTACTGTGACCGCATATCCTGACTATTTCATTCGGGATGTCGCTTTCTGTGATTATGCCTGCCCGCAGGGCGTCATCCAGATCGTGGTTTAGAAAAGCAATATGATCTGAATATCTCAAAACAGTGGCTTCGCGTGTGTCGTCAGGAGCTCCGCAGGTGTGATTAAGGATCCCCATCCGGGTCTCATAACAAAGATTTAATCCTCTGCCGTCTTTTTCCAGCAGATCAACGACACGCAGGCTTTGCTCATAATGCTTAAAGCCTCCCGAATACAGCTTGTCAAGTGCCCTCTCACCCGCATGACCAAAGGGGGTATGCCCGAGATCATGACCGAGGCTCATTGCTTCAGTGAGATCCTCATTGAACATGAGAGCCCGGGAAATCGTGCGGGCTATTCTGGTCACTTCCAAGGTATGGGTAAGCCTTGTGCGGTAATGATCTCCCTCAGGTGAGAGAAAGACCTGAGTCTTGTGCTTAAGCCGACGAAATGATTTGGAGTGGGTTATGCGATCTACATCCCGTTGGAAACAGGTCCTTATATCGCATTCAGGCTCAGATCTGAGCCTGCCTCGGGAGTTCTCTGCTAAAACTCCGGATGGCCCGACAAGTATATGTTCAAGCTGTTGACGCTTTATACGGGGAGAAAACAATTCAGACATTTTACTCCTTAATAAGTTCTCTGATCTCTCCAATCAGATATTTGGGATTCATACTTTTCAGCATGAGCTTTATATTGGCGTGGTATTCTCGTTTAAACAAAGGGAAGACAAAAACGGCACAGCATTCTGTCATTAGTGTTGCCATTGCTGCCCCTGATGCGCCCATCCGGGGAATCAGAACAAAGTTTAAGATTACATTGAAAAAAGCGGAAAGCACGGAAATATATATGGATTTTTTCTGAAGATCTTCACATACGACCCATATGCCCCTGGCGACTCCCAGATAAGAAAACATAGTATACCATGTCAGTATGCGGAACGGAATGGCCGCAGGGAGATATTCAATGCCATAAAGGAGCAGAATTATGTACTTTCCAAAAAAGGAAAAGATCAGGGAGACTGCTATACACGGATATATGATCATCGCATAAAGCCTGCAATTAGCGTTTTCATAATCTGCAGGGTCATGCTTTTGCGCTTCGATTATTGACGGAGACATCGAATCGATAACAGCCTTTAAGACAAATGTCCACATCGCACAAATGGCTGCTGCAGTGGAATAGTATCCGACCTCCGAAGTGTTCAGCATCTGCTTAAGCATAAGCTTGTCAGTATAACCGTATACTGCAACCATAAGTCCGATCAATATATAAGGCGCGCCGCTTTTAAAAAGTGAGCGGGCGATGTTGCGGGAAAAAGAGAGTTTATTGCCTCCGTTTCGTCTGTATGAAATATAAAGCAGAAGCCCGCTGACGATCAGATCAAGTGATGTTGCAAATGCAAACCAGACGACACTTTTCTGAAGAGCAAGGAGCAGGATCTTGAAAAGAGACGTTATTATATAAGCCGTGAGAGAGACAATAGAACTGACCTTTGAATTCAGTTTTGATTGGAACCAATAATTGAGAGTGGTGAATATCTGAAATTCAAGACCGAGACAGCAGACGGCAACGACAGTTATTGTAAGGGGTTCGCCGCGGTCTGCAAAGGAAACGATCCCTATGATCATCAAGGCCGAGAGAAAACTTGAGACAGCCCGAAGAAGCATGGCACTGCCAAGAACCTCTCCATCTTTGCCGGGGTTGTCGCTGAAAGCTTTCATTATTATATTTGAACCCAGACCAAGGGTGCAGAAGGAAGTGAAAAATGCAGTATAGGCGCCTGCATAGTTTATGAGGCCATAGTTTGAAGGACCAAGATAGCGGACCGTAAATATATTTACAAAAAAGCTGACGATCATCTGGGCAATATTGCCCGCAATGAGCCAGCCTGCATTTTTGGCAACTCTATTGCGAAGTAAACTTTTGAACAGTTTCATCTTTAACCTTTGAACCAGTTGTTTTTCAGGATAACCGCTTTGCTGCAGGGGCCGCTTCTGAACAGGTCACAGTCACCTGTTTCCTGAAGACAAAGGGTAAGCTTTATCAGTCTTTCAGCGGCAACTTCAGCATTCCATTCGTCAGATATCGTTTCATATGCCGCTGCACCAAGTTTCTGTTGATATTCCGGATCCGTGAGGACAGACTTAACTTTTGTGTAAAAATCTTCAAAATCACCGTATCTGTATATAAGGCCGTTTTTGCCGCTGTCTATCAGGAAAGGCACGCTTCCTGCGGCGTGACTGGCCACAACTGCACAGCCGCTGTTCATGGATTCATTGCAGACAGCTCCCCAGCCCTCAATGAAGTTGGATGTAAACAGGAAAATTCCGGCTTTTTCCATGTTATCCCGGACTTCTTCCGGTGACATGCTTCCGAGCATGTGGACACAGGAATCCAGGCCATAGCCGGAGATGAGACTCTTCAATTCGTCTTCCATCTCCCCGTTGCCGATAATATCCATATCAAAATCGAGGCCTTCTTCATTAAGCCTCCTTGCAAGCTCAACAGCATACTCCGGGTGCTTGAGCGGAAGAAAACGCGATGCCCACAGTATTTTTTTCGGGTTTTTATTTGACAGCAATGAGTCAACGGAGTATTTGCGGAATTCAGGGAAATAGCCCCACTTATATGCTTTTCCTTTAAAGCAGCCGTAAAGCGAATAATCGTGCAGTGTATACGCGCTGGAGCAGAGAAGGTAAAGATTTTTATAATGTTTGTATTTTTTTGAAAAGCGGATGTATCTTACAGGCCATTTATACCATTCGTATTTTGTGCGGTAGATACGCTCATTTGAGATGAGAACACATTTGCCGGCATCAAGAGAGGGCTGAAGATGATCCCGTATGTCTCCTCCGGACAGTATGGCATCAGCCTCGGAGAGCAAGGTAAGCCGTTCGGCTTTTCCTTCATCGGTATCTGAAAACGGAACAACAAAGTCAACGTCTTTCAGAGGCTTCCATCCCATTTTCAGCCTTTTAGGTCCCATTGTGTCGGTTTCAATGAATTTAAAGTTCCCTCCGGTTATGGAATGCATTGCGTTGCAGAACGGAGCCTGATGATGGTTGTAAAAGTTTGAAATATAAGCGAAATTCAAAGAATTGTCTTTGTAAGAGGCTTTAAAACTGTGAGTGGTACGGCGGTCTTCTTCGGGAGGCGGAATCATATAATCACCGAATTGGGTTTTTAAATACTCATCAAAACCAATGGGAGCGGGAAAAGCTCTGCCCTCGAATTCCACGGAGACATTGCCGTCAAACCAGCTTCTTTCGCAGAGAATATAATGCTTCGGGAGAGCAGAAGGTTTGCCGACATATTTCGAGGTCTCATAAGGATGATTCCTGCCGATTTTTAAGAAATAATTGTAAACAGCTCCACGGAAATGCTTCAGAAAGAACAGCCTGATTAGACGCAGAATATCAGCCGGTGAATGCGGTTTTTCATAATCAAACATTGAAATATAAAGCAGATAAGAGATCCGCTTGCATTTTTTGAGTATTATTTCAGCTTTGGCGCGGTCATTGCCGAGCCCGTCCAAAGGGAAGACATCTATGCACACACCCGCGCCGGGGATGTCAAAATCACGTTCTTTCAGTACGGTCTCAGAATCGATGATCTTGCCGAAAAGAAGCCCGTAAAAATCCCGGTCCGACGAGAGATCGCGGAAACGGTACCGCTCATTGTCCGAATTGAATCCCGCTTTCAGTTCCTCATAATCCGGCCTTGGCATAAAGACATCGATATCGTCATCCCATGGTATGAATCCTTTGTGGCGCACAGCGCCGATCAGAGTACCGTTCCCGAGCCAATAACGAAGACTATGCATTTCACAGTAATCTGCAAATGCACATAATATACCGTATTCGGTTGACTTCAATTCATCTAAAGTCAGCTGTTGCATATTTCACCGTATATTTGAAGCAATCTCTGCATGTTTTTTGTGGGATCGTGCCGTTCTTTAGCTCGCGCCATGGCTCTTTCGGCCATTGCGGACGACTTTTCCTTATCCTCAAAAACCCTGCAAACCGAATCGGCCAGAGCATTCGGATCATCGTATCGGTACAGCAATCCTTCTTCAGGTGATTCCAGCATGGAAGGTGTTCCTCCGGTGGAGGACGCCGCAACAGGGCATCCGGTAATCATAGCTTCACATATGGAATTGGAGGAATTCTCAAGCGTAGATGCGGATACAAAGACTTCTGACAGCAAATACTGCTTGCACATTTTTTCTTCCGGCAGATTCCCAAGAAAAACCACGTTGTTATTAATACTGTTTTTATTAATCAAAGATATCAGATATCTGTTGTATGAAGTAAGCCTCAGACGCTGCTGCACACTCAATTTCATGAGATCCCCGCCGGTTACGTATATCTTCGTATCCGGGAATCGTTCAAGTATCCCGGGCATGGCTTCAAGCAGGAAATGGAAGCCTTTTACGGGGGAAGTGTACTGACTGAAAAAAACCGAATGAGGGATCACAGAACATTCATTCCTTGATGACCTGTAGAAAGACGGCCTTAATGTTTCATTACAGAAACAGTAATTAAGGCCGGGATTTATTCTCAGACAGGTTTCCCGGTCCCAGTCAGTCCTTCCGATGATGTTCTTTGCCTTTTTCAAAACTTCTGTTTCCGCTCTGCCGCGGGCAGCATATGCTTCTCTTGCTAGAGCAATGTTATCGTGCCTTATAAAATCTCGGAATGTATAAGAATTGACGATATGTTCGGGTACTCCGTCCGCATAATGCTTGGCATATTCGGATATTATCCCCTGAATGCTCACAACACAACGGTCAAGAACGCCAAGCTTTTCGCATACTTCAGCCGCAATTAAGGAATGGAAAAATTCAGCACCGTGTATATGTATAATATCCGGCTTCTCTGCAGAAATAACCGATTCCATCCGCTGTCTGCAGTTTTTGTCTCCAAAGGAATGGCATGAAAAGCCGGAAGTCTTTCCGTCTGTTTCCGGAGAGGTCAGATCTCTGTACAGAATACTGAAATCTATATCCGGATCTTTTGAGAGCATTTCAGCAGGCATATCGAGCCAGCCTCCGAAAACCTGAGCGGTATTTCCGAGCAGTTCGGAGACGATCTTAACTTTCTGATTGCATATCCAAAGTACTCTCATTTCAAATTCCTCCGGATAAGAGGAAACAGATCTCCTTCGTGCAAACTGAAGGGAAGAATTATAAACAGGCCTATTCCTATAGGCGTCCAGAGGGAAGTGTTTATTAAAGAGAAAATAAAATATATAACGTATGAAATAATGAACCCGGGGTGCAGATCCCTGACTGTATATTTATACCCGCGCCTGAACATGTTGATGACAAACCAAATGAACAGCGCAAAGAAGAACACTCCGAAAAGGGCAAGCATATCGCCAAATTCCGAATGCCCTCCGCAAGTCGCGCTTCCTGTGAAATACCCTCCGAGAAGCTTTGACTCGCGAATGCCTTCCAAAGTCAGTGAATAATGGTACAGTCTGTCCTGAAGATCTGAATTGCCGATATCGAGTCCGGTAATCATCCGGTAAATGCTGTAGATTCTCTCCGATAATACCGACCCGAATAAATTGCCTTCATACAGGGAAAGAAGGAATTTCGGCAACAGTAAAAACAACAGGGCAATAAGGATAATAAGCAGGATACTGATCGGGAGCCTGGCCTGTTTTTTTGCCTTTTCAAGAAGGATTATTATCAGTACAGCAACAATACCGAGAGAGATAAGTATCAGCGCTATGGTAAACTGCGTCTGCATGACAGTAAGCCAGAACAGCAGGCAGCAGGCAAGCAGAATCAGACTTTCATATCCGGACTTTCTGTGTTTTCCCAATGCCCTGTAAAGAAATGCAGGTGTCAGAAAAGACAGAACTCCGACATGATAGAAACCTATCATCGTATAAGTCTGGAGACCGTCATAGACCCCGTACATATCAGGGGAGAGCAATGCTCTTGCATAATCGGGATATTTCTGAAGAAAAATTATGGAGTGAACGCAGGAAATAACTGTCTCAATAAACCAAACAGAAATAATGATTGCCCTGAACTTTTCATATCCCGGACGTGAATAGTACAGAAAGATAAAAGCAAAAAACGAGAAAAAAAGAATGTTTTTGGTTGTTGCTGCAAGATAATTATCGTTACTTCTGATCAGATACAAAGTCGCGGCAACCAAAAAGCAGACAAGCACCGGCCACAGCAGAGAGAGCCATTCTTTTATTTGCTCTACGGTGCCGATCAGAGCAAACACGACCCAGGCCAGCATGGCGGAATAAGACAGTATCCTGTATATACTGCAGGAGGTCTTTAAGGTCGATGACATAAGAGCCTGAAGATAAAAAAGCGAAACCAACGCCAGGAGCAGCATCAGCCAATCAAAATATATTTTTTTCCTTTCATTAAAGACCGACACCGAAATTCTCCGTAATAAAATCAAGTATTCTTCGCGACTGGGTGATGCAGTTTTTATTGTTATAGATATAATCTCTTGCCTTGAGCCCTTTTTCTTTGAGCTCGGAATCGGACTTGGAGGCAATTTCCCTCATAACTGCGGAAACTCCGGAAGAAGATTCCTCTTTAATGGCATAAACATACTCATAATACTCCGAACCTATGCCCGGAAGCACAGTCATAAGTATTGGAGTACCGCTTGCCATATACTCGAAAGTCTTTGAAGGAAATGAATATTTGCAGAATTCAGAACCGGAAGGCCGGGGATTAATGAGAAGATCCGCTTCTGATTGCTTTTCGACAACAACGTTATTCGGAACTACACCGAAGAATTTTATCCGGCTGTTCTTTTCGGCAAGCTCTGACAAATAAGGCGCGAGGTCGCCGCTTCCGTAGAAGTGCAATTCCCAGTTTTCAAGGCCGGCATCGAGAAATCCCTGTATAAAATATTCAAGTCCCGCCGCTTCCTTCCAAAGGGCTCCGCTATACAGAGCAATGCGCTTGTTTCCGCTTTTCTGTTTCAGATCAGGCAAAATGTCGCTGCAGCAGCCTTCCATGATCATATAGGGTCTGTGCTTTGGATTGACAACTTCGTTCATCTGCCGCGTGAGCAGAATATATCCATCGAAATTCTTCATTATAGCTGCATTACGTTTGTCAAAAAAACCGGCTTTCCCGGTGCACATGTACTCCGGAACATCTGTTATTATTGCAAAAGCAGGAATACTGTTCTTTTTTGAAAGAACATAAGCTGCAACGGAAGGGGAAAACGCTATGGAGTCACAGATAATACATTGCGGCTTTTTGCTGTTTATTATTTTCTGCCCCTCCGAGAGCATGTAATAAATATTATAAAAATAGTGCAGCTTTCCGGTCCGGTTGCGGATACAGATATATTTGGAGGAGCCTATGCTTTCTTCTATTCTTTCGGCGTCAGTATTGTCGTAAGGCAGATTTGATAGGGCGGTGATATCCGTAAGGCTTCCCAGCCCTCTTATGAGATTGTTATTGAATTTTTGCGCAGTATATCCGGCTTTTATACTTCCTTCAGCTGCCAGTCTGTCATATATATGGTAAGCCGTCGCGCTGCTGATATACAGAATCATTTTTCCTTCTCAAAGAGTTCCATGTGAGACAACGACATGCTTTCTACAGTGAACCTGTGGGCAGTTTTTATTGATTCACGGCCCATCCTGACCTGAATGTCTTCATCAGAAAGGATCATTGCAGATTTTTGGACTATATCGTTTACACTCTCGACCGGAATAATATACCCGTTCACATCGTCTTTCACCATTTCGATTCCCGCATTGCAGCGGTCTGTAGTGATGACCGGAAGACCGTAACCCATTGCTTCATTTATTACAAGGCCCCAGATGTCTTCCCTTGTGGGGAAACAGAACAGATCGGCAGCCATATAGTACTGTTTCAGCTTTTCTTTGCTGCTGAACGGAATGAAATGTACATTTGTGGCGCCTAAGCGGTCCTTTATGGTTACAAGCTTTTCGGGAGCGTCTCCTCCTATAAGATAAAAACCGACTTCTTTTGGAAATTTTGCAGCAGCTCTGATCAAAAGATCAGGGCCTTTTCTCGGAATAAGGCTTCCGACAGAAAGAACGACCTTCTGTTCTTCAATTCTCAAAAGATCACGCAAAGCGGCCTTTTCTTCAAACGAAGGAACGTCCTGCAAAACATCAGAATCGAAAATTGAAGAGAACGGATATCTCCTGATTTTTGACGGCTCTGCACCATAGTTGACGAAGTATTTGTCCAGGTTTTCACAGGTGCTGAGATAGAGATCTGCTCCTTTTAAAATGGAACTCTTCAGCTTTGCCTTTATATCTTCCGTATTCCCGGTAAAAGCCCCGTCTCCTTCGATCCAGAACGGGATCTTTTTACGCTGCATGGTTTTGGAAGCGAGAAAACCGGTAGGGCTCATGGGCTCGGAGATGACGATCCTGTCAAATTTTCCCGGCTTCAGGTAGTCGACGACTTCAGGACAAAGAGATTTTTTGTTGCTGTTCAGTCTGGTCCCTTTCAGAAATATGCCTTTAAAAGTCCTGAAAGAAAAGTTTTGCCACGACTTATCGCGTTCGCTGAAAAATCTGTCTGAAAACAGGACTGTCAGATCGCAGCTCTTCCCAAGCTCATTGAAAAAATCAACGCGATACGGCTGAGGAATACTTGTAATAAATAGGATCTTCAAATATAAGCCTCCGGACGGATAAAGAATATATTTATTCAATATATTATAGCACACCTTACAAATATAATAAAGGAAAAGCTTGCCCGTTCAGGTTGCCAATAAAATGCTTCTGTGTTACAATAATCTGAATTATTATGAGCAAAAAACTGCGTTGCAGAACGAATTGTATAAGATAATGCGTTCCTGCTTTGAATAAAAAATGTCGGGGAGCAGCGGATGTTCAGGAAACAGTCCGATAATTGGACAAAGCATTTTGATTTTATCATATTTGATCTCTTAAGTCTTCATCTGGCTTTTCTGATCGCGTATTTCCTGCGTTATGGGAACTTTTCCGTAAATCCTTATACCGATGAATATTGGGCGAGGTTTATGCTTATCTCCGAGATGATCGATCTGTTTGCTGCAGCTGCTTTCAACACTTTCCACAATGTTTTGAGAAGGGCTGCTTCAAAAGAACTCGGAGCATCTGTTCTTCAGGCACTTGCGGTTATCGTTCTGACGACTTTTGCCATGTATTCTCTTCACATAGGGGAAGTGTATTCGCGTATTGTAACGTATCTCACAGGTGCGATATATGGAGTCCTGACATTTGCTGTACGCGTTATCTGGAAGCATTATCTGAGAAGCAGATATACCGATGCCGGTAAAAGGCATATGCTGATAATTGCCCTTGAAAAGAATGTTGAAAAAATAGCGGACTCGATAATCTTTCAGGACAGAGACAGATATGTAATTTCCGGGATCGCGGTTGAGAACGCACGGAAGTCAGGGCCTGCCATAGGCAATTACAGAGTTGTTGCCGATAAAACGGATGTAATAGAATATCTGAAGCGCAACTGGGTCGATGACGTTTTTCTGGATCCTGAGCTGGAGAACGAGCCGGATTACAGCGAATTGAGGACAGCCTTGGTCGAAATGGGCATAGTTACACATGCTCCGATAAAAGAGTATTCGGACATGAGCGGAAGACAGCAGGCCATACAGACTATCGGCGGGAGCAGAGTCGTAACTACAGGGCTTAAAAGCGTTCCGGCGTGGCAACTGTTTATTAAAAGGCTTTCTGATATCCTGGGCGGTCTGATCGGGACAGCGGTCACGCTTGTTCTTACGGTCTTTATTGCTCCAGTGATATGGATGACCGATCCGGGGCCTGTGTTTTTTACACAAACGAGAGTCGGAGAAAACGGAAAGCGTTTCAAAATGATCAAATTCAGAAGCATGTATAAAGATGCGGAGAGGCATAAGGCGGAGCTGCAGAAAGGCGAAAACTCTGACGGGTTGCTTTTCAAGATGGAAGCGGATCCCAGGATCATAGGCTGCAAGGTAAATGAAGACGGGTCTTTAAAAAAAGGTTTTGGCAATTTTCTGAGAGATACAAGCCTTGATGAGTTCCCCCAATTTATCAACGTTCTTCTCGGGCAGATGTCCATGGTAGGAACGAGGCCCCCAACCGTGGATGAGTGGGAAAACTACGACCTTCATCACCGCGCGAGACTCTCGGTCAGACCGGGAATAACAGGACTCTGGCAGGTGAGCGGAAGAAGCAATATACAGGATTTTGAAAAAATCGTTGAGCTGGATACGGAATATATAAACAACTGGTCGCTTTTGCTGGATATTAAGATTCTTATAAAAACGGTTTCCGTAGTAATAAAAAAAGAAGGGGCGATGTAATGTACAAAAAACGCTCTTCCGGATGGATCAAACATATAGACTTTATTTTAATAGATCTCCTGTGCCTGCATATAGCCTTTGTTTTGGCATACATTATGCATTTTGCAGGTGATACATACGAGTTCGGGACGAATCCCTACAGGGAACCTGACTGGGTCAGGTTCATGGTAATGATGGAGATCCTGAATTTTCTGTTCATTATCGCGACAAATTGCTTTTCAAATGTGCTCACTCGCGATTGGGGAATAGAAACGCGAAGAAGTTTTGAGCAGGCAGTTTCTGTCGAGGTTCTGATGACATTTGCTCTTTATGTCCTGAAACTTGGGGAGACATATTCAAGGACAGTCCTGCTGTTAACAGGGTTTTTATATCTTGTGTTTACTCTTCTTGCAAGAATGTTCTGGAAGCATGTTCTGCGAAGCCGCTATACAGACGCGGGGAAGAGGCATCTTCTCGTAATTACAGAAGTCAGTAACGCCAGGAAACTTGCCGATTCCATTCTTGATAACAACAGAGACCAATATGTTATCTCCGGAATCGCAGTGATGGATTCAAAAAAACAGGATGCGGATATCGGAAACTACAATGTGGTGGCAGACCGGGAAAGCATAGTGGACTATATCCATTACAATTGGGTCGACGAGATATATATCGATTCCGCGCTCGAAGACGAGCCATATTATACCAGACTTCGAAATGATATAGCAAAAACGGGTATTACTCTTCATACTCCTATAAGAACATGGGATGAGGAAGAAGGGAAGGAGCATATTCTCCAGAAAATCGGAGATAAACAGGTCATAACGTCCGTAATAAATCCGGTTCCTGCCTGGAAGCTCCTTATAAAAAGGCTGACAGATATACTCGGAGGAATAGTGGGAAGTATAATTACGATCATTCTTACCGTTTTTGTTGCTCCCGCCATATATTTTTCCGATCCCGGACCGATATTTTTTACACAGACAAGGGTAGGAGAAAACGGAAAGCCCTTCAAGATAATCAAATTCCGCAGCATGTATAAAGATGCTGAAGCAAAAAAGGCCGAACTCCTTGCCCAGAGCGATGTTGATGACATCATGTTCAAGCTAAAATTCGACCCGCGCATAATCGGCTGTAAAAAGAACGCGGACGGGAGCATAAAAAAGGGCATAGGCAATATCCTCAGGGACACAAGCATTGATGAATTCCCGCAGTTTTTCAACGTGCTCATGGGAAACATGAGTCTTGTCGGGACAAGGCCGCCCACAGTAGACGAATGGGAACGCTACGATCTCCACCACAGGGCGAGGCTTGCGGTAAAACCCGGAATTACTGGACTGTGGCAGGTCAGCGGAAGAAGCAATGTAGAAGATTTCGAAAAAGTTGTGGCCTTTGATACGGAGTATATAAACAACTGGTCACTTTGGCTTGATTTCAAAATACTGCTCAAAACAGTTGTGGTCGTTTTCAAAAGAGAAGGAGCAATGTGATTAAGGTTGCCCAGGTCATAGGAAAACTGAATAAAGGCGGAGTCGAAGCGGTGATAAACAACTATTACCGCTATATTGACCGTGATAAGTTTCAGTTTGACTATTATATCGATTCGGACGGTTCCTGTGAACCTTCTGAAGAGATGAGGGCACTAGGCGCGCGTTATTTTGTTATTCCTCCGTATCAGAAGCTTCCCGAGTATATGAAGGCTCTTGAAGAGCATTTTGCAAGAGAAAAATACGATATCGTTCATGTCAATATGAACACGCTGTCGGTATTTGCGCTCAAGGCTGCAAAAGATGCAGGGATCCCTGTCAGGATAAACCACAATCATTCAACTCTGGGCAAAGGAGAGACGAAGAGAAATATTCTTAAATACTCTCTGCGTCCGTTTGCGAAAAGGTATGCCACGGATCTCGCTGCCTGCAACGAAACCTGTGCGGGATGGCTTTTCGGTAAAAAAACACTTGATAAAGGAAAAGTCAAAATAATAAGAAACGCGATAGATCTTGAAAAATATGCGTTCGATTCATCCGTGAGAGACAAAAAACGCAGAGAGCTTAATATAGAAAAAAGGACTGTGATCGGGCATGTGGGCAGGTTCTGTACTGTAAAGAACCATCGCTTCGTTCTGGAGATCTTTGCAGAGTATTTGAAAAGAGACTATAATGCCGTGCTCCTTCTTACAGGGGACGGCCCGCTCATGGCAGATACGAAAGCAAGAGCAGAAAGCCTCGGAATAAGCAGAAATGTTGTGTTTACGGGAAATCGCAACGACGTTCCCGAGCTGTACAATGCCATGGACCTTGTTTTGCTTCCTTCTCTGTATGAAGGGCTGCCCATGGTTGGAGTCGAGGCACAGGCAAACGGGCTTCCGGTGATTATGTCAGACAGAGTGCCCCGGGAGGCAAAGCTGAGCAGTTCGGTTTCCTTTCTGCCTCTTGGAGACGCAAAGCTTTGGGCAGACGTCACGGAGGAGGCAGTAAGACACTCAAGATATGATACCTGTGAGGAAATGAAACGATCCGGATATGATATAAAAGAGGAAGCAAGAGTGCTTGAAGACTGGTATCTTCAAATTATGAAGTAAAAGTACGGGAAAATGAATATAGCAATGATCGGACATAAGCAGGTTCCTTCAAGGGAAGGCGGGATAGAAGTCGTCGTTTCGGAACTTGCTTACAGAATGGCAGAAAAGGGGAACAGCGTAACCTGTTTTAACCGTAAAGGCGGCGCAGAGGCTGAAAACAGAGTCCCGTATAAAATTATTACTGTCCCAACCATACAGAAAAAAGGACTCGCTGCAGCTTCATCTTCTTTTTTTGCAGCTGTCAGAGCGGCTGCCGGCGAATATGATGTGGTTCATTTCCACGCAGAGGGACCGGCTTTCATGTGCCGTATTCCGAAGATTTCGGGGAAAAAAATAATAGTTACTGTGCACGGGCTCGATCACCGGAGAGCCAAATGGGGACGTTTCGCGTCCGCCTATATAAAAGGCGGGGAAAAAAATGCGGTAAAATATGCTGACCATATTATAGTTCTGAGCAGGAATGTTCAGCAGTACTTCCTGGACACATATGCCAGAGAAACAGTCTTTATTCCAAACGGAATAGACCGCCACGAGAATACAGTTCCTGATTTGATAACAAAAAAATACGGGCTCAGGAAAAACGGATATATTCTTTTCGTCGGAAGACTTGTGCCAGAAAAAGGCTTAACATATCTTATAGAGGCCTTTAAGAAGACTGATACCGGCAAAAAACTCGTTATAGCCGGAGGCAGTTCTGATACGGATGTATTTACCGGAGAACTTAAAAAGGCCTGCGAGGATGATGACAGGATCATTTTTACGGGATTTGCAGCAGGAAGACTGCTTGAAGAGCTTTACAGCAACGCATATGTCTATGTCTTGCCGAGTGACGTGGAGGGCATGCCCCTTACGCTTCTTGAGGCTATGAGCTATGGGAACTGCTGCCTTACAAGTGATATAGCCGAATGCACAGAGGTCACGGAAGATAAGGCGCTTTCTTTTAAAAAAGGAGATCCTGCCGACCTGAAAGAAAAATTGCAGTATCTCATAAAAAATGAAGATGTTGTATCATACTACAAGGCGAATACCTCGGATTATATCTGTTCCAAATATAATTGGGATGAAGTGACAGACAGGACACTCATGCTCTACAGGAACTGAAACGGAATTACAATGAAAATTCTGATGATAAACAAATTTCTGTATCCTAACGGGGGATCAGAGACATATATGTTCAAGCTCGGTGAAGAGCTTGAAAGACAGGGGCATTCAGTCCAGTATTTCGGAATGGAACATGAAGGACGCCGTGTCGGCAATTCCGCAGGAGCATACACTTCCGAAATGGATTTCCACAAAGGGAGCAGAATTGCAAAACTGACATACCCTATAAAGACCATATATTCTGCGGAGGCAAGAAGAAAGCTGAGAGCAGTGCTCGATGATTTTGCACCGGATGTCTGTCATCTCAATAATTTCAATTATCAGCTGACACCTTCCGTTATTGAGGAAATAGTCAGATGGAGAAATGAAACAGGGAGAAAATGCTGTATCTTCTATACCGCGCATGATTACCAGCTGTTATGCCCCAATCATATGATGAGAAATCCGAACACAGGAGAAAATTGTGAAAAGTGTTTGGGAGGACATTTTATAAACTGTGTAAAGGGCAGATGCATCCACGGATCACTGTCCAGGAGCATTGTGGGGGCCGCGGAAGGCTTTTTCTGGAGCCGGAGAAAGGCATACAGTCATATAGACAGAATAATATGCTGCTCAGAATTTTTGAAAACCAAAATTGATACAAATCCCGTCTTCAGGGATAAAACGATCGCGCTCCACAATTTTGCAGACAGAGATACTTCGGAAATAAAAGAAAAAAAAGAATATGTTTTATATTTTGGCAGGTACTCCGGGGAGAAAGGAATCAAGACTCTCATTAAAGCATGCAAAGAGCTTCCGGAGATAAAATTCGTTTTCGCCGGCTCGGGTCCGCTTGCAGCGGAGATAAAAGGTATTGCAAACATTGAAGATTCCGGATTTAAAACCGGAGCTGAACTTGTCGATCTGATACAAGGAGCATTATTCAGCGTATATCCTTCCGAATGGTATGAGAATTGCCCGCTCTCAGTAATGGAAAGCCAGATCTGCGGGACGCCTGTCCTTGCCGCAGCAATCGGAGGGATACCGGAACTCATAAAAAACAAAGAGACCGGCGAACTCTTCGAAAGCGGAAATGCAAGAGACCTGAAGGAAAAAATAAGAGATCTTTATGATAACAGAGAGAAGCTGGAGTTTTATACCGATAATTGTCTCAAGGCAGCCTTCGATACAGCGGAAAGCTACTGCAATAAGCTTGTACTGTTATATGAAGACAGCCTGAAGGGTAAATGATTCATTAATTATCAATCGGAGTATTGTTTTATGCCTGAAAAAAAGCTCAACGGAACCGTAATAGTAACATATCGCTGCAACGCGAGATGCACTATGTGCAACAGATACAAAGCGCCTTCCCTTCCGGAAGAAGAAATAAGTGTTGAAACGATAAAAAAGCTTCCGCGCATGTATTTCACAAACATAACCGGAGGCGAGCCTTTTATCCGCAAAGATCTTAAAGAGATCGTAAGGGAACTGTATAAAAAAAGCGACAGAATAGTCATTTCGACCAATGGTTTCTTTACCGACAGGATAATTGATCTCTGTAAGGAATTTCCTCAAATAGGGATAAGAATATCCATTGAAGGACTTGAGAAGACCAATAATGAGATAAGAGGCCTTCCTGACGGATTTAACCGGGGCTATACAACGCTTAAAACTCTGCGGGAAATGGGTATGAAGGATGTGGGCTTCGGGATGACAGTACAGGATAAAAATGCTCCGGATCTTGTACCTCTCTATGACCTCTCCGATAAACTCGGAATGGAGTTTGCCACTGCTTCACTTCATAACAGCTTTTATTTTGTGGAAGCAAAAAATGTTATTCACGACCGCCCGATGGTAGCTGAAAACTTTGAAACGCTGATCAACAAACTGCTGAAAAGCAGCAGCCCCAAAAAATGGTTCCGGGCTTACTTCAATCACGGACTGATCAATTATATATACGGTCAGAAGAGACTGCTTCCCTGTGACATGAGCTTTGATACCTTCTTTATCGATCCTTACGGCGATGTAATGCCGTGTAACGGGACAAAAGACAAAGAAGTCATGGGGAATCTCAATACACAGACCTGGGATGAGCTTTGGAACAGTCCGGAAGCTGAAGATGTAAGAAGTAAAGTCCATCACTGCGACCGGCAGTGCTGGATGATCGGTTCGGTAAGTCCCGCAATGCACAAATACATCTGGGTTCCTGCCTGGTGGGTACTCCGCCATAAACTGAAAGCGCTTTTTACTCAAAAACCCTATTCGATGTATGAACTCAAATGCTGCCGGGACTACAGAGACGGAAAACTGACAAAAGAAATGTGTGACGCTTGCTCTACATGTGATTTAAATGCAGTAGCAAATAATGGACTCAGCAATACATCAAATGAAAAGCTATTAAAGAGAACAGGCGAAGTTTAGTCACAGAGGATTGTATTATTTAATGAGAATCGCAATACTTCTTTCAACATACAACGGAGAAAAGTATCTTGTTCCACAGATTTCTTCACTTTTAAGTCAAAAGTTTAGCGGAACTGTTAAAATATGTGTAAGAGATGACGGATCGTCAGATAAGACCGTTGATATTCTTAGAGAATATGAAAAAGAAGAAAAAATCAGTTTGAGTATTGGAGAAAACTTGGGTTCAGCAAAAAGCTTTCTTCATCTACTAAAAGATAACCCGGGGTATGATTATTATGCTTTTTGCGATCAGGATGATATTTGGTTCAATACCAAGATTCAAAGAGCTGTAGATAAAATAAAATCATATAATATACCTGCGCTGTATAGTTCTAATGCAAGACTTGTCAATGGAGATCTGTCAGATACGGGAAGAAATGTTCACAATCATTGCCCGGTAACAAACATATACGGACTAAGCTGCGAAGGCGGGCATATAGGATGTACAATGGTTTTTAATAAAGAGCTTGCAAGTGCTGCACTTGAATCAGGACTTCCTGAAAATGTCCTTTGCCATGACGCTTTTATGAGTCTCTTGTGTGTTGCGATAAATGGAGCACTTGTATACGATAAAGAACCTTCACTCCTGTACAGAAGACATGATAATAATGCAACAGATGTTCCCAGAGGATTAAAAAATACACTTAAGAACAGATTTGCAATTATTAATGGGTCAAATTATACAGATATCGCAGGACAAGCAAATGCTGTATTGGAAATAAGCAAGGAGAGCATTGATGAGGAAAAGAGATCCTGGCTCGAGCAGGTCTCAAGATATAAAGAATCTTTTATGGCCCGTATAAAGCTTTCCCTGTCCCGCAAAACAAAATATCAGAGTCTTAATTCTTCTATAACTAATAGAATAGCAATTGTATTTGGAAACAAATAATATGCTTTGAATAACATATGAAAACATGTATTTTATTAAGTACATTTAATGGTGAAAAATATCTGGAAGAGCAGTTGGATTCTCTGAAAAGCCAGACATTTAAGGATGTATTTGTTCTTGCCCGTGATGACGGGTCTTCAGATTCTACAAAGGAAATCCTTTTAAGGAATGAATCCGAAACTTTTAAGTGGTATTCCGGCGAAAATGTTGGAGCCGCACGCAGTTTTATGTTGCTTAACAATGACGCGCCGGAAGCAGATTATTATGCATATTGTGATCAGGATGATTATTGGTTTCCGGAAAAATTGGAAGCCGCGGTAAATATACTGGAGAAAAGCAATAATAAACTGAAGCTTTATTATTCGAATGTAATAATTGCAGATAAATCGCTTAATACTATAAAAAAGAGCGCTTATGATCCGAATTCAGGCAGCCTGAAAAAAATGCTGCTTCGTAATTATGTTACAGGATGCACAGCAGTATTCAGTAAAGGCTTGATGGAAGCGTTGAAATCATATTCACCCGGATTTATCTTTATGCATGATTGGTGGTCAAGTCTTGTGTGTTTAAGTCTTGGCGGAGAAGTTCTCTTTGATGAAAACGCATATATTCTTTACAGGCAGCACAATGAAAATGCTATCGGCTACAAAATGGATGAGAAAAGGACTTGTTTTGAAAAAATAAGAAATAAGCCCGATCGTTTTGTCCGCAGAAATGCAGATGAACTGATAAACGGATATGGCAGTATTATGCCTGAAGAAAACAGAAAGAATGTTTGGGATATTGCAAATTATTATAAAAATATTCCTTCGAAGATGCGAATTATCTCAGATTCGGAATATTATCCCGATGAATCTGAGACACGAAGAAATGACAGGATAGCCTTTCTTTTCAACAGGAAATAAGGGAGGGAAGAATGCCGGAAGTAACAGTTTTAATAGCTTCTTATAATCCAAGAATTGAAAAACTAAAAACATGTTTAAAATCCATTATACTGCAGAGGGATATTAGCACGCAGATCGTGATAACCGATGATGGATCTAGAGATAATCAATTTGATAAAGTTGAGGCTTTTTTAAAGAAATACGGTTATACAAACTACAAACTTGTCGCAAACGCTGAAAACAGAGGTACTGTAAAAAATATGATTAGCGGGCTTCCATTCTGTACCGGAGACTACATCAAGCCCATAAGCCCGGATGATTACTTGTACGGTGAGTATGCTCTAAGACGAATGGTATCTTATGCTTATAAGCAGAAAGCGGATGCTGTTATGTGCGGTTCAGTATATTATTGTGATGATGATGGGTTTAAACTTCTCAGCAGTAAGGCATTGCCGCAGCATCCTGAAGTGTATAAAAAAAGCAGACTTATAAAAAAGTATTACTGTCTCTTTGAGGATAGAGGTCTTGGCGTTAGTTTTTTGATCAGGGCTGAAAAGTACTATGAATATATGCGGATGATAGAGGATAATGTCATTTATGCAGAGGATATTGCATATAAGATTATGGTTGCCTGCGATTGCAGGATCGATTATTTATCGGAGAATTGTATTCTGTATGAGTATGGTCATGGCGTATCGACAAGCGGAGATAGCGAGTGGGAAAGACGGATAGCAGCTGATTATCGTGCTGCGGATAAGATAATCTATGAAAGGGCAATGGATAAAACATTTATTAAAAAGTATAGAGCAATAAAAGAATCGGATGAAAAAAAGACAATAATACTTAAATTAAAAAAATATATAAAAGTGCCGGAATTTTTGCCGTTTGTAGTCAGATTGAAGCTCCAGAGAAATCCCAGGATGACTTCAACTGAGTATAAAGGAGAATACTTGGAAAAACTATTCGATTCAAGACTATACCAGGAAGAATAATTGTGAAATACAGAATCATTAAATTCCAGGAGCACGGTGACCCGAGAGGCCAGCTCGTTGCTCTGGAAGAGAACAAAGAGATACCGTTTAAAATAAAGCGCGTGTATTTTATGTACGACACGCTTAAGGATGTCGTGAGAGGACACCATGCCCATAAATCGCTTGAGCAGATCCTGTTTTGCGTACACGGCTCCTGCAAAATACATCTCGATGACGGAACGGAAACGGCGGAAATCTTGCTCGATAAACCTTATGAAGGCCTTTATATCGCAAATAACCTCTGGAGAGAGATGTATAATTTCTCGGAAGACGCGGTCCTTCTGGTTCTTGCCTCGGAGCTGTATGATGAATCGGACTATATAAGAGATTATGATGAATTTCTGAAATTCATCGGGAAAAAGAAATGAAAGTACCTTTTGTAACACTGAAACCTCTGGAAAATGAACTCGATAAAGAACTGAAAATGGCGTTTGAGAGAGTGCTTGATGCCAGCTTCTATATACACGGTGGGGAAGATAAGGCGTTTGAGAAAGCATTTGCGGAGTTTTGTGGAGTAAAGCGCTGTGTCGGCTGTGGAAACGGGCTTGACGCGCTGATGCTCTCCCTTAAAGCGCTCGGGATCGGGGAAGGCGATGAGGTTATAGTTCCCGCCAATACCTACATAGCGACAGCGCTCGCCGTCTCGTATACAGGCGCGGTCCCTGTGCTTGCTGACCCTGATATTAATACATTCAATATAGATGCCGGCAAAATAGAAAGAGCGATTTCGAACAAGACCAAGGCGATAATGCCTGTACATCTGTACGGCCAGCCCTGTGATATGGATCCGATCATAGCAATCGCAACACAATACGGTCTGTATATCGTTGAGGATTGCGCCCAGGCGCATGGAGCGAGGTATAAGGGAAAACGGGTCGGGTCATTCGGAGATACTTCGGGATTCAGCTTTTATCCGGGCAAAAATCTCGGAGCCTTAGGCGACGCGGGCGCCGTCGTGACTGATGATTCGGAACTTGCTGAAAAAGTGAGAGCGCTCGGCGATTACGGTTCGGATTACAAATACCATCATATATATAAAGGTCACAATTCGAGGCTCGATGAGCTGCAGGCGGCTTTCCTCTCCGCGAAGCTTCCGTTATTGGATAAGATAAATGAGAACAGAAGAGAGACCGCAAGAAAGTATCTGGAAGGCATCAGCAATCCGGAAATAATCCTTCCTTTTGTTCCGGAGTGGGCGGAGCCTGTCTGGCACGTATTCGGCATAAGATGCAGCAGACGCAAAGAACTCGAAGAACACCTGAATAAGGCCGGGGTCGGAACCAACAAGCACTATCCGATACCGATCCATCTGCAGAAGGCTTATGAGGATCTCGGATATGAAAAGGGAGATTTTCCCGCTGCTGAAGAAATAAGCGAAACAGAGCTTTCCGTTCCGATGTACTACGGAATGACCGATGACGAGATCGGATATGTCATCGACAGTATCAACAGCTTCAGATAAAGGATCTTGAAATGGCAAAAATACTTATTGGCGGAGCGGGCGGCGCTCCTTCGGAGGGAGTAATAAAATCACTCCTTTTAAGCGAAAAACATGAAGAAATAATCGGAATGGGCTCGGTCCCTTCGGATCTTGTTCTTTCCGCTGCCAAAAGAAAATATGTAATTCCATACGCCAATACTTCCGAGTATAAAGATGAGCTTTTGAAGCTTTTGAGGTATGAAAAACCGGATCTTATCCATTTCCAGAATGATCTAGAGATCTACCATGCGTCACTTATCCGTGACGATATCATGGAAACTGGCACAAAGCTGTTTATGCCTTCTCACGAAGTAATCGACACATGTGTTCACAAATGGGATTCCTGGCTCGCTTTCAAAAAAGCAGGGGTAACAGTTCCGGAGAATATCTTTATCAATTGTGAAGAAGATTTAAGGCGCGCCTTCAAAGAGCTTGGAGACGAAGACGGAAAGATCTGGCTCAGAGCGAACGACCTTGGCGGAGGGGGCATGGGCTCCATTCCGACAAATGATTACAATATGGCCAAGGCATGGATCGACAGATACAATGGCTGGGGCAATTTCATAGCTGCCGGGATGCTCAGCTCAAAGACCGTTACCTGGCTCTCGATCTGGTACGAGGGCGAGCTTATCTGTGCCCAGACCAGAAAAAGGACCGGCTGGATACACGGCAACCGTTCAGCCTCGGGAGTTACGGGCGTAACAAAGGTCGGGACGACGTGCTCGGACGACCAGGTGACCGGGATCGCCGAAAAGACGATCAGAGCTGTTGACAGTAAACCCCACGGGATATTCGGAGTCGATATGACTTATGATAAAAACGGCATCCCGAATCCGACGGAGATCAATATCTCAAGGTTCTTTACAACGATACTCTTCTTCACAAAAGCAGGGCTCAATATGCCGGTCATATTTAAGGATCTGGCGCTCTACGGCGAAAAGCCGGAGCTTGAGAAGAAGATAAACCCGCTTCCGGACGGGCTTATGTGGCTCAGAGCCATGGACAGGGAGCCGATGCTCGCAACTCATGAAGAACTGGAAAGCCTAATAAATTATGTCGGATAAAAAAAGATTCGATTACGTTTTCTGCGATCTGGACGGGACTCTTCTCGAGGATAAGCAGCGGCACTACGAGTGTTATAAAGCGATAGTAAAAAAATACGGCGGGAACTGTATCCCGCCTGATGAGTATTGGAACGACAAGCGCAATAAGGTCAAAAGGACTGTTCTTCTCGAAAAAACCGGTTTTCAGGGGACCTATGACGATTATCTCAGTGAGTGGCTCGCGCTTATTGAAACGCCTGAATTTCTGATATATGAAACATTAAGACCTGATACACTTAGCTTCCTTGAATGGCTCAGAGACAATTCGGAGCATATCGTTCTGACCACGCAGAGAAGAAGCAGGAAAAACCTTCTGGGCCAGCTCGAAAAGCTCGGGATTTCAGGTTATTTTGAGGAAGTCGCGTCGGGGGATCACAAAACAGATATCCTTGACGGGAAATACAATAAAGAATCTCTGGTCATCGGCGATACGGAAGCGGATGAAGAAACAGCGAAAAGACTCGGCTGTACTTTTATTGCCGTTACCGACGGACTCAGAGAAGATCATTGTTTCAGCGGAACATACAGATTCCGCTCCCGCACAGAGATTATTGAAGCATATAAAAAGGATCAACAGGGTTTTTGAAGAAATTAAAGCTTTTCCTTGAAAATTTTTTAATATACGGATTTGGCGGAATAGTAAGCAAAATTATCCCGCTGATAATGGTTCCCATAGTTACACGCCTGATGCCGGATCCTTCATATTACGGGATAAGCGATATGCAGAACACGCTTGTTTCGTTCGGAAGCGCTTTGGCAATACTCGGCATGTACGATGCAATGTACCGCATGTTCTTCGAGAGAGAAGAGCAGGAGTATAAAAAAGAAATATGCGCCACGTCTCTCAGCTTTACATTCATTATGTCTGTCGGAGTCGCCCTGCTTATGGTCATATTAAAAGGGCCGCTCTCTTTGCTGTTTTTCAAAGACAAAAACCTTTCATGGCTTGTCAGCCTTGCGGCAGTAACGACTCTTGTCAGCAGCACAAATTCTCTCGTGTCTGCACCTACAAGAATGCAGAACCAAAGAAAGACCTACGTGATAATGAACGCGCTGGGGCCTTTGCTTTCATATGGCATCTCGATCCCATTGTTGCTTTCAGGGCATTATATTATCGCTTTGCCGCTTGCCGCGTTGATCTCAGGCGCGTTCAGCGAAGAAGTTTTTTGGATACTGAATAGAAGCTGGTTCAGCATTAAAAAAATTAAAAAAGAGCATCTCAAGCCTCTTCTTAAGATTGCAATTCCTCTTTTCCCGATTTTTATTGTCTATTGGATATTCAACAGCTCGGACAGGCTTATGATAACACAGATTCTGGGTACGTCGGAAACCGGCCTGTACTCCGTCGGGTCAAAACTCGGACATGCAAGCCAGCTTATTTACATGGCTTTTGCAGGAGGGTGGCAGTACTTCGCTTTTTCCACGATGAGAGAAGATGACCAGGTCGGGTCGAATTCGAAAGTATTTGAATATTTGGGTGTGATCTCATTCTCGGCAACTGCCTTTATCTGTGCTCTTGCCCGCCCGATATACACACTTCTGTTTACAGCTGAGTATGCTTCAAGTTATATAATCTCACCTTATCTTTTCCTGGCTCCGCTTCTGCTTATGCTGTATCAGGTTGGGGCAAACCAGTTCCTGGTTATTAAAAAAACCTGGCCTAATCTGCTGATCCTGGCAGGCGGCGCTGTTTGCAATATTATTATGAATTTCGTTCTTATTCCGCGCATCGGAATTGAAGGAGCCGCCATAGCGACACTTGCGGGGTATATTATTTCGGACGTTGTTTGTGCAATTGTTCTAATTAAAATGAAACTCATGGTTTTGAGCAAAGAATTTATCTTTTCATCTGCTTTGATGCTTATATTCTTCATTATATGGCGTGTAATCACTTTGAGCAGCTCGGCAATTACGATTCTGACTGCTGTTATATTCAGTTGCTTATGGGCATTCATGTACAGGAAAGCGCTCAGAACATTATTTTCTGCTTTGAAGGATGGAAAACATCAAAGGGAAAGCTTATGAAAAGCACTATAATAATACTAAGGCTGATCGCGCTGTTTTTTTCATTGTTTGGCTACGCACAGCTTCTAAAAACCAAAACTGAAATAGAGACAGATTTTCTTCCGGTTTTTATCACAACGGGTATAACGTGCGTTTTGTTTATTGCAGGTCTTTGCAATGTTTTACAGGCAGGGGCGATAATGCTTTTTGTTGTCGGATGTCTTTTAGGTATATTATATATTATCAAAAAACTGCCCGTGAAGCCGCTGTTCAGTTTTGGAACCGTTTTCTTTTTACTGATGACAATTGCTCTTCTGATTATATTGGGAAATGACACCAAATTATTTCTTGGAGATAATTTCACCCACTGGGCGGTGGTCGCGAGAGTCATTTTCAGAGAGAATCGTTTCCCCACTGGAGCGGATGCTCTCATTGAGTATTCTACATATCCTATCGGTACTGCAACTTGGATATATTATGTTGTTAAAATATTAGGTGCAGATATAGATTCAGTATACTGTTTAGGCCAGGATATTTTGATCGTTGCAAGTATTTCGGCTTTATTCGCGTTTTCGAAAGAGTATGAAAACAAGGACTATAAATACGCCGCAGCTATTGTTACCGTTTTGGTTTGCCTAATGTTGCCTGTTTGCAACAGAGATGGTCTGATTAACCTTACAGTGGATACTGCTCAAAGCTGTTTGGCAATTTCATGTTTTGCTATAATATATTATTATTCGGGGAAACAGAGAACCGCCGAGATATGCTGGATAACTGCTTTGCCTGTGATAATACTTCTTGGAGTGACCAAATTCAGTTGTTTGTTTTTTGTGTTTTTTGCAGCTCTGTTTTATGCTCTGTTTCACGACAAAGAAAATGAGAGACGTTCAGTTTTTACTTCCGGTGTTTCGCTGGGCATATCTTCAGTTCTTGTTTTTGGATGGTTCTATTTGAAAGCAAAAAACAGTTTTTCAAGGTTTGAAAACTCCGCTCAAGCAGCTTCCGTAGAGAGATGGACAAGACTGTTTTCAGAAAAAACTCCGGAATTCAGAAACAGAGTTCTTTGTAATATTATTGACAATCTTGTTAGCCGAACGAATACATTTTTGTTCTGTGCTTTTTGGATCATTTTGATAATATGCTTTATTATTGTCTGCAAAAGAAGAAACCTGATGAAGACAGAGCATTATGTAAAATTTATCGTTCTTATTTGCATTATGTATGCGGCGTATTGCGGATTTCTCTATTTTACATATATTATCTCTATGACTCCAAAGGAAGCGGAAAAATTGGCCAGTTTCACAAGATATCATAAAGTCGCGGTAACTGTATGCTCTGCATGCCTCTTTATGATGTCTCTTTCAATGATCCGCAAATTCGCAGATACCGGAAATCATCCCTTAATCATTATATTATTATTTGCTGGAGTGGTGTGCCTTTCATACTGTTCTCTCAGGCCGGTTTATACAGACTATATCCCGCAGAGAAACAACAAAGCTGCTTATGGGGAATATCTGGAAATGCGCGAGAGCCTGGATAGCGTTATTAAGGAATACGGCATAGAATCAGGAAAATCCTATCTGATAGTAGACGATAAGGATCCAAGCTATTATACTTTGTGCTCAAGATACTGCCTTTACTCTTCGGAAATAGATGAAACAGATAGCGAGTCTCGTATAAAAGCTCCTGATAATGTTGGGTCGTATGATTATATTATCGTTTTTGATGCGGACAAAGAGAATAAGGAAATACTAAGAAATATGTATGAAAACACTTCCATAAAATGCTGTTTCGCAGAGTAGCAGGGAATACAGAGATTTGTTTTTGGTAAACAACAGCGGGTTTATATTAAATTGCAAATGAAAAATAAAACACAAAATTCATTTGAACACTCAATAAGGCTGAGGGCGGTAAAACTTCTGAATCTGCTCCTCATTACTGCGGTATTTGCCTTTATTTGGTATAGATTTTATGCGGCGAATCTATATCAAAGGGCCTTTTTCAGAAAAGGAGACTGGGTAATAATAATTCTTTATGCAGCAACCTATTATTATTACGGCAGAACTTACGACGCTTTTCAGATTACGTTAAAACGTAGGACAGAGATAGTTTATTCACAACTTATTGCCATTCTCTTTACAAATGCTATATCTGCACTCTTGACATGGATACTGATAAGAAAATGGTATAATATTCTCCCGTATATTTTTTGTTTATTTGTTCAGACGCTGATATCATTAATTTGGACAGTGCTTACTCATCACTGGTATTTCAGTCATTATCCCCCGGTGAAAAGCATTTTGCTCCAAGGGGAGGATGTTGAATTTAGAGATCTCATTGCTGAACAGGGCCTTAATAGAAGTTTCGATATTATAAGAACTGTCACTTTGAAAGAATATGAATCTGAAGGTGCAAGTGCTTTCAAAGACGCAGAGGCGGTATTCCTTGTAGGCATTTCAAGCGGTGACCGTAACCGTATCCTAAAGGATTGTATAGAAAAAAGGATTAGAGTTTTTATTAAACCGGGTCTAACAGATATAATAATGTCAGGCGCCGAGGAGACTCATATGATGGATTTCCCGGTACTAAGAGTAGACAGCTACAGTCCTTTGCCTGAATACAGAATAATTAAACGCATTTTCGATATATTATTCTCTGTCATTATACTAATTCTTACAAGCCCTTTGCTGCTTATAGTTGCAATTGTTATCAAGCTGACTGACGGAGGACCGGTCTTTTATAAACAGACGAGACTGACAAAGAATGGAGAGGAGTTTGTATTGATCAAATTCCGTTCGATGCGCATTGATGCAGAAGCAGACGGGATTGCCAGACTTTCTACAGGTGACAAGGACAGCAGAATAACTCCTATAGGCAGATTTATCCGCAAATGCCGAATAGATGAACTTCCGCAGTTTATCAACATAATAAAAGGCGACATGTCTGTCGTAGGGCCGCGCCCGGAAAGACCGGAGATAGCAGCCAAATATGAAAAAGAGCTTCCTGAATTCAGGCTCCGCCTTCAGTCCAAAGCCGGGCTTACCGGCTATGCCCAGATCTACGGGAAGTACAATACGACCCCATATGATAAGCTTTCCATGGATCTTATGTATATTGCGCACCCGAGCGTTATGCAAGATCTCAAGCTTATATTTGCTACGTTTAAAATCCTTTTTAAACAGGAATCGACAGCCGGAGTTGCTGAAGGACAGATAACAGCAGCGGACGGAGATAAAAACGGATGATCTATATTGTCTGTTTCTTTCTCAGCGCGTTATTTGCTTATTTTGATACGCGCGACGAACAAAAAAAGAATATTGGCGCACTGGGCTGGATCGCAATTCTTCTGCCCGCTGTTTTGGCTGGGTTAAGGGATTTTTCCGTCGGAACAGATACAGTCACATATGTCAAAACATTTCACAAAATAGCAGGACAGACGTTTACTCAGTTTGTTACAGCCAAGGATTACATGGAGATCGGTTTCAGATTTCTTTTTTTCATTGTCTCCCGGTTTACAGATGATCCCCATTGGGCGTTGTTCGCGGCACACCTGTTTATAATGATTTTTATATACAAAGGGCTGAGAGACAACGGCGCAAGGAGTTATACCTGGCTTGGATTGACGGTATTCTATCTTATGTTTTTCAGTACTTCGCTGAATATTATTCGCCAATATATGGCAGCAGCAATAATCGTCTGGGGATTTGGATATGTCAAAAAAGAAAAAATCCTGAAGTGGCTTCTTGCTGTTGTTTTGGCATCCTTATTTCACAAGACAGCCATTGTTACAATCTTTATTTATTTTTTGTTTCAGATATTTATAATCAGCACAGACACAACTTACAATAATGGAACCGCACACCGGATTAGACCCGAATATAAGATAGTAATATCGGTTTGCATTCTTGCCGGGGCGCTGGGTGTTTTTCTGTGCGCGAGACCACTTATCAGACTTGTGCATGAGATAACCGGGAAATTCAGCGTACAGGCAAACACCATACGCGATTATTTCGCAATAGATTTTTACAGTATTGTTCGCAATCTGGAGTTTATCATACCTTTTCTTTTGTTCAGAAAGTCTGAAGCCAACAAAAATGGGGACTGCGATTTTTATTCAATGGTTTTTGCTCTCTGTATGATTCTTGGTCAGCTCGGTATGGTTAGCTATAATGCCGCCAGAATTATTGAACCATACTTGATACAGCTTGTTCTTGCGGTCCCGATACTAATTTCAAGGTTGAATAATAAGACAAACAGAATTGCGGTTTCAGCCTATTATCTTCTGTTGAGTGGGTGGATGTATATCAATAACTTTGTAATCAAAGGATATACTGAAGTTATTCCGTATACGTCTAAAATTCTCGGGATAGGATAAAAATATCAAATGGTCAATAATAGCTATCGGAAAATTAATTACGAGGTTCGCTTGGGCGATATGTTCTGGTATATACTGTCCGGATGGAGGTTTCTGCTGGGCATTATGTTGGCCGGTGGGATAGTTCTCGGGGCATATATGTTTCGGTTCAGAGTCGTAAACGGAATTGGAGAAGTTTTCGGCGATTATCTTTCGGGCGGATATATCGCGATCGGCTGTCTGTCGGGATTCGTTCTGGGCTTTGTGATCTGCACTTTCAGATATCTGTTGAGCGGAAAACTTCAGACCCCCTTTGCGATAGGAGACAGGTATACTGTAAGGACGGCTTTTTTTATAGCTTCGGACAAAAAATATAGCAGCGCGGATGCGCTGTTCTTCAGATGCAGATACAAAGGCATAAAGATATTTGACGAAGCAGAACTGATGGAACTGCTTTTATCGGAGGCGGAGCTTCTGAAAAAGAATGATAAGCCCGTAAAGCTTCTGGTGACAGGCACGGAGCCGGGCAACAGTTTTATAGGAGAAACAGCCTCAAAGCTGTCGGAGAAAAAATTTGATATTGCGGAAGGGTACGAGCCTGCGGATAATCCGGAACTTATAAAAGAAACAGCAAACCTTGCAGGCGCAATAGTTTTTGAAAACACAGGAACGTCCCGCATACAAAAGATCGACAGGGCACTGGAGTATCTCGCTGTCAGAGGCATTCCGGTGATTGCGGTTGCGGTTTCAATTTAAATGACGGAGTTTCACAAAAACACAGGGAAATAATTGCATACCTGATAGTCGGAGTGCTGACAACTCTGGTTAACCGGTTGTTCGGTATAAAGAGCGAGAAGAGTATCTTTTTTACTATAATTAATTTGTTATACTAGTATGCAATAATCCAAGCATAAGATTTTTTTGTATATAACAGTTAATTGGTCATATTATTTACTAAATCTAGGATTATAGGATAATAGTATCAGTATGAATGATTTATTTACAAAAAATAATATATATAAAATGCTGTCATGGCTTTGGTTAATGGGGTGTTTTTTCGTTTTATGTTTTTATTTGGATAAAAACGTAGATATGTATTTAGACTCAGATATGTCCGCGGAACTCATTTTGTCCAAACAGCTCGCGGATTCTGGAAAACTGTTTTTCTCGGATAATTGGTTTTATTCAACTGAAATCAGATTTATAAATACACAATTGATTTTTTCTCAGTATTTTAGAATTTTTGAGAATTGGCATCTGGTAGAGTGGCTGGAAGTATTACACTATATGTAATCTTCCTTATGTGCTATTACTTTTTTTGTAATTGCTTAGATATTTCTAAGGCATTTCCGATAACTGCCGGCATTTTATTGCTTCCGATTTCAGAAACGTATTTTTATATTATGCTTTTTGGGGTATACTATATTCCATATGTTTCATTCTGTTTTCTCATTATCGGGTTATTAATAAAGCTGTCACAGAATATCGATACCAGTTTAATAAAAAAGGTTATTAGGATACTGCTTCTTACGGTATCTTCGTTTTGTGCTGCCGCCAATGGTTTGCGCCTTGTTTTATTTGTATTTATCCCCTTGTTTTGCATATGCGCATTAAAATTGTTTATGGGAATTGTTTCTCATGACAGGCAGTTTGTGAAATCACACAACTATTATTTTATTATTTATTCAGCATTATCTTTAGTGTTTTCAATATTTGGTTATGGCTTTAACAGATTATTTCTTGCAAAACGTTTCGTTTATTTCAGCTTCGGAGATCTGCAACTCTTTAACGGGCATAAAATTCGTAATGTTCTCAGGGCAGAATTTCAAGCATTGGGTTATAGTTATGAGTCTCCATTGATCATTATTATATTTGCTGCAGATTTTGCAGTATTTTCTGTAATAGTAATAATTTATATTTGTACTAAATGGAAAAAACTTCCTTATGAACATGTTCTATTTGCAGAGTATTTTTCTTTTTCGTTATTAGGTGTAAATCTGTGCTTTTTATTAACAAACACAACTACGATCAGCTGGTATTTTATTCCTGCGTTAATAATGATAATACCACTCGTTACAGTTTTTATAACAGACGGTGGAGAGCATACGGTCAAGTATGTATTGAGCACTTTATTGATTATGTTTACTGTTCTCATGGGAGCTTACAATTATAAACATTTTAATGGTATAGATTTTTATTATTATCGAGCATTCCCTTCTCCAGAAAGGCAGGTTGTTGCACGGTTTCTGCGTAATAATAGATACACATCCGGATACGGAACAGTATGGAATGTAGGAGTTTGGACGGAACTTACAAATGGGCAGGTGGAGATGTGGTATGCCTATGAGTTGGATGAAGATATGACCCAAAAATGGAATATCCCTGAATATCTCCAAAGCGTGGATCATATTTATCGCAAACCGGGGGGGAAAAAAGTTTTCGCAGTCTTTGATGCAGATGAATATGATTCAGCCAAGTCATTACCATCAGAAATTAGCGAAGAAGTATTCAGGACGAATCTGTTTGAAGTATGTGATGTGATTAATTAAGAATGAACATGCATTAAAAAAGAGCAAATTAACGGCGGGTGAACATACAAATCATTTTATCTATCTACAAAAAAACATATATTTCATGGTAAATAAAAAGAGTAAAAAGACAAATGAAAGAGTTCTTTAATAAGCATAGAGAGATAATTGCTTATCTGATAGTGGGAATAATGACGACTTTGGTCAGCTGGGCAGTATACTCGCTGCTGCGTATAGTTCTGGATATGAACGTTCCGCTGCAGGTCCAGATTGCCGTTTTTATGCGGTGGTTTGCGGGAGTACTGTTCGCTTATTTCACAAATCGGAAGTACGTATTTCAGAGCAGGGACCCGAAGATGCTCTTGGAATTTCTGAAATTCGTCGGTTCGCGAGTCACCACTCTTCTATCTGATATGTTTATCATGTGGCTGATGGTATCCGTTCTCGGTATAAATGACTGGATCGCGACTTTTGTTTCAGCAGTCGTCGTAATTGTTCTTAACTATTTGTTCAGTAAGCTTCTGGTATTTCGCAAAAAAGTCTGATTCTGCAGGAGGCAAATTGGTGAAAAAATCGGAATATGATGGAATATTCAAGTTAATTATATGGATTATCGTAATAGCAGCTGTTTTACCGTTGCTCAGAGCATCAAGTCTTGCAACTTTCCGGGCAGACGATTTTTCATTTGCCCTTCTTTCCTATGGCTCAAAAGCAAGTTTTGCAGAATTGGTGAAATCAGCATTTCAACTTACGGTTTGGTCTTGGAAAAACTGGGACGGTAATTTTGCAACTGATTTTATTCAGTTTCTGATCAATCCGCTTAACTGGTACAGTTATAGAGCACTTAGAGCTATACTTGGGTTTTTGGATCTTTTGTCTGTCGGAGGCTTGTTCTTTTTCGTCAGATCTCTGGTCAAACATTTTAAACTGGATGTTGCTCCAATTTATTTTTTTGCCTTAGTCTTATTCCCGCTAATATCGTATCGGGAATATATCGATATATATCTGTGGTATACCGGTGCAATAGCATACATGCTGCCCTTAATCGGAATGGAATTTGGCATATGTTTGCTTTTGAAATGGGCAGACAGTAAAAATGCAGTGTATATCGTTTTTTCTGCTGTTTTTATTGTTATTATGGCCGGAGGCTGTCTGGAGATGACCGGCTTTGGGATGTGGTTTTTATTACTAATAGTCGTATTGGATAGGCTGGTAAACGGTAAACCAAATAAAGGGTTTTTGATAATGTTTGGTTTTGCTTTGATATTGTCATTAATAAACGCCCTTGCACCGGGAAACTTTGTACGACAGTCGACAATGAAGAATGACGGGATCAATTTATTTAAAAGCGTTATTGATTCTTTCATAATAACCGTTCAGGAATCAGCCTGGCTCCACTCCAATGCAACATTTCCCGTTCTTGAGATCATCGCTCTGATTTTGGGCAGTTGTGCCGGAAGTAAGCATGTGAAGGCAAGTAAAGCAGTATCGATTTTTGGATTATTGTTGCTTCCTGTGATTACAGTTTTTCCTGTTGTTTTCGGGTATTCTGCACATAATAATGATCTGCCTGACCGCTGCCTGTTTCTACATGACATTTCACTTGTAATCAGTTGGATCTTTCTTTCATTTCTGGCAGGCAATATCATAATAATAAAATTATGGGGAAATAGTAATTTGCTGCCGGTATTATGTAAGAAACTGTGCCCTTTATTGTTAGCGGCAGTGCTGATCCCTTCTCTGCTTTCCGGGAGCAGTGAAAGCGTTTCTGTGAAAATATTCTATAATTTAAAAAGCGGGGAAATAATGGATACATCATATAATCAAAGAGCAATGTATGATTCCATCGCTGAAAGCGTTGAAACCGATGTTGAAATCAATTATATTCCATACAGACATAAGGGCAACACGGCTGTGGATATCGAAGACGATCCTGCAAGTTACCCCAATCCTGCTATCGCACATTACTTTAACAAAAACAGCGTGGTATATATTGCGCCTGAAAATCAGGATTAATAATGGCAAATAAGCAAATAATTGCTAAAAACTATATATTGTTGCAGATTCTTCTTGTAATCCTTTCAGCAGGCGATGTTCTTTCAAAAAAGGCAGGACAGTTTGATTTTTTGAGTTTGCCATTCTGCTTATGTTATGGCGGGGTTATAATAATCTTGGCAGTATACGCAATAGGCTGGCAGCAAATAATAAAAACCATGCCTTTATCCATCGCATATGCCAATAGAGCAGTTACTGTCGCATGGGGTATGATTTGGGGCTTTCTGATTTATAGTGAAAAAATTACTGCAGGAAAGATAATAGGATCCCTAATAGTTATAAGCGGAGTCATATTATATGCGTTCTCGGATAACGAAGCTGAGGAGAAAAAAGATGAGCGATAAGGTTCTTTTATATTCTCTTGTAATGTTGTTCGGGACTTTAATAAGTTCGATCTCTCAGGTGATGTTGAAAAAATCATCACAAAAAGAATACGGCAATGTTTATAAAGAGTATTTAAATCCTTTGGTTATAACAGCTTATTTTATCTTCTTCCTCGCAACATTATGTACCGTATTTGCATATAAAGAGATCCCTTTGTCTCTCGGGCCCATGCTTGAATCGACGGGATATCTTTATGTAACAGTTTTCAGCGCTCTGTTGTTTAAAGAAAGAATAACCGGAAAGAAAATAGTTGCATTATCGATTATTATTATAGGGATTGTTATTTATTCAGTATTTGGATAATCAGGAGAGAATGATGATATCTTTTAATGTGCCGCCCTGTACGGGCAATGAGATCAATTATATAAAAGAAGTAATAGAGAAAAGAAAAATCTGCGGTGACGGTATGTTCACCAAAAGATGCAATGAGTGGATTGAGAAACGCTTTAACGGCAAAAAAGCGCTCCTGACGACAAGCGGAACCTCTGCACTTGACATGGCAGCTGTTCTTTGTGAAATAAAACCGGGCGATGAAGTTATCCTTCCAAGCTTTACTTTCTCCAGCACAGCGACGGCATTTGTCCTGGCCGGAGCAAAGCTGGTTTTTGTCGATATCCGCCCTGATACAATGAACATCGATGAAAACAAGATAGAAAGGGCAATCACGGAACGGACCAGAGTTATTGTTCCCGTGCATTATGCCGGCGTTTCCTGTGAAATGGATAAGATCATGGAGATTGCAAAAAAACATGGACTAAAAGTAGTAGAAGATGCAGCGCAGGGGTTTATGAGTACATATAAAGGAAAAGCGCTGGGAACTATCGGAGATTTTGGAGCCTACAGTTTTCATGAGACTAAGAATTATTCCATGGGGGAGGGTGGCGCTGTCATTATAAATGACCCCGCTTATATAGAACGTGCAGAAATATTAAGAGAAAAGGGAACCAACAGATCGAAATTCTACAGAGGACAGGTAGACAAATACACTTGGGTCGACATAGGAGACAGCTTTTTGCCAAGCGAACTCAACGCTGCCTATCTTTGGGCCCAGCTTGAAGTGGCAGATAAGATCAATGAAGACAGGAAGGACACCTGGAAAAGATATAATGAAGCATTGAAACCGCTTGAACAGCGGGGGAGGATAGGCTTGCCGGTTGTTCCGGAATACTGCGTACACAATGCCCACATGTATTATATTAAATGCAGAGATCTTCAGGAACGCACAGCATTTATAGATTATATGAAAGAACGCGGGATACAGACAGTTTTTCATTATATTCCGCTTCATTCGGCACCAGCAGGTTACAAATTTGGCAGATTTGATGGGGAAGATGAGTATACAACAATAGAGAGCGAAAAGCTTGTGCGGTTGCCAATGTATTACGGGCTGTCTGAGACGGACAGAGAAAAAACCATTTGCTCGATTTACGATTTTTTTATGGGAAAGATTATAGGTTAGAATTCGGATCGCAGTAATAATTGAGGAGTTGATAATGGAAAAACTGTCATTTGTAATACCGTGTTATAATTCAGAGACAACAGTATCCGCAGTTGTTGACGAGATTATCTCCGAAGTTAATAAGCTTGGCTACAATGAATATGAGATAGTTCTGGTGAGTGACGCTTCACCGGATAATGTTTATGCTGTCATTACGGATCTGGCGGAAAACAACTATAGAATCAAAGGGATTGAACTTGCCAAAAACTTCGGGCAGCACGGAGCCCTGATGGCCGGGTACAGGTATTGCACAGGTGATATCATTGTTTCTTTAGATGATGACGGACAGGCGCCTCTGGATTATCTCGGGGAAATGCTGTCAACTCTTGGTGATGACTGTGATGTTGTATTTGGAGTACATAAAAACTATACTCACGGGATTTTCAGACTGATCGGAACCAAAGTAAATGACTTGATGTTTGAGTCCCTTCTTGGCAAGCCCAAGGACATTATGATAGACAGTTTTCATGTTATGAAGCGATTTGTCATGGATGAAATTATCAAATATGAGTCGTCATATCCATATGTGGACGGCCTTCTGCTTAGAACCACCGACAAGGTTAAAAATGTTGAAACTAAGCAGAGAGAAAGGATTTCCGGAAAATCAAATTATACAATAAAAAAACTGATATCTTTGTTTTTGAACGGCATTACTGCGTTTTCGGTTAAACCATTGAGAATTTCAACATATGCCGGGTGTATTGTTGCCTTAGCGGGATTCATTCTGGCAATAG
This sequence comes from Oscillospiraceae bacterium, assembly GCA_902802045.1. Taxonomy (GTDB): domain Bacteria; phylum Bacillota; class Clostridia; order Oscillospirales; family Oscillospiraceae; genus Limivicinus. The sequence continues at coordinate 146,238 of CADCKQ010000003.1, read as the reverse complement.
TAACAATAATCAGGAAGCTGGCAAATTCAGATCTGGCTGAAGGATATGCGTCTATACTTGCAGCAATTCTTTTAATTGGCGGTATGATCCTTGTAATGCTCGGTATGATCGGCGAATACATAGGGAGAATATATTTAAGCTTGAACAGATCTCCTCAATATGTAATAGGGAGAAGCATCAACTGCGAGGAAAAGGAATGAAAAAACTTGCGATAATAGGAGCTTCATACCTGCAGGTTCCATTGATATTGAAAGCTAAAGAAATGGGTCTGGAAACACATGTTTTCGCCTGGCAGCTAGGGGATGAAGGTGAAAGAATCGCTGACAGGTTTTATCCGATAAGCATTGTGGAAAAAGAAGAGATCGCAGAGAGATGTGCCGAAATAGGCATAGACGGAGTTTGCTCGATTGCTTCCGATCTGGCAGCGATCACAGTCAACTATGTGGCAAACAGACTCGGGCTGACAGGCAATTCATTGGAATGCACAAAGAAATCCACCAATAAACATATTATGAGGCTTGCTTTTGAAGCGAACGGAGATCCGTCACCCAAGAGCATTATCGTTAACTCTGCAGAAGACATAACAGAAGCGGGCCTGAGGTTCCCAATAATAATAAAACCTTCTGACCGCTCCGGAAGCAGGGGAATAATGAAACTGGAGTCCTTATGCGGAGCAGAAAATGCAATTAAACTGGCCAAAGAACAAAGCTTTGCTGATGAAGCCGTTGCTGAGGAATTTGTTGAAGGCAAAGAATACAGCATAGAAGGCATTTCATACCGCGGGACCCACCATATACTCACTGTCACTGAAAAGTTTACTACAGGAGCCCCCAACTTCATCGAGACTGGACATTTGCAGCCCGCGGATCTGCCGGGTGATATAACAGACAAAATACGTAAGGTTGTTATTCACGCTTTAGATTCCCTGGAGATAGAAAACGGTGCATCCCATTCGGAAATCAAGATAAATTCTATGGGGGAAATATATCTTATAGAAATAGGCGGAAGAATGGGCGGAGATGAAATAGGAAGCGACTTGGTGCCGCTGACTATCGGATATGATTATATAAAGGCGGTAATCCAGATCGCGATGGGCGAGAAGCCGGAGCTTAATACAGCTCCGAATGGTACTGTAGCAGCTGTAAGATTCTTTCTGGATGAAATGGATGACAAGGCATTCACACGGTTAAGGAAAAATGATCCCTGCATGCTGGTGAGATATGAAAAAACAGGGAGTGATCTGCTTCCTGTAAAAGACAGTTCTTCACGTCACGGAATGTTTATTTTCGCAGGGAAAGACAGGGAAAGAATAAGAGAATATTTGCCCTGCATGTGATTGCAGATCATTGATAATCAGAATAAACTTAAATAACAATACGTGGAAACAACAGCAAAATGAAAGGTAGTTAATAATGGTTGAACTTCTGAAACATCCGCTCAGAAAAATTTATTATTCGATACCTGCATCAGGCGTTCTGATGCTGCACCACGCTGTGAGCAGTTCCGATTTCGTAATAAGATGCGGTCTTGACACAGACCGGTTTGAAGATCTCATAAATGAATACAGAGGGCGTTTTACAACGCTCGATGATGTGGTGAGGCACGGAAGAAAAAAAGCGCTGGCCATCACATTCGATGACGGTCACGCGGATCAGTACAGCATCGCGTATCCTTACCTCAGGGAAAGAGGGATCCCTTTTACGGTATTCACAGCCCTTGATTTCCTTGACACGCCGAGATTCATGACAACGCGGCAGCTGCTCGAGATGGCGAATGACCCTCTTGTGAGCATACAGTCGCACGGGATATCGCACAGGCTGCCGGGTGAAATGAGACCCGGAGAGATAAGAAAAGAGCTGAGAGAGTCAAAAGAAAGACTTGAGGACCTGACCGGGAAAAAAGTCAGTTATTTTGCATACCCGAGCGGGCAGTACAATAAAGAGTATCTGGATTCTGTCCGGGAAGAATACGAATGCGCTTTTGCTGCAAGCGGCGGAGTTCTGAATTTCTGGTCCGGGCGAAACAGGAAACTGCTTCCAAGGCTTGGTGTGGATAACAAATCATATGAATACGCTGTGAAAACGATTGGCAGGATCCTGTGATCTTGCCAATCGTCTGCCCAGAGATAACAGATGGTAAAGTGTTATTTAACAAAGACAGCATTTCTTGCGGTTTTTCTTATGCAATGATATAATATAATGTCTTATTATGTTTATATAAAGGACTGAATATGGCGGTTTTTCTTTACGGTAATACAGGTACATTCAACAGAGGCTGCGAAGCGATAGTCAGAGCCTCCAAAAAGCTTTTGGGATACAGAGCGACACATCTCTGCACATCAAACCCTGAAGAGGATAAAAAGCTCTGCAGGGACATCGGTCTGCAGATGCTTTCTTTTGTCCCGTTTTCAAGGTTACAGAATTACAAATTTGCTGCTTTAAGAAAAATAACGGGCGAGTTCACAACAGGCTTTGAGACTACGGGAAAGCCGGTTACGGATATTATTACTTCTGATGATCTTTGTCTTATGATAGGAGGGGATACTTACTGTTATCGTCCTCCGTATTATCATATGGGAATGAACCGTTATTGCGAAAAGCACGGCATACCGTCCGCGCTCTGGTGCTGTTCGATAGAGAAAGGCGTTATAGAACAGGAGACAATAAAAAAGGATCTTCAGAGATACAGGTATATTTTCCCGCGGGAGAGCATTACATACAGCAATCTTCTCGAAGCCGGCTTTTCTCCGGAAAAGGTCATAAAGGTCTGCGATCCTGCGTTTTCCCTGGATATCAAGGAAGTCCCTCTTCCCGATGGCTTTATGGACGGCAATACGGTCGGGATCAACATAAGCCCCCTGGTTGTCAAAAAGGACAATTTAAACGCCTGGAACAACACGCTAAAAACCGCAGAGTGGATACTTGAAAATACCGGAATGGCGATCTGTCTTGTACCTCATGTTTACAGGCCTGAAAATGATAACCAGGATCTGAAGCTCCTGAGAAAACTGAGAGATGAACTCAAGTCGCCGAGAGTTTCGATCGTTGAGGAAAACTATACCTGTGAGGAACTCAAATATATTATTTCAAGGTGCCGTTTCTTTATCGGCGCGAGAACACACTCCACGATCGCTGCATACTCGACGGGCGTTCCCTGCCTCGTTATAGGGTATTCCGTCAAATCCAAGGGAATCGCGACGGATCTCTTCGGGACATACAGGGACTTTGTCCTCCCTTATGATGAGCAGACTGAGGCAAACGAGCTGCTTTCGGCCTTCAGAAGGCTCATGGAAAACGAGGAACGGATAAAGGATAATTACAGAAAAGTTCTTCCGGATTACAAAAAGCAGCTTACCGATGCAATCGAAAAGTATATTCCGCGATATGAGAAGATCGGAAACCCGAGGTGTACAGGCTGTTCGGCCTGTGCCCAGGTCTGCCCCAAGGGCTGCATATCGATGCAGAGAGACGAAAAAGGATTTTTCTATCCGTCGGTCGACGAAAGCATATGCATACACTGCAATGCCTGTCATAAAGCCTGCCCTCTCAATAAAGAACATGGAATTGGCGGCAAAAAGAAAGCTTATTGCGGGAAAAGTTCAGACGACCGGGTCAGAAATATGAGCACCTCCGGGGGAGTTTTTACCGAATTGGCAGAGAATACGATCGGTAAGGGCGGAATCGTCTTCGGAGCGGCCTTTTCTGAAGATCTCAAGGCAGTTAAGCACACGGCAATAGAAAGAAAAGAAGATATAATAAAGCTTCAGGGCTCCAAATATGTTCAGAGCGAGATCGGGGACAGCTTCCTTCAGGCAAAACAGGAGCTTGAAAAAGGCAGAACGGTGCTTTTCACGGGAACGCCGTGCCAGATAAACGGGCTTAATACATATCTCGGGAAAGAATACGACGCCCTCATCACCTGCGACATTATCTGCCACGGGGTGCCGTCTCCGGCTGCTTATGAGAAATATATTTCGGAGCTTGAAGGCAGCGCATGCTCGAAAGCGATCAGCGTCTCATTCAGGGACAAAACGGAAGGCTGGAGGAACTATTCTTTTAAGGCAGAATTTGACAACGGTGCGGAATACAGGAAATTAAACGTTGAAGACCCGTATCTCAGGGCTTTTGTCGGGAATCTGGATCTGAGACCTTCCTGTCATGTGTGCAACGCCAAAGGCATCAACAGATCTTCAGACCTGACTCTTGGCGACTTCTGGGGAATGGATAAAGTCTGCCCGGAGAAAAACGACGGGAAAGGGATGTCGGTGATCTTTGCCAATACGGAAAAAGGGCTGGATCTGATGGCAGAACTCAGGGAAAGCATTGATATTGAAGAAATAAGATATGAAGAGGCAACGCTGAAGAATTCTTCGTATTTTGAGGCAGCTCCGGGAAATGCAAGGGCCGGTCTGTTCATGGACTCAATAAACAGCAAAAGCTTCAGCAACAGCGTTGAAAGGGCGTTTTATGTGAGCCCTGTAAAGGTTGCGGCTTCAAAGGTAAAAAAGACGGTATTAAAACATATAAAATGATAAAACAGCTGAAACGCGCAATACTTATAACGGATAAAAAACTGTTTGGCGGAGCATTGGCCAAAGCTCTTGAGGTAAAGAAAGAGGATTTTTTTCATAACAGCAGCTCTGTCACACTTCTCGAACCAGTCTCGGATCTCATTTTGATGCAGACGGATGATCGTTTAAATAAAATGGCGTATGCATCAGATTTCGAAGACCCTCTCGTGTGTGACAGAAATCTGCAGATCATAAGCGGGCTCGGAAGTCTCAAAAAAGCGTTTGAAAGCGATGAAGATCTTATAGAGACTGCAGTCAGGGATACAGAGACCGGAGCAGATAGCGGAGAGATCGCAGAATCGGAGGAGATCCTCAATATAAGAAGCTTCTGCAAAAATAAAACCGGGAATTACTATTGCATTCTCTTTCCTCCTGCAGCGGAATTCTTTGGAGATATCGTAAAAGATATAGACTCTTTCGAAGCGGACAATATTTTTGTGCGGTCTTTTGAGGAGATAGAAACGACAAAAGAGAGTTTGTCGGCATTTGTCAGAGCGATCTACGCGAAGGACAGCATTCTGCAGAAAGACCTCGAGACAAAGCTCTCACACATCATCGACGCGACAGAAAAATATGTACTCGGAATCGTTTCCATAGATGTAACAGATCCGCGCTACAGGGCAAAAAAAGACAACGGCATGCCTGAACCTGCCGCGATTATCGATCTTAAAAACGCGATAAGAGCAAAATACAGAAATGCCGCTCCGAATCTTCACATAGATTACAAGTATGAATATGCTCACGATGTTGTTATTCACACAACAGATAACTATATAATAAATACTGTGTGCAGAGATGCTGTCTCAGCATTGAAACAGGGGAATATATGAACGGAATAATGACCATTTCGCTGGATTTTGAGATGATGTGGGGTTATCTGGACTGCAGCGATATAAACGGATACGGGGACAATGTCCTGGGCGGGAAAAAAGCAATTCCCCGGATATTGGAATTGTTCACACAGTATGGGGTCCATGCCACATGGGGCGTCGTCGGTTTCATATACAAAAGCGGCATCGAAGAGGCAAAAAAGACGATCCCGGAAAAGCTGCCCACATATAAAAACCCGAAATACTCGGCATACAGCTATCTCGACGGTATAAAGCCTGAAGAAAACAGGTATTTCTTTGCACCTGAACTTATTCAGCTTATAAGGAATGCTCCGTATCAGGAGATAGCGACCCACACCTATTCCCACTTCTACTGTGTGGAGAAAGGGCAGACTATAGAGCAGTTTGAGGAAGATCTGAGGACGGCTCTCGCGATTGCAGCAGAAAACGGGGATACCGGAATAAAGAGCATTTTATTTCCGCGAAACCAGGGGAACCCGGATTACGCGGGAGTGCTTAAGGAAAACGGCATTACGGCATATCGGGGGAATGAAGAGGGGATTCTTTATCAGCCTTCCGGATTTGAAGACAGCCGGAATATTATAAGACGCGCTGTCAGGCTCCTTGATGCTTATATAAACCTTTCGGGATATCACTGCAAAGATATTCGGGAATTAAACGAAGACGGGATCGTAAATGTAACGGCAAGCAGATATATGAGGCCGTATTCGAAGCCACGCGCGTTTTTGGAAGGATTAAGGCTTAACAGAATTAAAAAGCAAATGACTTATGCCGCCGAGAACGGGAGACTGTTTCACCTCTGGTGGCATCCCCACGATTTCGGCCTGAACACGGATAAAAACCTTGCAAATCTGAAAGAGATTCTGGAGCATTATGAGTTCCTGAATCAAAAATACGGCTTTGAGTCTAAAAATATCGGAGAAGTTGCAGACCTCTGCCTTAACAAAAATGACTGAACCTTTGATTTCGATTATTATTCCCGTATACAATCCGGGGAAATATTTTTCATCCTGTATAGACAGTATTACGTCTCAGGGGTTTAAAGACTGGGAGATGATCCTCGTCGACGACGGCTCCACTGACGGAAGCGGAAAAGCCTGCGATGAATATGCAGCAAAGAATAAAAACATATCGGTGATCCACCAGAATAATTCGGGAGCAGCCGCAGCCAGAAACACAGGGATCAATAAGGCAAAAGGGGAGTATATCCTGTTCGTGGATTCTGACGATATGCTGACTGACGGCGCACTTGATCTGATAAAAGATGAAATAACCGAAAGCAGGGCAGAGGTAATATTTTTTGATCTCTTAAAGCTCTTTTCTGACGGGAAGACAGTCTCCATGGGCGATAAAATAGAAAAAAAAGATATCTTTGGGAAAGACCCGGATGAAGTGTACGACTATCTCTCTTCTCGCCCCAAATTCCCCGACAGCCCGTGCGCGAAAGCGTTTTTGAGATCATTTGTCATAAATAACGCTTTGTTTTTTGAACCCGGACTTTTGTATGAAGATGTGGACTGGATGACAAAGGTTCTCGCAAATGCCCGATCATTTTCCGCGGATTTAAGGCCGGTTTATCTCTATAGAGTCGGAGCTGAAAACTCGGCATCCAAAAGCAAAGACCCAAAATGTGCATGGGATACATTGAAAATAATGAAGCGCTGGATCGGCTTTTGCGGAGTCAGAGAAGAGTATTCTCCAAAGGAGAGAATGATTCTGAGTTTTATGGCTTATGAATTCCCGATTCTTGTTTCTCTTTACGGCACAGTCGAGCCTGAGCGGAAGAAAGAAATGAAGAAGGCTCTGAAAGAATTGGCATGGCTGCAGAAATACAGGTACACTTTGAAAAGCCGTCTGTCAAAGCTTTCGTACGATGTTTTCGGTTTGGAATGTACATGTTGGCTGATGAATGCATATCTCAGACTCAGGAAAAGCTGATTGCGATGAAAATACTGATCTTAAATGCAGACCTCGGATATGGAGGAGCGGAGAAGATGCTCGCGTTTCTTGCAGACTCTCTTGCAGACGCGGGAATGGACGTGACTTTTCTTACATACAGGGACGGCAATGATTCACGCAGGCTTTCGGATTCCGTAAAAAGGGAACATTTTGAACTTGAGTCCGAAGGCGGGAGCATAAAAGAATATATAAGAACAGTTGCATTTTTAAGAAAGTATATCCGCAGAGAGAAATTCGACCTTGCTATAGCTTTTCTTCTTCCGTCTCAGGTAAGACTGATACCTGCATGTAAAGGCACAGGAACTAAAGTTCTCCTCTCCCAGCGCGGAGATCCGTATCACAGCGAAGATTATTCTCACGGCAAGCTGATTTCCCGGCTGAACGATTATCTTTTCGGAAAAGCTGATTTTTATGTTTTTCAAACCGAAAAAGCAAAACGATTCTATCCGGAAAAGATCCGGAGAAAAAGCACGGTTATACCCAATCCGGTTATGCCTGTTAAAAGAACCTGTTCCAGGACACCGGGATCAACAGAAAAAAGGATCGTATCTGTTGGCAGGCTTGAAATAAGGCAAAAACGGCAGGACCTTTTGATCGAGGCTTTCAATAAGTTCAGTTCTGAATTTCCTGATTATATTCTGGAAATATACGGCGGAGGTGAAGATGAAGAGAAGATCAGGAACCTGACAGCCGGGAATGGAAAGATAAGATTAAAGGGTGTAAGCTCGGATATTCCACGCGCGATAGAAAATGCCGCCATGTTTGTTATGACCTCGGATTACGAGGGAATACCGAACGCGTTGGCTGAAGCTATGTCTTTGGGCCTGCCGTGTATTTCTACCGATTGCAGTCCCGGGGGAGCCGCGTTGCTTATAGAAAACGGGAAAAACGGTCTGCTTGTGCCGGCAGGCGATGTCGGTAAATTGGCGGAAGCAATGAGAAAATATATAGATGATCCGGAGTTTGCTGAGCAGATGGGCAGAAACGCTACTGAGAAAGCTGAAACATTTTCACAGGAAAAGATACTGGATCAATGGGTCTCTGTTATAGGTCGGGGATAAGGCAATAAACATGGTGTTAGTCTATAATTTGCTGACTGAAATAATGATCGCTGAAAAAACATTTCCATGATTCTTGATGTGTTATATGTAGTATAGATAGATTATTAAGCTTATATACGCTACTTAAAGGGTAAGAGGATTATACCCTTGAACTATTCTTAAATATAGGAAGAGAGAGGTTATGATGGAGTATATTTTAGAGGGTAAGTTTAAGAAAGCAGTTAACGGAAAATGGAATGAACATACACCATTGATTACTGTAATAACGACATTATATAATCGAAGGAATACAATAAGAAGAGCCATAAATTCAGTTGCCCGGCAAACATTCAAAGATTTTGAATATATTTTGGTAGATGACGGATCAACTGAAGACTCAGACGATATTGTTGAAGCATTTATGAGCGAAGCAGATTTTCCTGTAATGTATATAAAGAAACCTAATGGGGGGGTACATACTGCAAGGAATGCTGGAGTCAGGGAGGCCAGAGGAGATTTAATCTGTTTTCTAGATGATGATGATGAGATGTTTCCTTATACAGTTGAATCTTTTTTGAAAGCTTGGGATTCCATTCCAAGTTCCAAAAGATCGGAATACAGAGGAGTGGTAGCTTTATGCTGTGATCAGAATGGAGTTCAATCAGGTAAATCATTTCCGGAAAACATCAATGAGTTGCCTTGGCCGCAGGGAATGAGAGTATGTGATGCCACGGGAGGGGAACACCGAGATATCAATACTGCAAAATGTTTGAAAGAAAATCTCTTTCCTGAACCAGAAGGAATAACGCTTGTCAGTGAAAGTATAATGTGGAAAAAATTGGAGCCGCATTATAAAGAGTGGTTTATTAATGATATATTGTTTATTTATCATACAGAAGGAGAAGGCTATACAAGAGCTGCAAAGAAAACTGTTCAGGCTGTTAAAAATTTGAATTGGAATACGGCATTTAAGCTCAATAATAATAATTTTTATATATCAGGAATTAAAGAAAGGTTTATTGATGTTGCCAGTTATGCCGTTCTTGAAAGCGCATTGAAAAAGTGCGGGACAAACAGCAATAGTAGCTTGAAGCTAAAAAAAGACAAGCTGCTTTATATAATATTTAAGATTCCTGCGTTTTTTCTCTCTTTTGGGTATAAGAAAAATAAAATGAAGATATAAAAGCATTGGAAATTTTACTATAAAAATATAAAAGTAAAGACACTTAAACTGCACGGTATACGATCAAATCATAAATATGCGACTCTTTTAGGATATTAGCAAAGGTAACAATAAATATTGAGAGACTATAATCAGCCGAGTATTAAAAAAAATGTAGTATATAGGACATTATATGATGTGCTGTCATTACTGACACCGCTTATAACCGCACCGTATATCTCGAGGACGCTTGGTGCGGATGGTGTTGGATTGTTCAGCTACAGCGATTCAGTTATTACTTATTTCAATTTGTTTGCTGTGCTGGGAACGGCCTCTTATGGAGCAAGGGAGATAGCTGTAAACCGTGAAGATAAGACGGTATCAAGCAAGCTTTTTTGGGAAATTGAATTGTTGACAGTTGCAACATCATCGGTCAGTCTTATAGCTTGGATAGTATTATCGTTAAGATTAAAAGAGTTTTCACCTTTTTTTATAGCGCTCAGTCCGATACTGATATCATCTATGTTCGATATCTCATGGTTTTATACTGGGAAAGAGATGCTGAAATATACAATTTCAGTCAGTGCTGCGGTAAAAATAATTAGCATAATATGTCTGTTTCTTTTCGTCAGAACAAAGACTGATCTTATAGTGTATTTTTGGCTGAATTCATCATCTCAGGCAATTGCTTCTATATCAATGTGGATATTCCTTCCACGATTTCTGGTAAAGACCGATTGGCGTTTATTTAAATTCGGTCATCATTTACATGAAACACTGGTTTATTTTATTCCTGGTGTCGCTTCCGCAGTATACTCATATCTTGATAAAACATTATTGGGACTTATAACTCGTGATGCATATCAGAATGGATACTACGAACAGGCAACTAAAATAGTAAATCTCTCAAAGTATTTGATCTTCTCTTCAGTTAATACAGTATTGGGAGCAAGAATATCATATTTGTATGCAAAGAATGAGCATGAACAAATCCGCGAACATATCTCACATTCAATGGATTATATTATCCTGATGTGTTATGGGTGCGTTTTTGGTATTGCAGGAGTGGCTAAAAGGTTTGTTCCGGTTTTCTTTGGCGAAGGATATACACCAGTTATTACACTGCTTTATCTTATGGGTCCAATATTAATAATTATGGCTAATAGTACATGTCTGAGTAATCAGTACTATGTACCTTGTGGCAGAATAAAAGACACAACCAAATATATAATTATCGGGTCTTGTATTAATTTGTGCTTGAATCTTCTGCTGATTCCCGTATGGAAATCGGTAGGAGCTGTTGTTGCCTCCATAGCGGCGGAACTGGTTGTTGCAATTCTCCATGTCAAAAACTGCAATAAATATCTCACCATATCCACGCTTATTAAGCTTTCATACAAGAGGCTTGCTGCCGGAACAATAATGTGTATTTCAGTTGCAATGATAGGCAATGTTATTGATGCAAGCGGGATTTTTACTGTTATTATTCAGGTTATTTCCGGAATAATAATATATGGTGTTGTTCTCATGCTATTAAAGGATTCAATGATTTTTGAATTGCTTGGAATAATCAAGATGAGAATACAAAAGGGTGATGCCTGTGAATAAAAAAATAGTGAATACATGTAAAACCTGGATATTGCATAGTGTTTACAAAGGCTTTTCTTCTTTGATTAATAATCACGTATTTAATGGTAAGGCTGTTACAGAATGTGACATCAGAAAGGTATGTTCTGAATTGGAAAAGAAGGGTTATTTGTATAAAGACCCGTTTACACGTAAACTGGATTTGCAGACTGATAATAAATACGAGTTGTCTTTATTGGTGCCGGTGTATAATAATGAAAAGTATCTGGCCGAATGCCTGAATTCTCTTATCGGCCAGAAAACCGGACATACTTATCAAATTGTAATCGTAAATGACGGCTCAACGGATAAGAGTGCTGCGATTATTGAACGGTATAAAGGCATAAGCAATATCGCGGTATTTGAACAGTCCAACCGCGGTATTTCGGCAGCGAGAAATAAGGCTCTTGAGCTTGCATCTGGAAAATATATAGGATTTATAGATAATGATGATATTGTTTCGAAACATTATGTGGAGCACCTCATCAACAGGATTACACAGACGGATGCAGATATTGTTAAGTGCGGCCATAGAACCATTTCAGACGGGAGAATTGTTGAAACAAGTAAATTGACAGATGCTTCTTATCCCGGGGGCTTGGGCAGCAATATCGTGAAATATAACGGATATATCTGGGGAGGATGCTACCGCAGGTCTTTGTGGAATGATATTTGCTTTCCTGAAGGTTTTTGGTTTGAAGACATGATAACGCGATTGTTGCCGTACAGTATATGCAAAAAATTCGAATATCTTGGTGAAGCATTGTATTATAAAAGAGATCACGAAACCAATGCTAGCAAGGTTGTTTGGAACAGAGGGATAAAACGTTTTGATCAGCTTTTTTTGCTGAGATCAATTATTAGAAAGCGCAAAGATATCCAGATTCCAATGACCGAGAGCCATTTCGGTATCTGTATGGAAGAACTCGGATGTTTTGCTTGCAGCAGATTAGGAATAAAAGATCTATACAACTCATTTGTAATATCTGCTGATATCGTTAAAGAAATGCGGGCAGAGCTTGGGCATGAACCTGAATTCTCTGATGGCAGCACATGGTTTTTGTACGAATCATTAAAAAATGGTGATTACGATGCATACAGGTTGTGGATGATTAGGGAAAAAATAAAAATACTGATGATCTAATTGATTTAATTTGATTTGATAATTCTTTCAAAATAATAAAGGTAATTACAAATGAATGATACTCCGAAAACGATGCAATACTCCTCACACTGCTGGCCGCGTATTCATGCAGTGATGTTCTTCCTCATGTTTGTCCTGCAGATGACACAATACTATTATTCGTCTGTATATAGCATTATTTTTCCGTATATTTTTTCAGTAATATCTGTGACAGCCGCGGTAGCCTATTATGCTGCCAGAGGACTCGGAGACGGTCAGGAAATTAAAGCATTGACTGTTTATTCTTGTTGGGTTCTGATTACACGTATTATTTGCGGACATGTATTTGAAGAGAGCGATCTATTGTTTGTCTCCGGAATGTATGCCTGCTGTTTTTCTATAGCTTTGGCTTTCCAACTGAACCGTGAACAGAGACAGAAACTGTTTAACGTATTTGTTTTGCTTTTCGCCGGAATTATTACTTTCACTGGTGTTGTCGGGATCTATGCAGCTGTGACACAGACTGAGCCCAGGATCAAACTGATCGGATTCACATTGGAACTTGTAACCTTTAAAAATGAAGGTGGAGTTTTGCGACTGCGACTGGCTGATTCCCATCCAAACAATAGTGCGTGTTGGGCATTCTTGAGCTTGTTTATCTTAATAAACAGATTATTTGCAGTCCGTCGCAAGTGGATCAAGGTGATAATAATCATCTCCGCAATAGTCAACTATCTTGCAATGGCGCTCACCAACTGCAGGACAATATTTATGTGTTTTGCAATATGCTTTGCTTTGCTTGTTTTCCTGCTGATCCAAAACAAAACCGGAATTAAAAAGAAAGGAATACAGAACGCTGTATTTATTATGACGCTGATTATTGTCACAGCATTGGCATATAAGAGCATTGACGTTTCGCTGAAGACGATAAACGCTTTTTCTGTAAAAAATGTTGCAGCGCAGACACTTGAAGACGATACTCTTTTTGAAGACAGCAGAGATGTCTTCGGTGAGAATTCAACGCTTAGCCCCAGAGTGAAGATTTGGAAAAGTATACCGTATGTATTGAAAAAAGACCCTATGATCCTGTTGCGAGGCAGTGCTCAAACCGGATTGATGGACGTCTCTTGTGAGGTTACGAAGTTTGACCCGGCGATAGGACATTATCACAATATGTTTCTGAACATCCTGATGCTTACAGGTGTTCCTGGGCTTATTATCGTACTTGCTTTCCTTTACATACTCATAAGAAAAATACTGCTTCTTCTTTTCAGCAGAAAAGAGGAAGCATCGCTTGCCGAAAAAACACTTGCTTTACCGCTCATAGGACTAATAGGATACGGCGCGACATTGGAAGTGCTTCTGTTTACGGAGACTGATATCAGAGCTTTTGCTTTCTTCTTTATAGCGGGAATAATGCTTGCTGATTATAGAGATCTTGAGATTGGGAAATGAGGCCGCGATTATGCCGATAAAAGTGCTTGAAGTAATTCCAGAACTTTCTACAGGCGGAGCTGAACAGGTAATCATCTCATATTTGGAGAAACTCAAAGATGACGCGGATATTTCTGTAAGAGCAGTTGCCTTTTTCAGAAATAAAGGCAGGTTATGGGAAAAATATGCGGAAGAAACCGGGCTTGCAGTAGACTATCTTGGTTTGCCTGACGAGGCAAACGCGCTAGAAATAATCGGAGAATTGCGGAGATATTTCAAGAAGAATAAGCCTGACGTGATTCATGCCCATATGCAGTTCGTCAAAAAAATCTGCGTGGCCTCTGCCTTATTACCGATTAGAAAGTATCAGACCATTCACAGTGATGTCAGCAGGATCTATTCAAATAAAGAAGCAGTAATTGAGCGGTTATATAAAAAAGCAGCCGGATTCAAAACAATCTGCCTGACGGATAAGATGGCAAGAGAAGCGGACAGATTATTCGGCGAGAGGTCGCTGGTCCTTCGGAACGGAATCGATCTGAAAAAGTATAAGACAGGCGTACGCAATGAATATCGACGGAAATTCGGATTCGATGAAAACAACTTCGTTATCGGACATGTTGGAAGATTCCATGAGGTAAAAAACCACGAACTTCTGGTTAAAGCCTTTTCTGAAATAAGCAGAACAGATAATACTGCCAGGCTGGTCCTTGTCGGAGCAGGAGAGCTTAAGGAAAAGACCGAAGACCTTTGCAGAACTTTGGGGTGTCTTGAAAATGTTTTGTTTCCGGGTGAACGCAATGATGTCCCGGAGTTGCTTCAGATGATGGATCTGTTTGTCTTTCCTTCACGCTTCGAAGGGTTTCCGGTTTCTCTGCTTGAAGCCCAGGCGGCGGGTCTGCCGTGTCTGGTTTCCGACAGGATAACGGAGGAAGTCCTGGTGTCAAACAGAATAAAACGGCTTTCACCTGAATGCGGTGAAAGCGAATGGGCAAAGGGGGCGCTTGAATATCGCACTTTTTGCTATGCTCCCAAATACAGTTTGGACGATTATTCCATAGATACTATCACAGAGGAATTGAAGAGTATTTACCTCGGGCAGGACCAGAAAAACAGAAAATGAAACCGTTTTTTATAACAATAGATACTGAAGGCGATAATCTCTGGGAATGGGATAAAAAATCAGAGATCACGACTGAAAACAGCAGATATATCCCGAGATTTCAGGAATTGTGCGAGCAATTCGGGTTCAAGCCTGTATATCTCGTTAATTATGAGATGGCCTGTGATGAAGTCCTGGTCGGGTATTTGAAGCCTAAAGCAGAAGCCGGCCTCTGCGAGATCGGTATGCATCTGCATGCCTGGAATACGCCCCCTGACTATGAACTTTTAAACAACGGATACGGCGGACTTCCTTACCTGATCGAGTATCCGGAAATCATAATGCGCGGCAAGATCGAGTACATGACGAGCTTCCTTGAAGAAAGATTTGAACAGAAGATAATTTCTCACAGAGCGGGAAGATGGACGACCAATGATTTGTATTTCAGGATTTTGGAAAGTCTCGGATATAAGGCCGATTGTTCGGTGACTCCGGGCTTTTCCTGGAAGCAAAACAGGGGAGATACGATAGGAAGTACGGGAAGTGACTACTCAAAGGCCTCAAGAGCTATTTCAAAGATAGCGGGTACGGATATTACAGAAATACCTTTTAATTCTGTAACAGACAGAAGTTTAGGCGTCACAGGTTTTTCTGCGGGAAATGTTCTCAGAGCCGTAAAACATGTAATTTTCGGCAGAAAACTGCAGCTCCGGCCGGACGGGAGGAATCTGAAGGATATGCTCAGGTTTCTTGAACTTGCAGAGAATGACGGTCATCTCATGTTTATGCTTCATTCATCGGAACTGATGCCCGGGGGAAGCCCCACATTTATGACGCGGGAAGATGTTGAGAAGCTGTATAAGGATTTGGAGTGCCTTTTCAAAGAGATCTCAAACAGGAATTATATGCCGTTTACACTTAAAGAATATACGGAGCGGAGCAGATGATTATAGATACTAAAGGCCGTTTACTTAAGGCGCGAAATGTTTGGTTCGAACAGGTAAGCTCTTTGGACGATATACCAAAAGACGGCGCGGATATAGTTTATATTTATGGAAACAGTCAGCCATTGTCAGGCGGCAATATGATCTGTCACAAACAATACTCTGCAATAACGAATCTGACTGGGACAGAAGAAGAGCTTTTTGCGGCACTTGGTTCGACCCTTAGATATAAGATAAAAAGAGCAGAAAGAGAAGGAACAGAGGTTTCGTTCTTTTCCGGGGAGGAAGCAGCATGCAGATTGCCTGCGTTTGCAGAAACATTTGAAAACATGTACGAACAGAAAGGCAATCGGGAAGAGCTTCCCACAGAGGAAATGAAGACATATGCTCTTGACGGGAAACTGCTTGTTTCAATTGCATCTATTGGAGGGAAAGCAGCAGTTTATCACTCGTATGTCTGCGATGACAAACACTGCAGACTGACTTTCACATGTTCGGAATTCCGCGCTGCATCAACAAAAGAAGAAAAACAGGCGTTCGCAAGAGCAAATGAACTCCTTCATTGGAAAGACATAACGTATTTTAAAGGAAGAGGCCTTTTTTCTTATGATTGGGGAGGCTTGACTTCACCGGAAGATCCGAACGGTATAGACAGGTTTAAACTTGGTTTTGGGTGTAAAAAAATTGAATATTATAATATTGTAAAGCCGATAACCATGAAAGCTATGCTTGTGGGTGAGATAAAAAGTCTTATAGCCAAAAGGAGTTAGCAGATTGAGAATTTTACAATTTATTTCATCTCTGTCAGTTGGCGGCGCGGAAATGATAGTAAAAGATTATACCCTCTCTCTGAAGAAATTGGGCCATGAAGTTATGGTGTTGGTTTTTGAAAGTGATGAAAGCTGGCCTTATGAAAAGATGGTAAGAGAGGCGGGAATTCGCGTCGAGTGTGTCGGCCCTCAACCTGAAAGCGGTGTTTTCAAGAAGGCAGTCGGAAGAGTCTTCAGGAGAAGCCGCATAGACAGAAAGACATTATCATTTATTAAAGAATTTAAACCGGATGTAATTCACTCACATCTGGATCTTATTACGGTTATTTCGGATATTCGGGGAGAATTGAAAGGAATAAAACAGGTTTTTACCTGCCATAATGAACCTGAAAGGATTTTTGGAGCAGAGGAAACAAAGGCGGTAAATAATCTTACCGGAGAGGCTGATTTTGTTATAATAGCACTGCATGAGAAAATGGCAGACGAAATAAAACAATTGTTCCCTGAAACGAATGTTGTAGTATTGGAAAACCCGATAGACTTGCATAGATTTGCAGCTCCAAAAAAAAACAAGAACAGTCTCAAAAAAGAATTAAAGATTTCAGATGATGCTTTTGTAATAGGCAATGTTGGAAGATTTGTGCCGCAAAAGAACCATGATCTTCTTATAGAGATTTTTGCAAAAATCAGCGAAGTTAACCTGAAAGCGTTTTTGCTTATGATAGGAGAAAACACAGCGCAGAGCAGGGAAAAAGTGACAAACAAACTGGACAGCTTAGGGCTGTCCGGGAAATATCTGGTTCTACAGAATATATCGGATATGCCGAGCTTCTACGGCATAATGGATGTATTTCTTCTTCCTTCACTTTTTGAGGGCTTCCCGGTGTCATTGCTTGAAGCTCAGGCAGCGGGGCTCAAATGTGTGGTTTCGAATACAGTTTCAGAAGAAGCGTTTCTTACAGAAAAGATTATTCCGGTTCCTCTTTCTTCATCTTCAGAAATATGGAGAGACGCAGTCATGACAAACGATTACCCTGCATATAAACCTGCCCGTGAATTAAGAAACTATGATTTAGATAATGTTATCAAAAAGCTCTTGAAAATCTATAATCAATAAAACAGAAAAATAAGCGTGTTATTATATCTTGATTACTCAGCGATAATAAAGGAAAGGAGGGGAAAGCTTATGAAAAAAATCTTTGCAATACTGTTGGTGCTGACCGTTTTTCTCAGCTTCGCAGTAACTGCTTATGCCCAGACGATTAACGAGAACGGTGGATTCCAAACAACTGACGTCAAGCTGACATCGTCCGTTTTTTCGGAACCTGATATTTACAGTGTTACCATTACATTTGAGGATATGTCTTTCTCATATTCCGGCGGAAGCAAGATATGGCAGCCTGCTTCACATTCCTACAGCGAATCCAATTCCGGATGGGTAAAAGACACAAGCTCATTTAAGGTTACAAACAATTCGAATGTCGGCATAAACATAGAGCCTTTCGCATGTGCTCCGGGAACAACGAATTACGATGTGTCAAATCCGAGAGTTTATTATAACAACAATGTTAATACATCTATTTTGGGCGGCCTTAACGGTCTTGAGAGATGCGAGGAAAATGCTGCAGCGGGGCCAAATTGTACATTTACGGTAAAGCTGGAAGGTGAACCTCAAACAGCACTGACAAACGAGACGATTGCCACAATATTGGTCCGGATTTCAAAAGCTTCATAGGTTAAATGACGGAAGAAAAGGAAAAAGCAGATGTTCAAGTGAACATCTGCTTTTTTTGGCGGAGAAGGAGGGATTCGACTTTTCTGTGGAAAAGCCGGCTCGGGTTGGAAAGCTCCACCGGAGCTTCCCTAAGTGCCCTCGCGTTCGAATCCCATATCTGACTATAAAAAGAAGATCTTCAAAAGAAGACCTTCTTTTCTGGCGGAGAAGGAGGGATTCGAACCCTCGAACGGCTTTTGACCGTTACACGATTTCCAATCGTGCGCGCTCGACCAGCTACGCGACTTCTCCGTATTTCTGCTCAGCCTGTGTATTATATTCAAAGAGATTATAAAAGTCAAGGATTTTCCATGGCGAAAAGTACATTCAGATCAACGTCGCCATTTACTCCCTTCACGCTTCCGTGGGCATCATATTGCCAGCACCATACATCAAAGTCCCTTATGGGGACATCATTGAGATCCGCGAGCCAGAGGCGTGTATCTTCTATAACTGAAATATCGGGAGAAAGCTCTGGAGCGTCAAGACTAATATAGACGGCAGTCTCGTAACCTTCTTTTTCCAGAGCACGACAGAATACTTTGGCATAGGTTGCGGCCTCTTCGGGTTTTGTATTATATGTTATGGCATCTTTCCTGAGCTTACCTTTCTCTGCGGTTATATGTTCCCAGTCGAAAACGACGGGAAGTTCAAGCTCGTCTCCCTTAAGGACGCCGATCACATATTCCGCCTCTTCGGCTGCAGATTCCTCGGAATCAGCCTGCGAAAAGAAATAGACTCCTCTTAAAAGCCCTGCAGCCTCGGCGCCCCGGATGTTCTGCTCAAAACAGTCGTCTGTATGAAGGATCCCCTCGATATATCCCCTGTATCCCAAACGGATAATAGCAAAATCTATGTTGTCTTCCGAAACGGCTTTCCAGTCTATATCTCCCTGCCAAGCGGAGACGTCGATCCCGATAAGAGGCTTTGAACAGGATTCATATGATACTTCCGGATACAGGGTCGGAGAAGCTGATGGGGAAGCCTCCGGTGAAGGAAAGACTTCAACAGATGCTGTCCCTCCGCATCCCGAAAGAGACAATATGATTATAAAAAGTGTAATTATGCATAAGATTCTTTTCATATGCGGAATTATATAATAAAAAAGGCTTCCGCGCAACGGAAGCCTTTTTTTGCAGCATCAGCCGGTTATCAGCTTATGCGATCACGAGTTCAGCGATCTGAATGCAGTTCGTGGCAGCACCCTTTCTTACCTGATCCCCGCAGCACCAGATATTGAGTCCCTTGTCACATGTAAGATCTTCTCTGATCCTGCCGACGAAGACGAGATCCTGGTCCGTTGTTGAAAGGGGCATGGGATAGATTCTGTTGGGCAGATCGTCCACCAGTCTGGCTCCGGGCGCCTTTGCAATGGCGGCCTTGGCGTCTTCGACGGATATTTTCTTCTTGGTTCTGACAACTATGCTCACGGAGTGGCTTCTTATGACCGGTACTCTTACGCAGGTGCAGCTGACTTTGAGTTCAGGCAGATGCATGATGCGTCTGCCTTCATTCTGCATCTTCATCTCTTCGGATGTATAACCTGCAAACTGTTCATCGCCTATCTGGGGGATGACGTTGTATGCGATCTGGTACTGGAATACTTTGGGTTCATAGCTTTCTCCCTTAAGGCCTGCTTCGACCTCAGCCATGAGTTCCTTCGGGCCTGCCGCTCCGGCACCTGAAGTGGCCTGGTATGAGGAGGCGACGATCGTCTCGATCGGGCTCAATGCATTGAGCGCATTGATCGCTACGAGCGATATGGTGGTCGTACAGTTCGGATTAGCGATGATTCCCTTATGCCATTTGACATCTTCCGGGTTGATCTCGGGAACTACCAGAGGCACATCTTCTTTGAGGCGGAACGCGCTGGAGTTGTCGACAAAAACAGCTCCGGATCTCACTATCGCAGGCGCGAATCTCTCTGCAATATCATTTTCGGCGGCGCCGAGAACAATATCCAGCCCTTCGAAGGCGTCGTCTGCCGCTTCAACAAATTTGAATTTCTCTCCGTTAAAATCTATCTCTTTTCCTGCACTTCTGGCGCTGGCTATAGGCCTGAGTTCTGCTATCGGGAAATTGCGTTCTTTCAGGATCTTCATCATCTCCTGCCCGACAGCTCCGCTGGCTCCGAGTATGCCTACATTGTATTTTTCTTTTCTGATCATGATATTTTCTCCTTGATGAATGTATTGTAAAGTATTCTGACAGCCTGCTCGAAATCTTTTTCCTCAACACCGACTATAATGTCGAGTTCTTCGGGCCCCTGGGTTATCATGCGTATATTGACTCCGTTTTCACCGAGAGTGGCAAAGATCTTGCCTGAAGTGCCCGGCTTGTAGACCATTTTCCGGCCGACCGCGGCAACGATCGCCATGTGTTCCGTCACTTTTATGTTGTCCGGCTTCAGGGCTTTCTGTATTTCCGCAAGTATACTGTAAAGGGAGTCTTCAGCTTTGGAAGCCGAAACGACCAGCGATATGATATCGATGCCGGAAGGTATGTACTCCACATTAACATTATGGGCAGCTGTGATCTCGAGTATCTTCAGGAGCGCTTCCGGATCGCTGCTCATTCCGGATTTCAGAACCGTGATTACGCTGTAGCCTTTCTTGCCGGCGATTCCGGTTATGAAATTCCCGTTATCCTCATCGTTATCGGAAATTGAATTCAAAATGAGAGTGCCGGGTTGGGAGGGATCGTTCGTGTCGCGGATATTCAGAGGAATATTCTTTTCTCTTACCGGCATTACGCTTCCCGCGTGGAGCACCTTTGCGCCCAGAAAACTCAGCTCGCGAAGCTCAGCATATGTTATGAGCTTTATCGGCTTGGGATTCGGAACTATAGACGGGTCTGCCATCAGAATACCGGGCACATCAGTCCAGTTTTCATATACATCGGCTTCCAGGGCTGCAGCTGCCAGGGCTCCCGTGACATCGCTTCCGCCGCGGGTCAGAGTTTTGACCTTGCCTCCCGGCATGACCCCGAAAAAGCCCGGAGTTACGATCCGCTTGCCTTCTGCAGCAGCATAGAGAGATCCGTAAGATTCTTCCTCGTCGACTGATCCGTCATATTTGAATTTGAGCCAGAGCGCCGCGTCCAGAAACTCATAACCGAGAAAATCCGCCATGAGCTTCGCGGAGAGGTATTCTCCTCTGGATGCGATCCATTCTTTGTCAGCTCCGTTGCTTATTCTCGCCCTTATCTCATCAAGGTCCGAGCCTATATCCGTCTGAAGGCCCAGATCGGACCTTATCTCATTGAAGCGGTCGGCTATTAGATCGAATATGTAATCGAAGCTTACCCCGTATTCCATATGTGCACTGCAGAGATAGAGCAGGTCGGTAACCTTATGGTCTCCTTTGAAACGTTTTCCGGGAGCGGATACGACGACAACCTTTCTGTCCCTGTCGGCTTCTATTATGCTTTTTACTTTTTTAAACTGCTCTGCGTCTGAAAGAGAGGAGCCGCCAAATTTGCATACCTTAAGTCCCATCTTACTCTCCGATCGCAGCTATAAATATGCTGCCGCCGTCTTTACGGACTTTAGACGCGAATGCATGCATATCCGAAACGGATACTTTTCCGGTTATTGCTCCGCTTCCCATTTCTCCGGTGATTTCAAAGGGTATTTCTGCAGAAGTTCTTACATAATAGTTTTGTTTTAATACAGAGTTGTCGACAGACGACCTGACAGCTTTGTCCGTATAGAAGCCTTTTGCGCCTTTTGCTATGGAAATGCAGTCGGCCAGGACGTTTGCGCCTGTCGGATCTCCGCCCGCGCCGAGACCTATGAAGCTCTGGGTCATAACTCTCTTTGCTTTCAGAGTTATTATATTGTATCCGCCTTCTATTCCTGCCGTAGCGCTTCCCTTGTCGAAAAGCATCGGCTCCACACAGGCCGAGATCCTGTCGCCTTTTTTGGAGGCATGCCCTATAAGCTTGCAGACTTTGCCCGCGTCGCCGAAGGCCTTTATATCTTCGGAACTGCAGGTCGAAATACCGAAGCAGGGAACATCTTCCTTCGGGACTGAAACGCCGAATGCCACATTTGCAGAAATGACAACTTTTCTCATGGCGTCGAAGCCTTCCACATCCGCCGTCGGGTCTGCTTCGGCGTAACCGAGCCGCTGAGCTTCCTTGAGGCTCTCTGCATAATCTGCGCCGGAATTTGTCATGGCGCTGAGTATGAAATTGGTGGTTCCGTTTAAAATGCCTTCAATGGAATCTATCTCATCCAGTTGGGATATTCTCGAGAGGCTTTCAAGCCACGGAATTCCTCCGCCGGCAGCTGCCGTGCACCTGAACGCAGATCCTGAGCTTTTCGCCAGATCCAGAAATTCATCATAATACTCGCATACGACTGCTTTGTTTGCGGTAACAACGCTTTTCCCGGCCTTTAAAGCTGCGCTTATATACTCATAAGCGGGATGAAGACCTCCCAGAACCTCAACAACACAGTCGATCTCCGGGTCGTTTATTATATCGTTTATATCCGAAGTGACCCTGCATTCAAGCCCCGGCCTCTCTCTTCGCGAGAGAAGGCTCTTTACGTTTATGTTTCCCTGTTCGAGTGCGAGCTTGTAAAAAGCGCCTCCGACAGTTCCAATCCCAAGCAGACCTACATTCATTTGATACCCCCCCCTGTCCGCACCACACGGACAAATGTTTTTGTAATGCGGATAGCATAGCACAGCACAGATCCAAAATCAACTGAAAATACAGAGGAAAATAGTATTTCGTCGATTTTAATAATATTGCATTCCGCTTACGGATATGGTATTATACACTTTAAACAGACTTATGTAAACGAGATTATTTTTGACATGATCTACAACAGCACCAGAGATAAAAATGTAACCGCAGACGGGCTTCAGGCCGTTCTGGAAGGTATCGCGCCGGACGGAGGATTGTATATTCCTTCGGACATAAACGATGGCCGCTTCGACTGGCAGGAATGCCTTCAGAAGGATTTCACCGGTATGGCTGAAATGATCCTGAGGCATTTCTTCTCCGAATACGGTGACGCTTTGGGGGAGATGGTCAGAAAGGCATACGGCGGGAAGTTCGATTCTCCGGACCTTACGCCGCTCGTCACAGTCGGGGATGACTACTGTCTCGAGCTTTTCAGAGGTCCTACGTCCGCGTTCAAAGATATAGCCCTCAGCATGCTGCCGGAGCTCATAACGAACGCGCGTGCCATAAAAGGAATAGAGGGAGATCTGACGATCCTCACAGCGACTTCCGGGGATACCGGCAAAGCGGCGCTTGAGGGCTTTAGAGATGTTGAAGGCACAAAGATCCTGGTGTTCTATCCGGAAGAGGGAGTTTCACGTGTCCAGAAAGCGCAGATGCAGAGCCAGGAAGGTTCCAATGTCAGGGTTTGCGCGGTAAAAGGGAACTTTGACGACTGCCAGAAGGGGGTCAAAGAGGCATTCGCTCAGCTTAAGAGCATGCCCGGTCTGGAGCTTTCTTCTGCAAACTCGATAAATATAGGGCGCCTCATTCCGCAGATAACCTATTATTTCTCTGCCTATTCGCAGCTTCTTAAGCTCTGCCGCATACAGATAGGCGAGAGAGCGGATTTTGTAGTCCCGACAGGCAATTTCGGAGATATTCTTGCCGGATATCTTGCGAAGCTGCTCGGGCTTCCGGTCGGAAAGCTCATCATAGCGTCAAATGCCAATGACGTGTTGACGGATTTCATCTATACCGGTATTTACGATACAAACAGAGAATTTCATAAAACGGCAAGCCCTTCCATGGACATACTTGTATCCAGCAATCTCGAGCGCCTGCTGTATCTCGGGTCAGACGGAGATACGGAGTTTGTCTCTTCCTGCATGGAAAAACTTGCAGATAAAGGCTCATATGATATCAGAAAGATTAAGCGCGGGCGCGATCTGGATCTGAAAAAGGATTTTTCCGCCTATTCGTGCGACGACAAAGAGACCGCATTTGTAATAAACAGGATCTGGAAGGAAAACAGGTATCTTTGCGATCCGCATACGGCAGTCGCCTTCGCTGCAGCGGAGGCCTACAAAGAGGAACGCGGCATAAGCACGGACCCGGTTGTGATACTGTCGACCGCTTCTCCGTTCAAATTCCCGGAGTTTGTACTGAAAGCGCTCGGAAAAGAAGATATTTCAAGGGACCCGCTGAGAGAACTGAGCAATATCACAGGAATAAAGATCCCTCAGAATCTTAAGGGCATTTTAAACCGGATCCCGAGATTCAGAGATACAACGGAAAGCGAAGATATTTCTGATTATGTTCTGAAGTTCGCTCTTCCCGGCCTGTATGAGACGAAAAAAGAGAGCATAAAAGAAAAGGTCAGAAACACCGCGGTCGTAAACTCTGTTTCAGTACCGAAGAAAAAGGGCATAGCCAGAGTCCCCGCGTCATCCGCGAACCTCGGCCCGGGCTTCGATACCTTCGGTATAGCCTGGCAGATCTATGATGAAATAGAATTCGTTCCGGGGGCAAAGGAACTCAGAATAACCGGGACGGATGAAAAATACTGCAACGAAAACAACCTGGCTTTCAAAGCATATTCGGAAACCTTGAAATATGCGGGGCGAAAAACTGAGCCGGTCGAGATCAACTTTCTGAAGACGGAAATACCGATATGCAGGGGCCTCGGTTCCTCTTCCGCGCTGATAGTAGCAGGAGTCGGGGCAGCAAACGGACTGCACGATCTGGGACTTTCGAAAATGCAGATGCTGGAGATAGCTGCCCGCGTCGAAGGACATCCTGACAATGTCGCGCCTGCTCTGTTTGGAGGCCTCACATGCAGTATGATGGAAGGGAAAAAACCTCTCACTGCATTTTATAATGTAGATACCTCCTGGCAGTTTACACTGCTTATTCCGGATTTTGAGCTCTCTACAGCCAAAGCCAGAAAAGCACTGCCAAAAGAGATCCCGCTCAAAGACGGAGTGTTCAATGTCTCGCACGCGGTGCTTACCCTGAAAGCTTTGGAAACGGGAAACCGTGAGCTGTTAAAAGCCTCGATGCAGGACAGATTCCATCAGAACTTCCGCATTCCTCTTATACCGGGTTATGAGGAACTGAGAGAAGCGGCATTAAAGTGCGGTGCGGACGCGTTCTGTATATCCGGCGCGGGTCCGACGCTTCTCTGTATCTCGAAGGATCCGGATATGGACAAAAAGCTTAAAAATGAGATCGGAAACAATTATCCCGGTTGGGAAATAAAGCAGGTCCTGCCTGCACTTGCTAAATAGATTCGGGGGAAAAAAGAATGAAAAAGTTTATTGCGGTCTTAATGCTCGTATCGCTTATCGCGGTGTTCTTCGCGGGAACTTTTGCCTTCGGGGAGAGCGCGCAGCAGCAGTTTGTGGTCGACAAGTTCAACGCTTTCGGCACGGTTGGTGAAAAAGAGCTTCAGAGGCTCAACACGCTCGCGAACGAGATATACAAAAAGTACGATTATGCCGTATATTATATAGTAACTGACAATCTCACGGGCCTTACGAACCAGGAATACGCAAAGCTCTGGTTTATGGAGAATTCCCCGTGCGAGGACGGTGTCGTGTTCGTAGACTATGTCTACAAAGACTACGCCTACGAGATGTATTACGCCGGAAGCGCGATCTCGACGATAAAGCCGAACTACGAGACCATACGCAAAGCCTATTATGATGCTGATACATACCCCATAGGCTGCGAGGAGATCTTAAAGGCTGTCTCCGCAATGCTCGAAAAGACTCCGGCCGAGAAGCTCCACGCGGAACCTACAGCCGAGGAAAAGAAAGCGGCGGAGGAAGAGGTCGCCGAGAAATCCTCTCCTTCGGGCAGAGCGGTCGACAAAGCGGGACTTTTGAAGGCCTCGGAGCTAAAATCGCTCAATGAGAAACTCGACGTCTTGAGCGATTCCTGCGACAATGACATTACCGTTGTAACTGACAAAGCCCTCGAAGGAATCACGGCCACCGAGTATGCTGCAAGGCATTTCGTTCTGAACGGTTACGGCAGAGGCAGCAACCACAGCGGCGTCATGCTCCTTTATCTGAGCGACAGCAAGGAGTGGTATATAATTCCTCTCGGCGATGCCAAAGCCGCCTTTACCGACGCGGGGCTCGAGTTTATAAACGGAGAACTGGAATTCGAGATGCTGATGGGAAAGTATCCGGACGCCTTTGAGCGCTTCGGGGATCTCGCGAATGATTTTCTCCTCAAAGCAAAGGACGGGAAGCCCTATGATACGGACGATCTTCCGGAATCCACAGCCCAGCAGGTGGTCAATAATCCGAATGAAATATCCGAGAGAAACGGGAATTTCCGCCAGGTCCTGAAGTGGATCGTCATAGCGGTTCTTATCGTCGCCGCGGGCTTTGCGATCTGGTATCTGGTCAAGCTGATACGGGAACAGGAATGACAAAAATAAAACAATAACCCCTTTAAAAATTACAAACAAATTACAAAAAATTTGCAAAAGGGTATTGCCTTTTGCAAATTTTTGTAGTAGTATGTAACCACTTTTAAAGCGTCTTGCTATATTCAATGCCCATTTTGGAGGTAAAGCCAATGAAAAAACGTGTATTAAGCATGATCCTGATGGTCTGCATGATAGTGGCCCTCTTGGCAGGGTTCACTGTTTCTGCTGCAGCCGAGGCGGGCATCGTCACCTATACCCTTAAAGACGGTGATACAGTCCTCAAGGCCTGCCAGAAAAACGGCATAGACTTCTATGCCAAGCAGAAACTCATCGCGGCCATAAATAATATTGTTGATTACCGCTCTCTGCCGGTAGGATTTACAGTCAAACTTCCGACAGACGCGTATGTCGCGTCTGCTTCGACTGCAGCGGCAACGTCCGCGGCGGCTGTAGGTTCTTCCGCAGTCGCAGTTCCCGGCGCTGCCACCACCGCCAATATCGCAGTGGGCGATACTGTCAGCTATTATCTGATTAAATATCAGATGAAGAGCGGCGATACTGTTGCTGATGTCTGCAACAGCCTCGGTGTCAATTTCGGCACATATTCTTCCATGATCAGGGATATCAACGGTATCGGCAGCTGGAACAATGTCAGGGCCGGGTCGACGATCCTTATTCCTTCAGCGACGACTCCTCCGGTCGGCACTTCCTGCTATGCTGTAGTCGCGCATACCGTAGCCTCGGGCGAGACAGCAACTTCTATCTGCGCTTCCTACGGCATGAGCTACGGCGCGAATGAATCGCTTCTGAAGGCGATAAACAACAAGTCCAACCTGAACAGCATCATGAGAGGCAGCAGCTTCCTGGTTCCCGTCAGCACTACCATCAAAGGTACGTCGACGACAGTTCCAAGCAGCAGTTCAAGCAGTAGTTCAAGCGGTTCGGGAAAAACTTCTACAGATCCAAAAGTCAACAGCAATGATACCAAATATACCATTTCCGCCGATAAGCCTTCGACGATAGACTGCGAATTCCTCCTCAACGGCAAGTCCGTTACTCAGGCTGCGGCAGGTGAGACGATTACGATCAGATATACCAATAACGACAGCTCCAAAAAGCTCGGCTCGCTCACAGTCTCGGACAGCAAGGGCAATTCTGTCAGCGTGTCCAAAAACACATTTGTTATGCCGGCCTCCAATGCCACTGTAAAATTTAGCCTTATTACGAAGAACATTTTTGACATTAAGACAAAGATAACAGGCAAAGGAACAATAAGCGTTACAGTAGACGGGAAAGCCGTTACGAGCACCAATGGCGGAAAGACAGTTAAAGTCACTGCCACTCCGGCAGACGGATATGAGCTTCAGGGGATATTCTATTCCACGATCGACGACATCACCACCGGAAACGCGCTTGCTGAAGACGGGATCTTTGCAATGCCGAATTCCGCTGTATGGGTCCGTGCAGACTTCACAGAGAAAACAAAGCATTCCATTACACTCTCTGAAGACAGCAGCACATCTTCTACCGGTCTCACAACATACAGGTTTGATGTAGGAACTGATAAGGATGTGACTAAAGCATGGTCCGGCTACACAGTTAAAGTAGTTCCCACAATAGCAGACGGGTATAAACTTAAATCCGTTACGGCATACAAGACTGCCAACCCGAGCTTCAAGATAGCTGTCAGCAGCGACAATACCTTTACAATGCCGGGCTATGATGTGACTGTCAAGATCGTCGCAGAAAGCATTTCTTATAAGCTTATTGCAGATAAAAACATTGTAAACGGAACTCTGTTCTTTGCAAAGGATGACGGGACTGAAATAACCACAGCAAAGAAGAGTGATAAAGTTGTACTTGTCGCGACTCCAAATATTACAGGAATGGGCGTAAGCAATGATGTTGCGAAAACATACTATACCGTAACCGACAGTCTCGGCAAAGTTGGAGCTAAACAGGCACTGACATTTACAAAGCAGACTTCTGGCGTTTTTGCAGGGAAATACACAGCAACTATTTCTTCGATGCCCGCGGGCGATGTAACAGGGTTTGTTACTTTCGTTAAAGGTTCTTCCCATTCAATTACACTTGATGTTTCTGATGTAACATCTTCTGAAACTAAGATCAGTCTTTCTACTACAAGTGCTGATGCTGCAGCACAAGTCACAGTGATAGCTGAGGTCTTGGATACAAAGTATAATTATACGGTATGTTATAAGTATCTGGATGACGACGGAGTGACATGGGTTACTGTCCCGATAGATTTTAACAAGGTCTTTGCAATGCCTAACTATGATATAACTGTTGTTGTTACTCAGTATGCAAATTCGCATATTGCATATGTAGGGTCTGTCAAGAACGGTTCGATCAAACTCTCCGATACATATAATGAAGTGGTAGACGGAAGCTTGAGCGCCGCATTTGGAGATGTGATCACGATTACAGCCTCTCCGAGCAAATATTACAGCAGAAACGGCAATGAACCCAAGTTCTATACGGACGAGGACAACAATATTAACCCCGCTGTCTTGAGCTTGACGCAAATCGATGAAAATACATGGACATTCACGATGCCCGCGTATAATATCAGGGTCAACATGGAATTTACTCGGACTTGGTATCCGATCCAGACGAACTCCGGAACTCCGACTCTGCAGGATATCTATCCGGCGTCCGGCGTTCAGTTCAGACTTAAGGATGAAGACCCCTGGGTCGATGCAAGCGCGCTGAAGGCCCCGAATGACACTACAATTTATGTAAAGGTCGATATTCCTTCAGGAAAATATGTATACTCTGCGTATTGGTTCGATACGGATAAAGAACCGCACGATCTTACAGTCGTAGATGCCGATAAAGGAATATACAGCTACCGGTTCTATGCAGATCACGATTATGTAACCAAGATCGAGTTCTGGTTCCATGAAATAACCTGACAAAAAGAAACCAATATACTGTTCAAGTATCGTATCCCTCGCGTAACGCGAGGGATACTTTTCTGATGTAAAGAGTATATATTCCGCATTGACCGAAGCATATGTTTGAGTTAGAATTATTTACACATTTAGAGAATGGGAAGACAGAAAAGTAATACAAAAAGGACGAGCGTTAGGGAAAATGGACTGCAAGATCACTGTAATAACGGCTGTATATAATGTGGAAAACTATGTTGCGGAAACCATAGAAAGCGTTATAGCGCAGGATATCGGTTTTCAAAACAT
The DNA here is from genome assembly GCA_902802045.1 of Oscillospiraceae bacterium. GTDB lineage: Bacteria > Bacillota > Clostridia > Oscillospirales > Oscillospiraceae > Limivicinus. The sequence continues at coordinate 116,264 of CADCKQ010000003.1, read as the reverse complement.
ACAGCTGATAATGGTGGATGACGGTTCTGCGGACAAAAGCGGGGATATCTGTGACGCTTACGCGGCAAAATACCCGGATAACATAAAAGTGATACACAAGGAAAACGGCGGAGCATCGTCGGCCCGCAATGAAGGCCTTAAACACATTGAGGGGAAATATGTCAGTTTTCTCGACGCGGATGACAAACTTTCCCAAAATGCACTCAGCGCTTGCGCGCGTTTTCTGGACTATCACCCTGAAACAGATGTGGCGGCTATGCCCATTTTTTATTTTGACGGAAATAAAGGGCAGCATCCGCTCAACGGAAAGTTTAACAAAGGGACCCGGGTAATAGATCTTAAGAATGACTGGAAGAATAATTCCCAATTGTCCCTGAGCTCTGCTCTGACAAGAGCGGAGAGCTTTAATGGCTTGCGTTTCGATACAGGTCTGTCATATGCGGAAGATGCCCAGCTTCTGCAGAAGATACTGTCGGAAAAGCAGACACTGGGAGTCGTCTCAGAGGCAAAATACTATTACAGGAGGCGGAGCGCGGGTGAAAGAAGCGCCATACAGTCAGGTATCGGAAAACGGGAATGGTACCTTCCGTATATGGAGCGTTTCCAATTAGTCACGGTCGATTATTATTTGAAAAAATTCGGAAGGGTTCCCGAATTTATACAGAATACACTCATATATGATCTGCAGTGGAGAGTGAGATCGGAGATTCCCGATAACCTTCTCTCAGGAGAGAAAAAAAAGAGATATCTGGGAGAGATTGTTGAGGTACTTCAGTATATAGACGATAAGGTGATCCTGGCACAGGAATTTATAAATACGGATATAAAATCACTCGTCTTCAGCCTTAAATATGATCATCGGAAGGCATCTCGCGGTGAGAAAAATAAGATCGTATATGAAAACGGGAATATCTCGGCAATTCTGGAATTCGGGGAACTGAAAAAAGACGCTTTGGTTCTTGAGGGCACTTTGCTGGGGCCGCGCTCGGCGAAGCAAAAAAGTGTGCTTGAAATATGCGCCGGAACTGCAATATACAAGTGCGGCTGTTACGAAAGGCTGTCTCCGGAAAAAGGCGTGACGGGAGAAGTGCCGCCAGTCACATCCTTCAGAGCAACGATTGGAACGGAAGATATTAAAGAAAAAACCGAAATAAGAATTTGCGTGAATACAGCCGGGAAGACATCGGATCTTGACAATATTGTTTTTTCGAAGTTCTTCCCCATATCCGATAAATATGAAGCAAGCTATTTTGCCGGGAAGGGCGGGATAATTCAAAAAACAGAAAACTGTTTTTCAATCGGGCCGTATTCGAAGAGGGCTGAAAGAGCCGCGTCGGCAAAGCTCAACAGGGAACTTTTCAAAACGGGCGGAGCAGTGGAGAAAAAAGCTCTGGTCGCCAGGGCGATATGCGGATGCGTCAGGCCCTTCCTGAGAAAGCCGCTCTGGCTAATCTCCGACAGGCCTATGAGCGCCGGAGACAACGGGGAGGCGCTCTTCAGATATATAAGGAAAGAACATCCCGAGATAGACGCCCGCTTTGTTGTCGGGAAAAAGTCGAAAGCCTATGAAGAGCTTAAAAAGGCCGGCCCCGTCATCGCTTTTGATTCCCTGGAGCATAAGATCTGTTTTCTTCTCTCCGATTATATGATCTCCAGTGCCGGTGAAAATATCGCTTTCAACCCGGCGGAGAAGCTTTCTCTTGCGTGCAAGGATATTCATTCGAATACTAAGTATGTCTTTTTGCAGCATGGTGTTATAAAAGATGACCTTTCACAGTGGCTGAGCCGCTATAATAAGAATTACAGCGGATTCGTCACTTCTGCGAAAGAAGAATATGAATCAATTGTCAACGGAAAGTACGGATACCCTAAAGATAATATCTGGCTCACGGGGCTTCCGCGCTTTGACTGGCTTTACCGGGACGAGCAGAACTGGATAACGGTCATGCCAACGTGGCGGAGATATCTGATGGGGCAGTTGGATCCGAATACAGGGAAATGGTCTTTGGACCAAAACGCGGAGGAAAGCAGTTATATAAGGTTTTACAGAGACCTGTTAAACAGCAGGAGACTTCTGGAAGCGGCGGAAAAATTGAACTATAAGATCAGGTTCATGCCCCATCCCAATATGCAATCTTTCCCGAAGTTATTTCACGCGGATAAACGTGTCGGATTTCTGGACAGCAGCACGCCGTACAGGGAAGTATACGCGAAAAGCAATCTGGTGGTGACGGATTATTCCTCGGCGGTATTTGATTTCGCGTATTTGAGAAAGCCGGTCTTGTATACCCAGTTCGATTCCGAAGAATTCTTTAAGGGAGAGCACATGTATACAAAAGGCTATTTTGACTATGAGCGTGACGGCTTCGGAGAAGTTGAATATGACCTGGATTCCACAGTGGACAGGATCATCGAGTATATGGAAAACGGGTGCAGACTCAAAGAAAAGTACAGAGAACGTATGGACAGCTTTTTTGCCTTTGACGATCAAAACAACTGCCGGAGAGTCTTCGGGAAGCTTACAGAATCGCGGGCATGAACCCGCTGCATTTTGCGGAAACATTGATTTAATGCCGCGATTAAGATAAAATAACGGCATAAGATCTGAAAGCTGAAGGTTTAATAATGTATTGCAGCAAGTCTTCAAATCCGGCTCTGGTATCGGTAGTAACTCCGTGCTTCAACGCGGAGCGGTATATAGGAGAAACGATAGAGTCTGTCACAGCACAGACTTACATAAACTGGGAGCTGCTGATAATAGATGACGGCTCTTCCGACAAAAGCGCTGAGATTATAACCGAGTATATAAAAAAAGACCCCCGGATACATTATATTTATCAGGAAAACTCGGGCGCTGCCGCTGCCAGGACGAAAGGTATGCATACGGCAAAAGGAAAGTATGTCGCGTTTCTTGACAGCGATGATCTCTGGCATCCGGATAAGCTTGAAAAGCAGCTCTCGTTTATGCGCAAGAGCGGAGCCCTTTTTTCCGCGACTGCCTACGAGCAGATCGGTGAAAACGGGGACAAAAACGGAAAGGTTTTTTATCCGCCCGAAAAATGCGGCTACAGAAAAATGCTCCTCTTGGGAAACCCGATCGGCAATTCGACGGTTATCTACGACCGTGAAATTCTCGGAGATTTTACGGTACCGGATATAGAAAAACGCAACGATTTCGCGCTCTGGCTCAGGATCCTGCATGATTGCGATTATTGCCTCGGGATGCGGGATGTTCTCGCTTCATACAGACTCAGGGGGGGCAGTATAAGCAGCAACAAGCTGGGGCTTATCAAATACCACTGGCGGCTCTACCGTGAGATCGAAAGGCTCGGTTTCTTTAAAAGCTGCTTTTATCTGCTTGCTCTGTTTCCGTCGAAAGTCTTCGCGAAAACGGCTTTGCGGTTTGCGCAAAGACCCGGTGTTGCAGAAAAGGCCGGTTGCTGATCCGTATGGAGAAAACGGGGTATGCATTATAAATATATCTTTGTAATACTGACATATAAAAGCATCTGCGATCTTCCGGACTGTGTCGGCAGCATAAGGGCAAATGTAGAGAATTCCAGGATAATAATTGTAAACAGCCGTTATGACGAAGAAACTGCTGCGGCCTTCAGAGAATACGCGGATACTAACGGTTGCGATTTTCTCGACGTTCCCAACAGAGGATACGGATACGGAAACAACAGGGGAATAGAATATGCCAAGCAAAACTACAGCTTTGAGTGGCTGATAATTTCGAATCCGGATGTCGTTATCAGATGCTTTGAAGAAAACTGCCTCGATATGAATCGCGGGAAAGTAATCGCCCCGCTGACAGAGACGCTGAGCGGCAAAGCTCAGAATCCGTATTGGTTTGTTAAAAATCCGCCTGCAGAGTGGCTCATTTATAAAGGATATAAGCTGAAAAACAGATTCCTGCTGTATTCCGGGATCGCTGCCAATAAAGTGATCCGGGAATGCGCTCTGCGTGTTTTTCTAAGATCCGGCGCGGACGCGATCCCTGTCTATGCGGCTCACGGCAGTTTTTGCATATATCCGTATGAAGTTCTTGCCCGCTTTGATGAGCTGTTTGACGAACATATGTTCTTGTTCTCGGAAGAAGCATATCTTGCTCATCTTTTTGAAAAGAACAATATAGCGACAATGTTAACAAAAGGAATAAAAGTACTGCATAAAGAGGATGGCAGTATCGGTGTCGCCGCGATAGACGGGAAAAGCGAAGCTGCAAAGTCGGTAATATATTACTATGAGAAAATGGTCGGAAAAAGGCATATAAAATGAACTGCTCCGTCGTACTTGTGACATATAACCGGATAGCCCTTCTTAAAGAATGCCTTGCCTGCATTCTTAATCAGTCGCTCATCCCGTTTGAAATAATCGTGGTGGATAACTGCAGTACTGACGGGACCAAAGGATACCTGGACGAACTGGATGACGGCAGGTTTAAAGTATTCCATATGGAGAGGAATCTCGGAGGAGCGGGAGGCTTCGCTTTCGGGCTCTCGAAAATTTCTGCCCGATCCGATTATACATTGCTGATCGACGACGACGCGATGATCTCGGGGGACTATCTTGAGCGGATCGACATGGCGCGCTCGCCCGGGATACTTGCTTATTCCGGAACAGTCAGGACAGGCGGAAAAACGGACACGAGCCACCGAAGAAGAATAAGCAATCATGTGCTTATGACCAAAAAGGATGTTCCCGAAGAGGAATACGCCCATAACTTCTTCGACTATGACCTGTCCACTTTTTGCGGTTTGCTTGTAAGCAGCGGACTCATCAGAAAAATAGGATTGCCGAAAGCGGAATACTTCATCTGGTACGATGATACGGAGTATTCACTCCGGATAGGGCAATATACAAAGATACGGAATGTCAATTCGGCTGTATTGGATCACAAGACGAAGCTTCAGGCTGTTCAGGGACTTTCGTGGAAAAGCTATTACGGCTACAGAAACCAGTGGGATGTCGGGCTCACTTATTCTGCTTATCCGATTATTTACAACTTATTCAGAGAAGCATTTCACAGATTCAGGCAGATCGAATTCTCACTGAAATATTTAAAAACAAAAGACCCGTATGACAAGTGGGCTTCCGAACTTCATAAAGATGTCCTCGGCTTTCCCAAAAGCAGGGAACTCGGAGTCTGCAAAAAATATCTGCCTTAAAGGGTGCATATGATAAAAAGAACGTTCGAAAATTTCAAAAAACACTGGTTTCTCTTCAAGCAGCTTGTAAAGAGAGATTTCGAGAGCAAATACAAGGGAACGATGCTCGGAATGGGATGGAGCGTCCTGTCTCCCCTCATGACGCTGCTTATAATGCGGCTGGTCTTCACTCAGTTTTTCGGCCGGAATACTCCCCATTACACGACCTACCTCTTCTGCGGCAACCTTGTTATGTCATATTTCAGGGAGTCCACGACTCAGGGAATGTTGAGCCTGAGGGCCAACGCGGGCATTATCACAAAGATCAATGTTCCGAAATACATGTTCCTGCTTTCGAGGAACGTCTCTTCCCTTATCAATTTCGGGCTGACTCTTGTCCTTTTCTTTGTTTTTTGCGCGATCGACAAAATAACATTCACGCCGAAGATGCTGCTTCTGATATATCCCGTGTTCTGCCTGACAGCCATGAATATCGGCGTAGGGCTTATACTCTCCGCCCTGCAGGTCTTCTTTAAGGACACCTCCTATCTCTATTCGATCTTTCTCACTCTGCTGACTTATCTTTCCGCAATCTTTTACCGCATAGACACGTTCCCGGAGAGAATGCAGAAGCTGTTTCTGTTAAATCCTGTCTACGTTATAATAAACTATTTCAGAACGATAGTTATAGATATGCGGGTCCCTTCGCTTGCTTACCACGGGCTCTGCCTGTTTTACGCGCTCGTTTTCCTCCTGATCGGCGCGTGGATCTACAAAAAGAACAATCACAGCTTTATTTACTATCTCTGATACGAAGGTGCGGATATGCCTGTAATAGAATGCAGCAATGTCGGAATAAGATATATAACCGGAGACCTTAAATCCATAGGCTTCAAAGACTATGTGGTCAAAAAGCTCTCCGGGAACTACCATGTGAAAGATTTCTGGGCTGACAGAAATGTCACTTTTTCGCTCGAAGCAGGGGACATGCTCGGGATAATAGGCTCAAATGGAGCCGGAAAGAGTACCCTTTTGAAGGGAATATCCGGGATACTTCTGCCGGTGGAGGGCAGAATAAGGGTAAGAGGGAAGATAGCCGCGCTTCTCGAGCTTACCAGCGGCTTTGACCCTGAGATGACGGTCAGAGAGAACACCTATCTTCGTGGAGCCCTTCTGAATTACACCGAAAGGTTCATAGACGAAAAATACAGCGATATCATAGCGTTTGCCGAGCTTGAGAGTTTTCAGGACTATCCCCTGAAGCAGCTTTCGAGCGGCATGAGATCAAGGCTCGCGTTTTCCATTGCCTGCCTGGTAAACCCTGACATTCTTATCCTCGATGAAGTGCTCTCCGTCGGCGACGGGGCTTTTCAGAAAAAAAGCGGAGATAAGATGCGGGAGATACTCCAAAGCGGAGTAACGGGGATCCTGGTTTCGCATTCCGTCGGGCAGGTCAGGGAACTCTGCAATAAGATCCTTTGGCTGGATCACGGGAAACAGATAGCCTTTACGAATGAGCCGGGGCTTTACTGCGACGCGTATGAGGAATTCCTGAACACAAAAAAGCTGCCCCAAAGCAGAGAAGATATCGAAACGCTCGCGAAAGATTTTGCAGTGAGAAAAGAGAAGGAACGCGCGGAAAGAGAAAAAAAGGAGATAGAAAAGCTGGAGCAGCTGCTTGAAAACGGAGAAAAGAGCACGGCTGTCGACGCTGCAGTGAATATCCTCCGCAAAAGCCGCCCGGACCTTCTCGCTGAGCATCTGAACCATGAAACATAAAACTGTTGGGTGTTCGGTAGTCAGGTATGGAAATGAGAGAGCTTAATAAAAAACCGTTTGATAATATAGGATACGACAATGTGTTCTTAAGTATAATAATACCTGCATATAATGCGGGAGAATATTTATCCGCATGTCTCTCAAGTCTTATCCAGAAAACTTCATATATCTATGAAATAATTGTCATAGATGACGGATCATCGGATAACACATCGGAGATAATTGCCGATTATTGCAATAATTATTCTTTCATTAACGGAATTCTCCAGAGTAACAAAGGTGTATCGTCTGCAAGAAATGCCGGAATCGATAAAGCCAAGGGAGATCATATCATGTTTGTTGATTCGGACGATATTGTGCTTCCCGGATCCTTGCAAAAAATATTTGATGATTATTCAGATTTCCCCTGTGATATGCTTTCGTATACATTTGTCGAAAATAGAGACGGGGAAAGAAATACTCTTCATTTTTTTAATGACAGTTTCATTATAGATGACTTCAAGACCGAACCTGTCCTAAAAAAAGTTCTGTACAACCCCGGGAAAAGGATGTTTTCTCATACAGTTGTAAGGATTATTTCAAGAGAAGTAATGGAGCAAAACAATTCCAAATTTAATGAGAATATAGACTTGTATGAAGACTGTATATTTAATTTGGAATACATAAGCAAAATCAGGACATTCAGATATATTGACGAACCGATATATGAAAGACGTTTACATGATGATTCTCTCGTTTCTGCGCACAGGCCCGAAAAAGCATTTCGTTATCTGAAGACCATGACGTGTATACAGAATGCGACAGATGCTCTTGTTTCTGTTGGTTATGACCTGAAATATGAGTGTGACAGGCTTGTTAATGATTTGATATGGGCAACATTACACAGAGATTTGTTGGACGCGAATTATTCCAGTGATGGGGAAAAGAATAGAATAATCTCAGATTTTGTCAGCAGCAAAGACTTAAGTATTATAATTGACAGACTGTGTTTAATGAATCTGGCGCCTAAAGACAGACTGAAAATATGGCTGCTTAAAAACGGAAATGTATGGATATTTGAATTCAAAAGAGAAGCCCAAAAGCTGTTAAACAAACTGTGAATACGATCATCAGATGAGTATATGAAAAAACCCCGGACAGTTTTTATTCAGAAAAAAAAGAGCAGCAATGCAAGAAAAAGCGGTCAGCCGATACCGAAGTGGAGCCTGAAAAAAACGGTGGCTTATTCATTGGCATTGCCTCTTGTCCCCTTTTTATGGACGGTCCAAAACGGCCTTTCCCGTATCGTCCCGGTCAGGAAAAACAGGGTGACATTGTTTGTGCCAAATATAAAAAGCTATGCCTGCAATCCCAAATATGTGACGGAAGCTTTGCGAGACAGGTATCCGGGTAAATATGAATTCATATGGGCGACAAGATTCCCGGAAGAGGTGAAAAGAGACGCGCCTGAAGAGATACGGACAGTTAAAGCAGGCTCTTTCGCGCATTTTAAGGCACAATTTTCATCCCGGGTACTCATATCCAATGACTATATGATCCCTTTCTTTTTAAAAAGAAAAGATCAGCTTTATATCAATACGTGGCATGCCTGTATGAACTATAAGAGGATCGGATATGATTCTCTGGCATTTTCTCAAAAAATCCAGGAAAAAGAGTTTGCCCTGAAAAACTATCAGCCGGACGCGTATATCTCGGGATCGCGCTTTTTTTCCGAGAATACTGCCGATGCTTTCAGATTTGAAGATAGAATCTTTAAAGCTTTCGGAATGCCAAGAAACGATATACTGTTCGGAGACAGTTCCTGTCTGATTTCAGAAGTCAGGGAAAAACTGGGATTGCCTGAAGGTGCAAAAACAGTTTTATATGCGCCTACTTTCAGGACCGGAATCGCTGCGGATGATCACAATTTGAACGCGGCTCTGCTTGTTCGGGCTCTTTCACAAAGGTTTGGGGGAGATTGGGTGATTCTGTACCGCTCCCATTATTTTATTAAAGAGAAGCTTGATAATTCAGGATTTTATACAGACGTCACGGGATACAGCGATATGCAGGAGCTGCTTTGCTTTGCGGATGTACTCGTCTCTGACTACTCATCATGCCTTTGGGATTTTTCTCTGACAAAAAAACCGGCTTTTGTGTATGCGCCGGATATCGAAGAATACAAAAATGACAGAGCTTTCGCTTATCCGCCGGAAAAATGGCCGTTCTCAATTGCTTTAAGCAACGAAGAACTCTCAATGAATATCCTGAATTATGATGAAGAAAGGTACCTGAAAGATATAGAAGCCCATCATAAAGAAGCAGGTTCTTATGATTGCGGATCGGCTTCTTCCCGTGTGGCTGAAATGATAGACAGGTATTGTCCGATATAGCTGTTCTTGAATTATAATTGCGTGACAGTGTCGGGATAATGTTTTGAAAGGTGACGGAATGAAAAGAGTAATAACATACGGGACATTTGATCTCCTCCATTACGGCCATATAAATCTTCTCAGACGGGCAAAGGCTTTGGGGGATTATCTGATCGTGGCAATTTCGTCGGATGAATTCAACTGGAATGAAAAGCATAAAAATACTTATTTTTCCTATGAACAGAGAAAACAGCTGCTGGAATCCATACGATACGTAGATCTGGTGATACCGGAAGAAAGCTGGCAGCAAAAACGCAGCGATATGCATGAGTACCATATCGATACTTTCGTGATGGGTGATGACTGGAAGGGGAAGTTTGATTTTCTGAAAGAGGAAGGCGTGGAAGTGGTGTATCTGCCGAGGACTCCTGAAGTCTCCAGCACTAAGATCAGGCATGATCTTTATGATGCCAACGCGGTGGATGCCGAGAGCAGGATCAGCCATGAGGATATAAATACAGATCCGGTAATTATTTGAAGGATAGTCATTTTCAACCGATAAAAAATGCCAAGCTGCCGGCAATCCGGACCCAATTAGTGTCACGCTCTGTCACACGGACAGACAGCGGATGTCACACTGCAGATAAGATAAAAAAAGAAAAAATATAATAAGATAAGTTAATTCCCCCTTGGATTCCCCGGAGGGGAGCTTAAATAACTGTTTTAAAGGTGTTTGTAAAGGAGATCGATATGGCGAGGGATAAGGATAAAGAAAAGTGGTTTAAGTTCTACTGTGATTTCTTCGATGATCCGAAAATAAAGATCCTCGATGCGCTGGCAAACGGGCCTTTTTATTCGGACACCGCGACGGATGCAGATATGGTCTATTATGTTTATTTAAGGCTTATGTGTATGGCGGCGGCAGAGCTTGATCCGGAAGGAAATATAAGCATATTTAAAGATCAGTCGTTCAGCATTGATGACTTTTCCTATCTTATATACAGACCGGTGTATGAAACTAACCAGTGTCTTGAACTTTTGCAGCAGTATGGTCTGATAAAGATAGAGAACAACTTCGTTCACATAGAAGACTGGGAGACGAGCCAGTATTTTGCCAAGCTTGAAGAAAAACGGGCAAAGGACAGGGAGAGAAAGCAGAAGCAAAGGGAGAAAGAAAAGGAGAACGGGCAGCAGAAGGAAGAGATCAGAGTTCCGGGAATGAGAGAAGGAGAAAGCCCTGCACAGATGGTTAAAAGGATAAAAGAAAAAGGCTGAAACTATAACTGAAAGGATAAGCACCAATATGAGCTTCACATCTGCAGCATTTGCCTGTTTTCTTATTCTGACCATAGTAATATACTATCTTTTTCCAAGAAAGAATTATCAATGGATTGTGCTTTTGGTTGCAAGCTATGTTTTTTATCTGTGGGCAGATATACGTTTTCTTTTTTATATAGTTTTTACAACAGTCACCACCTATCTCGCAACGAGAAAGATCACACAAATCAATCTAGCGACCAAAGCATTTATTATAGAAAATAAAAACAGTTTAACAAGGGAAGACAGAACAGCATATAAAGCAAAAGCAAAAAGAAAAACAAGGAACTGGACAACACTTTGCCTTCTTTTGAATTTTGGCATATTATTTTTCATCAAGTATTTCAATTATCTTTCTTATATTGCAAGTCGCGTTTTTAATCTCTCAAGTGTATCTTTGAATTTGCTTATACCGCTCGGTATTTCATTTTATACGTTCCAGTCCATGTCTTATGTTATAGACGTTTATCGTGAAGACACTGAGGCGGAGCAAAATATTGCAAAGCTGGCCCTGTTTATTTCTTTTTTTCCGCAGATCCTCCAAGGCCCTATCAGCAGCTATAATCAGCTGGCTCATCAGCTTTATGAGCCGCACAGATGTGAGTATCGAAGAATAAAATACGGGCTGGAACTGATGCTCTGGGGGTTTTTTAAAAAGCTGGTGATTGCAGACCGTGCAGCAGCAGCAATACAGGCAGTCACCAACAGTCCATATGAATTCAATGGGACAGTCCTTACATTTACAGTGCTGCTTTATGCTTTGCAACTATATGCAGATTTTTCAGCAGGCATTGATATTATCCGTGCAATTGCGCAGATGCTGGGGATCGATATGATACAGAATTTTCGTCAACCCTATTTTGCCACATCACTGAATGACTACTGGAATCGTTGGCATATCAGCCTTGGGGCCTGGATGAAGAGCTATATTTTCTATCCGATTGCTCTGTCAAAAGGCGCCAATCGTTTTACAAAAGCGGTTAAAAATTCTTTTTTTGGGAAATCAAAGGTCGGAGCTTATTTGGCTGTAGTACTGCCCGGGACAATTGCTTCACTGATTGTTTTTCTGGTTGTGGGTATCTGGCATGGTGCTGGATCCAAATACATATTGTTCGGCATATACAACGGCATAATTATTATGCTTTCAACACTTTTCAAACCATGTTTTGAATGGGTCAACAGATTTCTTCACATCAATGTAAAAAGCTTTGCCCATCATGCTTTTCAGATAGTTCGAACATTTATCCTTGTATGCATAGGGAATATTACGGATTTGATATGGAGTGCAAGGGATTTTTTACCATGGCTCAGGAAAATAATTACAGAACAGAATTTCATAGCAGCAAAAGAACAGATCGGGAACAATATCAGTTTGTGTAAACCTGATTATATTCTATTGATTTTGTGCACACTGTTGATGTTTGCCGTTGGAGTTTTGAGAGAAAACAATCCATCAATCCCATTGCGTACCATTTTCGAAAGGGAGGGAACGTTTACTCAGTGGATTTTAATAGTTTCTTGTATTATTGTTATATTAATTTTTGGTATATATGGGCCGGGTGTTCAGGCTTCAGAATTTGCATATGCTCAATTCTAAAATGGTCAGAAGAGGTATATAAAATTGCTTAAACGGGTTGTAAAAATACTGTCTGTTTTTTTGGTGATAGTTTATTTGTTGGATTTTTCGAAGGTGATTTTTAATACATGGACAAGCAATGAACTGCGAATCGATGCTTACAGAATGGAACCTGTTGATTCTATCGATTTAGTACTAATTGGATCAAGCGAAATAACTGCCGATTATTCGGCCGGATATGCATATAAAGAATTTGGTTTTACAAGTTATCCGTATAGCGTTGATGCCGCGCCGGTATCACTATGGGACGCAATGCTTGAGGATGTCCTTGCATATCAGAATCCGGATTTAATCGTGATAGAAACAAATGGTATGTTTTATACCGACGAAAAAACTATTTATGGTAATGCAGCAAGGCACTTCGTATTAGATCATATGCCTGTTTCCAGCAGAAAATTGAACGAAGTACGAAGTATAGCAAAAGATAATGTGTATATTGATCCAAGTATTACCTTTTTCTTGCCTTTTATAAAATATCATAGTGAATGGAACAAAATAGAAGAAAAAAAGACGTATATTGATGCGGGACTTGCATTGAAACAGAGAGGTTATAGCGTATTGAAGGGGAACTATACCAATACGGCGAAAGATGTAATGACAACCGTGAGTGAAAATAAAGGAATAGTTGATGAAGAAAAGCTTCATCCGTTGTCAGAACAATACTTGAGAGATTTTTTGGAAGGGTGCAGAAAAAGGGGAATCAGCAATATTCTCTTTACTTCTTTTCCGCATGTTATTACGCAAGAAGAAGGTAATCGATATTACAATTCATGCAAGATGGCAAATTATGCTAGTCATATATTTGAAGAATATGGTTATGATTATGTGAATTTTGAATCTTGCTTTAAAGAAATTGGTTTGGACCCTAAAATTGATTTTTATAATGAGGGTCATATGAATTTTACCGGACAAAGAAAGTTTACCGATTTTTTTTCCAGATTTTTATTATGTGAATACGGACTTACATCAACTAAAACTATAAATGAAGATGTAAAAAAGATGTGGGATACTACAGCAGAGTATTATCAGCTGTTTTATGAATATGCAAAAGATTTATACGATAAAGGAGAAAAAAAATCATTGGCTGAAACTCCGCAGCTTCTGTATAAATTGGAAGAAATGAAATAATTATTTAATGGAATAAACAGTTGTTAATTAATAGGGAAATTGCGAGAATGCAATAATAAGCCATAGTTCAGTTGATAAGAGAAAATCAAAGGTTAATTTGATCAGAGAAAAAGATCTATGTGTTAGGGAGAGTTGTATAATGATACAAAGAATAACAGATTATTTGGACATAACAGCGGAATGCTTTGCAGAAAAAACAGCGTTTGCAGATGACAACAGAAAAATGACTTTTGCTGAGTTGAAGACTGAGGCATGTCAGGTAGCGACTGCATTGATAAAAAGTGAGCTATTTAAAAAGCCTGTTGCTATCTATATGGATAAACAGACGGAATGTGTCAGCGCCATGATGGGAGCTGCATACAGCGGGAACTTCTACACGGTTTTGGATGCCCATATGCCGGTAGCGAGAATTGAGAAGATCTTGGATACGCTTTTGCCTGAAGCAGTTCTGACAACAGAAAAATATGCTGAAACAGTAGGAAGCTTTGCGGGTGGAACTCAAGTTTACGTTTACGAGGAACTCATGACTTCCCCAGCCGATTTGAAAGCAGTAGATGCTGCAAAAGGTAAAGTAATCAGTTCTGACGTTTTATATGTTTTGTTTACTTCCGGCTCTACAGGAATGCCCAAGGGGGTCATAATCTCACACAGAGCTGTGCTTGAATACTGCGAATGGCTTGCAGCCTGCTTTCCGCTTGACAAAAACACTGTCTTTGGAAATCAGACCCCATTCTATTTTGTGATGTCCGGGTTGGATATCTTTCAGACCATCCGTAACGGTTCCACGACATATATTATTCCACGTATGGCATTCTCTTTCCCCGGTATGCTGATGAATTATCTGAAGGAAAATAAAATCAACACTTTGTATTGGGTTCCATCTGCACTTTGTATGATCGCGAATATGGGAGCATTGCCGGAAATCCGGCTTCCGCATCTCAGATTCGTTATGTTCAGCGGAGAAGTTATGCCCACAAAGCAACTCAATATGTGGCGCAGGGAATATCCGGACGTTCTGTTTGCCAATGCATATGGCCCGACTGAGTTGACAGATATCTGTGCTTATTATATTCTCGACAGAGAGATCAAGGATAACGAATCTATTCCGATTGGCAAAGCCTGCGAGCATATGGACATTCTCATTCTGGATAGCAATGATCAGCCTGCAGGACAAGGAGAAGTTGGGGAGCTTTGCGGCAGAGGTCCGTCGCTTGCATATGGATATTATAATGAACCGGAAAAAACCGCGGCAGCCTTTGTTCAGAATCCTCTGAACCATGAATATCCGGAAAAAATTTACCGCACGGGTGATCTGGTGAGGTATAATGAGTACGGAGAGCTGATATTTGTGAGCAGAAAAGATTTTCAAATCAAGCACATGGGACACCGGATCGAACTGGGGGAAATCGAGACTGCAGTCTCCGCATTGGATAAAATTGACCGGGCATGCTGCCTGTATGACAGCAAACGGTCTCAGATAGTTTTGTACTATATTGGAAAAATTGAAACGGGAGAAATTCGTGAAAGACTCAAATTAGTATTGCCTGAGTATATGATTCCCAATAAGATCCACCAGTTGGATTCTATGCCGATGAACCTGAACGGAAAAATTGACCGTGCAGCTTTGAAAGCACAATTTCATTAACATATTAAAGGAGAAAAACAATGGAAGAGCTGATTGAAAAACTGAAAGAGATCCGCGATGATATTGACTTCAAGACTGAAACGAAGATGGTTGAAAGCGGCTTGCTTGCCTCTTTTGATATTATTCAGATCGTTGCGATGATCAGTGAGGAATATGATGTTAAAGTACCGATCTCGGAGCTGATTCCGGCAAACTTCAACAGCGTTGAGGCACTATATGCCATGATACAAAAACTGGAAGACGAATAATATGAGAATTATTGAGGTGTACAAATGGAAGAGAAAAACTCACTGAATAAACAAATGAACCCGGGCGCCGTATGGGCTTTGGCGGTTGGAGCTATTATCGGATGGGGCTGCTTCATTCAGGGTGCCGAATGGACCAGACAGGCCGGCGGACCGTTGGCACTAATCATAGGGTTCCTGCTTGGCGGTGTTTTGATGGTTGTAATAGGATTATGTTATGCCTATCTGATACCAAAGATCAGAGTTGCTGGAGGAGAATTTGCGTATACTTACTATTCTTTTGGCCGTTTTCCGGCATTTGTATGCGGATGGATGATGCTCCTGGGGTATGTCACTTTGGCAGCAATGAATGCAACAGCTATTCCGGTATTAGCTTCATATATTTTACCCGGCGTTTTCAAGTTTGGTTATTTGTATAATATGGCTGGTTACGATGTGTATTTGGGGGAGGTTTTGCTCTCGGTATTCTTTTTGGCTTTGTTTGCCTTTCTGAATTATGTCGGAATAAAGAGAACAGGAAGGGTTCAACTTACGCTTGCTATTCTTCTCTGCGTGTCTGTTGCTCTTGCTGTGATTGGCTCCTTCGTGACCGGAAAAACAGATTTCAGCAATCTGCAACCTGCATATGGCGCAGGTAAGGGACTTGTTCCGGGTATTCTTTCTATTCTTGTGGTTACACCGTACTGCTTCGTAGGTTTTGACACAATTCCTCAGGCTGCGGAAGAATACAATTTCGCCCACAGCAAAGTTAAGAGGCTGATAGTTTCTGCAATCATTATCGGAGCATTGATATATATTGCTATGGCAATCATTACAGATGTAGTTATCCCATGGCAGACTCTTTTTGGCCTTAAAGATGCTGACGGAGAACCTGTAAAGTGGCTTACCGGCGCAATGTTGGACAAGACAATGGGACGCGCAGGAACGACATTCGTTTCGGTTGCTGTGTTAATGGCGATATTTACAGGAATCAACGGATTTTACTTGGCTGCGAGCCGGCTACTATTCAGCATGGGAAGGTCTCAGATGCTCCCAAAGGTTTTTGCCGGACTGAATGAAAAATATCATACTCCGCATATTGCCGTAATCTTTATTATGATGATTTGTTTTATCTGCCCATTTTTTGGCAGAAATGTGCTTGGATGGGTAATCGATATGTGCTCAGTCGGTACAGCAATAGGATACTGTTTTACATGCCTTTCGGCTTATAAAATGGCTTGTAAAGATCCTGATAAAACTTTTAAACCGGCAATGGCTATGGCAGGAGCAATCATTTCTGCCTTTATCCTTGCACTCCTTCTCCTTCCGTTTTCACCGGCTCAAATGTCTGTACAGTCATTTGTTGCACTCGGTATCTGGGTAGTAATGGGGCTTGTTTTCTTCTTTGCAAAAAAGAACGATATAAAGAAAGTCCCTGATGAAGAAATGGATATTCTGGTGTTGAATGAACCAAAGAATGCGATTCTTAGCGTCAAAGCAAAGGATAGCTAATAGATGATGCATATAGGAAGCAGAAAGGAGCTGTTTGAAACGTTATGACGACAGCAATAATAATAGCCGGGGGAAAAGGAAACCGAATGGGGCAGGATATTCCCAAGCAATTCATAAATGTATATGATAAACCGGTAATAATATATACTCTGGAGGGCTTTCAAAAACATCCTCAGGTAGACGCTATAGAAGTCGTCTGTTTGGACGGATGGCATGAGGTCTTGTGGGCTTACGCCAGACAATTCAATATTTCCAAGCTGAAATGGGTCGTTTCCGGCGGAGAAACGGGACAGGAGTCGATACGCAACGGAGTATACAACCTTGAAGGGAAATGCGCTGATGAAGATATTGTAATAATACATGACGGTATAAGACCTTTGGTTGAGACCTCGGTTTTAACGGATGTAATCTCAAAATGCTCACAGTTCGGAAACGCAGTGACGTCGATGCCATACAATGAGCAGATCTTCAAAGTCGCAAAAGATGATCAGAATACAACTGTTGAATATATTCCGAGAGAGACATTGAGGAGAGTCTCAACGCCACAGGCTTATAAATTCGGATTGCTCTTGGAAAAATACCGCGAGGCGTATGAGAAAGAGATAGGAATTCATGGCTCCAACTATACAAACACGATGATGGTACAGTTGGGAGTGAGACTTCATTTTGCCGCAGGTTCGGATAAAAACATCAAACTGACAACAAAAGATGATCTTGAGATGTTTAAAGCATATCTGAAGGCGGATAAAGACACCTGGTTAAAATGAGGCATGTGTCAATGAAATTGTATGACAACGAATTGTATCTTGAAGATATCGGTATAACAGCAAGCAAAGATCTTCCGTGGGCCAAACTGCAGGGAAAATCGGTTCTTCTTTCCGGAGCAACAGGGTTGTTGGGAAGTTTCCTGACGGATGTGATCATGGAAAAGAATAAAACCGGCCTGGACTGTACAGTCTACGCTCTCGGCAGGACAGAAGGCAAAGCAGCGGAGCGCTTTTCAAAATGGTGGGGTGACAAGCACCTTGTATTCATCCCTTATGATATAAATAAACCGTTTGAAAGGGATGAAATTGGTACAGTAGACTACGTACTGCATCTGGCATCAAATACTCATCCTATGCAGTATTCGACAGACCCGATTGGAACCATTACAACAAATATTATCGGTCTGCAGAATATGCTTGAATTTGCGGTCAATCATGATGCAACGCGTTTTGCTTTTACTTCTTCCAATGAAATATACGGGGAAAACAGGGGAGACACAGAGCTTTTTGACGAGAGCTACTGCGGGTATATAGACTCAAATACATTGAGGGCAGGTTACCCTGAGAGCAAACGCTGCGGGGAAGCGCTTTGCCAGGCATATAAACGGCAAAAAGGTCTTGATGTTGTAATACCGCGTTTTACACGGTCTTATGGCCCGACCCTGCAGAAAAGCGACACCAAAGCGCTCAGTCAGTTCATAAAAAAAGGTGTTGACAGAGAGAATATAGTCCTCAAATCTGCCGGAAACCAGTTCTACTCCTACACATATATGGCAGATGCAATATCAGGGCTTTTGACAATTCTTCTAAAGGGTGAGAGCGGGGAAGCATATAATATTGCCGATGAAGGTTCGTATATCACACTGAAGGATCTGGCTCAGGTTATTGCAGATTACGCAGGTACAAAGGTAATATTTGAGGTTCCGGATGCTACGGAAGCAGCAGGGTACAGCAAAGCGACCAAGGCGCTTTTGGACGGTTCCAAACTTAAAAAGCTAGGGTGGCAACCTGGTTATGATATAAAATCAGGAATCTCTCGTACCTTGGATATCTTGAAAGCTGTTTAAAAGAAAATGAAAATCAAAAAAAGTTTTTTATTTCCTATTGTTTATAAACTCGCATGTATTAAAAAAATAAAAGAGAAAAAGGTTGTTTTTGTTGTGTCTGTTCAAGAACAATTGACAGACAGTCTTCATTATGTTTATAGATACTTTTCAGAAGACCCTCAATGGGAAGTGTCTGTACACTTACTAAAGAATAAATCGGTGAGTGAAAAAGAATATATTATGAACTGTTGCAAGATGCTGAAAGATATTGCAACTGCCAAATATGTATTTCTTGAAGACCAATGTGAACCGATTAGTCTGATGAATAAAAGGCCGGGAACCTATATTACACAATTGTGGCATGCATGCGGCGCTTTTAAAAAATTCGGATGGAGTGTAGCGGATAAAGAATTTGGCGCTTCAAGAGAACAGCAGGAAAAACATCCGCCGCATAAGAACTATGATCTGGTAACAGTCAGCAGTCCGGAAGTGGTCTGGGCATATGAGGAAGCCATGATGTATAAACCGGAACAGTCGGTTGTACAACCGCTTGGCGTAAGCAGGACGGATATTTTTTTTGATGACAGATTTAAAGCAGAAGCGGAAAAAAAGGTGAAAGAATTATTTCCTTCTGCTTCTGGGAAAAAAATAATTCTTTATGCTCCCACATTCCGTGGGAATATCGCCAGCGCCAAAGCTCCGCAAATGCCTGATTTAAACATGGCTTATAAACTTTTGGGGGACGAATATGTCTTTATTATTAAACAGCATCCTTTTGTTAAAGAATTACCGGAAATTCCGTATATTTTAGAAAATGTATTTGCTTATGATGCAACAGGAGCGATCTCTACTGAAGAACTACTGTGTGTTGCCGATATATGCATAACAGATTATTCAAGTATTATTTTCGAGTACAGCCTTTTTGAAAAGCCGATTATATTTTACGCATATGATCTGTATGAATATGTTAATGAAAGGAATTTCTTTTACTATTTTAATACAATGTTACCCGGTCCGATTCTCAGCACATCGGATCAGCTTGTAGATTGTATAAAACAAATTGACAAAACATTTGATGCAAGCAGGATTATTAAATTTCGTGAAAAGTTTATGTCTTCTTGTGACGGCCATTCGACCCGTCGCATTATTAATTATATATTAAATAAAGGACAAGTATTCGATAATGTGAGTCCAATTACTGCAGAGACAAGAGACGGTATAGATACTATTCGAGATAATTATGTATATAAAGCGAGTGTGGTAATCCCGGTCTATAATAAGGGAGAATATCTGAAAGAATGCATAAACTCTCTTATCAGTCAAAATGAAGATATAGCATTTGAGATACTTCTGATAGATGACGGCTCATCAGATGAAAGTATAAAAATCGAAAAAGAATATGCAGATAAATATAACTTTATTAAACTAATACCTATAGAACACGGAGGGGTAAGCAAAGCAAGGAACCGAGGAATAAAAGAAGCATCCGGGAAATATATATTGTTTTTGGATGCAGATGATTCTTATTCACCAGGAGTAATAAGAAAAGCCACAGATTATTTTGACAGGGTATATGATGAAACAGATTGTGTGGTTCTTAGAGTATCACATTATGTCATGGGCAAGCCGATTAAACCGCATTTCAGATATATGATTCTTACCCATACCGGGATTTATGATCTTAACGATTTTCCATTTGCTTTCAATACCACTATTAATATTGTGGTTAAAAACAACAAGAAAGTAATGTTTGACACAGACTTGGAGTTTGGTGAAGATCAAAAATATAACTGGGATATTGTAAAAGAAAAACTAAAAATAGGTTATTGTGCAGAAGCAGAATATATATATAACCGAAATACATCTTCTGCAGTAATGACACGACGTTATGCTATCAATATATTTGAACCGTTTATAAAATGTTGGAAATCATTGCTGAAAGAATACCACCCAGGAGAAGCGCCAAAGGCCTTGCAGGCAATGATTATGACGGAAATGATGTTTCGACTTGAGCAAAATTGCCTGTTTCCATATTCATATAGAGGGCAAAGACGGCAAAAAGCAATTTCTGAAGTACAATTTCTTCTAAATAATATAGATACTGATATTATTATGAACCATCCGCGAATGGCTAAATATCATAAATTCTATTGGGTCAATTGGAAGACTAATGTAAAAAAAGAATTACTGCTTCAGAATGATCAGGCGTTGGTACTTGTTGACAATCAGATTTTGCTTTCGGAGACAAAGATAAATATAGCAGTAAAGAAAGTTGAAATAGAAGACGGTATATTTGAACTGTTTGGAGTTCTTGAATCGGGACTGTTTAACTATATCCCCGAAACAAGACCGCGGATCATTGCAGATATAAACGGGAAAAGATTAGAAGTGGAGGTCTTTGATTCTGCGGAAAGCTGTTATAGATCAAAAACTCGGACGAATTATTTTTACGGTTTCAGATTTCAATTTCCTGCAGATAAGAACTTTTCTTTGAAATTTATCGTGGAAATTGGAATAAACAGTTTTGGAACGTTCCTGAGCGGCAGGCGATATAAAAGGACTAAAAAAACCAACAGGATTTTGCTGTTGCGTAATGGCAAAATAATAGAGATAGATGATGAACTGATAACAGTCAGAAATGCGTCAGTTATAGAATCAGGAAAAGTACGGTATTTGAATTCGGAAGGGAAAAGTGCAGGAGCGAAAGCATACAGAGTTTGTTCTGCAGCATTACGTAGAACAAAAAAGAGGATCTGGCTTTACAATGATTCTGCTGCGATTAAAACGGATAATGCATTCCTTCAGTTTCAGCACGACTGGAAAAAGAAAGACGGCATTGACAGGTATTATGTTTTTGACGGTGATATAAGTGATTATTTAGGGCATTTCACACCAGATCAACATAAAAATCTTGTTGAGTTTGGGAGCAAAAAGCACAAGATCCTATATCTCAGCGCGGAATATGTTTTGACGTCATTCAGTGATCAAAAACCGAAATGCCCGTTTTCTAATGTAGCCATGCGCGATTATTCAGACATCCGCGGGCCGGAAATAATATACCTTCAGCACGGAGTCTGCCTGCCCGATATCAGATGGCTCCAGTCAGCTGAAAGTAACAAGGCGGATAAAATAGTTGTTTCTGCGGAGTTCGAGAGAGAGAACTATGTATCCATGTACAACTACAAGCCTGAGGACCTGTTACCCTTCGGTATGGCAAGGTATGACATTGTCGACCGGGATGCAAAACCCCAAAACAGAATTCTTTTTGCGCCTTCCTGGAGAGCTTACTTCGTTTCTTCCGATAGCGCTCACAGGGAAGTAAACAATTATGTGTTTGAAAATACAAACTATTATAAAAACTTCATGAGATTTTTAAATTCTCCGGAACTTTCCGAACTGCTCGAGAAATATGATTTCACTTTGGATCTCCGGCTTCACCAGAATATGAGAAAAGGTCTCGAGAATATAAGCTTCTCTTCAGACAGAATAAGGATGGCGGATCTGAATGAACATATAGAAAACTATAAAGTCTTTATAACCGATTTTTCGACCTTTGCTTTTGATTTTGTTTATCTTAAACGGGCAATAATGTACTTTATTCCGGATATAACTGAAGTAAGATCCGGCATGCACACGTTCAGGGATTTCGGGCTTCCGTTTGAAGAATGGTACGGAGATGTGACATTCAATCCGGAAGATGCTCTGAAAGCGCTTGAGAAACTTCTTGAACAGGGAGCAATACCTGAGGAAAAATACAGGCAGAGAATGGATGACTGTTTTCTTCCTTTTGAAAAGCCACGGGAAGGTTTATATCAATTTCTCTACAGGAATATGCAATGAATAGTGAACGATTAAAAGAAAGAGTATATTATCTCGATGTAATCCGAGTTTTTGCATTGTTTTGTGTTGTAACAATTCATGTATCTGCTACTTTTTGGGCACCATATAAGGATGAAATCGACTCTGTAGAATGGGGTATCTGCAATTTCTTTGACGGGTTCGCACATATTGGTGTTCCTCTGTTTGTAATGCTGAGCGGTGCGGTTACATTAGGCAGAGGATACACAATTAAAAAATGCTTATCAAAAATACTGCATTATTGCATTGTTTTATTGGTTTTCTCTTCAATCTATACAGCTGTCAAATATCTGAGAGCGGGCAGCTTCCCGGGCAAAGCAAGAATCATTCAGGACATTTTAACAGGCGATTCTGCAGTTCATCTGTGGTATCTGTACATGGTTATCGGGTTGTATGCGGCTATACCGTTTCTTGATGCGATTATTGAAAAGCCAAAACTGATCGATTTTTTTATCATTCTATTTATGATTTTTGCAGTGATCGAGCCGTTTTTAAGCGTTGTTTTAACTAATATATCTTTTAAATATGCAGATGCACTTAAGACAGTTTTAGAGAGAATTATCAGTAAAATGAAATTCTTTTTTCCTCTTGGGTATTTGGGAATGTCTCTGATAGGGTACAGATTGAGATACCGCAAATTTTCATTAAATATGAGATTGTTGATATACATTTTGGGCGTGATGAGTCTTTTTCTTATTGTCGCAGGAACAAAATATATTTCACTTAAAACAGAATCGAGAAACCTTGTTCTGGAAGACAACTTTTCCCTTCCGATTGTTATCTTATCCGTATCCACATTTGTTTTTATCAGATCTGTTTTTGAAAAGAGAAAAATATCTGTACAAATAGTACATCATATAGCAGGAGGCTCGTTTGGAATATATCTCATGCATCTTTTCTTTATTTGGATTTTAGGGGACTTCAGACAAGAGCTTTATTCTATGTTTCCTCATATGATACTCCTTATTATTAGCTTCTCAGTTTTAATTATTCTGCTATGTTTTGTGTTGGTTTTACTTCTAAAAAAAATTCCTCTTATAAAAATAATTATTACATAATGTTAATATATTTATGGTTGAAATATGAACCTGTATCTTCTGTTTATTGTCGTTATTTCCCTTATCGGAATAAAAATTCATATCAGGGATATCAATGCTGATTTCTTGAGTAAAGAATGTACGTCCTGTATAAACGGCATCTTTCTCCTGATAGTTTTCTGTTCTCATCTTGTCCATGATTATATCCCTTTGGACGGCGCGAAAGACGGGATCATGTTTTCAGTAAAACAGTTCCTCGGTCAGCTCATGGTTGCGCCCTTTCTATTTTATTCCGGTTATGCGGTTTTTGTACAAACGGAAAAAGAGAGGACTATATAAAGCTCATGCCGCGAAACCGGATATTGAAGGTGTGGCTGCATTTTGCCCTCGCGGTAGCGCTTTTTGCGGTCGTACAATTGCTTCTCGGCAGAACGTATTCCGCGAAAAGATATGTTCTCTCCCTATTGGCGTGGGAAAGCATAGGGAACAGCAACTGGTATATTTTCGCCATATTATGTCTGTATGTAATGGCATATATCTGCTTCTCCGTGTGCAAAGAACGCAAAAACGCGATCGTCTTATTAATTGCGCAGGTAGTTCTGTTTATGCTCTTTATGGCAAAGCACAGGCAGGAGTACTGGTTTAATACCGCTTTGTGCTTTCCTGCAGGCATGCTGATCGCTTATAACAGGGAAAAGATTACTGAAATCTTATCGGATAATAAAAAATTCCTGCTCATCCTGCTGTCCGCTTTCGCCGCGTTCTATGTTCTGAATTGTTATAAAAGAGCCGATTACTGGTTTTACAGCATATATGCTGTTGTTTTTACGCTGCTTGTTATGCTCGTTACAGTCAAAGTCGAGATCAGGTCTCCCGTGCTTAAATGGATCGGAGACCGCCTTTTCTGGATATATATCATGCAGCGTATACCGATGATGGTTCTGAAACACTTCGGATATGCCTCCGCCCATCCATACAGAACGGCTTTGATTTCATTCGTTGTAACTATTATATTGGCTTTATTTTTTGACATCATTTTTAAAAAAATAGACAGAATGCTGTATAAATCTGTTTAGCGAGGGATAATTATAATCTTTTTGATTTAAAGCAGAGTTTAAACTTCTCAGCTTGTGAACCGTACCTCAAAATGATACAATAAAAAACAGATGCTGGTAATGTGGGTGTGTTCCACAAGAGACGGCTGACGAATACAGATTTAGAAACATAGTAAGGAGCTGAGATGAGAACAGGAAAAATACTGGCACTGCTTCTGGTTCTGTGTATGTTTTTCGCAATGACGGCTTGCGGAAGCACGGAAAAACCGGAAGAAAGCGTGACGAGTGCTGAGCAGGCTGTCGCGGAGACTCTGGAGGAAGCTGCGAAAGAGACAGCAGAGGAAATTTTGGAAGGACCTGAAGCAACTGAAGAACCTGAAAAAGGAATCGTTGGCAGATGGAAAGGTATATATGAAGCCGGAGATACTTTCGTGGAATCGGTCGATGAATCGGTTATGGCAGAGTATCCTGAAGTAACAGTCAGCCTTGGTGACTATTTAAGCAGTCTGCCTTTGGAACTCTATCTTACACTTGGAGAAGACGGGAATTATTCTATTCTTCTGACCTTGCCGGAGAGTGAATATGACGGACTCGTTGAAAGTGTAGAGGGTTATTACCGGGCCGTTTTCAACGAAATGGCCGGGCGGGAACTCGATGATGCAACTTTAGAGTCTGCGCTTGGCATGCCTTTGCATGAATATGCAGTTTATTATACAGATCAGATAGTCGATGCATTCGAGTCGGGCAGCAACAGAACCGGGACATATACAATTGAGGACAGCAGGATCGTATATGAAGACGGCAGCTACGAAAGATATGTTCTCGTCGATGATGCTTTGACTGTGTTTGCAGACCCCGTTGGACCAATTGTTTTTTCGAGAGTTGATTGAAGAGACAATAATTGTTAAACAGGCGGAGCTTCTAAGCTTCGCCTGTTTTTGACGGAAAAATGATTTATACCGGTACTGCAAGATCCAGAAGCTCGTGGAGCAAATCGCAATGATACATTTGAAGGCAATTAATCGGAGTCTCTGCGGTTAATATTCATTAATTAGTTCTTTAAGGAGTATTGTCAAATCATCAAACTTTTGCTGAATCGCTTTTTCGGGATATTGCCGTATTTCTGATTTGCAAACTTTTTGAATCGCTGTTGCGATTTCCCGGGGATTTCTGACAAACTGAATATAGTCCAAATCTTTAATCCATTCGTAGCAGCCGCTGACTTTATTATTACTGTTATCCAATGCAACGCAAGGTGTTCCTGTTACCGCGCACAGGAGCATGCCGTGCAGCCGGTCTGTAACGACACACTCCTTGGAAGAAATTCTGACGGTCAGTTCCAGGATTTTTTCTGTTCTCTCATTCCCGCTGATTTTTCGGTTGTCCGGCAGCACAGTATCGCCGATCTCAAGAAAGGGAAAACGGCCCTTCAGCAGTGTAAATATATTTGAATGCTCTTCATCCGAAAGAGTTCTTTCTTTGTCCGTTCTCAGGATCGTCATGGCTCCGTAGCGCGGTAACGCGTTTCCGGATTCGCGGCTCTTCCACATGACCATGTCCGGTGCAAGCAGAATGCGGCAGGAGAAGTTCTCTTTCGCAAACTGATAGGAATTCATATCTCTGCAGAAGAGAAAGATATTGTCTCCCGTATATGTTATTCGGGCTTTTGAAAGTGTGTTTCTTCCTTCATTATCACCGGTAAAGAATATGCTCTGCGGGAAAATGACGATTCTGTTTGCGGGAAGGCTCCTTATTATGCGCACTCGGGCATCTTCCTCTGTCTTCCAGAGGTTCCCGATATTGCCGCCTCCTTGGAGAAAAACTGTCTGTTCCGGACGTATTTGCTCAAGCTGCCGATAGTTTTCCCGTTTCAGCTCTGAAATAGAGATCTCTTCGATATAAAGATCCGGAAATTGTTTCTCCAGATAATCTTTTTCACATTCCGCAATGAGATGATCTCCAAGATTCCCGTGCTCTGGAGTTCCCAGAAGCCAGGCTTTTTCCTTCAGCCTGCCTTCGTGAAGCCGAAGCGTTCCATCCTGGATTTTGCGCAAATCTCCCTTATAAAGCCACAATAATTCGTTCGGGCAGTTCTCAGGAGAATACATCTCCTGTAAGCGTTCCTGAATCGGACGGTAATTTGGCGCACAGCGGATTTGGAACTCGCTATAATCATTTTCAAGATCCTTATTCAGTCCGGCAATATCATAATAAAAAGGGAACCCATAGTCTTTCGGATCCGTTTTTTCAGTAATCAGCTCCAGCATTGTTCTGCAGCATTTTTCACAATGACAGCAGTTGCCCTTTCCGTGGCTTTTCCAGCATACCTGCAGCATGATGTTTTGTTCATGCTCTTCGCACCACTCGAGTATTCGTTGCACTTTCTGCTGGCGGTTTACATTAAAGCCGTCATGGACAACTTTTGCTCCGCAGAATTTCACATGATTATCAATGCTTGGGTCCGAAGCGCAGGTATATCCGGAGTCCCGATCCGTAAAGGAAGCAGCGATATATACTGTCTTTGCCTTTTCTGCCCAGGCAACGGGCGCCATATGTCCGAGGATCCCCAGGCCGTGCTGAAAACCGTGCCACCAGTCGTCCCCCGAATCCCTGATTCTCGCACCGAGTTCACCTTCTTTCAGGAGCTTACGGAAAGAGGTGTGAACGGTCAGACTTTTCAGGCCCAGTTTTTCGGTATCATCAGTAATAACTCTCTCCGTAGAAGCCCAGCTCTCAGGATCATCAAAGGGGATATCAGCTCCCCACAAACTGACCAGCGTGGGTTTTTCATTTATATGTCCGATTACGGTACTGAGAGAGTCCAAACCGCCGGAGAAGCAGGCGATACTCTTTCCTTTTTCCGGAAGTCTGTTTTCTTCCAGTTGTCCGACACAGAGCTTTCCGCCGAAGCGGACCATCGGATACATGTTTTCATAGCCTTTTTTGACATCCTCGATCGCTTCAAAAAAATCCATGTCACAGAAGGGCATCCGTATTTCGGCATCTGTTATCCATGCAACAGGCAATATCTGCGAAAGAAAAGGAAGAATACGAATGCTTTCCGGTATTTCCTCCAGAGAAAAAGGATACGCGATCTCAAAAACCGCGTCTTCATGAAAACAGGATCGCCATTCTCCCTCCACAGAATAACGGTAAGTGATTTGGTTTCCAGATATATCCGAGGGAAGAATTTCAATCCGGTTTTTTTTCTCAACTGGCGCGTTTCGCAGCATTTGGACTGACAATTTTTGCGTTCCTGGCGTTTTAAAAAAATCCCTCGCTTTTCTTGGCGCCCAAGTAAGAGCTCTTCCGAGCTTAAAAGAATAAGAATTCCGGATATTTCTGTATCCGATTTCTGCTGCTATTTTATATTGCTGTGTCCGCTCCTTTTCGCTTTCAAGTTTTCTCTTCAGTTCGAATGCTGAAACAACTGTCTGTTCAAAAAGAATCCTATCAGGCAAAGACAGCTGTTTTCTTTTGTCCTTTTCCTCTTCTGTACATTCCGCGTATCTGATTACAGCGGTGCCGTTAAGTCTCATTACCTGCTTGAATAGGAGCTCGGGGATGTCATAGCCCTTTTCTTCCAGGCTGGACATTGCCTCCCCGCAGTCCAGCGCGCCGGCGAAGCAGCCGTAGGCGCGTGCAAAGGAGCTTTTGGACGTAGTAATAGAGTTTTCGCGAACTCTATTGTAATAAAATGTCTTGTTTGCGCATCCGGCTCTGTCGGCATAAAGAAGCGCTTTGAAAGTATAGGGTTCATCTTCATGCAGGATCCCGACATGGAACCACAGTTCCTTTTCCAGAAAATACCGGCGGGAAACCATACTGAGCCATACAGGAGCCGTAAAGGAGTTCTCTTCAAAAAGTTCTTTAATTAGGTCAATGCCTCTGTATGTCCCGGTTTCATTGAGCAGCCGGTAGAAATAATTCCGGTTCATGCTTTCGGCACGCGCAGCGCAATGCGGGTCCTCTCCGAAAGCCTCGCCGTTAAACAGAAGAATATCAAGGTCGTCTTTTGCCATCCTCGTGGCCAGAGCTTCCAGAGCACCAGGATTCAGGATATCGTCGCTGTCCAGAAAATAGAGATATTGTCCTGTCGCTGCTTCAGCTCCGATATTGCGAGCCTTACTCAGCCCCTGATTTTCCTGGTCGATGATCCGGATCCTTTCGTCGATGGCCAAATACTTTTCAAGGATGTCCCGGCTGTGATCCCGAGAGCCGTCGTTCACGCAGATGATCTCTATATCACAAAGCGTCTGGGCAAGAACACTGTCAAGGCAAGCCCGAAGATACGGATCGACATTATATACAGGAATTATTACGGATACTACAGGTCCATTTATTACAGACATAGCATCTTCTCCTATAATACTTACTCAGGTACTGCAAGGTTCAGAAGTCCGGGGAGCATTTCGACCTCGACGTGTTCGGCCTGGATTATCTCGC
Organism: Oscillospiraceae bacterium; assembly: GCA_902802045.1. Lineage (GTDB taxonomy): Bacteria > Bacillota > Clostridia > Oscillospirales > Oscillospiraceae > Limivicinus. Next base: position 87,313 of record CADCKQ010000003.1, on the reverse strand, counting down.
CGTCGAGAGAATAGGCAAACCCGGGAGCGGCGTCTACAACGATCTTTGTCGCCTGCCTGTAGGTAACGATATCCTTGAATTTCGGCTCGTCGAGATGCTTTCCGGCCTGATAGGGTCCCATCAGCGCCGGGAACTGCGTCCTCTTTATCGGTTTTACCAGACAGACCTCGATAAGCCCGTCGTCCGTTCTCGCTCTCGGAGCGACTTTGAAAGCGCCTCCGACGTACTGCCCGTTTCCGAGGGTACAGAGCGTGAGCAACCCGTCCGGATTGATGACCTCGCCGTCGGCGGTGACGGTCGCTTTTGTTTTCATGGCAGTGAAGAAGGCTTTGGCGATCCCGAAATAGTAGTCCGACTGCTTGCCGTAGCCTCTTATGTCTCTGCGCTCGTTCATGGTCTTCGCGACCATCGTGTCAAAGCCGAAATTGAGAACGTTTATGCAGTAGCGGTCATTTGCTTTGAGCACATCCAGCTTCTGCACCGGGGCTTCGAGTATTTTTCTGAGGTCGGAAAACTTTTCCATGCCCCCGAATACTTTTACGAAGTCGTTTCCGCTGCCGCAGGGAAAGACTGATACAGAAACATTCCTGAGGCCTATTGCCCCGGAAAACACCTCATTTATCGTTCCGTCTCCGCCGCAGGCTATAAATCTTGCTTCTTCACCGGGATGAGCTGTTGCCCATTCTTTCACAAGGCGCGTCGCGTGAAGTATGCCCTCGGTCTCGAGGATCTCACAGTCCGCCTTCTGCGGAAGCTTTTCGATCTCGGATCTGAGCAGTTCGACAGCCTGACCTTTTCCGGCATTGGGATTTGCTATAAAAACATATTTCATATCATCATCTCCGCTCCATTGTTTCTGATACAATAATAGCATATATGTACAAAGCAGACAAATAAATATTCGTTTGCCGTTGAATAACGGGTTCTTTTCGGATAAAATATAGAAAAACCGTCGGAGCGTAAAATGAGCAGAGTATTCATAATACTATTGATAATGGTATCGGTGACGCACCTCTATGCGAGCTGGAAAAACGACAAGAAGTTGCGCGCTCTTACCAAGCCGTTTTTACTCATATTCATCGGGCTCTGGTACCTGTGCAGGGCGGGAGATCCGGATCCGGTCATTATTGCGGCTATATTTTTCGGCTGGTTGGGAGATGTCCTCCTCATTCCGACAGGTACAAAATGGTTTGCAGCGGGCGGGATCTCTTTTATGCTCGGGCACGCTCTCTATGTTGCCGCTTTTGTCTCGAGAACGGATTTTTCACTCGTCCGGTGGTATAACGTCTTCTTTGCTTTTGTGGTGTATTTTCTTGTAGCCGTCAGGCTGATGCGCTCCATAAAAGACGACATGAATCCGAGACTCTACTACCCGATGCTCCTGTATCTCGCTATAAACGGCGTTATGAACATTTTTGCGCTGACGGCTCTTATGTGCAATCCCCGGCCTGAGGCGGTCATCGCCTATATCGGCGCCATTCTGTTCTTTATCTCGGACTGCTGTCTGTTCCTCGTGCGCTTCCACAAACCCCCGGTAATGAAACATAAGCATTTTTCTGTAATGCTTACATATATTCTGGCTGAATTCATGATCGTTTACGGTCTGTCATTGTAAAGGAGAAAAAATGAAGAGATTTTTTAAGGTCCTGCTTATAATTCTGCTCTGCTTCGTCCTGCTGGTCGGAGCATACTTTGCTTATGTATTTCTTGCATACAAAAGAATAGACGATATGCAGGAACTCGGAGTAACAGCACCTGAAACTGCGGGCAGCGATGCGGTCGCAGCCGGAGAGCCGCTGAAGATCGTTTCATATAATGTGGGCTTCGGCGCTTACAGCGCTGATTACGATTTCTTTATGGACGGGGGCACCCAGTCCTGGGCTTTTTCAAAAGAAGCAGTATATACGAATATTGCAGGCGCTGTAAATGAAATAAAATCCGCCGCCCCGGATTTCGTCTATGTCCAGGAAGTTGATATCGGCGGGACCAGGTCATATCATGTTGACGAGAGAGAACTGATAGCTCCCGAGCTTCCCGGTTATTATTATACATTTGCCCAGAACTACGACAGCCCATTTCTCTTCTATCCGTTTAGCCAGCCGCACGGTGCGAATAAGGCTGGACTAATGACGTTTTCAAAGTATGAAATTACATCTGCCCTGAGACGATCGCTGCCGATTGAGAATACTGTCATGAAACTGGTGGATCTGGACCGTTGCTACAGCGTAAACCGTGTTCCGACCGATAACGGAAAGGAACTCGTGCTCTACAATATGCATCTCTCGGCCTATACCTCGGACGGGACGATCGCCAACGAGCAGCTGAAGATGCTCTGCGAAGACATGAGTGCAGAATACGCTAAAGGCAACTACTGCATAGCGGGCGGAGATTTCAACAAGGATCTGCTCGGAGATTCGGGGAGCATATTCGGAGTTGCCAAGAGCGAGTATGATACCTGGGCACAGCCGATACCTGACGGCATAATACCGGAGGAATTCGTTCTGGTCGCGCCTTTTGACGAGTCCAACCCCGTCGCTTCCTGCAGGACAGCTTCCGAGCCCTACAATATAGAGACGACCTTCCGCATCACAATAGACGGATTCCTTATCTCTTCGAATGTTGAACTTATAAAGTCTGATGTAATAGACGCAGGTTACGCGTGGTCTGATCACAACCCCGTTTATATGGAATTCAAATTGAATTGACATTGTTTTACGCGGGTGATAATATCTTACCTGCGTAAAATCTTAAGCCGGTGTGGTGGAATGGTAGACACAGGGGACTTAAAATCCCCCGGCAGCAATGCTGTACCGGTTCGAGTCCGGTCACCGGCACCAAAAACACAGAATCGGGTTTCCCGGTTCCGTGTTTTTATTATCAATAATCCCGAATGCTGAGAGCATAAGGGATTTTTTTGTTGAAACTCGTGGTATCAGTGATTATAATATTATGGAATGATTATATAATAAAGTGAAGTACTGAAATGAATGCGCTTAAATGGGACATCCCTTTCGCAAAGCCGAAAGTCCCCTCGGAACTTACGGGAGCAGGCTATGCGCCCCTTCTTTCTGCCGTTTTGGCACAGAGAGGGATCGAAACAGCAAAAGAAGCTGAAAGCTTTCTTAATGACAACGGAGAACCTCTGCCCGACCCGTTCCTGTTAAAAGATATGGACAAGGCCGTGAGGAGGATCCGGCAGGCAATTGAAAAAGGAGAAAAGATTGCCGTCTACGGAGACTACGATGTAGACGGAATTACTTCCACATGCCTTCTCACAGACTACTTCAGATCCTGCGGGCTTGATTGTACTCCATATATTCCGGACAGGAATGACGAGGGTTACGGACTGAACATGTCTGCAGAGGAGGGCTTTGCTGAAAGCGGCATCACGCTACTTATTACGGTAGACTGTGGGATCACTGCTTTTGAAGAGGCCCTGTATGCGAAGGAACTCGGGCTGGACCTCATCATAACTGACCATCACGAATGCCATGAAGGGCAGGTCCCGGATGCTGTTGCAGTCGTGGACTGCAAGAGGCCGGATGACGGGTATCCGAACAGCGGGCTCGCAGGAGTCGGGGTCGCTTTCAAAACCGTCTGCGCCTGCAGCGGAGATGAGAAGGCAATGTATGAAAGATACTGCGACCTTGTCGCGATGGGAACGGTTGCTGATGTCATGCCTCTGACAGGTGAAAACAGAAGACTTGTCAGATCAGGGCTTGAAAAACTTGCCTGCGACCCGCGGCCGGGTATAAGATCTCTGCTTGAAAAATCGGGAGCTGCAGAGAGAAAGCTTACCGCTGCTACGATCGGCTTTACGCTTGCTCCGAGAATAAACGCGGCCGGACGCATGGGTAACGCCATAGCGGCGGCCAGACTTATTATGGCAGATAATGCGGAAGACGCTGACGCTCTTGCTGAGGAGCTCTGCGAGATGAACAGGCAGCGCCAGGCCCTGGAATCGGATATATGGAATGAAGCGCTTGAGCGTATTACAGAAAAGAGTCCCGACACGCCGATCGTTCTGGAGAGCAGCAAGTGGCATCAGGGCGTTATCGGAATAGTTGCTTCAAGGCTCGCAGAGACATACGGAGTTCCCGCCATAATGATATATATGACGGAGGACAGGGGAAAGGGCTCTTGCAGAAGCGCCGGAGAGTTCAATCTTTATGAGGCGCTTTCGGAATGCAGTGAATATCTTGAGAGTTTTGGAGGGCACTCGCTGGCCGCAGGACTCAATATTAAAAGAGAGAACATCGATGCTTTTCGTGAAGCCATCGGCAAATACTATCTTGAGAATAAACCTGAATTCCGTTGTGACGTAACAAGCGATATCCTGATAGCCGATCCTTCATGGCTGAACCTCGAAGCTGTAAGCTCGCTGGAGCTTCTTGAGCCCTGCGGCAGCAGCAACCCGAGGCCTGTGATGAGCATGTACGGTGCGAAGCTGGAATCCGCGGGGAATGTTGGCAACGGAAGACATCTGAGAGTCCGGGTGAGCCTTAAAGGCAAGAGCTTTGACGGGATATTCTTCGGGCACACGATGCAGGAGACAGGAATAAAAGAAGGGGATCTTGTCGATCTATGCTTCTCTCCCCAGATAAATGATTTTCGCGGGAACAGATCCGTACAGCTGATGATATCGGCCATGAGAAAACACGAAAGCGCCGATCTCTGCGCAAAAATAATCGAAGGTGAAAGTGACTGCGCGTGGGCAGAATCTGTCTTTACACCTTCCAGAGACGACTTTGTTCAGGTGTGGAAGGCCCTGACATGCAATGAAACAGACACAGGCACTGACTTTGATACTTTGTTGTCTTCATGTCCTGCCGGGATGTCTGAAGAGTGCTGGTGTATAGTTCTGAGAGTGCTCTTTGAAGCAGGCCTTATCGGCAACAGTTCCGGCGTTGTCGGCGCTGTACCGCTGAAGACAGAAGGCAAAACAGATCTGAATTCTACGGACACGATGAAAAGGATAGCAGGAATTGGATGAGAAAAAAGAAAAACTGAATTCCGATGAGATGTATGAGGAACTGGAGCAGTCTTTAAAAAACTCAGGGCATGATTTTGACCTGGGCAGATTGAGGGCTGCCTATGACGTCGCCAAAATGGCGCATTCCGGCCAGAAAAGAAAAGACGGTTCAGATTACATTACCCATTGTGTGGCTGCGGCTCAGATCGCATATGATATGGGTCTGGATGAGGATTCGGTGATCTCCGCCCTGCTTCATGATGTTATCGAAGATACGAATCTCACGCATGCGGATATTGCCAAGCAGTTTGGAACAGCTGTGGCGGATATTGTTGAAGGCGTCACCAAGCTGACAAGAGTGCAGTATACGAGCGCTGAAGACGAGCAGATGGAGAATCTTAGGAAGATGCTGCTCGCCATGGCAAAGGACATACGCGTAATACTTATCAAGATCGCGGACAGGCTCCACAATATGCGGACCATGGAGTACCAGAGCGAGGACAAGCAGAGGACAAAATCGCTTGAAACCATGGAGATCTATGCTCCGATCGCCCACAGGCTTGGTATGCAGAGAGCCAAGTGGGAGTTGGAGGACCTTGCGCTAAAGTATCTGGATCCGCAGGGCTATAAAGAGATAACGCAAAATCTCGAGTCGAGGATGCCCGAGCTGGAGGCATTCATGTCCTCTATGGAGAACAGAATACAGAAGAGGCTCAAAGAAGAGAATATCGAGGCTGTTATTTTCAGCCGCATAAAGCATGTCTACAGCATATACCGCAAGATGTATTCCCAGAAGCTGGATATGAACGGCATATTCGATCTCTGCGCGTTCAGGGTAATAGTCGATTCCGTCTCAGACTGCTACAATGTGCTTGGTATCATACATGAGATGTTCAAGCCTGTTCCCGGCAGATTCAAAGACTATATCGCCACTCCGAAACCGAATATGTATCAGAGCATACATACCACGGTAATAGGCGCCGAGGGAATTCCGTTTGAAGTGCAGATCCGGACATGGGAAATGCACCGCACGGCTGAGTACGGAATCGCTGCGCATTGGAAATATAAAATGAACTCCACCTCCGGCATACGGGAAGGGGAGGAGGATAAGTTCGCCTGGGTCAGAAGACTGCTCGAAAGCCAGCAGGAGTCCGACTCCCAGGACTTTCTCCACAACCTGAAGATAGACATGTTCGCGGACGATGTTTTCGTATTCTCGCCCAAAGGAGACGTGATAAATCTGCCGGCAGGAGCGACCCCTATAGACTTCGCCTACGCCATACATTCGGATATCGGCAATCATATGGTCGGAGCCAAGGTAAACGGAAGGATAGTCAACTTTGACTATGTCCTGCAAAACGGAGACATAGTTGAGATACGCACCTCCAAAAGCGCTCCCGGACCGAGCCGTGACTGGCTGAACATAGCAAAGAGCGGCAGCGCCAGGACTAAGATAAAGCAGTGGTACAAGAAGGAAAGACGCGAGGAGAATGTCATCCGGGGCCGAGAGATATTTGAGGATGAGCTCAAACACGCTGGCCTTGCTCCTGCAGATGTTCTGGATGAAGAAGTTCTCCCGCAGCTTCTCAAAAGAGTTGCGTACGACAATATAAACGATCTCTATGCGGCCATAGGCTACGGCGGTGTTACGGCGACAAGGATAGTAAACCGCATGAAGGACGAGCTCACCCGCACCCAGAAGCCCGCCCGCAGCGCTATAGAGAAGATGAATGAAGCTGCAGAGCGGAGGGAGCAGCAGGCAAAGAAAGAGGCCAAAGCTGTCCACGGAATACTTGTAGAAGGTCTCGACAACTGCCTGATCCGTTTTTCCAGATGCTGTACGCCTGTCCCCGGAGACGATATTCTGGGATTCATCACGAGAGGCCAGGGAGTCTCGATACACAGGACAGACTGCACCAACTGCAAAAAGAGTCTTGAACAGGAAGAAAATGCCGGACGCTGGATAAAGGTCAGCTGGGCAAGGAAGATCACGGACAGCTACCTCACTACGATCGTGATCTCCTCACGCGACCGCTCGGGATTTGTAATGGATGTTGCAACCGTGTTAAACGGTATAAACGCCAAGGTCAGATCGCTCTCTGCAAGAGATATCGGCGGAGGTATGGCGCTTGCCAACCTTACTCTTGAGGTAAAGGATCTGGACGAGCTGAATTATATAATTTCAAGGCTCAGAACGATACCGGGAGTCCGGGAGGTCCTCAGAAACGGTACCGGAACAAATCTTTCCTCTGAAAAGGAGAAAAAGGGATGAGAGCAGTCCTGACAAGAGTAAAATCAGCTTCAGTAACAATAGACGGAAAGCTTAAGGACAGCATAGGCAAGGGTTTTCTTGTCCTGCTCGGAGTTCATGAATCGGATACCGAGCAGCAGGCAGAAAAAATAGCAGACAAGATATGCGGACTCCGTATCTTTGAGGATGAGGCCGGCAAAATGAATGTAAACCCTGCAGATGCCGGCGCTGAGATATTGATCATTTCACAGTTCACTCTCTTTGCCGACTGCAGATCCAGACGGCCCGGCTTTTCAAAGGCAGCAAGGCCGGAGAAAGCGATACCGCTGTATGAAAAGACGGTTCAGTTATGCAGAGAAAGGGGCTTTCACGTCGGAACAGGCGTTTTCGGCGCTGAGATGATGGTCGAGTCGGTAAATGACGGGCCTGTCACGATCATACTTGATACGGAGGAGCTTTAAATGCTTATTAAAACACTGGCCGTAGGGCCCATTGAAACCAACTGCTATGTTGTAACCAATGAAAAGACCCTGGAGTGTGTTCTTATAGACCCGGGCGACAGTTCTGCGACGATTCTCGATTATATTGAAGACAACAGGCTCAAGTGTGAGGCCGTGTTTCTGACGCATGCGCATTGGGATCACACCGGAGCGCTTCGGGCTGTTATGGAAGAGACGGGATGCGACGTCTATGTCACTGATACGGATTTTAATATGTGTGTCAAAGGCGAGCCGCCCTTCAGAAAACTTCCCGATGAATGCAAGTTTTACGGTGACGGAGATATTCTCAGCATAGCCGGACTTGAATTTCATATTATGCTCACCCCGGGGCACACTCCCGGAGGAGTTACGATAGTCTGCGAAGACGCTGTGTTTACAGGGGATACTCTCTTCAGAGGCAGTTGCGGCAGAGTGGATCTTCCCGGCGGAGATGAAGAGACTGAACTCAGGTCGCTTAAAAAAATATGCCTGCTCGAGGGAGATTATGAAGTATATCCCGGGCACGGAGATTCATCGACGCTTCAGGTCGAGAGAATGTTCAATTATTATTGCCGTGAAGCAGTGAAGAATTACTGAAATATGGATGAGAACAAAGGAACGCTTTATATAGTGGCGACGCCGATCGGCAACTCTAAAGACATGTCCCCGAGAGGCACCCGGATCTTAAACGAAGTGGATATTATTGCAGCCGAGGATACCAGAAGATCAATGGTCCTTCTGAATATGCTCGGCGTAAAAAACAAGCTTGTTTCAAACCATAAATTCAATGAACACGGCAAGGCTTCGTATTTCATAAATGAGATGCTCTCCGGAAAGAGTGTTGCCGTTATAACCGATGCAGGTACCCCCTGCATTTCGGACCCCGGCAACGAGCTTATAAAGGCAGCTGTTGAGGCGGGCATAAAGGTAAGCGGCATTCCGGGCTGCTGTGCCGCCGTTACTGCACTTTCGGTATCGGGTTTCGATCTTTCAAGCTTCATGTTCCTGGGTTTTTTCCCTAGAGAAAATGTTGAGAGAAAAAAGCTTCTTGAAAAGATAAGAAAAGGGGACACAAAGACTTTTGCTTTCTATGAGTCACCGCTTCGGATAATGAGCCTCGTCGATTTTCTCATTGGAGAGGATGCTAAAGTGCGTATCTGCCTTTGCAACGACATGACAAAGGTGCATGAGATGATATTCAGGGGCAGTCCGCGCGATATAAAGGAGCAGCTTGAAGACAAAGGAAACTGGGAAAAAGGGGAATATGCCTTGGTCATAGAGCTCGAAGACGACTATGTTTTCAATAAGACAGAACACACGGTTACCCCTGAGGCTTTGCTGACAGATGTGATGGTGAAAGGCGGATTCAATGCGAAAGACGCTGTTAGCGCCGTTCTTAAAGATCCCAACAATTCATACAGCAAGAATGAGCTCAAAGCAGCCGCACTAAATCTGAAAAAGCTTTTTGGGCAGTAAAATACCGCCGGCATAAGCCGGCGGTTTTAATTTAATGATCTTAAGCTTATCGGAAGAGAAGGAGAGAATCGGTTTTCGGTACGAGTTCAATAAGATGTCTGCGTGAGCACTCGATCTGTTTTTTCCCGAACTCGGTTCCGGAAAGTCTCTTTATGGATCTCCTCATTATCCTGGTTTGGCCGATTATTTCGGACTTTGTTTTTATTTCGCTGATCTTTGCCTCGTCATCAGTATCGAAATACATGCGGACCGTTTTATCCCATATATACTGCGCTGTCTCCCAGGGAATGCCGAGGAAAGACTCGGTTACAGAATGGTCAAGCTCGGAAAAGCCCGCGTAGCCGTTGTATATTGAGCCGAATTCGAATATCGGATTTCCGAGACAGAGCGTATCCATATCTATCAGAATCACTTCTTCGTTCTGCATGAGGACGTTCTTCATATGATAGTCCCCGTGGAGCATTTTGCAGCTTGCAGGAACGTCTGAGATCAGAGAGACGAGCTTTTTGTGGATATCTTCCGGGAGATGCTCTTTGAGGAATTCAGCCCATGAGAGAGCAGTCTCTCTCATGTCAGGCATTTCGCCGGGCTTGAGTTCAACGGAGTGGATTTTTTTGAGCAGATCTACAGAAAGCGAAATATATTTGTCGATGTTTTCGGGTTCGTTAATTATCAGATCCGAAAAGGACTTGCTGTTTATAAGCTCAAATACGCTGCCGTAGCCTTCTCCGACCCGGACGACATCATAGGGGATCGCAGTCGGGATCCCGAGAATAAAAGCTTTTCTGGCCAACTCTCGCTCTCTCTGTATCTCGGGGAGAGCATCAGAGTTCTTATAGACCTTAATGATGGTTTCGTCGTCTATCCGGTACACCTCACCGTTGGAACCTCTGCCTAACATCTTGCAGCCGTCGACACTGAGGCGTCTGTAAGCTTTTTTTACTTCCATCATCTCGGTAAAACCGGTCATCTCAAAGATATCATAGACCTCGGAAGAAGCGTTTATGATCTTAAGAGAGGGACTGCTTTTCTTAAGCCTTAAAATGACTCGCAGCCCCGCGCTTGATATATATTCGAGACCTTCGCAATCGAGAACTGCAAGATCGTCGCCGGATTGATCCGCGAGCTTGTTTATTTCTGCTTCTATCCCGGCTGCGTTAGAAGATGAGATCCTTCCGCTCAGCTGTACAGTCAATATTCCGTTTTCGATATTGCTTTTTACCTCTTCCATCGTTTCCTCTCTTTTCCGTTTTCGATTCAAACCGGACCGGGATATGACCGAACGGCTCGGGTTCATGGTTCCCGATTGGAATAACAAAAGAATTATACAACATAAAATAATGTTCTTGCAACAGGTTTTAAGTCCGTATAGAAAGTGCTGTCGCAATGAAGATTATCCGGACAAAAAGATCAGGGCATAATAAAAGCACGGCAAAAAAAGCCGTGCTCTGAATCGGGGATATTATTTGAGGTCCTCTCCGCGGATATACTTTCCGAGCGGCTTGTTGAGGATAAGGAATATAACAAGGGTAATGATTATATTCGGGCCCATATATGCTATATTGTAGAGCAGCGAGTAGAACCACGGGCTTTTCATAGCCATGCCGAAAAACTCTTCTGGCATGTACTCGGCCCAGATCGTAGCACCCACAACATAGTGGACGAGAAATCTCGCCAAACCGCCAATTACAGTTCCTGTATATATAGCACCATTCTTCTCTCTTTTGACGAGACCTGCCAAACCGATAGCGGTAAATGCCAACAGGTAATCGCCAATGATGGACTGCCAGCCGATTGCAAAGCCTCCGTCAAATACAAACTGCAGAATGCCGAATACGAAACCGGCCAGAAGTCCCGGGACTATGCCCCATCTGACAGCATAGAGCACGATCGGCACCATCGCGAGAACTACGGAGCCGCCCCATGGCATTTCCCAAAGCTTCAGATAGCTCAATACCTGTGCCAGGGCAACAAAAATAGCGCCTTCGGTGAGGGCGCGCAGAGTAAGGTTTTTCTTCATATTTTACCTCCCAAAAATAATTCCGGGGGCATGTTAGCGTCATTTCCTACGCCGGCATTACCCGGATCAGGTTCGATGGTTTCAGAGCTCGATTACTCTGTCTCAGCCGGGAATACCCAGCGCCCATTATCAACAGAAGCATTGTAGACCCATATCAAAATCATGTCAAGATTTTTCTGTTTCTGTTGTAAACAGGACAGCAGATAAAGTATAATAAACAAAAAAGCGATCAAAAAACGTACGATAAAGGAAGGTAATATATGCTTAAGAAAGTAAGACTCGGCAAATCGGAGCTGCTGGTCACTAAGCCCGCAATGGGCTGTCTTCCGCTTCAGAGATGCGAAAAAGATTATGCGGTAAAGCTCCTTAGGGCTGCTTATGAGGGCGGGATCAATTATTTTGATACCGCGAACGCCTATACGGACAGCGAGGAGAAGATAGGTTTGGCACTGAGTGATGTCAGAGATAAAATAATCATCTCTACAAAAAGCCAGGCAAGAGACAGAGACGGTGTCATAGCTCATATCGAAAACAGCTTAAAGATGCTGAAAACAGACTATATCGATCTCTTTCAGTTTCACAATGTGCCGGAGATGCCGGACATAAATGACGGATCCGGAGCTTACGCGGGAGCACTGATTGCGAAGGAAAGAGGCCTTATACGCCACATAGGTGTCACATCCCACAGGGTCGGCGTAATAGAGCAGTGCATAGAGTCCGGCAATTTTGAGACTGTCCAGTTCCCGTTCAGCTATATCTCATCTGAAAGAGACCTTGCTCTTGCTGAAAAGGCAAAAAAGGCTCATGTCGGCTATATCGCCATGAAAGGGCTCGCAGGAGGCCTGCTGACGAACACCAGAGCCTGCCAGGCGTTTATGAACAGCTTTGAAAATGTCGTTCCGATATGGGGGATCCAGAAGCTTGAAGAACTCGAGCAGTGGCTTGAGGTCGCACAGGAGGATGTACAGCTTGATGATGAGATTAACGCTTTTATTGAGAAGGAGAGAAAAGAGCTTGCAGGGACCTTCTGCAGGAGTTGCGGCTATTGCATGCCCTGTACTGTAGGCATCGAGATAAGAAACTGCGCGAGGATGAACATGCTGCTCAGAAGATCTCCGTGGCAGCAGTATATGACAGATGAATGGAGAGCAAAGATGGAGAAGATCGACGACTGCATTGAATGCTACAATTGCGCTTCCAAATGCCCATACGGACTTGATACTCCGAAGCTTTTAAAGTTTATGCTGAAGGATTACCGCGAGTTTTACGCAGAGCATATGAAAGAGGCAGAGAAATGAACTGGATAAAAGAAGAAAATTACGCTGAAGAAATGAAAACGGTCGCAGAGCCCTATGTGAGGGAGCGTGGCAAAAGAGCATACTTCGAACGCGTCCCCGGGCAGAAGATTGCATATGTATGCTTTAAAGCGGATTCCCCGAAAGGCATAATCGTCATCAGCCACGGCTTTACGGAGTCCTACAGGAAATATGCGGAGTCTGTCTATTACATGCTCCAGGCCGGCTACAGCGTATGCATACACGATCACCGCGGCCACGGCAGGTCTTACCGCTCAAACGACAACGCCTATGTGGTACACGTAGGGAATTTTGAGGACTATGTGCTGGATCTCGTATATATGACAAATACGATCGCAAAAAAGCTCGGGGAAGACCTTCCTCTATATCTCTACGGCCACTCTATGGGCGGTTGTGTAGGAGCCTGGGTTATAGAGGAATATCCAGATCTGTTCAAAAAAGCAGTGCTGTCCTCACCGATGCTGGGACTCAAATTCAACTTGCCGACTCCTGTTATGGTCGCGGGTGCGACAGTATTGGGTGTTGGAGAGCGGAAGAAAAATTCCCTTGAACGTGTGGACTCATTCCCGACGGAGCCGGATTTTGAAAATTCATGTGACTCCTCGAAGTGCCGCTATCTCTATTACCATGCAAAACGCCTCGGAGACATTTTCCTTCAGACGACCTCCCCTTCGATCGGATGGGGGCTTCAGTCGGTTCGCGCCTGCAAAAAAGTCACTTCAAAAAAACAAATGGCGAAGATCAAAATACCCGTTCTTCTTTTTCAGGCGGGTAATGATACTGTTGTTGACAATTCTGCACAGAATCTGTTCAGCCTCAGTGTACCCTCATGTGAATTCAGAGTCGTTCCGGGAATGAAGCATGAGCTGTATATGACCGATTCCGAGGTGCTGATCCCGTATTGGGAAAAGATCTTCTCCTGGTTCAAGTAATTTCTTGCACAAATAAGATCTGACTGATATACTGATTCAAATAACAAAAACTAATTAGGAGGAAAAAGAACATGTATGCAATACTTATCATACTTGCGATACTCATTGTCATAATCGTGAGGAACATACGCGTGGTACAGCAGGCAAAAGCCTTTGTTATCGAGCGTCTCGGCGCCTATAAAACGACCTGGAATGTCGGACTTCATCTCAAGGTGCCTTTTATTGAAAGGGTTGCCAAAGTGGTGAGCCTGAAGGAACAGGTCGCGGACTTCCCGCCTCAGCCCGTTATCACAAAGGATAATGTTACCATGCAGATAGACACTGTCGTCTATTTCCAGATCACTGATCCTAAGCTCTACACATACGGGATCGAACAGCCGATACTCGCAATTGAAAATCTGTCTGCAACAACGCTTCGAAACATCATCGGCGATCTTGAACTCGACCAGTGCCTGACGAGCCGCGACATCATCAACTCCAAGATGCGCAATATCCTCGATGAGGCGACAGACCCTTGGGGTATCAAGGTAAACAGAGTTGAGCTCAAGAACATTCTGCCTCCGAAAGAGATCCAGAATGCGATGGAAAAGCAGATGAAGGCAGAACGTGAAAGAAGAGAAGCGATCCTCAGAGCCGAAGGCGATAAGAGAGCGGCAATTCTTGAGGCCGAAGGCGAGAAGGAAAGCGCGATCCTGAGAGCGGACGCCAAGAAACAGCAGCAGATACTTGAGGCCGAAGGCGAAGCAGAAGCTATACTGAAGGTTCAGAAAGCCAGAGCGGAGTCCATAAAGCTACTCAATGAGGCGGCACCTTCCGATGCAGTTGTCAAACTGAAATCACTCGATGCTTTTGAAGCCGCGGCACAGGGCCAGGCAACGAAGATCATCATACCCAGTGAGATCCAGGGCCTTGCGGGACTTGCCGAGGGCATAATCGAGTCGGTTAAGAAATAAGATTCTCCAAAAAATCAAATAACCGGATGTCTTGACATCCGGTTATTCTTTATTGTTTACTCAGCTTTCGGCTTTAGCGCGTTTTGCAGCTTCCTCTTCCTCAAGAGCTCTGTATGCGACTTTTCCGACCAGAGTCTTCGGAAGCTCGTCTCTGAATTCCACTTCTCTCGGAACAGCGTACCTGAATACGTGTTTTTTGCAGTACTCGATAAGTTCAGTCTTGACATCGTCGCTTTCGACGACTCCAGGCTTGAGCATGACAAAGGCCTTTACCACCTGTATGGCAACCGGGTCGGGAATGCCTATAACGCAGCTCATCTGGACTTTTTCATGGGAATCGAGAATGTTTTCGACCTGGGCGGGATATACATTGAAACCCGAAGAGATGATCATCCTTTTTGCCCTGCCCTTGAAATAAACAAAGCCTTCTTCATCCATGGTCCCGAGATCGCCCGTATATACCCATGTAAGCCCGTCGGAATGAGTTCTGAGAGTATTGGCAGTTTCTTCAGGCTCATCGAGATACTCCTTCATGACGGTAGGTCCTGCGAGAAGGATCTCACCCTCCTCTCCGTAAGGAAGCTCTTCATCCGTACCGGGTCTGACTATCTTGATATAAGTATCCGGGAACGGAACCCCAATGCTGCCCTCTTTGGACTTGTGGATCGGGGTGAGACAGCAGGCTGTTACTGTTTCTGTTGTGCCGTAGCCCTCGCGGACCTGGACAACAGCCCCGTGCGCAGCGAGAAATGTGTCGAATTTCTTCTTGAGCTCTATGGAAAGGGAATCCCCGCCGGAGAAAACACCCTTGAGACAGCTCAGATCCTTGCCTTCCATCTCCGGATTGGAGATCATTTTTTCGTAAAGGGTCGGTACACCTGCTATGAAGTTGCATTTGTACTTGGTGAGCATTTTAGCGTATTCCTTGGGATTGACCTTAGGGAGCAGCAGACATCTTCCCCCGTTTGCGAGCATGGAGTGGATACAGACTCCGAGCCCGAAACCGTGAAATATCGGCATTGCCGCGAGCATCTTGTCACCCGGCAGAAACATGGGGTTTGTTGCGGTTATCTGCTGGCTGAGGGCGTTAAAGTTCTTATTCGTAAGGACTATGCCCTTGTTCTTTCCGGTCGTTCCGCCTGAATACAGTATGACAGCCGGATCATCGCTCTCTCTTCTGACCGTGAAATCGGGCTCGGACACAGAGCTCAGTTTGAGGAATTCTTTCCACATCAGGACTGGGGCATTTTCCGGGAGCTTTTTTATCTTCCTTCCAAGAGTAAGATCATAGCCTGCTTTCGTAAGTGCTGGGAGCTCGTCGCGGATAGAGGCGATGATCAGCGTATTGAGCTTTACATTCTTTCTTACCTTTTCAAGCTTGTAATAAAACTGATCGAGCGTAATTGCAGCGACAGAGTGTGATTTTTCAATATAGAATTCGATTTCCTTTTCGGCAGACAGAGGGTGTACCATATTTGCTATGGCACCGACTGCATTCAAAGCGTAGAACATATAAATAGCCTGCGGACAGTTGGGCATGATGATAGTGACTTTGTCATTTTCCCGTATACCGATGGCTCTGAGTGCTTTTGCGCATCTGTTTATATTTGCGAGCATCTCACCGTACGAAGTGGATCTGCCCTGAAAATCAAAGGCGGTATAGCCGGGATACTTTTTCGCAATTCCGGCCACTTTTTCGTACATGGATCCCTCAAAATAATCCAAAACAAGAGGAACACCGCCAGTGTTCTCTTTCCACGGCATTTTGGCTGTGATCTGTTTTTCCATCAGTATTCTGTCTCCTCATTTAACGGCAGCTCAAGGAGCTCCGGATTTTCCAGAAGATGTTTCAAAAGACGTACGGTCTTGGAATAATAATATCCGTCGGCAAGCCGCTCGTCCAGGGTAATGCCCAGATCCACGGTCGGCTTCATTTCAACAGAGCCGTCGCTTCGAAATACAGGTGTCTCTTTTACTTCGCCGATAAGGCATATTACCGAGCATGTCCCCCAGTTGGTCAGATGATGATATCCGCTCTTGAGCTTTATGGAACCCAGATTGGAAAGTACGACAGATGAATAATAGGGATCTGTTGCGATCATATCATGCGGTACTCTTCCGTGCTTATCGAGAAACATTATGAATTTCACTGCGGTTTTTGAGACCACTCGCGGTATCTTGTTAAGTATATCCATGTTCTCGGTGGACGAATCGACGCTATCCGATCTGCAGAAGGATATCTGATCGTAAATGCTCTGATGAATGCTGTCGAGAGTGTCGTCTCCTTTGGAATGGATAAAGGCAAGCGCCTCTCCGCCTTTGTCGTCGAACTCCTTTTTTACTACAAACGAGGCCGAAACTTCCTTGCGCTGATAAAAATTGCCATTGACAATAAAGCGGTTCATCTTTGGCCTCAGGGTTATGGTCTTGAGTACTGCGGTGACTATTATCTGGAAGAGATTGTATTTGTATACCGGATCCTCCGCGTTCTTCTTTTCCAGGAACTTATTGATATTCGTAAGATCTATAGTCTCGGATATGAAGGCTTCATTGTCGCATCTGTTGGGGTATATGATGCCGGTAATATAATGAAGAGAGTCAAGATCTCTCAGCAAAACCCCGTCCGGCCTGTCTCCAAAATGTTCTCGTTTTCTGCTCATGTTTTCTCCAAAAAACTTAAAAAATTTTAACGGTTTATTCTACGATTTATTATTGTCAAAGTCAACAGCATACGGGATCTGGTCCAATACAAAATGAAACTGAAAATGCTTTGAAACTTACAGCAGCTTCAGGAACAAAAAGAGACTGTACAAAAATTGCTTTTGTTACAGCCTCTATTATTAATTGTCAGCATTCTTTTTATTTGCTTATAAGTATCGTTACCGTGTTGTCCCTTACCTCTGCGAGGCCCGGAGACAGCGTGAATTCATTCATCTGTTTTCCAACGCGGTATTTTAATGTTCCCCCGGCAACTCTGGCCAGCATCGGAGCATGATTGTATTTTATGCCTATCAGTCCATCCTCGAGAGGCATCTCTATGTACTCAGTCCTCTCGGATAATCTGGTGCCTGAGGGAGTCACTACTTTGAGTTCCAGAAGCCTGTCGTCCATATCACTTAAGATCCTTTGCCGCCTTATAGACCTCGTCGATAGTGCCTTTCATCATGAAAGCAGACTCGGGAATAGTGTCACAGTCACCGCCCAAAATCGCCTGAAAGCCCTTGACCGTATCTTCAATATGGACATATTTTCCTTCCAAGCCGACAAACTCTTCGGCAACATGAAATGGCTGGGAGAAGAAACGCTGGACCCTTCTGGCTCTGTTGACTGCAGCTTTATCTTCGGGGGAAAGCTCATCCATGCCTAGAATGGCTATTATGTCTTGGAGCTCCACATAACGCTGCAGGATCTTCAGAACAGCCTGCGCCGTCTCGTAGTGTTCCTTTCCGACAATGTTCTCAGACATCATTCTGGAGGAGGATTCGAGCGGATCAACTGCTGGGTAGATGCCGAGCTCAGCTATGGATCTTGAAAGGACAGTGGTGGCGTCAAGGTGGGCGAAGATAGCAGCAGGAGCCGGATCTGTAAGGTCGTCAGCAGGGACATAGACTGCCTGAACGGAGGTGATGGACCCATTCCTTGTGGAGACTATCCTTTCCTGCAGCTGGCCGACTTCAGTCGTCAGGGTGGGCTGATAGCCTACAGCAGAGGGCATCCTTCCGAGAAGAGCTGAGACTTCTGCGCCGGCCTGCGTGAATCTGAAGATATTGTCTATAAACAGAAGAACGTCTCTTTTTTCTCTCTCACGGAAATACTCCGCGAGAGTGAGCCCTGCGAGCGGAGCTCTCAGCCTGGCTCCGGGCGGTTCATTCATCTGGCCAAAGACGAGGGAAGTCTTGTCTATAACTCCGGAGGCTGTCATTTCATTCCAGAGATCATTCCCTTCACGGCTTCTCTCACCGACGCCAGCAAAGACGCTGTAGCCGTCGTGCTCATAAGCAACATTGCGTATAAGCTCCATAATCAGGACCGTTTTGCCGACACCGGCGCCTCCGAAAAGGCCTATTTTTCCGCCCTTGCTGTAAGGAGTAATAAGGTCAATGACTTTGATGCCGGTCTCAAAGATCTCCGAGGAGGAAACTATATCCGTCAATGGCGGGGCTGCATGGTGTATAGGCCAGCGTTCAGCGGTCTCTATCGGCCCTTTTTTGTCTATCGGATCACCAATAACATTCATCATTCTGCCGAGAGTTTCAGGCCCGACGGGAACGGTTATCGGGAGACCCGTATCTTCAACCTCAGCACCGCGGGAAAGCCCGTCAGTCGGGAAAAGGGAAATGCATCTGACCTTGCCCCCTCCGACATGGGCGACGACTTCCATAATGACGCTTTCATTCTGCACATTTACCCTGACTGCATTGCGTATATCGGGAATGGAAGACCCCTGCGGATACAGCACATCTACTACCGGACCGGATACTGATATAACTATTCCTTTCGGGGAATCGTTTGGTTTGCTCATATTTCATTGCCTCCTGTAAGTGAGGAAGAAACTTCTATTACCTGAGTGGTTATCTGGGCCTGGCGCATACGGTTGAGGTTCAGCGTCAGCGCATCAAGGACATCTCCGGAATTGTCGGCAGCCTGACGCATGGCAACCATCATGGCACCGAAAGCTCCTTCGGCGACCTGAAGGAGGAGCCCATATACATCCGCCTGCAGACACAGATCATAAAGCCCTTCCGTAACAGCTTCCTTCGAAGGTTCGAATATGTACTCCGTCTCGGACAGACCGCTTTCATTTTTCTCGATCGGCAGCAGCTTTGCAGTTTGCGGTTTGTGGCTCATGATATTTTTAAAAGACTGTGAGATGAAAAAGACTTCGCTTACTTCACCCTTGTTCCAGTAATCCTTAACAAGCGCTGTGAGTTCTCCGGCCTCGCTGTCTTTGGGAATATCGCTGAAGACAAAGGTCTTTGCGATCTGCCCGACAGATTCCGGCTTAATATGTTCAGCAGCCCATCTGCCTATCAGGACCAGAGTCTTCTCGCGTTTTTCTTCGTTGAGGACTCGGACAAGCTCTTCCAGAAGATCTGTATTATAAGTTCCGCAAAGTCCCCGGTTTGAGAATGCAGCTATATATAATACGGCATCTTTTCTTTTTAAAGAGGTATTATTTTCGGGGCTTAACCAGGATGCAAGCCTGATACAGGCATCACGGTACTGTGAGAACTCTGACTCTTTGGTCCTTGTTCGGTTATATTTCGAAACGGCGACAGTCTTCATGGCGGAGGTCACCTGATTTATTGAGCGCACAGTCTTTACTCTATGCTTGAGATCTCTGATACTGCTGCTCATTCTGAGGACCCCTTAAAAAGCTTCAGTGCCTCATTCAAGCGCTCTTTGGTTTTGGGTGTTATTTTCCCTTTTGTGAGAACCGCTATCAGATTGGGATGAGCGGATTTGAAATGTTTAATTAAAGCATCCTCAAATTCAGGGATCTTTTCCGGAGCGACATCATCTGCAAATCCTTCGCTGAAAGCATAAATTATGAGCACTTGCAGCTCCGCATCGAGAGGCTCGTACTGATCCTGGCGCAGAGCTATTGTCATTCGTTCCCCGCGATCGAGTGAGGCCTGCGTAGCCTGATCCAGATCAGCTCCGAATTGGGCAAAGGAGGCAAGTTCCCTGTACTGAGCCAGAGAGATACGGAGCCCTCCCGCCATTTGCTTCATGGCAGGAATCTGGGCAGAGCCTCCGACACGGGAAACAGAGAGTCCTACATTTACAGCCGGCCTCTGACCCTCATGAAACAGCTCGGACTCCAGGAATATCTGTCCGTCTGTGATTGATATCACGTTGGTCGGGATATATGCCGAGATATCTCCTGCCTGGGTCTCGACTATAGGAAGGGCTGTCAGAGACCCGCCTCCCTTTTCCTCACTTAAGTGGGCGCTTCTCTCCAGAAGTCTCGAATGCAGATAGAAGACATCTCCGGGGAAAGCTTCTCTGCCGGAGGGCCGGTGCAGAAGCAGGGATATCTCGCGATATGATACTGCGTGCTTGGAAAGATCGTCGTAGATTATAAGTACATCTTTGCCCCGGTTCATGAAATATTCACCCATGGTGGTGCCTGCATATGGGGCTATGTATCTCATGGGAGCACTCTGATAGGCGTCTGCACAGACGATTATTGTATAATCAAGAGCTCCATTTTTTTTCAAAATACTTGCAATTGAAGCAATACCGGTCTCTTTCTGCCCGATGGCAACATAAATACAGATTACGTTCTTTCCCCGCTGGTTCAGGATGGTGTCAACAGCAATGGCCGTCTTGCCTGTTTGGCGGTCGCCGATAATAAGCTCTCTCTGGCCTTTTCCAATAGGCACAAGAGCATCTATAGCCTTGATGCCGGTCTGGAGCGGGGAGTTGACAGCCTGTCTGTCCAGTATGGCAGGCGCAGGATTTTCAATAGGCATATAGGATTTGGCATGTATGCCGCCCTTGCCGTCTATCGGTTTGCCGAGAGGATCCACGATCCTCCCGAGGAGTTCGTCACCAACAGGGACATCTGCCATCATTCCCAGTCTTCTGACGGATGAGAGCTCCCTTATGTTTTCATATTTTCCGAAGACCACGCAGGCAATCCTCGAAGGTTCGATGGAAAGGAGCATTCCTCTCTCTCCGTTGTCGAATTCGACCAGTTCGCCGTACATCGAATCTGTAAGTCCGTCGAGCCAGCAAATACCGTCGGAAACACTCAGGACACGTCCCAGCTGGTATATGTCAATTTCACGTGAAAGCCCCTTCAGGCCGGAGATGATACCTTTCTTTATCTCATCTGCCGACATATCCGGCTTATTCATGTGGCTTCTTTTAAGCCTGGTAAGAAGGGTCCAGAGAATGTTGTCTATGGTGCCGTCGTAAACGGTGTCGCCGACCCTGAGTTTGAGTCCGCCTATACACTTTTCATCTGTTTTGACCCAGAAAGATATCGTGCTCCACTCAGCAGCGACAAGCTTTTCCATGTGAGACCTGATCTTCTCCGTAACGGCAGGATCAAGTTCAAATGCGGATGTAAGCGTAACATACAAAAGCCCCTTGCTGCGTATGTAGACCTTGTCTCCGGGAGTGAGAGAGACTTTTTTAAGGATCCTGTCAGCGATGGCTGGTTCGTCTTTACGGAACTGCGAAAGATAAGGCTCTTTTGAGAACAGCTCCCTGCACTCGTCTGCCACTTTATGGACAACATTTGCGCGCGCCTCATGAAGCATATCGAACTTCATGCTTTTCAGCGATTCCTCGAGATCCGCATTAATGACAGAGATCTCTTTGTCAGCCTGCTCATTCAGAGTTTTTGCATATTTCGAAGCGGCCTGCTCCAGACGTTTGGCAGTCTCGGTTTCTGACGCGCTGAGATTCCGCGCAGCCTCTTCGATGGCGGCGCGTTTTTCTTCCTCGATGCGGCCGGCACTTTCTGCAACGGCAAGACCGCTTTCTATCTTTTCTCTTCGGGAGCTGAAGATTCCCATAATTGCTTTTTTCCCGAAGATCCAGATAATGGCGACAAGCAGTATGAAATTGATTACAGAATACAATACCTGCATATCCGCCTCATTCTTTTCCGGATCCGCTGTCCGTAAGGACATCGGAAAGGACTGAAGTGTATTCAGGCATATGCTTCAAGAGCTCGCTTTCATAAACGGCGCGCTGTTTCTCACATGCCGCTGCAGCCTCGGAGAGAGTTTCGTCGGCCTTCCTGGAGGCCTCTCTGATCTTCCGGTAGCTTTCATCTTCAACAATGCGGTTTTTTTCTCCGGAGCTTTTTATTATTGCGGCGGTGACTTCGTCAGAGCCGGCCTTCATCTCGTTCAGGATCCGGTTTTTTTCGGCCTCCGTCTCAATAAGCTTCTTTTCTCCTTCTTCGATCCTGTCATCCCGGGTATGCATTTTTGTCAGAAGGGGTTTGAAAAGAAGCTTGTCAAGAATGAGCATGAGCAGGCAAAAATCTATAACGGTCCAGATAACGACCGATATGTTCAGGCTCATGTTTCAGATCAGATCTTACCTATAAGCATCAGAGCCACGAGCAGGCCGTAGATCGTCAAAGCTTCCATAAGGGCCATGGAAACTATAAGTGCAGAACGGATGTCGCCTGCTGCTTCGGGCTGGCGTGCGATGCTTTCCATAGCTGCCGTTGCAGTTTTCCCCTGTGAGAGACCGGGAAAGATAGTCGAGCAAGCTATGCAAAGCGCAGCTGCTATCGCAATTATTGCTTCTGTTGCCATATTATTAATCTCCTTTGGATATTTTTTTTGGAATTATTCTTCGAGAGCCGTTGCCTCGTCGGTATAGATAGCTGTCAGAGTCGTGAAGATGATCGCCTGAAGCGTGCAGAAAAGAAGGCTCAGGATCATCATGATCAGCGGAGCTCCTATGGGGAGAAGTTCGTAAATCTGTTCGGTGACCGACTCTTCTCCGTAAATATTGCCGTAAAGACGGAGCGCCAGGGATACGGGCCTTACGATCTCATCTATGAGCAGGAAGGGGAGCATAACAACAACAGGTGAAATGAAATGCCTCAGATGCCCCTTTATGCCGCAGGTCCTGAAACCCATATACTGCACTGCGATACACTCGCAGACTGCCAGCCCGGCTGTTACCGAAAGACTGGAGGTCGGGGCTTTGAAGCCCCTGATTGTACCGGCGCCGGGCAGGATGCCCGAGAGGTTTGAGAAGATTATGAAAATAAAGAGTGTTCCGAAAAACGGGAAAAATCTTCTGGTCCGCTCTTTGCCCAGAACGGAGGAGACTGTGTTCTCGATCATGCCGAGTCCTGTCTCTATGACATTCTGGAAGCCTGTGGGCACCTCTTTGATGTTGCGGGTCGCAAAAAAGGAAATTATTGCGAGAATTATTATTATTCCCCACTGGGTCGTGACCTCAGGGGTTACTTCGAGGCCGAATACTGTGAACAGAACTTCAGATTCCATCGGCATCCTCCTCATTTCCTTCGGATTCCGTTTTTTCTTTCCTGTCCCTGTCAGAGGCTTCCTTTAGCTGTTTTGAGGCGTTAAATGCCGTAAATATGCTGACGAGGGTGAGCCCCAGAGCCCCGCCGATCAGCAGGGCATAGCGTCCGGAGACAAGATTTCTTCCGGCAAAATAAAGGGCGATCAGGACGGCGGCGCTCAAAAAAGTCCTGACCGAGGAGACCGCCATCAGAATGTTCGCGTTTTTAGTTGTCTTCATTACATTGGAGCTTGCCATCGCTATGACGAGAGATATCAGAGCTCCGACTGTAAAACCAATCGCGCCGAAAATTAAAACTGCCATAACTAACCGCCGAAATATCAATAATCTTTTTGTCAATATTATCACTTATGGGTCCAAAAAACAACTTAATATACAAGGGTATAAGCGCTGTCATTTTTGAACAAACTGTCAATTAATCGCAATCGGGCCGTAATCGCTTGAGGAACAACTGCAATAATGGTAAAATACACCCGATTGAGGCTCCGCAACGGCGGATGAAGAAAGGAGAAAACCGGATGAAAAGGCACATACTGCCATTATTGCTCGCGCTTGTAATTATGCTCGGCATGATCCCGGCCGGGTTTGCACAGGATACTGAAGAAGGCGCAGAGCAGCATTTATACGAAGCACCTGTTTTTACAGGCATTGAGACCGGGAGAGCATACTGCAGTCTGCCTGCATTTGCTTTAAGCGGCTCGGAAAGTGTTTTCGCATATGAGATACTGTCAGGAAGAGGACTTGAGCTGGCAAAGAACGGAGAGACAGGCGAGTATACACTGGCGGATCAGGGAAACGGAGCTTTCCCGCAGGTGATAAGAATAACAGCCTCTGCTCCGAAAGAGAGTGAGGAAAGCGAAGCACCGTCTTCTGAAGTGACTGTTGTTGTTTTCGGAAAACATGACTATACCGTGCAGTGGAGTTGGAGTGACGATCTTACTGCGGCTTCAGCGGAACTGACCTGCTCCGTATGCGGAGAGAGGGTCGGGAATATCCCTGCAACTGTCGCCTCCAATCCGGATGAGAACTCAAATAAAGTCACGTATACCGCTTATTTCGACTACGGAGGAAAGACCTATTCCGATACAAGGATAGTCATAACCAATACAGTCGAGCCGGAAGTCACGTCAAGTCCTGTCCCGACAGAGATGCCTGCACCGACAGAGACGCCGGCTCCCACCCCTGTTCCGGAAGAAAAGAAAGACACCACGGCTCCTTTGATAATCGGTATAAGCAACAGCGCCACATACTGCACCGCGACCCAGTTCTCGGTATATGACGAGATGTCCGGCGTCAGCAGCGTGACATTGAACGGAAAGGAAATAAAACCGGACTCCAACGGCAGGTACACCGCGTCCGCGAGCGGGACCATCGTAGCGACTGATGGAGCCGGCAACAGTGGAAAAGTTTCGGTATATATCGCCGGCAAGCATACATACTCGGGCAATGCGATGGGCTCGCTGATCTGGAGCTGGGGCAGCGATTTCAAGTCCGCTACACTGTATTTCACCTGTGTCAGATGCAGGGAGACCGGCGCTGCAGATGCTAAAGTTACATCCGCTAGAAGCGGGGACAGCATCATCTATACAGCCACGGCCAAAGACGCGAACGGTCAGACTTATACTGATCAAAGAAAAGTAAAAATAGAGAAAGAGACTGTAACGGTCCAGATCCCTGCAGCACCGGCAAGACCGACCCCGACGCCGAGACCGACAGCGACTCCTGCACCGACCCAGGCACCATCTCCTACAGCCAGCATCGCTCCGATCCAGACAGTATCTCCGGAAGGAGAGAACAACATAGCCGAAAGCACCCAGGAAAGCGGAGAGCCTTCCGCTTCCGCGGATAAGACGGAGGCTGTGAGAACGGGCAGGAACAGATGGACGGGAGTTGTGCTCATTATCGCCGCGATAATACTCATCGGGCTTATTATCACTGTGCTGATAAAACGGCTCAGAGACTCCGAGGAAGTGTAAAAAGAAAACGCCGCTTCAAAATGTCCAAAAGCAATGATTAATAAACCTTGTATTAATTTTACAACACAGATTAGCGTATAAATTGAAAAAACAAGGTTTTCGACAGTTCCAACAATTTTTCCAACAAAAACCCAAAATGTATAAAATGCCTGAAGCCATTGCGGCTCAGGCATTTTATATTTTGTTCAGATTGCACAAAATCAGCTGTTGTAACCCATCGGGTTTTTGCTCTGCCAGGCCCATGTGTCTCTGCACATGTCTTCGAGGGAATACTCCGCTTTCCAGCCTAGAAGCTGCGCGCTCTTGTCGGGAGAAGAATATACGGTTGCGAGGTCGCCGGGCCTCCTTGGAGCTATCTCATAAGGGATCTTAACGCCGGTCGCGGCTTCGAAGGCTTTCACTATATCCAGGACGCTGTATCCGTGGCCGGTGCCGAGATTGAAAACATTCTCGCCCCTGTGCCCTGCCATCATATAGTCTATGGCGGCCACATGGCCCCTTGCAAGATCTACAACATGGATATAGTCTCTTACGCCCGTACCGTCCGGAGTGTTGTAGTCATCGCCGAAGACGTTCAGATGGTCACGTCTGCCGACAGCGACCTGGGCGATGAAGGGCATCAGATTGTTCGGGATCCCGCGCGGGTCCTCTCCGATCAGCCCGCTGCTGTGCGCACCTATCGGATTGAAGTATCTCAAAAGTGAGACGGACCACTCTTTATCGGCAAATGCCATATCCCTCATGATCTGCTCGGACATATATTTGGTCCAGCCGTAAGGATTTGTGCACATGCCGGTTTTTGAGGTCTCTTTCAGAGGCATCTCGTTGTCACCGGAGTAGACAGTTGCCGAGGAAGAGAAAATGATATTCTTGCACTTGTGTTCGCGCATGACCTCGCAGAGCGTTACAGTGGAAAAGAGGTTGTTGTCGTAGTACTCGAGAGGCATTACAACGCTCTCGCCAACAGCCTTGAGTCCCGCAAAATGGATGACGCAGCCTACATCGTGTTTCGAGAAGATCGCGTCCAGCCTGCCTCGGTCTCTGACATCGACCTCATAGAAACTGACATCCTTCCCGGCTATCTGCTCGACCCTCTCCACAGCTTTGGCGCTGGAGTTGACGAGGTTGTCGACCACAACGACGTCATAGCCCTTGGCCAAAAGCTCGACACAAGTGTGGCTGCCGATATAACCGGCACCTCCGGTTACAAGAACGGTCATATTTTATAACCTCCGAATACTTTTTATTTTGTTTTATAAGTATACCAACGAATGGGGCCAAACACAAGGAAAAGCTTCAGGCTTTGAAATAAGCGCGTAAAGGGGAAACGCGCGATTGAAAAAAGGCATATCCGTATGGTAATATGTGTTAGTTAAGACTGCCTTATGCCGGGGGAGGTATATTATGGCAAGTGAAATGAGAAAGTATAAAAAACAGGGCAGAGCGGAGGCAAAAGAATATCTTCGTGCCAAAAAAGAGGCGAGACTTGAAGGGCAGGAGGCCTACGACGAATTCGCCGCCTCGGTCAAACAGCAGAAAAAAGACTTTAAAGCCCGGATGAAAAGCGCTGAAGGAGAAGAAAAGAGAGGGCTCAGAAAGCAGAAAAAGGCTTTCCTGAAGCGCAAAAGAAGAGGCAGAAGACTTCTTTCGTGGTTCCTTGTTCTGGCTCTTATCGCGGGAGCGGTATATATCAATCTAGGTCCGATAAAGACGGCATATTCCGTATATTCCTCCCAGAGAGGATTCACAGATACCGACAGAGAGGCTGAAAAAGCCAGAACAGCCGGGAGAATGCTTTCGGAGGAGGCCCAAAGAGACAGTGCGGTCCTGCTGAAAAATAAGGAATTTCTTCCGCTGGAGGCGGGAACAAAAATTAACGTCTTTTCGGGACCCGGCATAGATCAGGAGGTGCTTATTGAAGCCCTCGGAGACAAGGGCTTTTCCTGCAACACAAAACTGAGCCGTGCTCAGACACAGAAAAAACGCTTTGATCTTGAAACGATAGAAAACAGAGTCAGATCGCTGTTGAACGGCGGTGAATATACCGCTGACTGGACAAAGCTCGGCGACAAGGATTTTGAAGAAGCCCTCTCGTTCTCGGATCTCGCCCTTATAATCCTTCCGCCTGAGGACGGTGACCTTCTCGGAGAAACAATGCCTGTAAGAGCAGAAACCCTGAGAAGGGTCCTTTCAGGCTTTGATAAGGTCATTATAGCAGCAGATCCCGAGATAAAATCGGACCTGAGCTTTATAAACGGCTATGAAAGCATCAAAGGCGCTCTTCTGTCCGATACGAAGGGCTTCGGGGCAATGCCCGCCATAGCAGATATTGTTTCCGGGGCGTCAAATCCCTCGGGCAGAACAGCATTTACATATTCCGGGAACTCAAAGGAAGAGTCTTTCCCCCTGGGTTGGGGGCTTTCATATACCGAATTTGATGTAAAGCTATCCAGATTCGTATCCGACTACAATCTTATTACGGCAGAAGCTGACATAACAAACAGAGGCTCTGTTCCGGGAAAAGAAGCAGTAGGACTCTGGTTCATGAGGGAGGGCTCTGCTTCCGGGATGAGACTTTTGTGCTTCGAAAAGACGGAGACGCTGGATCCCGGCGAGACAGAGAGAGTCACGCTCTCCGTTCCAGTGCGGGATATGGCTGAATACTCCGGGGAAGAACATGCATTCATTCTCAGCAAGGGCAAATACGATATTGCTGTCACAGGAGATGCCCTTTCGGCGAAGGATGACGGGGATTATATCACCTATGAGGTTGCGACAGACGTAAAATACGACAATGACGCGCTTACCGATGTGGAGTATTCGGATCTGTCCGCCGAAAACGGCATTGAAGAAGGATATGAAATCATTCCGGTATCAGGAGCATCAAACGGTCTTTTCCTCGACGCGATGAAGGGTCTCAGTTACGATGACCCTGCCTGGGGCAGCTTTCTTGACGAATTCAGTCTCGACGAGATGATAACACTTGTTTCGAACGGCGCCTGGCATACGGAGGAAAACTTAAGGCTCGGCATAAAGAAAACGGAGTCTCTGTGCGCGCTCAAAGGCATAGAGGGAGCAGTACGGAAGCTTGATGCAGTTGATTACCTCTCTCCGGCTGCTTTGGCTTCCTCCTGGAACGACGACCTTGCGATGGAGCTCGGAAGAGCCATCGGCAGGGAGGCAAAGACATACGGGCTCGAAAGCGTTTATGCCCCGGATACTGCACCCGGAGTCCTGTCAGATGATCCTCTGCTCGCGGGAAAGATCGCCGCCGCCGAAATAAGGGGTATACAGAGCTCGGACTGCGCCGCATTTGCGGTATATTCGAAGGAAATATCCGTCAGTGCCGTAGATAAGACGCTTCGGGAGACGGAACTGAAATCGCTTGAGATCGCGATAAAAGAAGGCATACCCGCCGGAGCTGCGGTTCCGTCGGATGCAGCACTTATAAAGAGCCTTATGAGAGCCGAGTGGGGCTTTGAAGGGCTTGTAAGCACGAAAAAGCTGGTCTCTTCTGAAGGAAATATCCTCGACATGCTGAAAGCGGGCAGCGATATCTTCTTCGATCCCTGCACCGGCAGAGTCTCGGACAGGCTTAGGATCGCGTACAGAAACGATCCCGCTGCTGTTTCGAACCTGCTTAGAGAGGCAGTGCACCGGATATGCTACACCATTGCAAACAGAATGTACATTTACTGATCCCGATAATAACCAAACAGGTTTAAGTGAAAGAAAAAGAAAAGAAACAATTTAACAGAAAGCTTCTTATGTGTTTTCTGAAGGGTAGCAAACGGATCTTCGCACTCAGCATGCTCATGGCTGCCGTTTCTGCTCTGGCGGATATGCTCAGCCCCCAGATAGTCAGGCTGGCAGTCGACAATGTGATATCCCATAATTCCGGCTCAAGCGATCCGATTCTGGTAAAACTGTCCTCCTTTCTCGGGGGGACAGATTATCTCAGGGCGAACATTTGGGTGCTTGCTCTGTCATTGATCGCCGTCGCTCTGCTGAAGGCTGTGTCTATATATCTGTTCAGGGTCTCCAATACTGCGGCCTCCGAGAAACTCACCAAGACCATGCGTGACACGCTCTTTGTCCATGTAGAGCACCTGCCCTTTTCATGGCATATGAAGCACCGCACGGGAGACATCATTCAGAGATGCACCTCAGATATAGATACTCTGAAAGGCTTCATATCCGAGCAGATGACCTCGATATTCAGGATCGTGATACTTCTGGCATTTTCGATAGCTTTCATGTCAGGAATGAACGTACCGCTGACTCTGATCGCGATGGCACCTGTTCCGGTGATCCTGGCCTATTCCGTCAGCTTCCACAAGAAGATAGGGGCGGCCTTTCTTGACTGCGACGAAAACGAAGGTAAGCTCTCATCCATTGCCCAGGAGAACCTGACGGGAGTCAGGGTCGTAAGAGCCTTCGGTCGCGAGAGGCAGGAGAGAGACAGATTTTTTGCCCAGAACGAATACTATACCGGGCTTTGGATGAAACTCGCGAGACCGCTATCTATGTACTGGAGCATAGGTGATGTCATCAGCGGCACTCAGATCCTGCTGATCACGGTCTTCGGCTCCGTGTTCTGCATAAAAGACAGGATGCTTCCGGGCGAGTTCATAGCTTTTCTCTCCTACGCCTCGATGCTGACATGGCCTGTCAGAATGCTCGGAAGACTCATAGCGGAGATGAGCAAGGCCGGGGTCTCTATAGACCGCATTGCCGATATTATGCGCTCCAAAGAAGAAAAAGAGACGGGCAAGGCTTTGAAAGCCCCGATGGACGGAGATATAGTTTTCGATAATGTCTGCTTTTCGTACGACAACGGGCCTGAAGTTCTCAAAAATGTATCGTTTAAGGTGTCAAAGGGCACTACAGTCGGGATCCTGGGAGGAACCGGGAGCGGAAAATCTACGCTCATGCTCCTGCTTGACAAGCTCTACGAGCTGCCGGAGAGCAACGGAAGCATTACTGTAGGCGGAACGGATATACGGGATATAGAGACGAAGCACCTGAGGGAAAACATCGGAATGGTCCTTCAGGAACCGTATCTGTTTTCGCGTACCATAGCCGAGAATATCGCCATAACCAGAGAGAAGGCGGATATGAAAAAGATCGTCGAAGCCTCACGCGCAGCCTGTCTCGACGAGACTGTCAAGGCCTTCTCCAAGGGCTATGAGACTTTTGTCGGCGAAAGGGGAGTGACCCTCTCGGGAGGGCAGAAGCAGAGGGCAGCCATAGCGAGGACGCTTATCCGGGATACTCCCATCCTGATATTCGACGATTCGCTCTCTGCTGTGGATACAGAGACGGACGCGAAAATACGTGCGTCTCTTGAGAAGCGTTTCGGCTCCGCGTGCGTCTTTCTGATCTCTCACAGGATAACAACGCTCTCCAGAGCAGACAACATAGTGGTCCTGGACAAAGGAAGAGTAATCGAGCAGGGGAGCCATGATACCCTCAAAAACGCCGGAGGACTCTATCAGAAGATCTGCGAAATACAGTCCGGAGCGGAAACGGAGGCAGCCGTATGAAAAAAAGCGAAAAAAAGGCTCGGCTTCCGTTCTTTGGCATAGGCAAGATCCTGCCCTACCTGAAAAACTATAAAAAAGCTCTGACCGTCATGCTTATCGGCAGTCTGGTCGGGAGCATAATAGACATAAGCGTTCCGCTTTTTCAGCGCTATGCCCTGAACCATTTTATTAGCGGCGGTACGCTGGATACGCTGCTTGTATTCATCATCCTCTATCTTCTGATCATAGTCTCCTGCGCGGCACTGAACTACGCCTCCACATATCAGGGGACGGCAGTAGAGGTCGGAGTGGACAAGGACCTCAGGAACGACGCCTTCGAGCACCTCCAGACGCTTTCGTTTTCATACTTCAATCAGAACAGCGTGGGCTATATTCACTCTCGCGTCATGTCCGACACCTCGCGTATTGGCACGCTTGTATCCTGGACTCTGCTCGACAGCATCTGGCAGCTGAGCTACCTTGTCGGAGCCAGCGCTGTCATGCTCTCTTTGAACGCGAGGCTCGCGCTTCTGGTGCTCGCAGTCCTGCCGGTCACAGTCCTGCTTTTTTCATTTTTCCAAGCCAGGCTCACAAAGCTCAACCGCGAGATAAGGGAGCAGAACTCCGTAATAACCGGCGCCTTCAATGAGGGGATCACAGGGGCACGCACGATAAAGACTCTCGTCATAGAGGAGCTGATGGGAAGGTCCTTTACCGCCGAGACTGAAAAACAGAGGAAAATGACCGTCAAGGCCGCGCGCATGAGAGGCCTTTTTGCCTCGACCATGCATTTCGCGTCATCGCTTGCACTTGCAATCGTGCTCTGGAAGGGTGGCATTATCGCGAAGACGCAGATAGGTACCTTCTCTCTGTTCATGTCCTATGCACAGGGGATGATGGAGCCTGTCAGATGGGTGGTGGACGCCATTTCCGATCTCATAACCACTCAGGTTAACATAGAAAGGCTGGACAGGCTCCTGCATACGGAGCCCGATGTGACGGACAGCGATGAGGTCATCGCGATCTACGGAGACAGCTTCGAGCCGAAAAAAGAGAATTGGGAGCCAATAAAGGGCGATATAAAATTTGACGATGTCAGCTTTAAATACCCGGATGGAGACGAATACGTGCTTGAGCATTTCAGCCTCGACATCCCATTCGGTACGAGCGTTGCGATAGTCGGCGAGACCGGGGCAGGCAAATCGACCCTTGCAAATCTTATCTGTCGCTTCTATGAGCCGAGTACAGGCCGTATTCTGATCGACGGTAAGGACCTGAAAGAGCGCAGCCAGCTCTGGATGCACTCCGCCATCGGCTATGTGCTTCAGAGCCCGCACCTCTTCTCCGGCACGGTCAGGGAAAACCTGCTTTACGGCAATCCCGACGCGTCTGAAAAGCAGATAAACGAAGCCTTGAAGCTGGTGTCCGCTGAAGAGATGGTGGGAAGGCTGGAAAACGGCCTTGACACCGATGTCGGAGAGGGCGGAGACATGTTGTCGACAGGTGAAAAGCAGCTGATCTGCTTTGCGAGGGCGGTCCTGACAGATCCGAGGATCCTGGTCCTTGACGAGGCCACGGCTTCGGTGGATACCCTTACCGAGCAGAAAATCCAAGCAGCTGTCGAAAAGGTCATAAAGGGACGCACCTCAATAATTATAGCCCACAGGCTTTCGACGGTCAGAAATTCGGACGTGATATTGGTCGTTCAGAACGGGAAAATAGTCGAGCGCGGAAAGCATGAAGAGCTCATGTCGGAGCGCGGCTTCTATTACAGGCTCTACACGAGACAATATGAGGACGAGGCCACGTTCAGCGCTCTGAACTGAAACAATAAACGGAAAAGGAGAAAAACGATGGAGATTCTGAATCTGCTGAACAGCACGCCGATGTACCTGATCTGCGGCTCGATCGTTCTGTTCGTAGCGCTGGTCTGTGTCCTGTTTATGGTGCGGGCTTACCGTGCCGGAAAACGGATAGGTATGGATATTGCGAAAATGAAACGCGTAATCGTTTTCAGCGCCACATTTACGCTGCTGCCGAGCATAGGGATCCTGCTCGGGGTCATAGCGCTGTCGGGAAGTCTCGGCACGCCCTGGCCGTGGCTTAGGCTTTCTGTTATCGGGGCTTTGCACTACGAGACCCAGGTCGCCCAGGCTGCTGCGGAGCAGGTAGGCATGTCGACGCTCTCTGCAACTGAGATGACTCCCGGAAACTTCACTACGATCGCACTTTTAATGAGTATATGCATCATGTGGGGCATGATTCTGTCATTCTTCTTCAACAGGCGCTATCTGGCAAAGCTGGGGCAGGGCGGCAATAAGGAAAAGAGCAGATCCGGAGGCTTCGGAGACACGGCGATGTCCGCGATGTTCATCGGACTCGTGAGCGCGTATATCGGAAGCTATATTGGCGGCTTCGTATCCGGAAACGGCCGTTTCAGTTTCTCAGGCAGCCTCACGCCGATCATAGTGGCTCTCGTCTCCGGGGCTGTGATGGCGATGTTTATCTACGGCTCGGAGAAAAAGCAGATAGCATGGCTGGAGAGCTTCTCCGTTGCAGGCAGCATGATAGTCGGCATGATGGCAGCGGTGCTTCTGGGCTGAGGAGGAAACAAAGATGGATAAAGAATACTATCTGAAATATATAAACCGCACACATATGCTCGGACGCGTCTGCAGCGCGGTAACGGTCATACTTCTTGTCGGCGCTCCATTTTTTATGGGGCTCGTTGTCGGAGCCGTGCCGGATCTTGGCGCGGTGGCGAGGGGCTTCCTGTCCGTGGGACTCGTGTGGACGGTGAGCAGTGTGGTGGAGTTTCTGGTCTACACGCCCATGCTGGGCTCCGGAGGCAGCTATCTAGCGTTCATCACCGGCAATCTGATCAACATGAAGATTCCCTGCGCGATCAATGCCAAGGACATCGTTGATGCGAAGACCGGAACGGCGGAAAACGAGATCATCAGCACTCTCTCGATCGCCACCTCCTCCCTGGTCACGATCCTTGTGCTTGCACTCGGAGTGCTCCTGCTTATCCCCCTGCAGCCGATACTCCAGAGCGAGACTCTGCAGCCCGCCTTCTCAAATGTGGTGCCTGCACTCTTCGGAGCCATGGCATACAAATACTACAGGCAGAACCTGCGCCTGTCGCTGGTGCCTCTGCTGCTCATGAGCCTGCTGTTTATCTTTGTTCCATCGCTGACCGGCTCCACGAGCTTCATGATAATCCCGAGCGGCGGCATAACCATTCTGCTCGCGTGGCTTGCCTGGCGCAAAGAGCACGGGAAAGAGAACGCCTGAGGCACAGGATCAGCGGGAGTAATCATTTGAAGGATACGATCGCGAAAAGGCAGGCAATTAATATTTGCTTGCCTTTTGCTCTTATCTGCTTTATTATGAGCAAAAATCGGATATATATTCCGCGGAAAGATAAAATATGAATATATATTCATGAGGAAGGATAAAAATGGATAAGTCGAAGGTGTTTTTCACGGATTTTCATGTCTCTGGCGATGAGACTCTGCCCAAAAAACTGCATCGCCTTATGAAGCGCACCGGCTTTGAGACGATCGATTTCAGCGACAGTTACGTCGCAATCAAGATTCACTTCGGAGAGTTGGGAAATCTTGCTCATCTCCGTCCGCAGTACGCGAGAGTCGTGGCAGATTACGTGCGCGAACAGGGCGGAAAGCCATTTCTTACTGACTGCAACACTCTGTACGTTGGCAGCCGCAAAAACGCTCTCGATCACATGGACACGGCTTATCTCAACGGCTTTTCCCCGCTGCAGACGGGCTGCCACGTAATAATAGCCGACGGTCTCAAGGGCACGGACGAGCAGCTTGTTCCAATTAATCTGCCTCTGGTCAAGGAAGCCAAGATAGGTCAGGCCATTATGGACGCGGATATAGTGATCTCTTTAAGTCACTTTAAAGGCCATGAGGAGGCTGGCTTCGGCGGCGCCCTGAAGAATCTCGGTATGGGAAGCGGCTCGCGTTCCGGCAAGATGGAACAGCATTGGGAAGGCAAACCCGTTGTCGAGGGGGAGAACTGTATAGGATGCGGATCCTGCGTGCGAATATGCGCGCACGGCGGCCCGAGTATCGTTGACGGAAAGTCGATTATAGACCACAATAAATGCGTCGGTTGCGGAAGATGCCTTGCAGTCTGCCCTAAGGACGCCATCGTGCCCAGCGACTCGAACTCAACTGCGACACTCTCATGCAAGATCGCCGAATATGCGTATGCGGTCGTCAAAGACCGTCCTGCGTTCCACATCTCGCTGATTTGCGACGTCTCGCCGTTCTGCGACTGCCACGCTGAAAACGATGTCCCCATTATCCCGAACGTGGGCATGCTCGCTTCATTCGATCCTGTCGCACTCGACCAGGCCTGCGTCGATCTTTGCAATAAAATGCCTGTCAATCCGGGCAGCCGCCTCGACAAACATATGAAACTTTTCTGGGACGACGACCCCAATCACGAGTATTTCCACCTCAATCACCCGGACGCAGAATGGGAGGCCGGCCTCATCCACGGCGAGGAGATCGGCCTAGGCACGAGGCAGTACGAGCTTGTTAAGATCTGATTCCGTACATATAAAGGAGAACGACCCGGGATGACAGTATTTGCAAAGTTTGCGGCCTGCTGCCTGATCGGATACCTTCTCGGAAATCTCAGCCCCTCATATGTTCTCGGAAAAAGAAAGGGCTATGATGTCAGAAAGGACGGATCGGGAAACGCGGGAGCGACAAACACATTCATTCTGATGGGCGCGAAGGCCTTCTTTCTGACTACCTTCGCGGACATCTTAAAAGCATATGCCGCCTATAAGCTGTGCGAAGTCTTCTTCAGGGACATTCCCTTTGCGGGAGTCCTGGGCGGAACCGCCTGCATAATCGGTCACATCTACCCGGCTTTGATGGGCTTCAAAGGAGGCAAGGGCCTGGCCTGTCTCGGAGGCACAGTCCTCGGCTGGAGCTGGAAATGGTTCATAGTGCTCCTTGCCTTCGCCCTGCTGATCGCCTTCGTGACCCGATATGTCAGTCTTGTCGCTCCGGTCATATCCGTCGTTTTCCCCGCGTGCCACTACTGGCAGACGAGATTTCTTCCGTCTTCGCTAATACTGCTTGCAGCAGCAGTTCCAATCATCCTCAAGCACCGGGAGAACTTCGCCCGGATCCTCGCAGGAACGGAAATGCGCACCAGCTTCATCCGCGACAAGGAAACCGAGCTCAAACGCATCGGCATGTGGAACGAGACTACAGAGAAACAGCTTGAACGCCGCGGGAAGTAAACGTTCTATGGCCTGTCGTCCCATCCTCTCCAATCGTTCCGGTAATTGGCTTACAATAATTATCATTATCACTTTATATAAGCCTATTATTCAGAGGATTGTTTAGTCCGTTTCAGACACGATTTCTGATACCAGAATAAGTTAAAAATGGCAAAAACATAGCCACCCGGGAGGGTGGCTTTTGTATGCTTGACCAGGTGATGTACTACAGCCATTTTTTCTTTCTGAATATGATGAGGCAGACGGCGACGATAACAACGCACAGACCCAGAACGGCGGGATATGCCCATGGCATATTAAGCTCAGGCATGTATCGGAAGTTCATCCCGTACCAGCCCGTGATGAGTGTAAGAGGCATGAAGATCGAGGTTATGACGGTCAGAATGGTCATAATCCGGTTCTGGCGAAGGTCCATCTGCGATTCGTAATACTCGCGCAGCTGTACGGCGTAATCACGGACAAAGGAGGCCATGTCGCGGAGATTTGCCACTCTGGAAGCGAAAAGATGGAAATATCTGAGATTGTCCATTTGGAAAAAGCTGTTTTCATTCTCTTCGAGCTCCTGGCTAAGATCCATGAGCTGCTCGTAATGCATCCTGAGGTTTCGGACGCTGCCCCGTATGTCATTGAGCCTCGAGAGGGCCTCGTCCGAGTCCGCGTCTTTCAACTCCGCCTCGATAGAATTGAGCTCGAATTCATATCTGCTCAGCACCTCGGCGTCGTCTTTTATGATCTGTTCGAGAAAATCGTAGAGAAAGCGCTCGAGGGAGGGGAGTTTCCACTTCTTGGTTTTCCTTATCCGCTCGATAATCCTTCCGGCCGTATCTCCGTCGTCTATGAAGACGACGCCCTTCTCATCGAGCGCAAAAGCAAAGCCCGCTCCCGGAGCAGAGAGGTCGTTTCTGTCCGGAATGCAGAAGCTTCCTGTCAGCGAGTCGTAGTTCACTTCGGCTTTCGTAGTAAGTATATTGTTGAGATCGATATCCAGCTCAATCCCCATGTCGAAAGCATCCATTTTGTTGTGCCATTCGGCGGAAGAAAGCACGGCGACAAACTGGCCGGAGCGCCCCGCTTCATCCGCACTGCATTCTGTGAGATTCTCGTTAATCTGATAAAAAGTCATATTGTCGCCTCACAATTTCCGGTATGCCTGAACCCTACCACAATTCGTATGCATATGCAAGCGCCAACGGAACATTTTGCTGTGCAAACAGTTGATATTTTATAAATACGGCAGTAAACTATAATAAAATGGTGAGATGTAGTCTTTAGATGCGGAGGTAATCTTATGAAGGATATTTTGCTTGTTATCGATATGCAGAATGACTTTATTGACGGGGCGCTGGGGACGAAAGAGGCGGTTGCGATCGTTCCGAAAGTCAGGGAGAGGATTGAGAACTTCAAAGGAACGGTGCTCTTTACAAGGGACACGCACGAGCCCCATTATTTGGACACTCAGGAGGGGAAGAATCTCCCTGTACCGCACTGCATAAAAGGGACAGACGGCTGGCAGATTCGCCCGGAGCTGGACGCACTCAGAAAAACGGAGCCGGTCGACAAGCCGACCTTCGGTTCAGCAAATCTCGGGAAGAAGCTGCAACAGATAGACCTGGACGAAAAGATTGGAAGCATCACAGTTATTGGGCTGTGCACGGATATTTGCGTCATATCGAACGCGCTGCTTGCAAAAGCATTTCTGCCCGAGGTTCCGATAATTGTGGACGCTTCCTGCTGCGCAGGCGTAACTCCCGAGTCCCATGAGACGGCGCTGAAAGCCATGGAAGTCTGTCAGATAAAAGTGATTGGCAGGGGTTGAACTGTTTCCGCAATGTCTTTATTTTGCGGCTCAATGGCCGTTATGACATAAAATAGTTTAAAGAAGGAGGAAAGACTATGGCTCACAGACCAAATATTCTTAAGCTGGCAACCAAAATCAGTCTCGAGAGTATGACATACACCGGCATCACTTATGAAGATCCGGAGTACCGAAGCCTTGAGGCGATTATAGACGACGATATGTGCGAGATCATGATGCATATGCGTCTGGAGGCAAATCGCACGGCGGAAGATATTGCGCGCCGTGCTAAGAAATCTTTGGAATTCACCAGAGAGCAGCTGGATAAGCTCTGTGATACGGGTGTCGTACGTTCAAGAGAGGTCGATGGCGAGACTTGCTATTATTATCCCATATGGGTGCCCGGTATCATGGAAGGCTTTCTTTCAAACAGGGAGCAGTGCGAAAAGCATCCCGTACTGGGTGAGTGTTTTGAGGAATACACACGCCGCAGACTGGAGATGCTGGTACCGACTCTGAACTCAGGCAAGGCAGGCATGGCTTTTATGCGAGTTATGCCTGTTATGAGCGCGGTAGAGAACATATCCAAGACTGCGAGCTATGACGAGCTCTCAACGCTCATTGAAAATGCTTTTGCCATCTCGGTCGGACCCTGTTCCTGCCGCCGTTCCCGCCGCCTTATGGGCGAGGGCTGCGGGCACCTTGAAGATGACATGTGCATGTATCTCAACGACAATGCCGTGAACTTCTCGAAAATCGGATCCCATCGCCTCATCACCAAAGAGGAAGCCTATGAGATTCTTCAAAGAGCGGAGGATAACGGACTGGTGCACGAGATCAACCAGACTCCGGGCTTCGAGGATGCGACTGCCATATGCAACTGCTGCGGGTGCTCGTGTTACGCTCTGCGCATAGCCGAGCTCTTCAGATCCAAGAACGCGATCCGCTCGAACTTTACCGCTCGGGTCGACAAGGACAAATGCGTTGCCTGCGGCATGTGCGTCGAAAACTGCCAGACAAACGCGATCCGACTCGGACAGAAGAATTCTGCGTTCGATCCCGCAGTATCTGATCCATATGATACGGACATGGCCGTTCCATGGGATCGGAAATCCTACAATCACGACTACCGCACAAACCGCAGCGATGTGATGGAGAGCGGGACTGCACCGTGCAAGGCGGCGTGCCCGGCACATATCCCTGTCCAGGGCTATATCAAATTGGCCTCCGAGGGCCGTTACAGAGAGGCTCTGGAGCTTATAAAGCACGATAATCCTTTCCCGGCTGTTTGCGGGCGTATCTGCAACAAGCCCTGTGAAACTGCCTGCACGCGCAGTTATGTGGATTCCTCGGTCGCCATTGACGACATCAAGAAATTCATAGCCGAGAAAGACATGGACGCTAAAGAACGCTATGTTCCGAAGATGCTGAACCAACGCAATATCCCATTTACCGAAAAGATCGCCGTTATAGGTTCCGGCCCCGCTGGCCTCAGCTGTGCCTATTATCTCGCGGTGAAGGGTTATCCTGTCACAGTATTCGAGAAGGAAAAAGCGGTTGGAGGCATGCTCACCATGGGCATCCCCAGCTTCAGACTGGAGAAGGATGTCATAAACGCAGAGATCGATGTGCTTCGCGAGCTTGGCGTCACCTTCAAGACCGGGGTGGAGATCGGCAAAGACCTTACGCTTGACGAGCTCAGGGAGCAGGGCTTTAAGGCCTTTTATCTGGCGATCGGAGCGTCAAAGGGCAGCAAAACGGGCTGCGTTGGAGATGATCTGCCGGGTGTATGGACAGGCATAGATTTCCTGAGATCGGTAAACCTGGGTGAAAGGCCTGAGATCGGAGAAACTGCAGTGGTCGTGGGCGGAGGAAATGTC
Organism: Oscillospiraceae bacterium; assembly: GCA_902802045.1. Lineage (GTDB taxonomy): Bacteria > Bacillota > Clostridia > Oscillospirales > Oscillospiraceae > Limivicinus. The sequence continues at coordinate 47,412 of CADCKQ010000003.1, read as the reverse complement.
GCTCTTGACGTGGCGAGAGCAGCAGTCCGCCTTGGAGCGAAGACGACCATACTGTACCGCCGTACCCGCGAAGAGATGCCTGCGGCTGAGGATGAGATCCTGGAGGCTGAGGCTGAAGGCATAGAGTTTAATTTCCTCGTCTCTCCCGTAGAGATCATCGGCGAAGATAAGGTCCGGGAGATCAGAGTCGAAAAGATGACTCTCGGCGAGCCGGACGAGAAGGGACGCCGCCGTCCTGTCGGAACAAAGGAATACGAGACGATCACCTGCGACAGCGTTCTCTCCGCAATCGGGCAGCAGATCGAGATGGGCGGCATAACAGGCAGAATGGAGATCGGAAAGAAGGGCAATGTTCTTGTGGATCACGAGACCTGCCAGACAGCCGAACCTGACGTATTCGCAGGCGGAGATGTCGTGACAGGTCCCAAATTCGCGATCGACGCCATTGCTGCAGGAAAAGAAGCTGCAGTATCCATCCACCGTTTTGTCCATTCGGGGCAGACATTGACTCTTGGCCGTGACCACCGCGACTACAAGCCCTTTGACCCGTCAACTGTGGCGATTCCGGTTATGGGCTTTGATAATTCCCCGCGCCAGAGATCTGAAGACGCAAGCGCTGAGGAGGCGAAAAAGACCTTTAAGGATCTGCGCGGAACGCTGACAGAGGAGCAGATAAAGAAAGAGGCGGCCCGCTGCCTGGGTTGCGGGTGTGCCGTTATTGACGAAGACCTCTGTGTAGGATGCGGTATCTGCACCACGAAGTGCAAGTTCGACGCGATCTATCTCGAGAAAACGCTCGACACTGTCGGACAGGAATACTTCAAGACCCTTCTCACCGCTGTCGGCAACGCGCCCGCGACGGCAAAGCGTCTCATAAGCAAAAAGATACGCTTCGGCGAAAGACAGTAATCCCCCATGCACGAGATCAATATCGTCCGCTCCATGGTAAAGACCGTGACGGAGTTTGCCAGAGAGAACAAGCTGGACAGGGTGACTGAGATTGTGCTCGATATCGGGGAAGTCAGCCTGGTTATTCCCAAATATGTCGAGGAGCTCTACCCGTTGGTGGCGAAAGGGACCATGCTTGAGGATACAAAGCTCGTGATCAACATGATCCCGGGTATGGCGGAATGTAACGAGTGCGATGAGATCTACAACCTGATCGAACAGGACGGGTGCTGCCCTAACTGCGGAAGCCTTGATAAGACCGTGCTCTCCGGCAAAGATTTCACGATCCGTGAGATACATATTCCCGAATAACTGTTAATTTCAGAAAAGAGACATAATTATAAAAAAGGCCGGCCCCGGTTTGTTCCGGGGCCGGTCTTGTGCATTTCTCAGTAATAGAATTTGTCGATCTCAACATCCTCACAGAACACTGCTTTGAGCTCCTGAAGCTTTGCAAAGGTCGGGGTCTCGCAGTGAGCCTTCTGAAGCTCGGGGCTTGTCCAGCTCTCCACAAGAAGCAGATCATCCGGTGCCTCCGCAGCGAAATAGTAATCGTAGCGGCAATTGCCTTCCTCAGCTTGGGAGTTTTCTCTTATGCCAAGCTCGCAGAGCGCATGGTAAAAGTCTGCCCGCTTTCCTTTTTTGCAATGATATGTCACGTTCCAGGTAAGCATTTTCTCGTCTCCTTTAACCGGTTTTATCAGATATTATTGACGGGATCTCAAAGCGCTTGAGTTGATATTTATACCCGGGTTTAAAGTATACAGGCACGAAGCCGTTTCTGGAGATGATCTCTTTTCAGATCGTTCAGGTCGATGATACTGATACCGAGCTCGGCTGCACGGTTTCTGGTGACTGTCTTTACCCGCTCTGCGGTGACTATGGCGGCTTTTGCCATATTTCCGCCGAAACGGTCTTTTAAGATGGCAAGTTCATTTAAAGCCTCGGTCCTGACATCGCATGTCTTGCAGCTGATAAAAAGAGGCACCACGCCTTTGGAACACATCACGTCCAGCTCATTGCTGACAGAGTTCTCTTTCTGAGAGCCTTCCCATTCCACAACTACGCTTGTATGCACATCCTCAAAGAGGCCGCTTTCAAGACAGGCCTTGTAGACATACAGCTCAAGTACACTGCCCACATCCCTGAGCCAGGAGCGGACTGCAGCGTCTCGGAATCTGAATGAGACACGCTCCGGTGAGATCTCAAGATCGCTGATGAGACCGATATCGCTAAGAGAACGGAGCGCAGGCTCGGGCGTATCTATTCGCGCCGAGCGAGGTCCTTTGACAGAGTATGGCCCGCTTGCAGAGAGGGAATATGTTCCATCAGGCCGTGCGGGGGACTGCCGCTGGATATAAGTCACTATCCTGTCCCACTCGCGCCGGTTTTCCATATAAACTCTGAAAAAGGGATCGAAAAACTGGAGATAGTTCTCCAAAATGGCGTTGTCGACTCTGCCCTTGCGTACGGAGCCTCCCGCCATGAGGAAGAAATCTTCCACCTTATAACTGAGCGGGCATGGGACAGAGTCGGCAAATGGGGCGTTTTTTATGCTGTAAAAACTGTTTTTTCGGCGGCTGTATGTAAACACAGGCAGAGGGTTCTCCGAGCTGAGCATGCCTGCTGCGAATAAAACTGCGTCGGTCCCGCCTGTTATATCAAGAGCGCAGTCCCGGTATTTTCCGGTAATGTTTCTCAAAAGCTCAAGTATGGAAGATGCGTTGTATATGTCTGCCTTATAAAAGATCAGTTCGGTTTTTATACCGCGGTGTGAGAAAAAGCTTCTTAAAGTACGGTGAAGAGCCTGATCCTGTGCTGCGTTCTGGGGGCAGATATACACCACCCGCGCAGGCCGGAACATCTCTGCTCCGAGCACATTCTCCAACGGGCGCTCGTCATACAGTTCTATCAGCGTCTCAATAGTCATGGCATCTTAGGCTTCAAGGATCGCCTTCATTCGGTGTTATCCCGCATTTCCCTGTGTAGGGATGTATATCTGATCGGCAAGCACCGGCAGATCAAGTCCGTTCAGATCATTGCCGGCAGCACTTAAGGAGTACATGAGTCCGGGTGCGGCATCATACCACAGAGTCACCATTGCATCATCCTCTGTCTTGCTTATATATGACATGGTCCGGGCATCACAGTGCTGTACTTTCCAGGTGTCATTCGTTGCGGTCCAGTCATAGTACATGCCTGAAATGTCCTCAAATCCCGCAGAAGGCTTTATGCGTGCCGTGAACCTGGTGGTGTCCATTGTAAAGCGCATCTCGGCTGTCTCGTCGTTTATGATGTAGTACGAGACTTCCCCGGCGCCTTCCGGAATACCGAATTCGAGCCCGAGCTTCTGCATGATCCCCTCGGCGTCAGTTTCTTTCAGGGGATTCGGCAGGCCTGTATTGTCTTCTGCTTCGGGTGCCTGCCCGCAGGCGATGCAGAAGACTGCAAACAGCGAGAGAACGATCAGCAGTATTGTAATTTTTTTCATTGTATCATGTCCTCCTGATATATTATTGTATCCTGTTCCGTGGCGAATAATTATAGCAAAAAGCTTAAGGCTTTACAGGCCGGAGATCCCGTAACTGTTAACCAAGGCGTCCAGTCTGACGCCTGCCTTGCAGAGCGGGCAGTCAGCCGGAGGCGCACTCATAAAGTCTTCAAGTATGTCTGAACTGAAAATGGTGGTGATCGGAATGTCGGCACATCTTTTTCCGGCGGAGAAGATCGCGCAGATCCTTTCCGGGATCCCGCCATAGTATTTTACGGCATTGACTGCGTCAAGCACCATTGTGCCTGTCGCAACAGTTGCCGCAAGGATCAGAACGTGCCTGTTGCGGATAAGATGGGCGTTGTTGCTGCGGAATATCATCTGGTTTCCGGAGGTCTGTTCCGGTGTGACAACATAAATTGTTCCGTGCTCATTAGTGATCCTTATATCTGCGTCGATCAGTTCCTCAGCAAGGCATGTACCCAGGACTTCGGTCCCTTCCAGGCACAGTATGGAGTCAATCGGAACGGATTTATCAAGCTTTTTGACGAGCTCTTTAGCAGCATCTCTTGCTTCCGACAGGCGGTGTTTGGTATATGTCATGTCAATATAATAGTTCACATGACAGCTTCTTGCAGCAAAATGCCCTCTGGCAATCCGCAGCGGGATGTTGTGAGTTTCGGTCCTCAGATGCGATGTTGAAATGCTTGCCATGGCAGTAACTTCCTTTCAGTATGATTTATATTATGTATACTATGAAACTCTCGGGCTTCGGTTGGTTCTGTATATTTAAATTTTACCACAACGGCCTGTCCGTGTAAAACAAAAAAGAACCTCATGTACTGTCTGCCGCTCTTGCAAGAACCTTCTATTTATATAGTAAATCAATCAGCATGGGTGCTCGGTTATTCTAAGAACGATAATTTGAAATACATACATAATAAAGAGACTGTGACCGGTGATAAATGCAGACACAGTCTCTATTTTGCCTTGTAAGAACGTGGACAATCTTTCAGAATGAATGGGGATCAACTCCGAGAGTAGCAGAAAAAACCCTGCGAAATGCAGCAGATAGATCAAACCCTCCTTTTGTAGAAGCCCAAGTAACGCAAATGCTGCGGAAACAATGATAAAGCGCAAAAGCCAAGTGAAGAATCCTCTTATATGACAGGACAAAACATCGTCGTAGATGGCGGTTGGACTTGTACCTAACAGTCCTAAATCAATACTAGAAAAACTAATTATATCTTCAAAAGGTCGATTTCGGATTAATCCGAGATCGACCTTTTGATAATAATACTAATTATACTAAAACTAGTGATCTTTTTGAGGTCTCCCAGCATAGATTCATCTAGAATAAGTGAGACAAAAGAGAACAATGTGAACCGATAATATAAATCCCATTACAGTATAGCACATAATAAACAACAGCAAACAATAATTAACAGGACTTCATTACCGGGCATAATCTCTTTTACAAAATCTCAGGCGGATCGTGCATTCATTTGAGGAGAATATTAAAGGACGTATTGCCCCCGGCTACATGGCGGACTTTGTCGTGCTGGAAGCGAATCCGTTTGATACAGAGCCTCATGAGCTGCACAAAATTGCCGTGAATGCCTGCTATCTGGGCGGTACCCCGGTTTACGGCGTATGATGAACTGGCGTTTTGCAAATGAGGGAGATACGTTCCTGATCCTCTGTTTCATCCGCAGGCTTGCGGAGTATGAAAAGATGGGCGGAGAGGTCGTCGCCACTGAGGAAATGCTGCGTGAATGGATCTTTGAAAAGAAGAAGGCGGAGGTGGTCTTCGCTTTGGAAGAAGGCAAAGAAGTGGGCTTCGCGCTGTTTTTCCATAATTTTTCCACCTTTCTCGGACGGGCAGGCATTTATCTGGAGGACTTGTTCGTTCTGCCGGAATATCGCGGGCACGGTTACGGCCGTAGTCTGATGAGTATACTTGCACGCATCGCTGTGGAGCGCGGCTGCGGCCGCCTTGAGTGGTGGTGCCTTGACTGGAATACTCCAAGCATTGAGTTTTACAGGTCCCTCGGCGCGGTACCGATGGATGAGTGGACGGTTTACCGCATCGCCGGAGAGACGCTTCAGGAATTGTCAGAAGCTTTTTAACCGGAGAAGAACTTGTTAACAGGATAATTCTCCGACGTACCGCATCCATCCGTATCATTTTGTTCCCATCAGCGCCACACCGTTGATATAGAGCGTGCATCAGTTGGAGACAGAAAAACAGAACAGACCTTCGTCTGTTCTGTTTTTTGTGTTTGAGCGGTGTGTTCAGTGGTCAATCAGACACAGCAGAGTGCCGGTTACTCCGAATGCCCAATGGACTATCCATACTCCGAAGATGTTCTGCTGTTTTACATAAAGGATACCTTCCAGACCTGCGAGTATCGCAGCTCCGACCATAAACAGAAAACCAAAATGTATGTGGAGAGCGGCAAATATCAAAGATGAGAGAACGATTGCAACGAAACTTGTATGCTTTGTGATGATAATGCGGTTCAGGTTGCCTTGGATAACGCTTCGGGCAAGAAATTCCTGGATTCCGGCGGTAAAAACATAAAGTATCTGCCGCATGCCGAAACGGCTTATATCAAAAATTTGTATTCTTCACACCGGTGATACCGGTAAAGCTAGGGTATAATAACACAGAACAGACGGTGTTTGCCACATGAAATAACAGGGAGAGTTTCCATTAATTTACAATTATATCAGATAATTATAAACACAACATAAAGAAATCATTGATTTATATATGGAGAATTGGTCCCGGCATACTATTGCTTTTGTTTCCATATAGCAGTATGATATGATTGTAACAGGCAATTTGAAACTATTGGAGGTTTTCCATGAGATCGAAAGAAGACATTCTGCCGGAATGTCCTGTAGCTACGACCGTTTCGCTGATTGGCAGCAAGTGGAAACTGCTCATCATGCGCAATCTGCTTGTCCGCCCCTGGCGATTCAATGAACTTCAGAAGAGCATCGAAGGTATCAGCCAAAAGGCGCTGACAGATGCGCTGCGCTCAATGGAAGCGGACGGCATCGTCATCCGCACAGCCTACCCGGAGGTTCCGCCCCGCGTGGAATACTCGCTGACCGAGCAGGGCGAATCCATGCGCCCGATTATCAAATCCATGGAAAGCTGGGGAACGGCGTACAAGGAGCGAATGCAGGAGCAGAGAAGACGGTAGTTGAACCAATAACAGAAAAATTCCATGAAATATGTTCGATTTAGTCTCGGCCTTTGTTTGGCCATGCTGATGCTCTGCGCCTGCGCCTCACCGGAGAGTAAATCAGACCCTGCTCCTACATCCGCGCAAGAGCGCGTGCGCATTGTTGTCGCATCGGATCTGCATTATTTATCACAAGCGTTGACCGATAACGGTCCTCTGTTTCGTCGTATCGTTGAGCACGGTGACGGTAAGCTGATGCTGGATATTGAGGCCATCACGGAGGCTTTTGTTGAGCAGATGATTTCAGAGCGTCCGGATGCTGTCGTTCTGACCGGGGACCTGAGCTTCAACGGGGAAGCACAGAGCCTTGCAGACCTTGCAGAAAAGCTTGGCCGTCTGCAGGAGACCGGCATACCTGTTCTGGTCATTCCAGGCAACCATGACGTACGGCGCTCCGGTACCTATCGCTATTCAGGTGACAGCTACGAGCCTGTGCCGAATGCGAGCGCGGACGATTTTCGGAAGCTGTACGCTGCTTTCGGACCGCAGCAGGCCAGCAGTGTCGACACGCTCAGCGGCAGCTATGTCTGGGAGGCCGCAGAGGGGCTGCGTCTGCTCCTGCTCGACACGAATTCCGTAGTCGTCAATTCCTTTCAGTCAGAGAGCCTCGACTGGCTTGAAAGTGAACTGCGCGAAGCAAACGAAGCCGGAGCGCAGGTGATTTGCTTCAGCCATCAAAATCTTCTGATCCACAACAGCATGTTCGTATTCGGCTATCAGATCAGTAATGCCGATGCGGTCATGGAACTTCTGGCACAATACGGAGTCTTGGCGAATCTGTGCGGACACGTACATATCCAGCATGCTCTGGACGGCCCTGTTCCGGAGATCCTGACTTCTCCGCTCTCGCTTGTTCCATGCCGATATGGGCTGTTCGTCTGGGACGGCGCTGGTCTGACTTATGAGGCACGCAGTGTGGACGTATCCGCATGGGCACGGCGGCACGGACGTACGGAGGAGCAGCTGTTGAGCTTTGATACATACGCGGCTGAGAGCTTTTATCAGATCTACTATCGCCAAATCGCGGATGGCCTCACAGAGGTTGAACTGCCTGACGGTGCTCAGGAGCGTATGGCCCGCTGCTTTGCGGATACAAACCTTGCCTATTTCACCGGGACGATGTCGGAGCGTGAGCGCCTGTTAACCGAACTGGATTTCTGGGTCTCCGTAGCAGGCGAAAGCTTTGAGACTGCCTATCTACGGGGCATTTTGCAGGATGAATCGCCGGACCCTTTGTATGTGCAGCTGCGCTGAAGAATAATTCAGTTTCATCGGGTCGCTGTGGCTCAGTTTCCGGGCATAAAAAACGAAACAGCAGATTGAGCAATTGTATCAATCTGCTGTTTCATCTTATGGCAAAAGACTGCTATTTTAACAAAATCGAGATAATCGTTAAATTTCGTTATACCACGGAAAAAAGAGAGGGAGAGACAGTGCTTATACTTCTTCCTCTTCATCTTTTTTCATAACATCTATATCGATTTCCTTAAAGTACGTGTGGTCATACTCAAGCAGTGGAAAAAACCGAAAACAATCCAAAGAAATCTGCAGAAGCTGAACAAAATCGGAAAATGCAGACTAAGCGACGAGGAGATATACAAAGTATCAAACTCTCGTCTCGGATGGTATAGGCAAGCCTCAGGTGATGTGGTCAATTATCTGCTCAGCCCGAAAATACTCGGAACAGCAACAAAGGACCGGCCGGGACTGGTCGATCCTTTGGAGTACTATCTCGCAAGGTGTACTTGAATTCCTGCTTTGATGTAGCGCCGTATACCTGACCGGTACGTACGGTGCAATGGGAGGGAGGGGCTTCAACCCCTCTCTACCCTATTCTTCTACCTGTCGGGAGACCGAACATACCAACCCGGCCTTTACTCCCGGCCGGGCTGTGATAATGGATGTTCCCGGTAATAAGCTTCGCAGAAGCGGATGAAGGTGAGGGTGTGCGCAGAGATGTACTTGCCCTTCTTCCAGACAAGGCCGATGCGCGTCGGGATCTCCGGCGAGATGGGGATGCCCTTCAGCTCCGGCACCAGGGGCAGCATGGAGGAAAAGAAGAAGCAGCCGCACTTGCCCTGCAGGACGAATTTGCGCGTAGTGGTGATCTGGCTGGAGTGCATGACGACGCGGGGCTGGATGCCGAGCGCGCGGAAGTGCTGCAGGAAAATCTGGTTCTGGACGGAGTCGCGGTTGAAGAGGATGACGGGTTCGTGATCCAGGCACCGGAGGTCCAGCGTTTCCTCGCCGGCGAGGGGATGGTTTTCCGCCACGCAGAAGAGGAGCCGGTCGGTCGCGAGAAGGAGATTCGAGAACTTGTCGACGGCGTAGAGCTCCATGTTGACCAGGCCCAGGTCGAGCTGCTCGTTCTGCACCATGTCGCAGGCGCGAACGGAGCCGTACTCCGCGAGCTCCAGGTAGATCTCCGGGTGCGCGGCGTGAAAGGCGTCCAGCAGTTCCGGGAAGAAGACCGCGCTCAGGTTCGGCGGGGTGCCGAGGCGCACCGCCGGCCTGCGTCGGCTGGCGTCCTGGAACTGGAGCTGCAGGTCGTCGCTCGCATCCAGAAGCGAGGCGGCCCGTTCATACAGCTGCTCGCCCTCGACGGTAAGCTCCAGGCGGTTGTTGGTGAAGGAAAAGAGCTTCACGGAGAACTCCGTTTCCAGCTCGCGGATCGCGCTGGAGACGGCGGGCTGGGTGACAAACATAAGCTTTGCCGCCTGCGTAATGCTGTGGCAGCGGGCGGCGGTGCAGAAATAGCGCAGCTGGTTGAGCGTCATGGTGAAATCCCCCCGTTTTCCTGCATTTTATTATGGCAGAAACGGGCGTTTTTTGCAAGATATCTCATAAAATTTATTTATGGCCACATGAGTTTCATTAAATCGACAAATGACCTGAGGTTTGTTATATTAATGTCAGAGATCAAAAGCACACCCCCAAATTTAAATGCTTTACCTGAAGGAGGTAGCACCATGAGCCCGGCAATTATCACCCTGCTCTTCCTGCTTTTCGCAATCATCATGTTCGTAACCGAGAAGATCCCTCTCGGCCTGACCTCGATGATCGTCGCAGTCGGCCTGGTCCTGACCAAGGTCCTGGACCTCAAGACGGCGTTCGGCGGCTTCATCGACTCCAACGTCATCCTCTTCGTCGCCATGTTCATCGTAGGCGGCGCCCTGTTCGAGACCGGCATGGCCAATGAGATCGGCGGCCTGGTCACCAAGTTTGCCAAGACCGAGCGCAGCCTGATCATCGCGATCATGGTCATCGTTGGCCTGATGAGCGGCGTCCTCTCCAACACCGGCACCGCCGCAGTCCTGATCCCGGTGGTCATCGGCATCGCCGCCAAGTCCGGGTTCAAGCGCTCCCGCCTGCTGATGCCGCTGGTTTTCGCGGCTGCCATGGGCGGCAACCTCTCCCTCATCGGCGCCCCGGGCAACATGATCGCCCAGAGCACCCTGGAGCCCATCGGCCTCTCCTTCGGGTTCTTTGAGTACGCCATCGTCGGCCTGCCCATCCTCCTCGCGGGCATCCTGTTCTACGCGACGATCGGCTTCAAACTCCTGCCGAACCACGACACCAAGGACAACGGCGACTCCGTGTTCGACGACGTCAAGGACTTCAGCAAGGTTCCCAAGTGGAAGAAGGTCCTCTCCCTAGTCATCCTGATCGTCACCCTGCTCGGCATGATCTTTGAAGACCAGATCGGCATCAAGCTCGCCGTCACCGGCTGCATGGGCGCGATCCTCCTGATGCTCACGGGCGTCATCTCCGAGCGTGAGGCGCTCAAGTCCATCGACCTCAAGACCATCTTCCTCTTCGGCGGCACGCTGTCCCTGGCCTCTGCCCTGCAGAGCACCGGCGCCGGCCAGATGATCGCCGACAAGGTGATCGGCCTGCTGGGCGCGAACCCCTCCCCGTACCTGCTGACCTTCGTGGTGCTGCTGCTGTGCTGCGTGATGACGAACTTCATGTCCAACACCGCAACCACCGCACTGATGGCCCCGATCTGCCTCTCCATCGCCCAGGGCATGGGCGCCGACCCCCGCGCCGTCCTCATGGCCTGCGTCATCGGCGGCTCCTGCGCCTACGCCACCCCGATCGGCATGCCCGCGAACACGATGGTCGTCGGCGCAGGCAACTACAAGTTCATGGACTACGTCAAGTCCGGCCTGCCGCTGATCGTCATCGCGCTCATCGTCAGCATGATCGTCCTGCCTATTGCCTTCCCGTTCTATCCCTGATAGAATTCTGAATGAACAAGAAAGAAGGAGAATGCACCATGAATAAAGAAGCACAGGTTCAGAAAATGACCGATATGATGGCCAAGTTCGTCGGCTATACCGGAAAGAAGCTTCCCGATGACGTGATTGCGAAGCTCGAGGAGCTGCGCGCGAAGGAAACCGACGCCCTGCCCAAGGTGATTTACGACACCATGTTCCGCAACCAGGAGCTGGCCGTCAAGCTCGACCGCCCCTCCTGCCAGGACACCGGCGTACTGCAGTTCTGGCTCAAGTGCGGCACCGGCTTTCCCCTCATCAACGAGCTGGAAGGCCTGCTGAAGGAAGCCGTTATCAAGGCTACCAAGGAGACCCCGCTGCGCCACAACTCCGTGGAAACCTTTGACGAGTACAACACCGGCAAGAACGTCGGCAAGGGCACCCCGACCGTGTGGTGGGACATCGTCCCCAACTGGGACGGCTGCGAGATCTACACCTACATGGCGGGCGGCGGCTGCACCCTGCCCGGCAACGCCACCGTGCTGATGCCCGGCGAGGGCTACGAGGGCGTGACCAAGTTCGTCCTTGACCGCATGACCAGCTACGGCCTGAACGCCTGCCCCCCGCTGCTGGTGGGCGTGGGCGTCGCGACCAGCGTCGAGACCGCCGCGCTTCTGTCCAAGAAGGCGCTGATGCGCCCGATTGGCTCGCACAGCGAGAACGAGCGCGCCGCCAAGATGGAGAAGCTCCTGGAAGACGGCATCAACGCCATCGGCATCGGCCCCCAGGGCATGGGCGGCAAGTACACGGTCATGGGCGTGAACATTGAGAACACCGCCCGTCACCCCTCCGCCATTGGCGTTGCGGTGAACGTGGGCTGCTGGAGCCACCGCCGCGGACACATTGTCTTTGACAAGGACCTCAACTACACCATCACCAGCCACTCCGGCTGCGTGCTCTGATTGAAGGATAAGGAGGAGAAAACCATGGTTGAATACAGAGACGGCAAGAAGATCCTCGTTACCCCCATCTCCGCTGAAGACCTCAAGGATGTGCACATCGGCGACATCCTCTACCTCAGCGGAAGCCTGACCACCTGCCGCGACGTCGCACACCGCCGCGTCGTGGAGGAAGGCCGCGAGATCCCCGTGGATGTGCGCAACAACGCCATCCTGCACGCAGGCCCGATCATCCGCCCGCTCGAGAACGACAAGTTCGAGATGGTCTCCGTCGGCCCCACCACCTCCATGCGCATGGAGAAGTTCGAGTATGAGTTCGTGAAGACCACGGGCGTACGCGTCATCGTCGGCAAGGGCGGCATGAAAGAGAACACCGCCAACGCCTGCAAGGACTTCGGCTGCATCCACTGCGTCATCCCCGCCGGCAACGCCGTCGTCGCGGCGGTCTGCGTGGAAGAGATCGAGCGCGCCGAGTGGCGTGACCTGGGCATGCCCGAGACCCTGTGGAACTGCCGTGTGAAGGAGTTCGGCCCGCTGATCGTTTCCATCGACGCGGAAGGCCGCAACTACTTCGAAGAGAAGAAGATCGAGTACAACAAGCGCAAGGACGAGCAGGTAGAGCTCATCAGCAAGCAGGTCGGCTTTATCAAGTAAGAAGCGAAGCGTGAAAAAACGAAGGGAGACAGGGACACTGTCTCCCTTTCGGGCGATGAATGACAGGAGGAGTTTTGCAGTGAAAACATATCAGATCGCAGTGATCCCGGGCGACGGGATCGGACCGGAAGTCATGCGCGAAGCCGTCAAGGTGCTGAACGCGGTCTCCGCCCTGGACGGTGGGTTTAACTTTGAGTTCACCGAGTATCCGTGGGGCTGCGAGTACTACCTGAAAACCGGGGAAATGATGCCGGAAGACGGGCTGGAGCGGCTGAAGGGGAGCGACGCGATCCTCCTCGGGGCCGTCGGTTATCCCGGTGTTCCGGATCATATTTCTCTGCGCGGCCTGCTTCTGAAGCTTCGCCGCGGGTTCGACCAGTATGTAAACCTGCGTCCGGTAAAGCTCCTGGAAGGCGCGCCGTGCCCGCTCAAGAATGCCGGACCGGAGGACATTGATATGATCTTTGTCCGCGAGAACAGCGAGGGCGAATACAGCGGGCAGGGAGCCTGGCTCTATCCGGACAGCCCGCAGGAGATTGTCATTCAGGATGCCGTTTTCTCCCGCAAAGGCTGTGAGCGGGTGATCCGGTATGCGTATGAACTGGCCCGGCGAGAAGGAAAAACACTTACCAGCATCAGCAAAGGAAACGCGCTGAACTATTCTATGGTCTTCTGGGATCAGGTTTTTGAAGAGGTCGGCAGAGATTATCCCGATGTGGAGACACAGTCTCTTCTGGTGGATGCGGCGGCCATGTTCATGATCAAGAACCCGAAACGCTTCCAGGTGGTGGTGACCTCAAATCTGTTTGGCGACATTCTGACGGATCTCGGCGCGTCAATCTCCGGCGGAATGGGGCTGGCCGCCGGCGCAAACCTTGATCCGGAACGCCGCTATCCCTCCATGTTTGAACCGATCCACGGATCCGCGCCGCGGATGGCCGGGAAGGGAATTGCCAATCCGCTGGCTTCCATCTGGGCAGCGGGCCAGCTGCTGGATCATCTGGGGTATCCGCAGTGGTATACAAGGATCGTGGATACGATTGAAAAAATGCTGAAAGAAAACAACGGTCTGACAAAGGATCTGGGCGGCAGCGCTTCCACATCCGCGTGCGGCGATGCGTTTGTCGCCATGCTCTCAGATAGGATTTGAACTCTGGGGTATCGACCCCGGACCGAGAAAAGACTCCGCCCCCAAAAGCAAAGTTCAGAAATAGATCAAAACCCCGGCTGCAAAGCGGCGAAGTGTAACAGCTTCACTGCAATGCAGCCGGGTTCGCTCGTTAAGGAAACAGTGTTGTTCCCGATACCTTCTGTGTATAATTGAAAGAAAACACAGGAGGATGGCTATGTCATATAAAAAAGAGATCAAAATAGCACTTGTAAGAGAATATGAACAAGGGAGATCGGTATCAGAGATATCGAAAACTAGGGGAGTCCCACAGAGCAGTATTTATCGATGGATTCGGGAGTACCAAACAAAAAAGACCGTCAATGTACACTTCACTCCTGAAGAGCATCATAAGCTGCAGTTACATTCCACAAAAGCGGACCATATATTGGAAATAGTCCAGTTATCAGGGTACATATCGAGTCTGCCACTAAAAAAGAGATTGGAAACAGCAGAAATATTTTATAATAAACATGAGGAATATAGCGTTCATGAAATATGTGACGCGATGGAGATAAGCCGCGGTACATTTTATAATCACATTTTCCGCAGGAGGGATACCCATTGGCGGGATGAGAAAGAGCGGCAGTTGATGCTTACGGTTCAACAGATATTTGATGACAACGGACAACGATATGGGGCAAATAGAATACTGAAAACGATGAAAGCGCAGGGAATATCAATAAACAAACAGCGTTTGTTGAATATCATGCATGAACTTGGGCTGGAAGCTATGAGCGAAGGAGCAAAGAATTCATACAAGCAAAAGCGAGAGCAGCGTATCAACAAAGTGAAACGGGAGTTTTCTGTAGATAAACCGAACAAAGTGTGGGTTAGCGATATAACCTATTTCAACTGCTGCAGCAAAAACATGTACATATGTGTCGTAATCGACCTGTATTCGAGGATGGTTGTTGGTTATACCATATCCAGACGGGCATCAAAACAGCTAGTGTCCAGCACACTGAAAAAAGCCATTGAAAACAGAAAACCAGAGAATGGTCTGGTATTTCACTCTGATCAAGGCGGGCAGTATATTGCGAATTCATTTATCAATTTGTTGAAACAGAACGGGATGGAGCAATCGTTGTCAGCTTCAGGAAGACCTTACGATAACGCGGTAGCGGAATCGTTCTTTTCAATTATCAAAAAAGAAGAACTCTATCGGAACCAGTACAGGAGTGTACACGACTTTCAAGAATCAGTGAAAAACTATATTGAATACTATAACAACACACGTGTTCATTCGTATCTTGGATATTTTTCTCCGGTGCAATTTGAAGCAAAGTATAGTGGGAAAAATGATAATGGCTAGTCTATATAACGAGACCGGCCACATTTTTTATATGTGCGATTTTGAAAAGTTTCATCGGCGTCTATCAAAAAAGAAAGCTGAAAAAGCCAGTAAAATAAAGGAAAAGTCTCTGATTTTGATAATAGGGGGTTCAAAATCAGAGACCTCTTCAATATGGTGCTCCAGCGGGGACTCGAACCCCGGACACCCGCCTTAAAAGGGCGGTGCTCTACCTGCTGAGCTACTGGGGCGTATCTGGCTGGGATGGCGGGACTCGAACCCACTATATCGGAGTCAAAGTCCGGTGTGTTACCATTACACTACATCCCATTATATAAAAATATTAACTTTTAAAGTGGGGTGGGATAAGGGGCTCGAACCCTCGACACCCGGAACCACAATCCGGTGCTCTCCCAGCTGAGCTAATCCCACCATATAAATAAAATTGGCACGCCAAGAGGGATTCGAACCCCCGACCTACTGCTTAGAAGGCAGTTGCTCTATCCTGCTGAGCTATTGGCGCATATCGTCAAAAATGGAGCGGGTGATGAGAATCGAACTCACGTATCCAGCTTGGAAGGCTGGCGTACTGACCATTGTACTACACCCGCATACCTGTTGCACCGCCCTTTTACGGGCGAAGGGTATTATATCACGCGTTTTTGCCGATTGCAACAATTATTTTAGTTTCCGCATAAGCAAAAGGAAGAGCCCTGAATCGGCCCTTCAAAAACCTATTTTTTTACAAAAAAATTGAATTTCCGTTTTAATTTCCGAGCTCTGAACCCCTTGCGCTGCAAGGTGTTTGAATTGTTTGGATTTATTTACATGTTTTTTAATGTGAAAATTCAAAATCGAAAAGATGTAATTCTGAAGACCGGCCTGGTAGTGGTCACAGTACTATTCATTATTTGCCTCTACCTGCTCAACACCTGTGATATCAGTGCTTACACGTGTTTAGTAGAAGCGGTAGGGGTATTTTGGCGTGCTGAATGAAAAATGGATCTGATATCAAGGCTGTGAATAATCATTCCCTGAAAAAAATTCCGAAAATGCCTCTACCAACGCTACCAACACCATTCTATCCATTGCGCCGCAAGGCTTTGACCTGGTAGGGGCAAATAAAGGATTTTCACTCTGCCTCCACCTCCGGCGTACCCTACCGTTCCGCCAAGATATACGGATCTTAGCCCAACAATGCTCGTCATTTCAAGCGAAGAACAGGAATCCGCCTACATTTACATATAGACTTTATCCCATATCTGAACAATTACCCGGATTTTTCAACTATTTTTTCTATTTGAAATACAAAATCGATCCTTAATATCAACACCATCAAACTGATTGTTTATTATTGTAGACCCTTTACAATTTGTATCTAACTCATCTTGCTTTTCGATATAAGCCAAACATATTTAATAGAACTGAAGCTAAAATGAATGATATATATAACAACTGCCATCCGAATGTGGCCCCAAATAAAGCAAATCTTTATTTCCGGGTATTATCACATATGGCAAAACAGTATAATCATTCTTGATAAGACGGATTCACACGCTTTGCCCGCAATGACAAAACGGGGAAACGGATTGCCGCGCTGATTAAAATCAGCTCGCAATGACATTATTATGATTTTTCAAATCACACTTGAAAAAACATGTAAATAAATCCAAACAATTCGAATCCGTTGCAGCGCAAGGGGTTTAGAAATCAAAAATTGAATCGGAAATTCAATTTTTTTGTAAATAAATAGGTTTTTGTATCTGACCCGGTCTGCAGGGAAAAAGGGAAAATACCGGAAAAAAACCAAAGCTCAGCGCGCCTTTCAGGCACCGGGGAAGAAAAGATCCCCGCCGGGAAGGGCGGGGACCGTTAAAGAGTATTACATGATGGGGATCTTGATCTTGAGGTCGCTCAAGGGCCAGGAGGAGCAGGGGTGTATCCAGCCCATCTCCTTGTCCATCATACGGCGCCCATCGTTTGACTCGGGGACGTAGACATCGCCTGAGATAAGATGGCTTCTGCACATGCCGCACTCGCCGTTGTGGCAGTGGGTGTCTATGGCTATTCCCGCTCTCTCGATCGCAACGGCGACCGTCTCCTTTGCGGCTGCGTCTATCACATCCTCGTGTATACCGCGGACTACCGTGATCTTGAAGGTCTTCTCCTCAGTTCCGGCGGGATAGCCGGGCATCTTGGAGATGTCTCCGGGATTGTTGACAACGTCGTGTCTGAAGCGCCTGCCGGGGACATTGAGCTCCTTGAGGGCCTTTTCAACAAACTGGAACATGGCCCTGGGTCCGCAGAACATGTATGTGGTATCTTCTCCGGAGTATTTTGCAATGATGTCCTTGCTGATAAAGCCTTTTTCGCCGTCCCAGTCGGGCTCGTCCGAAAGAACATGCACGACCTTCACATCCGGGCATTCTGCCTGAATGGCGTCAAGCTCGTCTTTCAGGACAATGTCGTTTGCCTTGACCGAGCCGTAGAGTATCGTGAGCTTGCAGCCCTGCATCTTTCCGTGAGCCACTTCCTTGGCCATGGACATGAACGGGGTAATTCCGCTGCCGCCGGCCAGGGCAACTATCTCTTTCGAGTCTCTCATAGGTTCCCAGTAGAAGTTCCCGAAGGGGAGAGAGCCCTCGAGCGTATCGCCGACATGGACATTCTCAAAGAGATAATCCGGGACGAGATAGGGGACATTGCGCCTTACCGTGATCTCAAAAAACGGATTTTCGCCTCTGGCCTCATAGGGCGCGGAGGAGATCGAATATGGCCTCGACAGAACGCTCTGGCCTATCTTCAGTCTGAAGTTTACATACTGGCCGCACTGGAACACGGGTATGTGCCCGTCTCCGGATTCGAATCTGAAAGTACGGCTCGTGGGGGAGGCTTCACGGATCCCGACGACTTTAAATGTCATCTTCGCCGGATGCAGAGCATCGGCCAGTTCCCTGATATGATCCTTGGGATCGGGGACAGAGGAAGCACCGGCATAGGATTCGCGCCTTTTGTTTACGATACGGCTTGCGCCGCCGGCGTCTTTTATAAGTCCGTGAACAGAAATGCTCTTGCTCATTTGCCCTTCGCCTCCTTCTTTTCCATGTCTTCTTTCACAAATTTGGCAGCAGCCCTGCCGTTCGTGACCTGCGGGCCCATTCCGTCGCCCGAGAGCCCGTGGGCTCCGGCGAATTCGAGTCCGTCGATAAAGTGGTCTTCACTGACCATCTGCTTTCTCGCGACAGCGTGGTCGCTCATGCTGTGCAGGTAGCCGTAGATCTGGCCCTTCCACGCGCCCACGTAGTGCGAGATCGTAACGGGCGAGGTCACTTCGAATTCGTGGATGCGGGACCTGAAGTCCACATGTCCGACCTGGTCGATGTAGCTCTGGATCATCTCGTCGGCAAGGCGCCTCTTGAGATCGAAGTATTCTTCTTCTTTGACTTCGAGCCAAGGGTCTATGGGGACCAGCGCGGTGATGGAGACCTGCGTCATGCCCTCCGGGGTAGAGCCCGGGTTGGCATAGTTAAGGCAGATCGTGGTGATGTAATTGTACGGCTCCGTGAGGTTCGAGTAGTTCTCCCAGATCTTGTTGGTGTCCATGGTCGTGCCCGAGAAGGTGGAGTAGTTCATAATTCCGTTCTCTTCAGGCGTTCCGTCGAGCAGCATGATGACGCTGACCGGGGCCACGGCGAGCTTTCTGCCGTTGACCATCTTGATCGCGCCTTCGGGAACCTCGCTGAGAGGCTCTATCATCTGGGAGTAGACCTTGTTGGGATACGGTCCGGATATGACGTAGTCGCAATGGATCTCGTCGCCCCTGGCCGTGCGTACGCCGTATACCTTGCCGTCTTTAACGAGTATCTTTTCAACTTCCTGGTTGAACTCATACTGCGCGCCGTTTTCTTCGCATTTGGCCTGGAGCTTCATGCTCATCTCATGCGAAAAGCCTCTGCAGACATAGGAGCCGGTGAAGTAATCCGCCATCAGGAAGGCGTAGATGGTAAAAGGCAGATCGTCCATACGGTTTCCGACGTAGATCCAGTAGGGCGTAAGCATCTCGATCACTTTGGGCGGGATCTTGAGGCTTTCAAGAACTTCCGTCGCGGTGTAGCCGAGCGTTTTAACGAAATCGGGGTGCTTCAGGAGCATCTGGACCTTGCCCATCTCGTGGGTCGAGAGATAGTTCAGGCTGTCATATACCCTTCTGCAGAGGAGCATCAGCTCATGTACCTGTTCATAGGTTCCCGGGACCTGAGCATCTATTTCTTTGGCCATGGTGTCATAGCCGTCGTGAAGCGTGATGTCTATTCCGGAGTTGGGGAGGACGGCCCTGTAGCATTCTGGGACAGGTAGCCAGTCTATATTGACTCCCATGTCGTCGAAGAACTGTCCTACCTTTAGCCTGTCGCCGGGTTTGCCTATGGACATCATCTCGTGTAGAGTGGCTTCGATCTCGAAACCGTTTCTGACGAAATCCGTCGCGAGACCGCCGGGCATGTTGTGCTTCTCGAGGATCAGAATATCTTTTATTCCAAATGCCTGCAGCTGCAGACAGGCGGACATTCCCGCCAGGGCGCCGCCGATAATGACGACGTCATAATGATCTTTATAGAATTTCCCCATATCAGAAGAATCTGTCTACAAGCTCGCGGCTGTATTCGGCAGTTTCATCCATATCGCCGAAAGACATGATCTCGCCGGCGTAGTATGTGTCGTATTTGCCCTGCATGGCTTCGACTTTCTCATACCAGCCGTTTTTGTAATCCTCCGAATAGATGTGGGGGAAGTAGTAGACAGACCACTTGTTGATAACTTCCGACGCCGGGTTCTTCATTGTCTTGAGGTCTTCGAGGACCATCTTGTTGCATTCCTCGTAAGGAACCTCCTTCATATCCTTGTGGGTACGGAGAGCATAGGTGGTGATGACCTGGTCGATCTGATCCTTCCAGCGGCGATAATAGACCATCAGATGGCCTAGACGCTCTTTGACCATGTTGTCGAATACGTAGTAGGAGATCTCGGGATGATCCTCGGGCTTTGTGAGGACAGCCTGGACGGTATAGCGCTCATAATCGATCTTGGAGAAGTATTCCTTCTCGTCGTCTCTCGCGTCAGCATAGTCGACAAAGCCGTTCGTTGCTCCCAGGTTGCCGTCTCCGCAGTAGAGAGGAGCGGTAACTATGAGCTTGTCGTATTCCTCGGTATTGCCGTTTACCGTGACGTATACCTTGCCGTTGACACGCTCGATGTGGGAAATCTCGCTGTTAAGTCTAGCATGGTTTTTGAGGTGATCGTTGAGCTGTTCCCAGATGTACTGTGTGCCGTCTTTCCAGGTCCACAGATTGACTTTTACGAAGTTCATGCAGGTCTGGAAGTCGAGGTACTTGAGAACGTAGGCAGCCGGGATCTCATCGAAGTAGCCGTAGCCGAAGGAGGTGTACGGTCCGATCCAGACGTCCTGTGTAAGCTCGACACCGTTTTTGGCGCAGAAATCTTTGAAGGGCATTGACAGATCCTTGAGGTTCTCGTTGACGCCTTCAACCTTTTCTCTGCCGGGAGTGACGGCATATCCGTCATATCTTCCTTCTGAGACTCCGCGGTGTCCGTTAACGTCGTAGCCTTTGTACTTGGTCTCGAGGATCTCGCCGAGCTGCTTGATCTGCTTTTTCATCTTCAAAAGGCGGGGAATCTTGAGAATGTTCTTCTTGGGCTCGAAAGGCTCTATGACCTTTCCGTCCCTGTTCTTGTAGTTGCGGTTGAGTTTCGGACCGTCGTGAGTGATCCCGCAGAAGTCCTCGACATCCTTAACGGCGTAGTAGGAGGGAACGCCCATGATGGCGCCCATCTCGTAGCGTCTGCCGTTGTAATGCGGAGACCAGCATTTTCCGCCTACTCTGTCGGATCTCTCAAGAATGGTGTAATTCTCATAACCCTTCTGTTCGAGATACATGCCTGCAGAAAGACCGGCCGGGCCACCGCCTATTATGCAGATGCGTGTTTTTTTGTCCATTGATAATCCTCCTGAAAAATGTATTTTTTTACAATTTGAAAACAGAATTCCAAATGTTTCCCAAAAAAATATTATACAATAATGTAGATTGATTTGCAATTGAACGGAGACTTAATTTAGTTACACATTTTTACTGTTTTTGTCAAGAAAGTCCTCGTTGTGCTTCCAATGATCCTCAGTTTTTAAGACTCTGCAGCGGAGCGGGGATCCTGCCCCCGCGCTCTATGAATTTGACAGAGCTGCCATCATGTACATTCATAACAGGAGCAGAGCCCAGAAGTCCGCCGAAATCCACTCTGTCGCCGAATTTCTTTCCTTTTGCGGGTATGATCCTGACTGCAGTGGTCTTGGAATTGACCATTCCTATAGAGGCCTCATCAGCTATGATCGCGCTCAGAGTCTCTGCCGGAGTGTCTCCGGGCACTGCGATCATGTCAAGTCCGACAGAGCACACACAAGTCATCGCCTCAAGTTTGTCAATGCAAAGGACGCCCTTTTCTGCGGAGGCTATCATTCCCGCGTCCTCCGATACGGGAATAAACGCGCCCGAAAGCCCGCCCACATGAGAAGAAGCCATGACTCCGCCTTTTTTTACTGCATCATTCAAAAGCGCGAGAGCGGCAGTGGTACCGTGTATGCCCGCGGTCTCAAGGCCCATTTCCTCAAGTATCTCCGCGACGCTGTCCCCTCTGGCGGGAGTCGGGGCAAGCGAGAGGTCGACGATCCCGAAAGGTACTCCGAGCCTTTTAGAGGCCTCATTAGCAACCAGCTGTCCCATACGGGTGATCTTGAAGGCTGTCCGCTTTATTGTCTCTGCAACCGTATCGAAGGGAAGCCCTCTGCACTCTTTTAAAGCATGGGCGACCACTCCCGGACCCGAGACACCAACATTTATAACGCACTCTCCTTCACCGGTCCCATGAAATGCTCCTGCCATAAAAGGGTTGTCCTCTACGGCATTAGCAAAGACAACAAGTTTTGCACATCCGACCGGGTCGATGTCGGAGGTCTCTTTTATTATCTTTCCAAGCAATGCCACAGCGTCCATGTTTATTCCCGCTCTGGTGGAAGCGACGTTCACGCTGGAGCAGACCAGCTCGGTCTGAGTGAGCGCTCGCGGAATGGATTTTATAAGTTTCGTGTCGCTCTCAGTAAAGCCTTTATGGCAGAGAGCCGAAAAGCCCCCTATGAAATTGACCCCTACAGTTTTTGCGGCCCTGTCCAGAGTATCTGCCAGGGGAACGTAGTCTTCGGTATCGCAGCTTGCGGCAACTAAGGAAATCGGAGTTACGGAGATGCGCTTGTTGACTATCGGAATGCCGAGCTCTCCCTCTATCTGTTCACACACAGGTACAAGCTTTTCTGCTTTTCTGCAGATCTTGTCGTAGATCTTTCTGCAGCACGCATCCGTACCGGTATCGGCGCAGTCGAGAAGGCTTATGCCCATGGTGACTGTTCTGACATCCAGATGCTGCTGGTCTATCATATTTATCGTCTGCAGGATCTCATCGCTGTTAATAAGATAGCTCATGCCGCTTTCCCTCAGATCCTGTGCATGGCTTCAAATATATCGGAGCGCTGGATATGTATATCAAGCAATCTTTCTGCGCCCTTGGTCTTCAGAAGCTCGCTGAGCTCGCTGAATGTCAGAGGACAGTCTGCGAGATCCACCAGCATGATCATTGCGAAATACTCCTGCATCAGAGTCTGCGAGATATCAAGAATGTTTATCTCGTTTTCTGCAAGCAGCGATGTGACAAATGCGGTTATTCCTTTTGAGTCCTTTGCAAAAACACTGACTATAGCCTTTTTCATACCGGCCTCCTTATTATCTGCACAGTTCCCAGAACGCGACTGCGCTTGCTGCTGCAACATTCAGAGAGTCGACCCCGTGTGCCATCGGTATGCGCACGGTAAAGTCGCATGAATTTATTGCGGCTGCAGAAAGCCCGTCGCCCTCGGTACCGAGAACTGCGGCAAGTTTATCAATTTTTTTAAGTCTTTCATCCGAAAGCGGGATCGCTCTTTCATCGAGAGCCAGGGCGCAGGTCGTGAAACCGAGTCTTTTGAAAATATCGAAGCCCTCATCTCCGAGATATCCCCAGGGTATCTGGAATACAGTCCCCATGCTTACCCTTATCGCCCTTCTGTAGAGAGGATCGGAGCCCTCGTCTGTCAGAAGTACAGCGTCCATCCCGAGAGCTGCCGCGCTGCGGAAGATCGCTCCGATATTTGTGGGGTTCATGACGTTTTCCAGAACAGCGATCCTTTTCGCTCCCGCGCAGATCTCCTCCGCTCTTTTAAGAGGAGGTCTCAGCATACAGCAGAGCATGCCACGGGTCAGATGAAAACCTGTGAGTTTCGTGAGGACTTCCAGTTCCGCCGTATATACCGGGATCTCTCCGCACCTTTCGATCAGAATTCTGCCTTTGCCGAGAGCGTGCTTTGTCTCCATCAGAAATGAGACCGGAACGCAGCCGGAGTCCAGGGCCCGTTCAATAACGATGGGGCTCTCTGCGATGAACATGGCATTCTTCGGGTCTTTTCGGTTCTTCAGCTGGTTTTCAGTGAGCCTTGCGTAGACATCCAGCGCGGGATCATCAAAACTGTCTATCGGGATAAGATTCATAAATGCACCGTCTGCGGTATATTTCCATGTATTCCTCTTCCTTTTCAGGGAAGGAATCGGCCAGTTTCTCAAGCTCGGATATGAGACTGGAAGTTACAAGCTCCATTTCGAAGGGTTTTCCCGTCTCAAGATAAAGCGAAGTCGCGATATCTTTGAGTTCGTCCGGAAATGTTCTCTGATCGACATTAAGGCCTATACCAATGACCGCGAAATCCGTTTTACCGTCTGAAGACGAGCCCTCGGTCAGGATACCTGCAAGCTTCTTTCCGTTTAACAGGATATCATTGACGTATTTTATGTCTGCCCTTATGCCGAGAGCATCCAGGCAGTTTATAACTGCTGATGCCGCCCATTTCGTGATCTCCGGGACCTTTTCAGGGGCACATTGCGGCCTTAGGAGATATGAAATATAAAGCCCGCCCTCGGGGCTGAAGAAACTTCTGCCCAGTCTTCCTTTGCCGCTTTCCTGACGCTTTGCAGTGACACAGGTCCCGGCTTCGGCGCCTTCGCGCGCGAGAGCCTTGAGATAATCGTTCGTAGAGCCTGTGCTCTCTAGGGATATCAGTCTGGTCTTCATATTTTAAAGTATAACACAGATGCTTTTCTCTTGACAAATACTGCTTTGATTTTTAAAATTTTTTATCATTATAACTATTATTTGGAGATACATGACCGCAAACGAGCAAACACTCACAGAAATTGCACTTTCCTTTAATATAGAAGGGACTGTCTGCAAATGCCTGCCCTTCGGGAAAGGACTTGTAAACAGGACATACTCAGTTACATGCGATTCCGGAAAAAGATATATTCTCCAAAGGATAAGTCCATTCTTCAAAGACGTTCCGGGGCTGATGGAAAATATCATCTCTGTTACAAAATGGATAGCGGAGAGAGCGGAGGACCCAAGGGAGACCATGGCAGTTCTGCTCGCAAAAGACGGAAAAGGCTGGGTGACGACGAAGGACGGGAACTTCCGGATGTATGAGTTTGTCGAGGGCACTCTTTGTATGCAGAGAGCAGAGACTGCAGACGACTTTGAAGAATCCGGCAAGGGCTTCGGGAGATTTCTCGAAAGGCTCAGCGATTTTCCAATAGAAACGCTTCATGAAACTCTTCCGAATTTCCACGATACCCCCTCGCGCTATCGCACACTGCATGATTCATTGGAGAATGATGTGTGCGACAGGGCAAAATACGTCCGGCGCGAGACAGACTTTGCATTTGAAAGGGAAGAGGAAGCTGGCCTTCTGCACCGCATGCGTGTCTACGGAGAGCTTCCGACGAGAGTTACGCACAACGACACCAAGCTCAACAACATCCTTTTCGATAAGGCCACACGCAAGGCACTCTGCGTTATAGATCTGGATACGGTCATGCCCGGCCTTTCTCTCTACGATTTTGGTGACGCCATACGTTTCGGGGCTTCTACGGCGGACGGAGATGAGACCGATTTGTCCCTGGTTAATTCAGACCTAAGGCTTTTTGAAGCATTTACAAGAGGCTTCCTCTCGGCCTGCCCGGGGCTTACTGCAAAGGAGAAGGCACATCTGGTTCAGGGGGCTAAGACCATGACTTTGGAGTGCGGAGTGAGATTTCTGACTGATTTCCTTGAAGGCGACAGGTATTTCTCTGTTTCCCGCGAAAACCACAACCTCGACAGGGCAAGGACCCAGTTCAAGCTCGTCGAGGATATGGAAAAGAAATGGGATGAGATGCTCTCGATCGTTGAGAAATACAGCTGATATCAAATAGAGTAAAAAAACCACCCTTACGGGTGGCTATTTTGATGTTTTTTAAAATCTTATTTCGGTATTCACAAGCCAGGAGTAGTAGGCCGCCTCGATCTCGTGCGCACTCAGACGGCCGCTGAGATACGACTTCAAAAGCGTATCGAAGAGCCTTATGTATTCCGAGAGCGCGCTGCCGAGCTCGGACGCACTGCAGTCGTTAAGAGGGACCGCGATGCTTCTCGTAAACTTCCCGTCGCTGAGGGAATAGCGGATCTTCTCTCCGTGAAGGAGCGGGAGAAGATGGGCATCCTCTATGGATTTCCAGAGCCTGAAAAAGCCGGTCATCGCCCCGATGAGCTGATCCGATGTGGTGCGGAAATTCACGGAGATCTCGCCGAGGCCATCCTCCTGGGTCTTGTAGAGCAATACCTCGTATTTTATTGTCGGCCTGTATTTGTATTCGAGGGAGCTCTTAAGCGAGACTGAAAAGGAGTTCGGCGCAATGACCGGCCTCAGCTCCCGCGAGGGTTTCATCAGTTCCTCTATGGAATTCAGTACATCGTTTATGCGCCGCTCCGGAGTGACATAGTTTACGTATTCTGCCAGGATCTCGTTGACAAGGTTCGATCTGTTCGTGCCCATGCTGTGGGCCAGCATGTCCACTTCGCGCATCACCTCATCGTTGAGCATAAGGCTGTATAAAGTCTTCTTCATTATATCACCTGATTTTGAATTATTATTTATATAAATTTTACCACAAATTATTAAAAAAGCAAGACTTGCGCTCAATTAAAAAATCTTGCAATGTTGTGCCGGATAAATTAAAATAATCAAGTTGAATCATTTAAGGAGGAATATAAAATGCGCGTTATCATACAGGAAAATTACGACAAGATGTGCACATGGGCCGCGAAGCACATTGCGGAGGCGATAAATGCCAAAAAGGAAGGGAAATTCGTTCTCGGTCTTCCGACCGGCTCCTCTCCGCTTGGTGTGTATGCAAAGCTCATAGAGATGAACAAAGCCGGAGAAGTCAGCTTCGAAAACGTTATCACCTTCAATATGGACGAGTATCTCGGACTCCCGCACGAACATGACCAGAGCTACTGGTATTTCATGCACGACAATTTCTTCGATCATCTGGTCGATATGAAGAGCGAGAACATCAATATATTAAACGGCATGACTGATGACCCCGAGGGTGAGTGCGAGAGATATGAAGAGAAGATAAAGGCATGCGGCGGAATAGATCTCTTCATGGGCGGCATCGGAGTAGACGGGCACATCGCTTTCAACGAGCCGTTCACGTCTCTTAATTCCCGTACAGGTGTTCGTACGCTCACTACTGATACCAGAATAGTAAACTCCCGCTTCTTCGGAAACGACCCCGAAAAAGTGCCGGCTAAGGCGCTCTCGGTCGGAGTCGGAACCGTTATGGACTCGAAGGAGGTCATGATACTCATAAACGGCCACGCGAAGGCCAGAGCGCTTGCAGAGACCGTCGAGGGCGGGGTATCCCAGAAATGGACATGCTCGGCACTCCAGCTGCACCCGAACGCGATCATCGCCTGCGATGAGGCGGCTTGCGGCGAGCTGAAGGTGGACAGCTACAGGTATTTCCTGGATGTGGAGTCCGCGGAAAGGCTTTAACAGACTTTAGTTTTCAAAGAGGGGAGCCTGAGGCTCCCTTTTTGTATTGTCTGTTAACAATGCTGGCATACATTGACAAAGCGGTAATATGGTGTTATCATAAACCGTGTTAATTTAAATAATACAGTTTGAGGCCGCTCATGAAAAAAGAACAGGAAAACACATACAGCGCCGGGAAGCTTCCGAACGGGTCCGACAGCGGGCTTTTCGAGGCGATCGGCAGGGACAGGAAAAAGAGAAGACGTAAAGCCGTGATCATAGCGATCGCGGTCGTTCTGCTCATAGCGATTGCGATAGTCATCGGAGTCAGAGCCGGGCGCAGCCGGATAGACCAGATGGTCTCGGAGAACGAATTGAACAAGCCTGTTTCGGTCATCGCGGAGCAGGGCAATGTGACGACGACCGTCTCCGGAAAAGGAAGGCTTACTGACGCAGAGACGGAAAAACTCACTCTGCCCGCCGGGGCAGAGATCGAGGAGATTGTGGTCAGCGAGGGGGAGAAGCTTCAGAAAGGGCAGGCCGTCGCCTCCGTGAAGCTGCCGAGCGTGCTCACTGCTCTCAAGAATGTGCAGAGCAGGCTCGACGAGCTCGACAAAAAGCTGCAGGACGCCTCCTTCGACACAGTCCCCTCCGTGATATCCGCAGGAGTCAACGGGAGAATCAAGATCGTGTACGCTCATGAAGGGGACAGCGTCATCTCCTGCATGGAGAACAACGGAGCACTCGCGGTGATCTCCATGGACGGGAAAATGGCGGCAGATATAGATGCCGGAAACCTTAAGGAAGGAGATCTGCTGACAGCAGTTGCTCCGGACGGAGAGGAATTCGAGGCGAGCGTCGCATCCGTCGCGGACGGAAAAGCCACAGTTCTGGTCAAGGATGACGGGCCCGCAAACGGGGCAGAGTTCAGCTTCAAAACACCCTCCGGAGACAAAAAAGGGACGCTTTATATCCACAGGCCGCTCAAAGTCACGGGCTACGCGGGGACCATAGAGAGAGTGTATTGCAGCGAAAACCAGTATCTCTGGTCATCCAACGCGATGTTCGGACTCAAGGACACCAAATACAGCGCAAACTACGACAGCATCCTCTCCGAGAGAAGAGAAAACGAAAAGGATATGGCGCTTCTGCTGGAGATATACGAAAGCGGATACCTGACTGCGCCTTTTTCGGGGACTGTCGCGGGCATAGATTACAAAGATCCGGACGAAACTCAGAATACCTCATCCTCCTCTGACGGCGACAGCAGCCTTTACGCCTCCGCCCTGACCGGGCAGAGCGCCGCGGTTTCATCATCATCCTCCTCTTCTGACAGTGCAAATTCAAACGCTCAGAAAGCCACGAACATAATCACGCTGTCGAAGGATACCGACATGAAAGCCGTTATTTCCGTAAACGAGCAGAATATCCTGAACATCGCCCCCGGACAGGAGGCCCAGATCACGGTAAACTCTTTGGATGGGGTGTTCTCGGGCACAGTCACGAAGGTGAACAGATCTTCCAAGTCGGAAAACGGCGTCACAGCTTATGAAGTAGAGATTACTCTGCCCAAGGACAGCCGGATGCTCTCCGGGATGTCTGCAAATGTTGTAATAAAGATAGAAGGTGTCAAGGGAGCAGTTGTGATCCCCGTCGCCGCCCTTCAGCAGACGGGCACCGGAAGCTCGGTATATCTCTCGTATGACGAGAAAACGGGAATGCTCGGAGATGAGGTGCCTGTTGTCACTGGACTCTCCGACGGCAGCATGATCGAAATAACGGAGGGCCTTTCGGAAGGCGACACAGTCTGGTATATCCAGTATTACGATCCGTTCTCGTGGATGTACGGCACAGACGGCAACGCAGGCTGGGTCGAGGAGGAGACCGTCGTGGTCGAAGGCTGAAAGATGATAGATCTCAAGGACATAACAAAGGTATACCAGATCGGCGAGGAGAAGATATACGCATTGAACCACGTGGATCTGCATATCGCGCCGCAGGAGTTCGTGAGCGTGATCGGGCCTTCCGGCAGCGGAAAATCCACGCTGATGAACATAATAGGGCTTCTGGATACCGCAGACGCGGGCGTTTATACGCTCGACGGCATCCCGATAAACGAATACAGCGAGAACGCGCTTGCCGGGGTCAGGAACCGGAAGATAGGCTTCGTATTCCAGAACTTCAATCTGATAGCTAAGCTTTCCGCCGAGGAGAATGTGGAGCTGCCGCTCATCTACGCTGGAACTCCTGTCCGGGAGAGGAGCAGAAGAGTTGAGCAGGCCCTGGAGAAGGTTGGGCTTTCGTCGAGGGCTAAGCATATGCCGACCGAACTCTCGGGAGGCCAGCAGCAGAGAGTCGCGATAGCGAGAGCGCTGGTAACGGATCCCTCCGTTATTCTGGCCGACGAGCCGACGGGAAACCTGGACTCGCATACGAGCGCGGAGATTATGGAGATCCTGGAGGAGCTCAACGATCAGGGGAAGACTGTAGTGCTGATAACGCATGACAACGATATAGCGAAGAGGGCAAAGCGGAGCATCCACATTCTGGACGGAAAGCTTTCGGAGGTGCGGCTGTGAGTATGTCCTTCAAAATGGCGCTGAGATCCATCGGCTCCAACAAGCTCAGATCTGTGCTGACTATGTTGGGCATAATCATAGGCGTTATAGCGCTGGTCGTCCTGGTGAGCCTGGTCAACGGCGCCACGAAGTCCGTAAACGAGCAGATAGCCTCGCTCGGTACAAACTACATGCAGGTATACATCTGGAATACATGGGACGACCCGCTCACCTCCAGGGAACTGGAGACATGGGCAGATGGCGAGGAGCTTGTCGAGACTGTCGCCCCGACGATTCAGAACAGCGCCACGGCCAAATCCGGAGCGCGCTCGAAGCAGGTCAGCGTTGTGGGGACCACGTCGGCCTTTTACGACATCAGAGGCCTCAAGCTCGAAAAGGGGCGTTTCCTGAAACCGGTCGACGTGCAGAACAACAGCTGTATCTGCGTGCTGGACTCGATCGCCGCGGATAATGTGGTAGGATACAGGGACTGTGTCGGACAGGAGATATCTTTAAACGGGATAAGATATACGGTAGCCGGAGTTCTCGCAGAGAACGATTCCATGATGATGTTCAGCGGCGAGAGCACGGTATATATCCCGTTTTCATCGATGCTGCGGCAGTATGCGGAGCTCAGCGGAGGAATAGATTCGTTTTACGCGATACCTCCGAAGGGAGTCTCCGTCTCCGACGCCGCGGCTTCCGTACGGAACTGGCTTTCCGGCAGGTTCGAGAAAGACGAATGGGGCAATGACAACTTCTATGTGTCCACGATGGACGCCCTGGAGGATTCGGCAAGCAGCGTCACATCCGTTCTTTCCGCGCTGCTCGGCGGGATCGCGAGCATTTCCCTGATAGTCGGAGGCATCGGAATAATGAACATTATGCTGGTGACCGTCACGGAGCGCACCCGTGAGATCGGCATCCGCAAGGCCATCGGAGCCACGCGGCGGAGCATTCTCAGACAGTTCCTGATGGAGGCGGTGGTACTCTGCATGATGGGCTGCATAATAGGAGTCTTTCTTTCCTGGTGCATATTGAATCTTGCCAACAGCGTGGTCCAGGGGCTCGGGCTCACCTTCGATTTGGACGCGGGGGTGGTCCTGTTGGCTGCGGCCTTCTGTTTTGCGATAGGCCTTATCTTCGGACTCTATCCTGCGAACAAGGCTGCCAAGATGAAACCGATAGACGCTCTTCACTACGGAGGCTGACAGATGAGTAAAAGAACAAAATCGATAATCGCGGTCTGCGCGGCTGCGCTTTTGCTGCTGATGATCCTCCTTCCCGCCCTGAACAGGGGGAATAGCAATGAGGATGAAGAGTTCGAGATAGTCTCGGCGAAGGTCTCGAAAGGTGAGATCGTATCGACCGTTTCGGGCTCGGGGTCCTTGAGTGCCGGAAACGGTCTGAAGGTCAGTATCCCTCAGGGAGTCAGGGTGACGAAATATCTTGTCGCTGACGGAGACACGGTCTCTGATGGGCAGGCGCTCTTTGAGGTGGAAAGAGCCTCGGTAATGCAGACGATCGCGCTCGTCTCCAACAGCCTGGACTATCTTAAGACGGAGATTCAGGCCGCGATCGGCGCGGGCGAATCAAAGAATATACTGGCGCCGTTATACGGCAGAGTTAAAGCGGTCTACGCATCTGTCGGGGAGAGCGCAGATGAGGTCATGAAGAGAGACGGCTGCCTCCTTGTGCTTTCAATTGACGGGATGATGTCCGTGGAGATAGAAACTGAAGTACGTTCGAGACCCGGAGACAGCGTTAGGATAGAACTCTCCGGAGGAGAAGTCTATGACGGAAAGGCAGAATCCCATAAGGCCGGAAAAACTGTAGTCACGCTGACTGACGACGGCCCGCATCTAGGCGACAGGGCAAAGGTCTATACCCCTCAGGGAGAACTTCTGGGAGAGGGCACGCTCAGAGTGCATTCTGCCTGGAACCTTGCGGTTTCCTCCGGGACGGTGAGCTTTATGACGGAGCAGCTCGAGAGAGAGGTCCCGAGAGGGACGATCCTCTGTACAGTAAAGGAGACCACTGTCGGAAGCCGGAGATTTGATGAGGCCGTTTATGAGCATCAGAGATATGAAGAGGTCTTAAACGAGCTCTTTGAGATATATCGCACCGGAAAGGTCCTGTCTCCGGCCGCGGGAACGGTCAGCGGGATCGATGTAAGCAGGCTCGGAGCGGAGTCTACTTCTTTATCAGACTATAAGCTGCAGACAGTCGAGTACCCCGCTTCCAGATCGGGAGACGATACGCCTTCCAATGCCGAGATGATGTATATGTCCGGAATGGACGAGGAAGGCAACGCGCTTTCGAACGAGCAGCTCGCCGCCCTTCAGCAGGAGATCCTGGAGGAACAGAAAAAAGACACCGTCTACAAGGTGTCCAAAGATTTTAAGATATATGATCTGACTGGGAATGAGATAATGAATGTCATACCCAAGAGATCGATCACAATGCAGATGCAGGTCGACGAGGCCGATATCCTCTCGGTCGCGCCCGGCCAGGAAGCAGAAATAAGTGTGGACGCGATCTCCGGACGGGTGTTTGAGGGAAAGGTGATCTCGATAGATCCCGTCGGCAAATACAAAAGCGGCAGCACGAGATATACCGTAAGCCTCGACTGCGGCTGGGACGAGGACATGTACCACGGCATGAACGCTACGGCCATACTTGAGGTGGGGAAAAAAGACGGCATCCTGACCCTGCCGGTCGCCGCGCTGTATGAGGAGGGCGGAAGGACGGTCGTATATACCGATTATGATGCCAAGAGCAAAACGATCGGCTCTCCGGTCGAGGTTGAGACAGGCGTCTCTGACGGTTATACTGCCGAGATAATCTCGGGCCTCAGTGAGGGCGCCGAGGTGTTCTACAGGCAATACGGGTGATAAAATGAAGCATATTTGCAGCTACAGGTCTCCGCTGGGAGATATCACGCTTGAAGCAGATGACCGGGAGCTCACGGGACTCTGGTTCGAAGGTCAGAAGTATTATCCTGATTATTCAGAAAAACAATTTGAAGAAAAGGAGACCAATGCCCTCAGGCTTGCGAAAGAGTGGCTGGATATCTACTTTTCCGGAAAGGAACCCGATATAAAGGTCCCGATGCGTTTTTCGGGTACGGTTTTCCGGAATGAAGTGTGGGAGATCCTCCTCTCGATCCCTTACGGCAAGACCGTTACGTACGGGCAGATAGCGGAAATGCTTGCCAAAAAACGCGGGACAGAGCATATGTCTGCCAGAGCTGTCGGAGGAGCGGTGGGGCATAACAGGATCTCTATCATTGTGCCGTGCCACAGAGTGATCGGCTCTGACGGCAGTCTCACAGGCTATGCCGGAGGAACAGAAAGAAAAAGAGAGCTTTTAAAGCTCGAGGGCGTATTGTTGTAAAATACCGGAGCATTAATCGTACAAATAATGATCGGACAGCTCAGCTGCCCGATCTGTTTATGTATTGGAAAAACAGGATATCTGTATGTTCCTTCAGAAAATGCGTTTAAATCATCCTCAACTGGTTCTGGATCAGCATGGCGACGGTGTCGGAAAGCCTGTCGAGAGAGGCGATCCTTGCAAAATCGTGGCCGTAAACAAGGCGTGCAGACGGGATGTCCCTGTCTTCTCCTGTGAATACGCAGACGACGGCTATTCCGTCGGAGCGCGCTCTTCTCACCTCGATGGCCGTGTCGTTAAGGCCAGCTTCGTTTTCGTAATAAGCGACTCTGTCCGGGCCGTAATCGATCTTGACGGAGTCGTTGGGTTTTACATCCGACAGAATGATGAGAAGCTTGTGCTCGTAGGGGGAGAGGTTCATCAGGTAGTGCTCTGCCCTTATTCCAAGCCCGTCGCGGTTGGAGCCGTTGGAGACAAAATCAAAGATCTTCTCATTGTCATGGGGCGAGTTGTATTCCCGAAATATATGCATTATCGTATACCCGCTCATGGAACAGAAGGAGCTCACCCTGCACGGGACGCCGCATCTTGTAAGAGCTTCGGCTATGATGAAAGCCTGGTAGGAGACGATATCCTGCCTCTTCTCCTGGGAAGTTGAGGCGTCGAGAAGGATATCCACGCAGAAATCGCCGAGATTGTCCTGGTCGTTTCGTATGAAGATCCTGTTGTCGTCAAGATACTGCGCCCGCCACGCCCTGCCGCCGCATAGAAGGCCCGTATCGGCAATTACCGGCGTCGGCTGAAGGTGAAGAAGCACGGAGTTCTGTATGGCACCTGAGAGCTTGGCTATTGCGGCGCGGCTGACTGTATAGCGGTCTTTGTAATATTTGCGGTTGCGCAGGCGCTGCTTTGCCTCTTCCTCTTTTTTATAGGCTTCGAAGCTGGAGCGGATCGTCTCGGGTGCGTATTCTCCGCGCGTGAAATGCAGATGACAGAAAGAATGGTTCCCTGAGCAGAGCTGACGCTCGAGCTCGGCAGTTTTTGCCTTCGAATATATGGGCTTTCCGAATTTGCCCGCTATGAATGCCTGCATCTCCTCCTCGGAAAGCTTTGTTTTTACATCGAACCTGTTCAGACTGTCGTTTGCCTGAGTCCCGAATTCTTTCGGGTGTTCGAAGAAGCTGAAGCTGTATTTGTGGAGACGGACAGCCTTTGATCTGCGGTTTCTTTGCTTTATCGTGAAGAGCACAAAGGGCTTGCGCTCTTTTCTTTTTTCAAAATTCGTGATCTGGAACCACTTCTGCAGCAGCTCCTTTGACAATGAGATTATTTCATCCGTGTCCAGATCGGGAGAAAACTCCAGTTCGTCGAGAAGTCTTCTGTCGTATCGGCTGATCTCAGGCTCTGTTCCGAGCACTCTCAGGTAGTGGCCGAATGTGAGACAGTCGAGGAGATAGTAGTCGTCCGGAGCGGTGTTTCCGAACATGGAAACAAGGCGCTTCGCGTAATCACGCCTAAGCGATTCAAGCACGGGCCTTTCTTGCAGCAAGCGGGGATAAACGGCGTTTTCAAGACCGAGCCAGAGGAGACCTTCGTAGGTATCCGCGTCGTCTTCATAGCGGGAGAAGGCCGAAAACAGTTCTGCAAGCTTCGGGTAATCATAATAACGGTATACTCCGCCGATTATGCAGTTTAAGTATATCTCCGCGTTTCCGTCGCTGTCGTAGGCCTTGAAATCCGGCTGGAAACCGTAATCGTCAGCCGTATTCCAGATCGTATTTACCGCTCTTTTTTTCTGTAGCTCGGTAACTTCATTCATGATTCAAAAAGCTCTGTTCTTGTGAGCTTCCCGTCTATGCGGGTCGTTATCATATCGGAGACGAGCTGTCTCTCGAAATCGTCAAAGGATTTGTTGACTATGCCGAGCTCAAGCGCCTCTCCGAGTGAAAGACCGTTTCCGACAAGCGAGATCGCAGCCAGCAGACCTCTCAGATCCAGAGCCTTGGTTGAGATCTCCGAGTTTTCGCACTTTTTCCGTATATCCTCGAAAAGACCGGCCAGCTGGGCGGAATACTCCTGCTTCAATGCGGGGAACTGCGACTTTATGAGCTTGTCGAGGTTATCCTCGGAGATGATGGGCATATTGATGACCATGAACCTGGAGGCGAGCGCCTCGTTGAGTTCTCTCGTTCCGGCATAGCCGTAGTTCATCGTGGCTATGAACCTCGTGCAGGGCTTGAGGACGATCCTCTCGTAGCCCGGCACATCTATAACGCGCCGGAAGTCCAGGGTAGCATGAAGCACGGCCAGAGACTCGTTCTTCGCCATGTTTATCTCGTCAAGCACGCCGAAACCGCCCTCCTCGGCACATTGGGTGACGGGACCCTTGCGGAAACGCACCTCTCCCGAGCGGAAGGTGTCGGTCCCGATAAGTGAAGCGGCATCCGTATTGAGATAGAAGGAAATATCCCATTCCGGCCGGTTGAAGACAGCTGCCAGGTTCTCGGCAAGAACGTTCTTGCCCGTTGCCTTGGCTCCGACCAGCAGAACGTTTTCGCCGGACAGCAGAGCGATAAGAGCCTTCTCCCAGATATCTTTCCCGTAGTAGCGGAATCTCGGCACCGGGACTCGTGAAGCATTGTTTTCCTCAAGGGGATAAGCCCTCCTGAAGCTTTCAATCTTTCCTATGATCTCCTCACCGATACCTTCAGAGCGTAAAAAATCGAGCATGTCGTGCCTCCGGTCAGTCAATTGTATTTAAGAGTAAATTATATGATTTGGGAAGAGCATAGTCAACGGAAAAAATCGGGTTGATTTTGCGGCATGTTTTGGGTATAATATCCCGGCAATGGACAGGTATCGAAGTGGTCATAACGGCCCTGACTCGAAATCAGGTAGTCCGGCAACGGGCTCGTGGGTTCGAATCCCACCCTGTCCGCCATAAACAAACAGTCGCCTTCAGGCGGCTGTTTGTTTATTAGTTTTATTGGGATTCGAACGTCGCGGTATTGAACGGCCTTCCTGCGGACGGCCGGACCCGCGACTGACCGAGCCCGCAGGCGAGAACGAATCCCACCCTGTCCGCCATAAAAGAACGGTAATTCTGATAGAATTGCCGTTCTTTTCTTTTTATGCTATGATGAACGTAGAGACAAGGCCGACGGCCTGTCTGTACTTCTGGATGACGATTGGTAATCAGGTAGATAAATCGGGATTTATAAGGGGTACCCTGCATGGTCGAGATATCTTTTCTTTCAGCAGAACTGTTTTACACTGCCATCTGGTTGCTGACGAGGTTCATTGTGTGGAAGCAACAGGGACAGATCAGCTGGAAAAGAGAAGCTGTTTTGCTCCTGATGTATATCAATCTTGCAGTCATTATCCGCTTTGTGCTTTTCCCGAGGGCATTGGCAAACGGACATGTGCAGCCGCTGGTTTTTGACCCCGCGACAGCAATTCCTTTCCGGACGAATCTTATTCCATTTATCTATCTTTTTGATTATGATAATGTCCGGGACATCATTTGGAATGTAGTCGGCAATATGATAATGTTCATTCCCACTGGTATTGTGCTGCCGGCCATATATAAAAAGCTGAACTGTTTTTGGAAAGTGGTTGCAGTTGGTGCCCTTATCTCACTGTGCACTGAGATACTTCAACTGCCTTTTCCCGCAAGAGCCTCAGATGTGGACGATCTTATTCTAAACACGCTTGGTGTAGCTGTCGGCTATGGAATCTATGCGGCATTCAGACGGCTAAAACGATAAATTCCGTTTTACAGAGGTGAAGCGATGACTTGGAAATGCCCCATATGCGGCAGAGAATTCAGCAAAAAGGATCAGGATCATTACTGTGTAAAGCCGCAGACGATTGATGAATATATTGCCGCCCAAGAAGAATCCGTCAGGCCGAGGCTTAAGCAGCTTCGCTCTGTCATCCGTGAAGCCATACCGGATGCGGAGGAAAAGATATCATGGTCGATGCCTACCTTTTGGAAAGGAAAGAATCTGATTCACTTTGCTTCCTTCAGGAAGCATGTCGGTCTTTATCCCGGAGATGAAGCAATTGCTGCTTTTGCGGATAAACTTGCCGGTTTTGAAGTCAGCAAAGGAACGATCCGACTGCCGCATGATAGAGATCTGCCTGTGGCTTTGATTGCAGAAATCGCGAAGTGGTGTTATGCCGCTTACGCAAAGAAAAGTTAATCGGATTGCCAAATCGGGATTTGTGGAGGTAATCATAGTGAATGAATTTATCGAATATGTACGTGAGAGTTTTTCTACAGTCGGTGATATTGTCATAAAAGCCATGATGGGCGGATATCTGGTTTACCTCAATGGTAAGCTGATAGGTGACATTTGCGATAATGAACTGTTTTTGAAGAGAACACCGGCATCAGACAGGCTGCTTGCAGATTCCGAACTGCGTTATCCGTATGAAGGTTCAAAAACACTGATGCACGTATTCGACAGGTTTGAGGATACGGCTTTGGTTGCAGAATTACTGGAAGGCATGTATGCAGAACTGCCCGAGAAGAAACCAAAGAAAGCCAAATGAGCCGGATTTATTCCGGTTTTTCAGCGCACCCCTATCTTTCAAAACGCGATACCTTTTCCATAAATAAACAGTCACCTCTTGGCGGCTGTTTATTATTTGCCGTAAATATGTCTGTTGTTTTTGCCGTTCTCCCGATATAAATGAACGAGGCTCTCCGCTGTGCGGAGGCGTCTTCACTCCGCATTATTCCGGACCGGAATGACAATATTTTCTTTCCAAAGAGCGGCACAAATGTTATAATAATTTAAATCATTATAAAAGGTGAAAAGATATGGCATACGATCTTTCCGTTATCAATTACAGGACCATACGCGATCCGGTCGAGTTTATTCTCGAGAGCGATGAGACATACGAAAAAAACGTTGAGAAAGCGGCCGAAAAGATAGCCGACAATCTCAAACAGAGCCCGATCGTTCTGCTTGCGGGGCCTTCCGGCTCAGGAAAGACGACTACGGCTTCAAAAATATCGGAAGCTCTCGAAAAACACGGAATAAAATCCAACTATGTCTCGATGGACGACTATTTCCTCGGCGTCTCCGAGGGAGTGACGCCAAAGACTCCCGAAGGGGAATTCGACCTTGAATCTCCTCTCTGCCTGGACATCGAAATGTTAAACGACCACTTCAGCCGTCTCTCCGCAGGCGGGGAGGTAGCTGTTCCAGCATACGACTTTACCGCCCAGAAGCGCTCGGACAGAATATCCAAGACTGTCCGGCTTGACAAGGACGAGGTCGCCGTTTTCGAAGGGATCCACGCCCTGAACCCGATGTTCACGCAAAAACACCCGGAGGCATTTAAGCTCTATATCTCCGCCAGAAGCGATGTGGTCTTCCGCGACGCCGTAGTTTTCAAAAGGACCTGGTTCAGGCTCACGAGAAGGCTTGTGCGCGACTACAACTTCAGGGGAGCGAGCCCAGAGTACACGATGAACATGTGGGCAAACGTCAGAAGAGGGGAGACGACCTACATCTCTCCGTACAAAAACACCGCCGACTTCCAGTTCGACACTTCGCTTCCATATGAGCTCGCCGTGTACAACGAAACCGCAACAAAGCTCTTTTCCAATATTCCCGAGGGCATCGAGCGCTATGAAGAACTGAGAAAGGTCCTGCCGGCGCTGCAGCTTTTCGGAACGATAGATCAGAGCATGGTTCCGGAAAACGCGCTTGTGAGGGAATTCATCGGGAAAAAGACAATAAACTGGGATGATCTTTATTAAAACATAAATATCAAGGAGGAAACAAAATGAATCTTTTAAGTATTCTATTAAGCGTTCTGACAAGCGGCAACGCGCTTACAGCCCTCTCCAAAAAGACGGGCATCTCCAAATCGATGCTGAAGAAGCTCATACCGCTGGCAGTTCCCCTGCTTCTCAGATACATGACGGGTAACGCCGCCTCCCAGGCAGGCGCCAGCTCTCTTCTCGGCGCGCTCACACAGCACACCAGCAAGAAGCCGGTGTCCCTGCAGATAGAGGAAGCGGATGAGACAGACGGAGGCAAAATCGTCGGACATATACTCGGAGACAGCAGAGATTCCGAAACGGGCTCGCTGGCATCCGGCGCAGGTCTCAGCAGCGGCGACGTGAACAAGGTCCTCAGCGTCCTCGCCCCGGCACTTCTCTGCAGCCTCTCCGCTGCAAAGAGCAAAGCGGACGGCGTGGACCTCAGCGACGGCCTCGACCTGAGCGACGTGGCGGCAATGCTCGGCGCAAAGAAAAAGAGCGGCCTCTTCAGCTCGCTCTTCAGTCCTCAGGTCAGCGTAAAGGAAGAGGAAGACGTAAGCGCAAACGGCATGAACCTGCTTGCGAGCCTTCTCTCGGCAGGACTGAAGTAAGCAGCTTCAAAACGGAATACAAAATTACATATATAAAAGGCGCGAATATCTCGCGCCTTTTATTATTGACAATTGTCCGGATATCAGTCGTGGCAGCAGCCGCCCTCATCATGGTCGTGATGATGCCCGCAGCAGCCCTCTCCGTCCTCGAGGTGATGGTGACCGCAGCCTCCGTCGCCGTGATCGTGATGGTGGTTGCAGATAACATTGGGGTCATATTCCAGAGTGCCCGCGATAAGTCTGTTCACAGCCTCGTCTGCAGAGCCCGTGACTCCGCCGTACAGAGTGATCCCCGCCTGGCTCAGAGCGGACTGTGCTCCACCTCCGATGCCTCCGCAGATCAGCGTATCCGCGCCGACTCCCTGCAGAAGCCACGCCAGCGCTCCGTGACCCTGGCCGTTGGTGCTTGCTACCTTCGAATCGGTGATCTTTCCGTTCTCGATATCGTAGAACTTGAAATACTCTGTCCTTCCGAAATGCTGGAATACCTCTCCGCTTGCGATGTCGTAGGTGACTGCTGCTCTCATGTTGTTTTCTCCTTTATTTCTTTCAATGGTTATCCGTTATTCCTCTGCGCCTGTCAGCTGCAGCTCGAAGGCGTGCTCCTTCATGCCGCTGATACAGATCTCCGAGACGTCCTTTATATCCATCCCCAGCATCTCGCAGCCCTTCAGTATGAGAGGCCTGTCGCACTTCGCGGCAAACTTCTTGTCTTTCCATTTCTTCATGAAGCTCTTGACCTCCATGTCTGTAATGCCGTTCGGGCGCATCCTGGCCGCGGCCTGGATGATTCCGCTGAGCTCGTCCACGGTGAAGAGGCTCTTTTCCATAGCACTCAGAGGCTCCACATCGGTGCATATTCCGTAGCCGTGGCTCAGTATGGCGCGGATATCCTCCTCGGGAACTCCGACATCTCTCAGAGGCTCCTCCGTATGGGCGAGGTGCTCCTCGGGATATTTTTCATAATCGTAGTCGTGCAGATACCCGACGGCCTCCCAGTGCTCCTTATCCTCTCCGAAGTGCCGGGCCATCGCACCCATGCAGGCGGCGACATTAGCGGCGTGGAGCTTCAGATGATCCTCCGTGACCATGGTGCCGTTCAGGCGTTTTGCTTCTTCAACAGACAGTTTATCCATGCCTTCGTACCTCCGCATCAGATGTTAAAATGTTTATGATTATATATGAACCGGGTCATTATATCACGGGGCCGGCCCAAATGAAAGATATTTGGTTGTCGCGGAGCAATTTCATGGAAAAGGGGCTGAAAAAGTTCTTTTATTCTTGAAATTTTATGGTACAATCTATTAGTAATTCCATAAGCGAAGGAGAGAACAGGACAGAATGGATAAAGAACAGTTTAAAGAAGTCTACCGCCACTCCCTGGCCCACATAATGGCCAAGGCGGTAATTGAGATATTCGGAAAGGAAAGCGTACAGCTGGCGATAGGCCCCCAGATAGCGGACGGCTGCTACTACGATTTCCTGCTTCCGCGCGCCGTCACGGCAGACGACTACAAGACCATCGAGAATAAGATGCGCGAGATAATCAAACGCCGCGAGGACTGGACCTGCCTCGAGCTCTCGAGAGCAGATGCCCTGGAGCTCTTCAGGAACCAGAAATACAAGGTCGAGCTCATAGAGGATCTGCCCGAGGACGAGAAGATCACGGTCTACAAAACAGGCGACGACTTCGTCGATCTCTGCAGAGGCCCTCACGTGAGCAATTCCCAGGAGCTTATGAGCGTTGCCTACCAGGTCAGATCCGCCTCCAGCGCGTACTGGAGAGGCGACGAGAAGCGCGACATGCTCCAGAGGATCTATCTCTACGCATTTGAGACAAAGGACGAGCTCAAGGCCCATATCGCATGGGTCAAGGAAGCTCTCGAGAGAGACCACAAGAAGAT
This sequence comes from Oscillospiraceae bacterium, assembly GCA_902802045.1. Classification (GTDB taxonomy): domain Bacteria; phylum Bacillota; class Clostridia; order Oscillospirales; family Oscillospiraceae; genus Limivicinus. The sequence continues at coordinate 6,172 of CADCKQ010000003.1, read as the reverse complement.
CGGCGCGGCCCTCGACCTCTTCACCTTCCAGGATACGGCTCCCGGCATGGCCTACTGGCTGCCCAGAGGCTGGATCATGTACAGAGAGCTGATGAAATTCGTCAGAGAGCTCCAGGACGAATACGGCTACACGGAGATCTCCGCTCCGCTCATCAATAACAAGCGCCTCTGGATCGTCAGCGGACACTGGGCCCACTATGTCAACAACATGTTCCTCATCCCCGGGATCACCGAGGGAGTCGAGCCCGAAACCGAGATCAAAGAGGCCTCCGCGCCCTGCAGCTGCTACAGCATCGAGGCCGAGGACACCATGGCCGCGAAACCGATGAACTGCCCGAACGCGATGATGACATACAAGCGCAGAAGCCACTCCTACAAGGAACTGCCCATCCGCTACAGCGAAATGGACGTCCTGCACCGCAAGGAGAAATCCGGCCAGCTGAACGGCCTGTTCAGAGTCCAAGAGTTCAGGCAGGATGACGACCACACCTTCGTTACGGAGGACATGATCCGCGACGAGATCATGAGGATCATCGAGCTTGCGGACCGCGAATACAAGACCTTCGGCATCACATACAGAGCAGAATTCTCGACAAGACCCGACGACTACATGGGCGATATCGAGGTCTGGAACAAGGCCGAGGCTTCGCTTAAACAGATACTCGACGAAAAATACGGCGAGGGCAACTACGAGATCAACGAGGGAGACGGCGCCTTCTACGGCCCGAAGATAGACCTCCAGATAAAGGACGCGCTCGGCCGCGAGTGGCAGTGCGGCACAGTCCAGCTCGACTTCCAGCTCCCGCACAATTTCGGCCTTACCTACCAGGATCAGGACGGGACACTGAAGATGCCCATAGTCATACACAGAGCGCTGCTCGGCTCCTTCGAGAGATTCACGGGCATCATAACAGAACACTTCAAGGGTGCCTTCCCGTTCTGGCTCTGCCCCTACCAGGTCGCCCTGGTCCCGATCAGGACCTCGCACAACGAATATGCGGAGAAGGTCGAGAAAGCCCTCACCGCGGCAGGCGTGAGAGTCGAAGCAGACTACACGGATACCCATATGAACAACAAGATCAAGAAATTCCGCGGCTACAAGGATCCGTACATCCTGGTCCTCGGCGACAAGGAAGCGGAGACCGACACTCTCTCGGTCAGCATGAGAGGATCTTCAAACCAGATCCACGACGTGCCCCTCGACAAGTTCGTCGAGATGTGCAGAAAGCTCAACGCCGAGAGGACCCTCGAGCTTGTCAATCCCGCGGAATGATCCGAAAGAACTGTCCGAAACAGAGCCTTCCCGGCAAATAAACGCCGGGGAGGCTTCCCCTTATGAATGTGCATCTTAACAGAGGAGAGCTGAGATGAAGTACGATTTTGAAACCGTGATGGAAAGAAACGAGGACTGTCTCGCGGCTGAAAAGATACCTTTCGAGGGTGTTCAGCCCGAAGAGGGGGTCAGCAGGATAAACATGTGGATCGCCGATATGAGCTTCCCGACGGCGCCTTCCATCCTGAAGGCGATCCGCGAGAGAACGGATAAGGCCCATTTCGGCTATTTTTCGCTGTCGGACAGGTATTATGACAGCATAATCTCCTGGCAGGAAAGGCGTAACGGAGTATCTGGCCTTGAAAAGGACGACATAGGCTATGAAAACGGGGTTCTGGGCGGACTCAGCTCGGCAGTTCAGGTGCTGACCTGCCCCGGAGAGAATATCCTGCTCCACGCCCCGACCTATATAGGCTTTACACATACGCTCGATGCCATCGGAAGAAACATAGTCCTCTCCAGACTCAAAATGGATGAAAACGGCATCTGGCGCATGGATTATGAGGACATGGACAGAAAGATAAAGGAGAACGATATCAGGGTCTGCATCTTCTGCTCCCCGCACAACCCCACCGGAAGAGTCTGGGAGAGGCAGGAGATAGAGAAAGCCATGCAGGTCTATAAAGACAACGGCTGCACTGTCATCTCCGATGAAATCTGGTCCGATATAATAATGCCCGGCTTTAAGCATATCCCCACGCAGAGCGTTTCGGAGGACGCCAGAAACAGAACGGTCGCCCTCTACGCGCCCAGCAAGACCTTCAGCCTCGCGGGGCTTATAGGCGCCTACCATATTATATATAATAAGGAGCTTCGCGCGAGGATAAGGCGTTTTGAGGAGATGAGCCGGTACAACAGCCAGAACGTGCTCTCCATGCACGCGCTCACCGGCGCCTTCAGCGACGAAGGAGAGCAGTGGGCCGAAGAGATGATCGGAGCCGTCGACAAAAACCTCAGCTTTGCCTGCAGCTTCATAGACGGGAACCTCCCCGGAGTGAAGGTCTCGAAGCCCCAGGGGACCTATATGCTCTACCTCGACTGCTCGGAATTCTGCGCGTCGAAGGGCATTTCGATAAAGGAGCTCCAGCACAGAGGCGTCAGAAAAGGCGTCATCTGGCAGGACGGTGAGGCCTTCAACTGGCCTGACACCATAAGAATGAACTTCGCCCTGCCCTTCAGTCTCGCCGAGGAGGCCATGAAGAGGCTGAAAGAATCGGTATTCATCTGAAAGCATTGACAAATAAAAATGCCGGTGCTAATATCGGTTAGGTTAACATAATTTTTACGTTTGCAGATATTGCAGAAAGAAGAAAAAAATGAAAAAGATACTGATACTGCTGCTGGTGCTGTCTGTGATCCTGGGAACTGCCGCCTGCGGAGCCAAAGCGAAAGAGCCTGAGGCGACGCCCGTTCCCGCGACCGAAGCTCCGGCTCCCGCAGAGACCGCTCCGGAGCCCGAAGCGACTCCCGAGCCCGTTCCCGAAACAACTCCCGAGCCGACGCCTGAGGCGACTCCCGAGCCCACTCCCACTCCTTCCCCCGCGGCCATGCTCGGCCCCGTGATCAGCGTGAGCGGGGAGAGATATCCCGAGACCCTGACAGCCGGGAAGAAATTCGGCATAAAAGGCATCGTGTCGGCAAGCTCCGGCGTTCTGACAGAGGTCTACGCTAAGGTCACGGACGTAAACGGAAAGATAGCGATCTCATCGCAGATATACAGACCGAACAAGCCGACTCTGGATATCCACGAGACCATAAACAACGACCTGTCCTTCGGTCAGCTCGGTGCCGGAACATATACGTATACCGTCACGGCGACAGCGGATGACAGCGGGCGCAAGACCACGACGGACATCATCGTCAGACAGTTCACCGTCAAGGAGTACGCGGCGGCACCCATAGCTGACCAGGCGACAGACACGGCGCTCTACAAAAGCGTTCTCGACGCTTACAGCCGCGCCTTTTCGGATGGCTGGGACAGGCAGACTCTTGAAGATAACGGGCTCAACAGCTTCTACGGCCTCACCGACGCGGGCAGCAGACTCAATGAGATCGGCTACGCTTTCCTGGATCTGGACTCGAACGGAACTGACGAGCTCATACTCGGCTACGTCGCGGACGGGCCCAAAGGAAATCTAGACGACATCTATACGGTCATAAACGGGCAGAGTGTCCATGCCGTGAAGGGCTGGGAGAGAAACCTCTACTGGCTCGGCAGAACGGGAGTCATATACAACAGAGGCTCCGGAGGAGCTGCCTATACGCTCATTTCGGCCTCGTACTTCTCGACCTCCGAGCCCGACTACCTGCTCCAGAAGGACTTCCTCTACTCCGACGTCGATTCAAACGGCGTGTACTTCTGGCAGTACTTCAACCACTATGTCGAGCCGTTCACGGGAGTGAAGACCTCCTCGGCCTACACGACCGAGGCCAGAGCCGCGGAGCTCATGGACATCTGGGGAGCGGACACGGGCGTCATAAACTACACGCCGTTTTCGCAGTACAAATAATTATTTTAAGGAAAGACTAAGCAGATGGGCATCGCCGTAATAGGAACAGTCTTCGTCGATATCAAGGGCTTCCCCTACAACACCTATCTCCCTACGGGCAGAAACGCCGGGAGCGTCGAGTTCATACACGGCGGAGTCGCCCGAAACGTCGTCGAGGATATTGCTAATCTCGAGCTGAGACCTTCCTTTATCGGACTGGTCGACGACAACGGGACCGGCGAGGAAGTAAAGCGCAAACTTGAAAACCACAAGGTCGACACGAAATATGTGCGCTCCGTTCCCGACTCTATGGGAATGTGGCTGGCCGTTTTCGACAACAGCGGGGATCTGGCCGGAAGCGTCTCCAAGAGACCTGACCAGAAGGAGCTCGAGCGCCTTCTCGAGGAGGAGGGCGATGAGATCTTCAAAAATGCCGACAGCGTCGTTATCGAGATAGACCTCGGCAAGGAAATAATAAAGAGGAGCATAGCTCTCGCTGAAAAATACCGCAAGAAGATCTTTGCTGTCGTGGCAAACATGACCCTGGCGGCGGAGCGGCGTGATTTCATGAAATCCATGGACTGCGTCATATGCAATGAGGAGGAGGCGGGCATACTCTTCGTGGAGGATTTCTCGGACAGGGAGCCCGAAGAGATGGAAAACGTCCTGTTCGACAAGATAACCAATGCCAACATCCCCTCGATGGTCGTCACTCTCGGCAGCAGGGGCTCCGTATACGCCGAGCTCGGCGGCAGCAGAGGCTTCGTCCCCGCGAATCCCGTCGAGGTCAAGGACACGACGGGCGCAGGAGACGCCTTCTGCGCCGGAGTCGCCGCCGGCCTTACCTACGGCAGGACTTTGGGCGAGGCAGTGGAGATAGGAACGCGCCTGGCCTCCTCAGTCATAATGTCCAGCGAAAACGTCTGTCCGAGATTCCTCCCGAAGGAGCTCGGGATCGATATAGAAGTCGAAGAATAATCTCAGATCTGAAAGGTATCGGATAATATGAAACTCGGAATAGTAGGACTTCCGAACGTCGGAAAATCCACATTGTTCAACGCCATAACGAACGCGGGGGCGCAGGCCCAGAATTTCCCGTTCTGCACGATAGAGCCCAATGTTGGGATGGTGCAGGTGCCTGACAAGCGGCTCGATTTCCTCACGGAGATGTACTCTCCGAAAAAGCACACCCCGGCGGTCATAGAGTTTGTCGACATAGCGGGGCTTGTAAAGGGTGCCTCGAAGGGCGAGGGCCTGGGCAACAAGTTTCTCGGAAACATCAGGGCGACTGACGCGATCGTCCACGTGGTCAGATGCTTCGACGACGATAACGTCATCCACGTGGAGGGCAGCACGGACCCGGCGAGAGACATAGGCATAATAGACCTCGAGCTCATCATGGCAGACATCGAGATGATCGACAGGCGCATAGACAAGGCCAGAAAAGCCGCCAAGGGCGACAGAAAGTTCCTGAAGGAGGCGGAGGTCTTCGAGGCCCTGCGCGAACACTTAAACGACGGCAATTCCGCGAGGAGCTTCGAGTGCGACAGGGACGCTGCCGAAATAATAGCGACCTCGGACCTCCTCACCGCGAAGCCCATAATCTTTGCCGCGAACATGGACGAGGACGGGGTCTCGGATTTCGAAAATAATCCTTACTACAAGGCGGTCAAAGAGATAGCCGATAAGGAGAACGCCGTGGTCCTTCCGATCTGCGCCAAGGTCGAGGAGGAGATGGCGGAGCTGGAGCCCGACGACAAGCTGATGTTCCTTGAGGAGCTGGGGCTCGAGGAGTCGGGGCTCGACAGGATGATAAAGTGCTCCTACGACCTTCTGGGGCTCATATCCTTCCTGACCTGCGGAGCCGACGAGTGCAGGGCCTGGACAATAAAGAGAGGCACCAAAGCGCCGCAGGCTGCCGGAAAGATCCACAGCGATTTCGAGAGGGGCTTCATAAGAGCCGAGATAGTCGCCTTCGACGACCTTAAGGCAAACGGCTCGATGGCCGCCTGCAAAGAGAAGGGTCTGGTGCGCAGCGAGGGCAAGGACTACGTCATGCAGGACGGAGACGTCACGCTGTTCCGCTTCAACGTTTAGATAGATCTGATCTCTCATCTGCCCCGCCTCAGGCGGGGCATTTTTACGTTTACAGATATAGTGTTTGAAGGCCCCAAAAAATCAATATTTTGCGGTCAAAAAAAAGCTTGAAAAAAGCTGAAAAAAAACCTTGACAAAGCGGAACTACCGGTGCTATATTAATCAAGCTCGCCTCTCAAGAGGGAGCGCGATGTACCTTGAAAATTGAACAAAACAGAACGAAAAAGTAAGCTGTTTCCGATGAGGAAGCAGC